>NZ_CP137846.1 GCF_033546815.1 Metamycoplasma subdolum
AAAAACGCCAAAAATTGCATGTTAGTATCACTGCTTTGAAAAATCGCTTATTTGATAAATTTATAATTTTAGATATGGAAGAAGAATTAAAAAATTTATTAGCAGCAGAAAATATTACCTTCACTCAGGAGATCAAGAACACTCTTTCTGATGATTTTTCTTATGAACATTTTTTTAGACCAATTAGACTTGTACATATTGAAAATAATACAATTTACGTTTTTGTGCCAGCACCAGTTTTAGATTACATTAAAAATAAATACTTTAATTTAATTGAAAATGCTGCACTTGTTAGTTTGCAACGTGAAAAAGGAAATGTAGTTTTTATTGCTAACATCAATGAAATAAAATCTCTAAAAGCTGAAAATGAAGAAAAAGATGAAGTTAAAAAACCTTTGCCAAGTAATATAAACCCAACTTTAACATTTGAAAATTACGCTGTTGGAAAGTTTAACTCTTTAGTTGTTAAATCTGCAAGAAATGTATGTGAAAAAGATGAAGTTCAGTTTTCCCCTTTATTCATTCATAGCCCTTCAGGATTAGGAAAAACTCACCTTTTACATGCAATCGGAAATGAACTCATTAAAAAAAGCAAAAGTTGTTATTACATTAATCCTTATACCTTAACTAGCAAGATAGTTGAACAATTAAGAAATAAAAATCAGGAAGAACTTAATAAAATAATTGAAGAAATTTTAAGTTATGACTGCGTTATGTTAGATGATGTGCAACAATATGCAAACAAAGAAAGTACGCTTAATGTTCTATTCAATATTTTTTCAACACTAATTAATGACAAGAAGAAACAACTAATTATTACAGCAGATAAAAAACCAAGTGATTTAGGTGGATTTGAAGAAAGATTTATTACTAGATTTGATGGTGGACTAACAGTAGAAATTACTAATCCAGAAATTGATGATGTTATCTCGATTTTAAAACTCAAATTGAAACAACATAATATAGATGTAAATCTTTGAGAAGATGAAGCTTTGAGGTTTGTGGCACGAAACTTTTCAAGTTCAGTACGTTCGCTTGAAAATGCAATAAACAGGATCAAGTTAATTAGTGAAGGCGATGATTATTTCACATATGATCTTTACACAATGCAAACAATTTTCAAAAATGTAAGTTTAGTTAAAGATAATATAACGCCTGAAAAAATAATTGATCAAGTGGCAAAATATTACAACCTTGATAAAAGGAAATTAACTGCAAAAACAAGGAAAGAAGAAGTTGTTATAGCAAGAAGAATTTCTATCTGATTAATTAAAAATAATTTCAATTATTCTCTTCAAAAAATAGGCAAAATGTTTGGCGACATGAGTCACTCGAATGTAATAGTTTCTATTCAATGAATTGATGCAAACATTAAATCAAATTCAACAGTAAAAGTAGCAATACAAAGAATTAAAGAAAATTTAAATAAATACTTATAGGAAGGTAAAAAATGGAAATCGTAATCAATAAAATACTACTAGATGACGCAATCGAAAGAGTAGCAAAAGCAATAGATCAAAATCCTTTTATTCCAGCAATGAAAGGAATCAAAGTTGAGGTCCAAGACAACAAAATTATATTCATAGGTTCAAACGGAGAAATTAGCGTTAAACATACAGTTGAAACAAGCTTAGATGCAAAGATCATTACTCCTGGAATTTTCTTAATTGAACTTTCAATGTTTAGAAATATAATTAAAAAATTAGAAGGAGATTTAAGCTTAAAAAGCAATGACAAAACATTAACTATTGCTACAGAGCTTGACATGTATACACTTAATTTATACGATGCCTTTGACTACCCAGAAATCGATTTTGAAGTCTTTGGTGATGAACTAAAAATTGGATGAGAAGAGTGAAGAAACCTTATAAAAAATGTTTCATTTGCTGCCAGTTCAAATGAAAATAATTTAACTCTTTGTTGTGTAAATATCGTTGCAAAAGATGGTGTTTTAAAAATGCTTGCTACTGATAGATTTAGATATGCTGAAGAAACAAAAAATATTGCAAATGATGCCGACTTTAATGTTTCAATTTTGGCTAAAAACTTAAAAGACTTAATGAACTTTGAGTTTAAAAAACAAGTAACAATTTTCTTCTCAGAACATAAACTTGCATTTCAAGTTGATGGAACTACAATTCAATCAAAAGTTATTGAACAACCTTATCTTGATGTTTCAAAAATTCTTCCAACTAGTTTTGAAAATGAAATTATTATTGAAAAAAGAGAACTTGCGAACTTACTAGCAAAAGCATCAGTAATAATTACCGATAGTTACAACAAAATTAAGTTCAACATTAATAATAAAGTTCTAACTATCAGTTCAACTCGTGAACAAATTGCTGAATCTGTAATCAAAACAACAGCATTTACTTATACTTCTGATGAAGAATTAAAATTAACTTTAAATAGTAAATTTTTAAGAGAAGCAATTTCTGTTTTTGAAGGAGAACTTAAAATTAGTTTGATAAAAGGAAATCAAAGAATTGTTATAACAAGTGCTTCAAATCCAAACAACACTCAACTATTCACCCCACAAAAAGGATTTTAAAATGAAAGTAGAAATTGTCGGTGAATTTATAAAGTTAGGACAATTACTTAAAAAATTAGATTTAATTCCAACTGGCGGGATGGCTAAGTTTTTTGTAAAGAGTCATGAAATAAAAATTAATAATATTCCAAGTCAAGCACGTAATGCAAAAATAAGACCTGGTGATACTGTTTGAATTGATACACAAGTCTATAAAATAGTTGCAAAAGTTGGAGCAAATTCAGAAAAAGAATAAATTTTAATGTAAAATAAATAAATCAAATTATTAGGAGTTAAATATGCCCGGAAGAGATAAATTAACAGGACAAAAAGCTCTAAGTGGAAACAAGAGATCACACTCACTTCAAACCACCAAAAGAACATTTGATCTTAACTTACAAAAAGTTACAGTTAGACAACCAAATGGTGGAAAGAAAACAGTTCGTGCAACCGCAAAAACTGCAAGAACACTTAAAAAACAAGGATTAGTTGTTTAATTAGAGCAATATTAGATAATAAGACTTCAAGACAACTTGAAGTTTTTTTATTTACTTCACCTTATAATTAATGTAATTACTTATTATTGGAGAGAAAATGAAACTGTTTATTTTTGCTGAAAAAGAAGAGATTGAACTTGCTTTAAATCACTTTGAAATTATTCATGAAGAAGGCATCAATGAAAAGTATAGCGATTTTCAAAAATTGCTTTTATGTAAGAACAAAAATAGAAAATTCTATATAGCATTTACAGGCGTTGGAAAGGTGAATGCTTCAATGTTTTTAAGTTATATTTTAGCCACACACAATGACATTGAAGAAGTTATTAATATTGGTCCTGCTGGAACTATAAAAAACATAGAAATTGGTTCATTGATTTTGGCACAAAATCTTGCGTACTTTGATACAAACTTAACAACACTTAAAAACTACAAATTAGGGGAACTTCCAAAATTAAATCAATACTTTTCAACAAACAAAAAATTGAATGAAAAGATTCAACATATTTTTAGTAATATCACCCTTGCCAATGTAGTAACAGCAGATAAGTTTTTTAGCAAAAACGATATTGAAGAAATAAACAAAAACTTTGAAAATGTATATGCTGTTGATATGGAAGCTACCTCTCTTGCACATACTACTTTAATCTACAAAATCAATTTCTCTTCAATAAAAGTAATTTCTGATAATCTTTTAATTGAAGATAATGGTAAAGATTATCATCTAAATTCATTAAAATGAAAAACAAAAATTAGTGAAGTAATTTTTAAACTTTTGGAGGTAAACTAATGAAATTTATTGATGCTCACACTCATCCTTTTAGAGAATATTATGAAAGTCCTTACAAGGTTTCTCAAGATTGATTAAGTCAAGATATGGAAAAACTTTTTGCTGTTGGAACTTGTAGAGGAGATTCAGTGGAAGTTATTGAACTTGCTAAAAAAGATCCTGAAAGAATTCATCCTGTTATTGGAATTCATCCAACTGAAGCAACAGGAAAACAAGATGGTGAATTTCTTGAAAGAATTATTACTAAAGATGTTGTCGCAATTGGAGAATTTGGCCTTGATTATCATTATGATGATTCTCCTTCAAAAGAAATTCAAAAAGAATCTTTTATTAGTCAACTAAAAGTTGCTCAAAAACATAAAATAGTTGCTATGCTACATCTTCGAGATTCATTAGAAGATGCATATGAAATTTTCAGTAAACCTGAATATAGAGATGTTAAATTTGTTCTACACTCATTTAGTGGCGATGTAGAATATGCAAGAAAATGTTTGAAATTACCTAATGTATATTTTTCAATCAGTGGTGTAATTACTTTTAAAAACGCTACTGAGCTTAATGAAGCAGTAAGCATTTTACCTGTTGATAGAATTACTTGTGAAACCGATACTCCTTATCTTGCACCAGTTCCAATGCGTGGCAAACCTAATATTAGTCCTTATGTAAGATATGTTTATGAACATATCGCAAAGATGAAAAATATGCCACTTGAAGATTTTGTTAAACAAATTAGAAAAAATATTAAAACAATTTATGGAGTTTAGATGGCTTTAATTAAGGCTAAAAAACAATTCGGTCAAAACTTTTTAACTAACGATGCAATTAAAGAAAAAATTGTTGAAGTAAGCCAAGTTGACAACGAAGATGTAATTGAAATTGGACCAGGTCTTGGTGCAATTACTTTTATTTTAGCCAAGAAAGTTAAATCCTTAACAGCTTTTGAAATAGATAGAGATTTACATCAAAAATTAAGCGATAATTTAAAACAAGATAATGTTGAAATCTTGCTTCAAGATTTCTTGGAATTTGATTTTAATCAAATCAAAGATAAGGTCAAAATTGTAGCAAACATTCCTTACTATATAACAAGTGACATTTTGTTTAAGCTGCTCAGAAATTATAAAAAAATCAAAAGTGCAACTTTAATGGTTCAAAAAGAAGTAAGTGAAAGGCTTGATGCCAAACCTAGAACTAAAGAATATAGTAAGCTTACAGTTTCAGTAAATTATGTATGTAAAGTTAAAAAACAATTTGATGTTAAAAAAACAAATTTTAATCCTATTCCAAAGGTTGATTCAGCAGTTATTACATTAGAGTTTAAGGATTCTTTACCTTATGATCTTGAAAAGTTTTTACATTTTGTAAAACTTTTATTTCAATTTAAAAGAAAAACACTTTTCAATAATTTAATTCATACTTATAATAAAGAAGACATATTAAATGCTTTAGAAAAAATTGAAGCCCTTCCTAACGTAAGATCAGAAGAACTTAGCTTAGAGCAAATTGAAAATCTATTTAAGGAGTTAAATTAATGCAAGAAAGCAAAAAGCTTGAATGAGAAATTTATTCTAATGTTGGTGCGATTATTATTTTATCCTCTGATATTGAACAAAATTTGGAATTAATTTATCTTTATTTTCAAATAATGAAAAATATACGTAAAACTATTGTTAAAACCAATAAGATTTCACAAGAAAAAGTTGATGAGTTTTACGTTAAGTATCTTAAAAAGTATCAAAACTTTGCTCTTCAATCAATGGGCACAACTATTGCAGCAATTGAAAATTTGAAAATTTTTGATAAAAAAGATACTGAAGTTTTAAAAAAACTTCTTGATAAAAGAAATTACTTTGCTCATAACTATATTTTGAAACTTAATGAGATTATAAATAGCGATATTAAAAAGCGAGAAGAAATAAAAAGTCTACAAAACTTAGTTCAAGATTATAAAAAAGTAAGTGAAATTGTTTTTAATATTGCACGAGATTATGAAAAAGAATATAAAAAAATGAAACGAGACTTAAATTTGGATTAAAAAAACATCAAGTTCAACGCTTGATGCTTTTTAATTATTTTCCAAGTTTAGCCATATGTTTTAAAGTTCTTACATATTGACTTACAAATGAACTTTCGTTGTCATATCAAGCATAAACTTTGTATAAAGTTTTACCATCAACTTCTAAACTACTTGTTAATAAACTATCAAAGATAGAACCGTGAGTTTCACCAATAATGTCTGAAGAAACAAGAGGATCTTCTGAATATTTTAATGATGCAGATTCATATTTTTTCATTGCTTTGTTGATATCTTCAACGGTAACTTTTTTCTTAAGTTCTACTGAAACATCAATAAGTGAACCAGTAATTGTTGGAACACGTAGAGCAATTCCGTTCATTTTTCCATTTAGTGAAGGAATAACTTTTCCAATACTTTTAGCAGCACCTGTTGTTGTAGGAATAACGTTTGATGCAGCGGCTCTTGCACGACGTAAATCTGAGTGAGGTGCATCTTGAAGTCTTTGATCAGCAGTATATGAGTGAACTGTTGACATGAATGCTTTTTCAACACCAAATTCTTTTTCAAGTACATTCATAACTGGGGCCAAACAGTTGGTTGTACATGAAGCGGCTGAAACGACTTTGTCGTTTGAGTCAAGGATTTTTTCATTTACTGAATAAACAACAGTTTTAACATCTCCACCTTTTGCTGGAGCAGTAATTAAAACTCTTTTCGCTCCTGCTTCAATATGTTTTGAAGCACCTTCAAGAGTAACAAAACGGCCAGTTCCTTCAACAACTAAGTTAACACCAAGTTTTTTTCAAGGAAGTAATGCTGGATCTTTTTCAGCAAAAACTAAGTATGATTTTCCATCAACAATAATTTTTCCTTCTTCAGCTTCAATTTTGGCATCCATTTGTCCATGAGTGGTGTCATATTTTAAAAGATGAGCAAGTGTTTTTGCGTCTGTTAAGTCGTTAATTGCAACGACTTCTAATTCTTTATCGTTAAAAATTTCTCTAAAAACTAAACGTCCAATTCTTCCAAATCCATTAATAGCAATTTTTGTTTTAGACATTTTTTCTCCTTAAATTAATATTTTTTAAATAATACAAATAATTATAGATTATAAAGAGAAATTACTTCAAATGTGAGAAAAAAAGTAATTAAAAAAAAGGCAATGAGTTTGCCTTAAATTTTATTCTCCTTCATATTTTTTAAGCATTCAAGCAATACCTGCATTTTTGAAATGAAGACCAATTTCGGTAGCATGTTTTTTGATTTCTTTTGTTGCATTTTTCATGCATACAAATGCACCCACATAAGGCACAGTTGAAATATCATTTCCGCCATCACCAAAGTGTATTGCTTTTTTAGGATCAACGTTTAAAAGATTACATACAAAATGTTCAGCTTTTCCTTTTGTTGCAAAGAAATCTGTTATTTCAATTGCATACCCTTTTGAAACAATATGGGGCGATAAATTTATAAATCTTTCGCTTAATTTTTTAAATAATCTTTTGATACCTCTTTTTGTTTTTCCAAAGGTAAAAATCTTAGTCGCTTTATCAATTTTAGTAAATTCTTCATATGTTCTTTTAGTGTTATTTTTGTATCAAGGTGAGAAGAATCAATGTTTAATTTTAGGCCCATAAATTATTCCATCACTATTTAAAATAAACATCATTTTTTCTTCTTTTAAAACTTGAATTACTTTGTTTACTGTTTCTTGATCCATTTCGCAAGTTTTAATAATATTGTTGTTTTGGTCAACAATAACTGCACCATTTTGACATATTACATAAGGTGAATTAATTTGCTTGGCAAGACGCATAACGAATGGTGAATTAGGTCTTCCTGTTGAGAAAATAAATGCTTTCTTTTTATTAACTTCAAAAGC
This sequence comes from Metamycoplasma subdolum, assembly GCF_033546815.1. NCBI lineage: Bacteria > Bacillati > Mycoplasmatota > Mycoplasmoidales > Metamycoplasmataceae > Metamycoplasma > Metamycoplasma subdolum. Next base: position 7,717 of record NZ_CP137846.1, read on the forward strand.
AGCTTCAATATTTGTTTGACTGACTATTTGTTCAGTTTTATGTAGATCTAAGAATGTTCCATCTAGATCTGAAAAGTATACTTCTGGTTTAAAATTCATAGTTTTATTATATTGTAAATTTACAATTTCCTTATTTTTTTTATTTAATTTAGCATTGTTAGTTTATTGAGTTTTTATTCAGACTATAATTTCAAATTTTCTACTTAAATAAAGAATAAATTTGAAAAAATAGAGTATTAAAAAATGCTATTTAGAAGTAGCATTTCCTAATGACCTTTTAATTGAATTTTTTTACAAGTTCTTCGCTTGGTAAATATCCAAGTTGTGAACCAATTAATTTCCCATCTTGATAGAAGAAAGTTGTGGGAAGACTTTGAACCATGTTTTCACGAGCAAATTCTCTGTCTTCATCAACATCAACATCAAAAACATTGATTTTATATTCTTCTTCAAGTTTTTTTAGTTCAGGTTTTAGAAGTTTACATCAGTGGCATCAGTCTGCTGAAAATACTAAAACTGATTTACCTTGTAGATGTTGATCTTTTAAAGTTTCTTTGTTTACTTTTTGCATAATTTTCTCCTTCATATATTTTTATTATAAATGATAAAGCATTTAGTAAGCTTTTGCAAAAATTACTATTCTATTTGATTTCTTGTTAGTATAGAAACATTTTGACTTTTTAAAGTTAAATGAATTTTTAGGCAAAATGCAACGAGTTGAAGCCCCAGTTAATTCTTTGATTTTAACTTCATCTTCACCGTTTCCTTCAAATAAAGTTACAGCAAATTTTTGTTCAGAAATTGCCTTTTCAAACTCTTCTCAATTTTCACAAACTACAAAATTTGCGTTAAGTCTTTCTAAAGCTTTTTCATATAAATTAGTTTGAATTTCATCTAAAAGTTTTGTAACTTTTTCTTTGATATTTTCAATTAAACATTTTATTTTTTCAAGTGTATCACGACGAACAATTATAACCTCATTTGTTTCTAAATCACGAGGTCCAACTTCAATTCTAATTGGGGTTCCGTGGATTTCAGAATTTGCTGCTTTAAACCCAGGCATTTTATCGCTTGAATCAAGTTCTACTCTAAATTTTGAAAGTGATTTTTTAATGTTTTTTGCAGCCTCTAAAACACCCTCATTTTTGTTGGCAAATAATGTTACAATGTCAATTTGAATTGGAGCGATTTTTGGTGGAATAATAATTCCCCTATCATCGCCATGAGCCATTATTAAAGCACCTAGAAGTCTAGTTGAAACACCTCAACTTGTTTCATAAGCATATTCTTCTTCATTATTAATATTTTTAAAAGCAATTTTGAAAGGTTTTGAAAAGTTTTGCCCAATATAGTGGCTTGTTCCTGATTGAAGTGCTTTTCCATCTTTCATCATTGCTTCAACAGTTAATGTAACTTCAGCACCTGCAAACTTTTCATGTTCAGTTTTTCTTCCAATAATAGTAGGTAAAGCTAAATAATCTTTTAGGAATTTATGATAAACGTTAATCATTTTTTTAGTTAAATCCATTGCTTCTTTTTTTGTTGCATGAATTGTATGACCTTCTTGTCACAAAAATTCACGTGTTCTTAAAAAAGGATTAGTGGTTTTTTCTCATCTAAGAACATTTACTCATTGATTTAAGATTAAAGGTAAGTCATTGTAAGATTCAACTTCGTTAGCGAAAAAGTCACAGAAAAGTGTTTCGCTAGTTGGTCTTATAAAATATTTTTCACTAAGTTTTTTTCCACCAACTTCAGTAATAGTAGCAAGTTCTGGATTGAAACCTTTTAAGTGATCTTTTTCTTTATTAAGTAAGTTTTCTGGAATTAAAAGTGGTAAGTAAACATTTTTAACATTAAGTTTTTTAAATTCTTTGTCAAGGTTTTGTTGAATATTTTGTCATATTCCATATGACAGAGGCTTGAAGATTATTGAGCCTTTAGTTGAACCATATGCCATAAGGTCACCATTTTGGACAACGTCTGTATATCATCTTGCAAAATTTTCTTTTTGAGGGGTTATTTTTTCAATTTGTTTCATAGCTTTCCTTTTTATTTCAAATTATACATTATTAAAGATATTTGTTTTAGAGAGGTTTGAAATTCAAGAGATTAGATTACAAAATTAAACTTGATTAATTTTTTATAACTTATATATCCAAGCTTTGGCCAGAACTTTGTGAATCATTTTTCACAAAAAAATCACCTTTGATAACTCAAAAAGTGTGCGAAAAAATTTTTAAAATTAAATTGAAAATTTTCCTCTAAATTTCAATAAAATAACATAAGTTAAACTATTAAAAATGAATAAGGAGAAATGATGTTGATAGGTATAAGTGGAATGATAAGTGGGGGGAAAAGTACTCTTACTGCTAAATTAATCAAACACTATAAAAACTCAATGATGTTGCAAGAATATGATGAAAACAATGAAGTTTTCAACACCTTTTTAAAATGACTTTATGAAAAACAACCTAACTTAACTATGGGATTTCAATCATATGTTGTTGAAAACCATACAACTAAGTTAGCTGAAACTATCAGAGATTTTAAAAAGAAAGGTTATACATTTAAAGATAATCATTTATTTTTGGATCGTTTTTCAATTGAACATTACATTTTTGCTAATGTAAACTTAAGACCTAAGGGAGAAAAATACTTAACAGGATATGATAAACTTTTCAATCATCTTGTAACTCAAGATGAAACTCCTGATTTAGCAATCTTTTTGGATATGTCTTTTGATACATTTAAGAAAAGACTGTTTTGCAGAGGGCGTGACGTTGAAACTGCTAATTGAGAGAAAAATGAAGGTTACTTCAGAACACTTTTTGAATTATACAAACCATTATTTATTTCTCAAGCAAAAAAATACAATCTAAATTACATTATTATTGATACTAATGAACTTACAGAAGAAGAAGTTTTCAAAAAAGCTATCAAATTAATTGATGAATTTGATTTTTCTAAATGTGAAAGGTTTAATAAATAATAATATGGTTATTGGAATAAGTGGAATGATTGGAAGTGGGAAAACTACACTTTCAAAAGGTTTACATAAACATTATGAAGATTCTATTTTTCTTGAAGAATTCAAGAAAGATGATCCTGTTTTTAATACATTTTTACGTTGATTTTATGAAAATCAACCAAATATCAACATTGCATTTCAATCATTTATTTTAGAAAGTTTATCAGACAACTTTGTTAAAACAGTTAAGAAATTCAAAGAAGACGGCAAAACATTTAAAAAACATCATATCTTTTTAGATCGTTTTAATCTTGAACATTTTGTTTTTGGAATTGTTAATTTAAAAGGACAAAAACCTGAAAAGTATCTTGAAGGTTATGCTGCAATGTTCAAAGAATTAATACTTCCTGAAGAAAATCCTGATTTAGCAATTTATATTGATGTTGATTATGATACTTTCAAGAGAAGAATTTTTGAAAGAGGAAGAGAAAGCGAAGTTGATAACTTCGACCAAAACGAAGAATATTTCAAGCTTCTTCATAGCTTATATAAAAAGCTTTATATTGAACTTGTTGAAGAATTCAAAATACCTTATGTAATTATTGATTCAAATCACAAAACTGGTAAAAAAGTTTTAGAAGAAGCTATTCAAATTATTGATAATTTTGATTTTTCAAAATCAAAAAGATGAAACAAATAAAGACTTAGGAAAACCTAAGTTTTATTTTTATTCAAAAATTAAATTAAGTAGAAAGTTATAATTAAACTTAATAAGGAGAAGCAATGTTAAAAGATTTACAAAGTTATTTAAAAGATATTGATGAAATGTCAAAAACATCTTTAAATCAAGATCAAAAAGACTTGATTAAAAAAATACTAAATCAAACTGATGAAAAAGATTTAGATAATGTCTTTCAACTATTAATTCAAAGAGTAAAACTTGGTTTTACATTTGATGCAGCACCTAGTGTTGATTCAACCCAAGTTGCCTTGCTTAAAAAGAATGAAAAATTATCATTCAGAGGTGAAACGATAAATCAAAATGACAATGTTTTAATCATTGGTGAAAACTATGATGTACTCAAAAACTTAATTGTTATAGAAAGACTCAAAGATAAGTCATCCGCACTCACTGCGGGGGGGGGCACTAATTATTTTGATGTAATTTATATTGATCCTCCTTATAACACCGAAGCTGCCAAAGGCGATGGTAATAACCTTAGCGAAAAAGACGAAGTAAAAGCTTCGAAATTTATTTACAGAGATAAATTCAGCCGAACAGGCTGACTGAATATGATGAACGAAAGATTAAGAATGGCACGCCAACTTTTAGCCGAAGAGGGTGTAATTTTTGTTTCAATCGACGATACCGAACAAGCTTATTTAAAAATACTAATGGATGAAATATTTGGCGAAGAGAATTTTGGTGCTACCTTATCAAGAATTACTAAAAAAGGTGGCGGGCGTTTCGGGAATTCAAATTTACAAAAAGACATAGATTATATTCATGTTTATTTTAAAAATTTCAGTAAAGTATTTAAGTTTAAGAAAATCAAAAATGATTGAGATGATTATAAATATGAAGATAATCGTGGCAAATATACTTTGAAACACCCCTTAGACGGAGGGGCAGGGAATCCTTCATATACTTTTGATGTTATTTATAATGGGGAAACTTTTAAGCCTCGCAAAGGAAAAACATGATCTTTTTCTAAAAAAAGAATCGATTGACTTTTAAAAAATGATTTTATTAGTAAGAATGCAAAATCAATTTTATATGTGAAAAATTATAAAGATTTTGAAATTGTGCAATCTGATGATAAATATTCAATTGTTGGAAAAGAAAATGGTGTTGACTGGTCATCTTCAAGATTGATGGAAAATATTTATTCTAATTCATATGGAAAAATTGACATAGAGCAAATATTTAAACAAAGCAATTTTGAATATCCTAAACCTGTTAACTTAATTAAACAACTGATAGCATGTTGCCCTAACAAAAATGCTCGTATCCTTGATTTCTTTGCAGGCTCAGGAACCACCGGACATGCTGTGTTAGAACTAAACCGTGAAGATGGTGGAAACAGAATTTTTACTTTAGTAACAAATAATGAAAATAACATTGCTAAAAAAGTTTGTTATGAAAGACTTTATAGGATCAATAATGGAATTGGAACTAAAAAAGAAAATGATTTTGATTGAATCAAAAAGAATAAACCATATAAACAAAATTTAACAGTATTTGATATTGAATATTACAATACCAAGATTTTTGAATCTGAAGCAAGCAAAGTGAGAAAAGATTTTGTTCAAGAACTCATAGATTTTGGTATTCATGATGCTGAAAAATGAGCAACACAACAACCCAGAGATGTGCTAATTAACTTAAACACCTTGAAGCCTATAAAAGTGGAAGGTGAATAAAATATGAAACTTACTAGAGTTCAAGAACAAGCAGTTAATGAAATTCTTGATGAATTTAATTTTGCATTAAATGTTGAAAACAAAAAACACATCATTGAGTTTCAAGCACCAACTGGAAGTGGAAAAACTTTTATGATTGCAAATGCAATCCATAAAATGATTCAACAAAATATTGCAAAAGGCAGTACTCAAAAATTAATTTTTGTTATCGCTACTTTATCTTCTGCTGAACTTCCATATCAAATGGAAATTAATTTAAATGATTATAAATTTGATATAGGCGCTAGTTATATAGTGGAGAGAATTGAATCTCCGTCAATTTCAAAACAAAAAAATAAAGATTCAGTTCCCTCTTTTAAAGCTGCAGAAAACAAAGTTTTTATTTTAGGAAAATCTTCATTTGGTAAAAGAAAAATTTTAACCGAATATAGAATTTTCTCTGATTTTCTAAGTGAAATAAAAACTCAAAATTATACTCTAATTTATATTAGAGATGAAGCTCATCACGGTGGTGAAGCAAGCAAAAATCAAACTTTTGTTGATTATTTAGACAAGACATCAATAAAAACAGAAGATGCCAAATTTGAATATAGAATTCAAGATGCTGCTAAATTTATAATAAAAATGACAGCAACACCAAAGGGAAATCATAAACTTGTTTATATTGATGAAAAAGATTTTGAAAATGATGATGTTAAACTTTTAAAAAATCATCATATTCCAAACTTTAATCTAAAAGAACAGGATGAAGATAAGATTGACAATGAAACTCTTTTAAAAATTGCTTGCAAAACTTTTAACGAAATTAAAAAACGGTATGCTGAAAATAATAAAGAGTTGGCAAATATACGCCCTGCGATGTTGATTCAAGTTGATAGCGAACCAAAAGATAATATTGAAAAAACTGCATTCAAAAATGAGATACAAAAAATAATTAGTATTTTAGAAAGTTATAATCTAAGTTGAGTTAAATATTTTTCAAACGAAAAGGTTGACTCCCAACTTAGAATTAACACATCAAACTCAAAAGTAAGCCTAAAAGAAATATCAAAAAACGATTCAAACATTGATACTATTTTATTTAAAATAGGGCCTGCAACTGGATGAAATATTCCTAGAGCTTGTATGCTAGTTCAACTAAGAAATGTAACATCTAAAAACTTATCAATTCAAACTGTTGGAAGAATTAAAAGATTTCCAAATCCTACTTATCCAAAAGAACTTGTATCTGAAGATTCAATTTCTAATAAATACTATATTTATTCAAATATAAAATTCCCAGATGGTTATTGAAATAGATTAATTTTAAAACCTAAGTTTGAAGATGTTACATTTGTTACGGGGAAAATAGATGTTGAAAAAATAAATAGACATTTTAATCAAACACAATACATAGAAAAAATCCAACATATTATAAATGAAGGAAGTATCATCAATATATATAATCAAATTAAAAATGACTATAAAAAATATTCATATCTAGATGGTGAAACCAGCAAGATAGAAGATAAAATAAAAGTTGATAGCAAAATTTTTAATTCAATTGAACTTGAAATATATGTTATGGATTTACTAAGAAAAAATTCAAACTATTTTAACATCAAAATAAGAAAAGAAATCGAAAGTTATTTTGTAAATATTTCAAATAAAAATAATGACAATGAAATTAGCAAAACCATATTTTGATATATTTTGTTTAAAAATTATTTTGATCAAATTAAATTGAATTATAAAAACTCAATTGAAGAATTAGAAAACAATTCAAATTTAAATCTATATACTTTATCCACAACCAAAACGCTGCCGAAAGTAAATGATTATTTATTTAATATTAATTTAAAAGAAGATGATAATAGAAATGTTAACCTAAATAACGTTGAGCAATATGCTTATGAAGATTTAAAAAAGAATCCAAAACATTTTTTTGATTCTTATACTGAGGCACTCTTTGCTAAAAGAATTAAAAGTTTCTTTGAGGATAATGAAGCTAGTAAGTCAAGAATTAAGGTATGAAGTAAAAACCCCGTCTTTCATGGATTAACATTGCAATATTTTGATGAACTAAAAGAAATCAAAAACTCTTATGCTGATTTTGTTTTTAAAATTAATGCAAATGATATAGAACATAATATTTACATAGAAGTTAAGAATTTGTATAACGACTATGATAAAGAAAAAACAAGACAAATAATTGATTCTTATCAAAAGTATGTTCAAGCTTCAAAAATTGAAGAAAATGATTTAATTAGATCTTCTAAAAAAAGTTACACTTTCTTAATTTGTTATGTTGATATTAGTGCAGATGATTTTTACTTTGTTGGTGCAAGCACATTAGAAAATTTAAACAACCAAGTATTTAAAAATCCCAAAAATAGTAATGAAATCATTGAAACAAAACACACTTTTATTTTTAAAATTAAAGATTTATTTGATTACTTCAAATAAAATTCAATTAAAAAACACCTCATTAGATTGAGATGTTTTTTTAGTTCTTTAGACAAGTTTGTCAAAGATATCTTCACCAGTTTGGAGTAAAGGAACATTGAAGTTTTTCGCTACAATATTACCAGCAGTTCCGAGTCCTTGAAGAGTGCCTAAAACTTTAGGTTTCTTGAAAGATTTTGAGAATACTGTTAGAGGTAAATATTCACGAGTATGCTCTGTTCCTTTATATGTTGGATCGTTTCCGTGATCAGAAGTCATAATTAGTAAATCATCTTCACGCATTGCGTTAATTAATTTACCTAGTTTGATGTCAAGACGTGAGATATTTTCTGAATAGCCAACAGGGTTTCTTCTATGTCCATAGTGACTATCAAATTGAACTAAGTTAACAAAAACAAGTTGATTGGTTGAATTACTTGCTGCAATATTAATGGCAACATCCATATTTTCGTCATCACTTGCAGGTCCATAGTTTTTACTAATACCTACGCCTGTAAAGATATCGTTAATTTTTCCAACACCAATAACTTCAACACCTTTTTCTACTAAATCTTCTAATAAAATACGTGCTGTTGGTTTATTTGGGAAGTCATGACGATTAAATGTTCTAATGAATTTACCATTTTCTTCAACGAAGGGTCTAGTAATAATTCTTGCAACATTTCATTCAGGTTTTGATGAACAAATTGCTCTTGCTTTTTTACCATATTCAGTTAGTTTTTGAACACCTAAAGTGTTTTCATCACCAATAATTTGCAATGTTGAATCAGGCGAAGTATAAATAATAATGTCACCTTTTTCAATGTGTTGTCTTCCAAGTTCATCTAAAATTTGTGTTCCTGAAGCATTTCTATTTCCGATGATTTTTCTTCCATCAAATGCTTCTTCTAATTTTTGAATTAGCTCTTTAGGAAAACCTTTTTCAATAAATAGAGGATTAGGAACTTTTGTGTAAATACCCATCATTTCTCAATGCCCAGTAATAGTATCTTTACCATTTGACATTTCTTGAATACGAGCCATATAGGCTAGGGGGTTTTTGTTTCTGGCGTTATGTCCAGCTATTTTAGCAATTTCGCAGATGCCGAGTTTCTTTCAATTAGGTATATTTAGAGGTAATACTTCTGATGCATGAAAGAAGCTATTGGCACCTTTATCTCCAAATTCTTCTGATCTAGGTTCTTCACCTATTCCCAAACCATCGGTGACAATAAAGAAAATTCTTTTAAATTTTGTCATTTATTATCTCCACAAAAATGATTTATGTGCATTAATTATATTCTTATTAGTGAAAAAAACACTAAAAATAAGGTAGTTTTTTGTGCTAATATTTATTTATATACTTACAATTTAATGTATTTAATAATATAAAAAAATCAGGAGAAAAATGAAAATTTTTAATCAAAGAAGAACCAAAATTGTTGCAACAATTGGCCCATCTTCAAACAATCATGACACCTTAAAATCTTTAATAGAAGCAGGTGTTACAACTGTCAGAGTTAACTTTTCACACGGTAATGAAGAAACTCACAAATCTGTTTATGATTTAGCAAGAAAAGTGTCACAAGAACTTGACTTTCCTATTTCTTTAATGCTTGACACAAAAGGTCCAGAAATTAGAGTTGGAAAACTTGAAAATGATGCTTGTCAAATTCAAAAAAATTCAATCATTTCAATCAAAACAGATCCAAAATTGCATAAAAAATATATTGGAAATAGTAAAGAAATTACTGTTTCATACCGAATGGATAATGATGTTAAAGTAGGCAATAGAATCTTACTTGATGACGGTAAACTTGTTACCGTAGTTAAGGAAGTCAAAGATAAGGAAATCATTGTTGAAGCAAAAAATACCCACTTGCTTAAATCAAATAAGAGGGTAAATATTCCTGGGGTAAAATTTTCAATGCCTTTCCTTTCTGCGAAAGATAAAGAAGATATTATTTGAGGAATTAATTATAAAATTGATTACATCGCAGCATCTTTTGTTAACTCAGCAAAAGATGTTAAAGAAATAAGAAATTTACTTAAAAAATACGGTGGTGAAGGAATTCAAATTTGTTCAAAAATTGAATCTCAAGCTGCAATAGAAAATATTGATGAAATTATTGAAGCATCAGATTCAATAATGATAGCACGTGGTGATCTTGGACTTGAAATTCCTTATTACGATGTGCCTTATTATCAAAAGAAGATTATTAGAAAGTGTCGTTTATTAGGGAAAGAGACTATTGTTGCTACGCAAATGCTTGACTCAATGGAAAAAAGTCCATTGCCAACACGTGCAGAAGTAACTGATGTTTATTACGCTGTTGAACTTGGTGCTGATGCAACAATGCTTTCAGGCGAATCTGCTGCTGGTCAATACCCAGTTGAAGCAGTTAAAACTATGGCAAATATTGCTCAAAGAGCTGAAAAAGAATATTTTAGTGAACTCTTTTATTCACATCAGTTAGAAGAAGTTCCAAAGACTAGTTCTTCAAGATCTAAGATTGCTTATGAAGTTGCCAAAAAATTATTTAGAGGCGATTTTAAATATGCTGTTGTTTTAAGTCATACTGGAGCTCTTTTAAAAGAAGTTGCTAAATATCGTCCTAATGCTTTAGTTGTTGGAATAGTTCATTATGATAACTTAGTTTATAGTTTTGGTATTACTAATGGTGTTTATGTTGAACAACATTCAGAAGCAGTAAGACAAATTATTAAACTAGATCATGATAATGCAAGAAAAGCACTTGAAAAGTTTGATATTCAACCTGGAGATAAATATATAGTAGTAGATAGTTTGAATATTACTGAACATACTTATTAATTAAAAAAGATAAAGAAAAAACTAACAAGTTTAAACTTCTTCAGTTTGCTTGTTAGTTTTTAAATCTTCTTCCATTAGATTAATAATATTTTTGTTTAATATAAGAGCTCAAATTGAAGATGCATACATTAAAGGAAGGATTAAACAACCTAAAACGAATATTACATATTGTTTATGATAATAAACAACAAAAGCTCTTTTTAAGATTAAATAAAGTGCTGAAATTCAAAAGGCTAAAAGAGTGAAAATTGTAAAGATTGCAACGCATACAATGAAGTTAACTTTTGCGTCTTTTCCTAATTTTTCAAGTGAGTTAATGGTTAGATTATTTGTTTTACCAAAAACTAAAAATAGGACTAGACTAAAGATAAAAAGTGAGACCATTGTAAGGCAAGTTATAAGCCCAGTTTTGATTTTCTTTTGTTCTAAAATATCCATAATTTTATAATTATAAAGAAAATCTACCCGAGCGAGGTAGATTTTTATATATACTTTGTAATTTTGTTAGATTAATCAATAATAAATACTATTATTTAACATCTTTACGTGATAGAGGCATTGACATACAACGTGCGTTACCCATACCAAGTGATAATTGGTTTCCTTGGAATGGAAGAACTTCGATTCCGTTTGCTTTTAAAGCTTTGTTTGTTTTTTCGTTACGTCCGTAACCAATAACAACACCAGGTGCTACTGCTAAGTAGTTTGTTCCATCAAAGTGAGTTTCACGTTCAATATCAATTTGGCTAGCTCCATTTCCTGCAATAGGAATTAAAACAGGATCTACTCCAATAATAGATTTTAGAAGACCAGCTAGTGGAAGTCCACTCTTAACTGGTTGTGGATCTGATCCACCGTTTACTAAGTCGTAATCTCAGAATTCAAATACATCATTTGCAATTGGTGAGTATAAGAATTTGTTTTTGTCAAGCATTGTTAATCATGTGTCTAGGTGCATTAAGTTTGTTCATTTTGGAACGTTAATAGCAACTAAACGTTTGAATTTACATTCTTTGTTAGCAACAATATTTTTAGCTAGTAATGTAACTGTTTTTAAGTCAGTTCTTTCTGAAACACCACATACTAGAACATCTTGGGTGTAAATGAATACGTCTCCACCTTCGATTGATAGACCTTGAGCTGGATTGTAGTATCAAGGAGTTTTTGCTAATTTAGGGTGATTTGTGAAAATAAATCTTGAAAATAGAGTTTCTCTTTGACGCACTTTGTATCTCATGTAGTGGATTGTAACACCATTACCTACTGATGCAAATGGGTCACGAGTGAAGTATAAGTTTGGCATTGGGTCAACAATGATTTCTCTATCAGCTTCAATTCCTAAATCGTATTTAGTAATACCAGCTTCCATGTAATCAATCATTTGTTTTGGTTTTAGAGATTTTAAGAATTTTTTAACTAATTCTTTTTCTTTTGAGGTTAAAACAGGTGCTGAATCTTCAACAAATTCGTTAATTAATCCTTCCTGTGCTTGTTTGCTTGCAAGTTCGTAGGTTTCAAGAATTAAGTCACTTAGTTCAACAACATTAATTCCTCTTTTTTCCATGATTTTAACAAATTCTTTGTGTTCTTCTCTAGCAGCATGGCTTTCTAGAATAGCTGAGAATAGAAGTTCGTCTAAACGGTTAGGTGTAATGTAGTCGATTTCTCGTCCTGGTTCGTGTACTAAAACTGATTCTAATTCACCAATTTCAGAATACACATGAATTCCTTTAAATTTACTGTTAAATACAGACATTGATAAATCCTTTCGATTATTTTATATATTTTGTTTTAATTTAAATAGTTTGTATAAAATGGATGCACTTAAGAAAAAACAAATTTTTATAATAAAAATCACAAAAATCTATGTTTTACTAAGGCATTTTTTTATACGTTTAAATTATAAATCTTTAAAACAAAAAAAATAATTCAAGTGTTAAAATCTATTAAAAAGCATAATAAAATACACGTTTAAATAATCTTTGGTTATTTAATTTTGTATAAAAAATTGTGGTATATAACAAAGAACAACTTATTTTTATGGTTTTACTTTTTTATTTTAAGTTATATAATATACTTTAATAAGTTTAAGGAGCAAATATGAACACAATGGTAGATGTTGCTAGAAAAGCTTTAAAAGCTAATCAAGATCAAGAATTTCATACACTTTTTGAAACAGTAAAAAGTGAACTTTTTAATCGTTGAAAGGAAGAAAGCAATCCTTCATTAACTGATGAAGAACTGTTAGAAATTAAACGTGGTGAATTATATAAATTATTAACAATTGACGGTCATTTTTATAGAAACGATGATGGAACTTGAACCACAATTAGACCTGAAATATAATAAAAATTAGGCTTTTAAGCCTATTTTTTTAACTTTTCCTAAAGTTTTATCAAAGTTTTATCAAATATTGAAAATCTAAAAGTATAAAACTTAAAATTAAATTAAGGTGGAAAAATGAGTTTAGTTAATGGCAAAAAAATAGTTCTGGATGCTTATAAAAATAAAAAAGCAATAGGTCATTTTAATTTTAATAATATTGAAACACTAAAAGCAATTTTACTTGCTTGTGAAGAAGAGAAAAAAGATGTGATTATTTCTGCAAGTTCTTCTGCTTCTAAATATATTTCATCAATAAAACTTACAGCAATTATTACTAAAGAAATGGCTTCAAATCTTGCTCCTTCAATCAATGTTTGCTTGCATTTTGATCACGGAACTATTGAAGAATGCAAAGAAGCAATTAATGCCGGCTTTACTTCAGTTATGTATGATGGAAGTGAAGAAGAATTTTCAGTTAACTTTAAAAAAACAAAAGAGCTTGTTGAAATTGCTAAAAAGTTTAATGTTTCTGTTGAAGCTGAAGTTGGAAAAATCAAAGGTGATAAAGATTTAGATAATCTTTCAAAACCTGAAGAAGTTAAAAAAATGATTGAAACTGGCATTGATTTTTTAGCAATTAGTGTCAATAATATTCATGGAAAATATCCTGAAAATTGAAAAGGTCTTGATTTTAAACTTTTAGAAAAATTAAGCAAAGAAAATTATTTTCCTTTTGTTCTTCATGGCGGTTCACAAATTCCTGAAGATCAAATTAAAAAAGCAATCAAGCTTGGCATTGCTAAAATAAATGTAAGCACCGAAATCCAACTTGCTAATTGTGAAGCAATTAAAAGTTTTGTTATAAGCAACAAAATTAATGAAGATAAGAACTATGATTCAAGGAAAATTGGTGAAGAAGGAATTAAAAAAATGAAGGAACTTGTAATAAAAAAGTTAAAATTCTTCCAGGAGTAAAAAAATGAAAGCAAAAAAGTTATTTAAATGTTTAAGTTTAGTTGTTACACCTTTGGTTGCACTTCCACTAGTTGCAGCTTCTTGTGTTGATTCAAAGAAAAAACCACAAGATCAAAAGAAACCAACCCCTCAACCTAAACCAAAGCCAAAGCCACAACCTCAACCTCAACCAACTCCAACAGGCGATGCACTTGCAGATTGAAAGAAACAATTTCCAAAATATAAAATTGTAAATTCTTATCAAGCAGTTGACACTGCGGTTGAAATTAATAGATACAACATTTTTGATGGTGATACTTTTCAAGATATTGAGCATAACGATAAAGTAAGATTTGCAGGAATTGATACACCTGAAATTTCAAAAGCAAAAAACCCTACTCAAAAGAAATATGGAATTGCTGCAAAAACAAGACTAGCTGAGTTTATGGCAAAAAGTGAAAAAACTTTTGTAGTTCCTCAACATACTAATAATGGTTTTAGAGGAGATTATGGAAGAGTTATTGCTATAGTTTATGCTTATATTGACAAAAAATGAGTCAATGTTTGTCTAGAAATGGTAAGACTTGGATTTGGTAAAAAAGCTTACATTAGCATAAATCATGGAGATAAATTCTATACTCCAAATACTGAATACTATAACGACCTTTTAAATGCCGAAAGAGAAGCAAGAAATAAAAAACTTGGAATTTGAAAAAATTCAGGTGAAATTAAAGATATATATCCACATAAATAAACTAAATACCGACACTCATATTTACTAAAATGGCGACTTTTTGTAATATAATTTTACAAGTTTGGGTAAGTACTCAAGTGGTCGAAGAGGCGGTCCTGCTAAGACTGTAGGGGTGTTAACGCACCCGCGGAAGTTCGAATCTTCTCTTACCCGCCATATTTTTATTTAATAAGAGCCAAAGTATTAAAAAAACCGAGCATTTGTTTGCTCGGTTTTTTATATCTTACATTTTGTCAGGAATATCAAGATCCATTAACTTCATAGCATTTGCAAGAACTGTTTTTGTTGCTTTAATTAATGCAACATAACTTTCTTCATTTTCATCGCCAATAATTTTTGAGTTTGAATAAAATGCATTAAGTGCTCCAGCAACTTTTAACATATATGGAGGAAGTAAGTTTACTTTATAAGTTTTAGCCATTGATTTAATTAAATCTGGATATTCAGCAAGTTCGCTTACAAGTTTAATTGCAAATTGATTTTCAAATTTCTTTGCTTTAGGATTTTTAAATTTAGATTTTTCAAGAAGTTGTACGCATCTTGCGTGAGCATATTTAATAAGGAAAAGTGGGTTTGATTCGTCAGCCGAACTAACTTTAGAAATATCAAAGTCAATCTTAGAATTGTAAGATCTATCAATTAAGAAATAACGAATAGCATCTTTTCCAACTAAATCCATAAGTTCTCTTAAAGTTAAAGAAGTACCTAAACGTTTTGACATTTTGATTTCTTTTCCATCTTTAACAACTCTTAATAGTTGGAAAAGAATAATTTCAATTTGATCTCTTCTATATCCTAAGTCTTCAAATGAAAACTTAACACGTTCTACATAACCTGAGTGATCAGCTCCTCAAATGTCAATGATGATTCCATTTTTCTTATCTTTTAATTGTTCAAATTTTTGTGCATGGTATGCAATGTCAGCACAAAGATAAGTTGAATCTCCATTTGATTTGATAATAACCCTGTCTTTGTCATCTCTTCCACCTTTTGTGGTTGCAAGTCAAGTTGCCCCATCTTTGACATAAGTGGTTTTAAGTTTTCTAATAACAGGTCAAACTAAATCTTTTTCATATTGTTCAGTTTCACTTGTATAAATGTCAAATCAAACACCGAATCTTTCCATGTCTTTTTCAATATTCTTTAAAGCAAGTTTTCTTCCGTATTCTCTAAAAAGTTTTCTTATTTCATCAGTGTATTCAACATTTTTGTATTTATCTTTAAATTCTTTATAAAATTCCTTTGCAAAATCAATGATGTCGCCACCTCTGTAGCATTCTTCAGGCATTGGAAAATCTTTATTAAAAATTTGTTGATATCTTGCAAACATTGAGCTTGCTAAATTATTCATTTGATTTCCATAATCATTAACTAAATATTCACGAACAACTCGGTGACCTGCTTTTTCTGCAACGTTGCATAGTGTAGCTCCTATTGCTGCATTTCTTGCATGTCCGATATGTAGGTAACCAGTTGGATTAGCTGATACGAACTCAATATTAATTGCTCCTTTGCTATTTTTCTTTTCGCTACCATAGTTTTCACCCAAGGTATTGATTGAGTTTACTAAGTCAGCTAAAACTGTGTTGGTTACTCAAAAGTTGATAAAACCAGGTTTTACAACTTCAATTTTTGAAATTGCTTTGTACTTTTTAAGATCGATATTTTTAACAATTTTGTTAGCAATATCAAAAGCATTTTCGCCCATTTCTTTTTGTAAAGTTAGGGCTAAATTTGTAGCAAAATCTCCGAAGTTTTTTGATTCGGTAAGTACAATTGGCTTTTTCAAATTAAGTTTTTTTAAGGCTTCTTCTAATGAAGCAATAATAATATTTTTTGTTGTGTTCATAACAAAACAAATTATATAGCAAGTTTCTCTATTTAGGGTTAAGTTGGTTATAATTCTTGTATGAAAAATAAAATGCTTAAATATTACTTATGTGGGCCAACTGTTTATAATTTTCCGCATATTGGCAACTTTAGACCAGCAATAACTTTTGACATAATAATTCGTGCCAAGAGATTTCTTGGCGATAATGTATTTTTCTTGAATAATATTACTGATATTGATGACAAGATTATCAAAAGAGCAAAAGAAGAAAATAAAAGCGAAAAAGAGATTAGCCAAAAGTATGAAAAATACTATTGAGAACAATATAAAAACTTTAATTTAAATATGCCAGATAGGGTTGCTAGAGTTACAGATTCTTTAAAAGATATGACTGATTATATTGAAGTACTTTTACAAAAAAAAGCAGCATATCAAGTTGGAATTAATGTCTTTTTTGATGTTAAAAAATATGAATCAGAATATGGAAAAGTAAGTGGACAAAAAATTTCAAATTTAAACTATGAGGAAGACAAATTTTCAAAACGTAACCCCTTTGATTTTGTTCTTTGAAAAGATACAAATGAAGGAATAAAATTTGACTCACCTTTTGGTGAAGGGCGCCCTGGGTGACATACTGAATGTAGTTGTTTTATTAATAAATATTTTGATGGTGAAACTATTGATATTCATGGCGGCGGAATTGACTTAATTTTTCCTCATCACGAAAATGAAAATATTCAACATTTTGCTTTACACGGCAAGCCTCTAAGTAAAGGATGAATGCACTTTGGAACCTTAAATTATAACGGTGAAAAAATGTCCAAATCAATAGGTAACATTATCTATCCACATGACTTTTTTACTAAATATGATGCAGATACTTATAAGCTATTATTGTTAACTACAAACTATGCAAAACCAATTAATTTGACCGATGAACTTTTAATTTCTAATCAAGCAATTATTGATAGATTCAAAGTCATAAAAGCTAAAGTTGAACTTGAAAATGTCGAAGAAAATATTGATAAAAAAATAGTAAAAGAAGTGATTGAATTAATTGCCAATTTACAATTTGCAGAAGCAAATAAAATTATTTTAAAACTTTCAAAACAAAAAGAAAGTGCCTGAACTTTTCTTGAAATTGCAAAAATTTTAGGTTTTATTTTTCCAACTAAAAATGTTGATAAAGAAACTAAAGCAGAGTATGAAAAATGAAAGGTTCTTGTTGAGAAAAAAGACTTTGAAAAAGCTGATCAACTTAGAAAAGTTTTACAAGATAAAAAGGTTCTATAGTGAAAAATATAATTTATGGTAAAAACTCAGTTTTGGATGCAGTTAGTAATAACTTTCCAATTGAAAAATTAATGATTGATAGAAATTTGAAAGATAAAACGAACATCAAATTTAATAATATTTCTTACGTTTCAAGGTTTGAACTTGACAAACTTTGTGAAGGGAATCATCAAGGTTTTGTCGCAATTATAAAAGACTTTCAATACCATGATTTAGGATCAATTTTTAAAGACAAACCCAACTTTGTTTTAATGTTAGATCATATTCAAGATCCTCAAAATTTTGGTTCAATCATTAGAACATGCAATGCTTTCAATATTAAGCATATTATTATTCCAAAAAATAGAGCAGTTGATGTAACTCCAACGGTTTTGAAAGTATCAAGTGGCGGATTTAATAATGTAAAAATCATCAAAGTTGCTTCACTTTTTGATGCAACAAATGATCTCAAAAAGAATAATTTTTGAATCTATGCAACTGCCCTTGATAAGAATGCAAAAAAATTACATCAAGTTACTTTCGCTAGCCCTACTTGTTTAATTGTTGGCAATGAAGAAACTGGTGTTTCAAAAACTTTAATTAACAATAGTGATGAAGTAGTATTCATTGAACAAAATGGAATTGTGCAATCTTTAAACGTTTCAGCAGCAACAGCAATTTTGGTTTATGAACTCACAAAAGAGAAGAAATAAGCTTTGAGCCAATTAAAATTGTCTCTTTTTTTATTCAAAATTCCTATCCTTAAATTAAAAATATTTTAAGTTTAAGTTATAATTAAAACGAGTTTATAATTGCTCAAAAAAATGATAAAAAACGAATAAAATTATCAATTTCATTTACTTTAACATTCTTAAAAAGGAGGCAAAAAATGCCTATGAACTTAAAAGGTCGTAGTTTAGATTCAGCATTGAACTTTACTACTGACGAAATTAACTATCTAATTGACTTATCAATTAAATTAAAACACTCAAAAGAACAAGGACTACATGTAAATTCACGTCCATTAGTTGGAAAAAACATTGTTATTCTATTTCAAAAAGACTCAACTAGAACTCGTTGTGCATTCGAAGTTGCATCAGCTGATTTAGGTGCTTCATGTACTTACATCGGGCCATCAGGTTCAAACTTTGGTAAAAAAGAATCAATCGAAGATACTGCTAAAGTTTTAGGTCAAATGTATGACGGTATTGAATTCCGTGGATTCAAACAATCAGACGTTGATGCTCTAGTTAAATACTCAGGTGTTCCTGTTTGAAACGGATTAACCGATGCTGAACACCCAACTCAAATGCTAGCTGACTACATGACCATGAAAGAACACTTAGGAGATCTAAAAGGCAAAAAAGTTGTATTCGCTGGTGACATCAAAAATAACGTTGCTCGTTCAATTATGATTGGTGCAGCATTTACTGGCATGAACTGTGTACTATGTGGACCTAAACCACAATGAGACATTGTAAAATCAGGACCAGATCACAAAGAAGTTTACAAAAAATGTCAAGAACTATTTAAATTAAATGGTGGATCTGTATCATTCTCAGATGATAAAATCAAAGCAGCTAAAGACGCTGATGTTATTTACACCGACGTATGAGTATCATTAGGTGAAGATTTCTCTCTATTTGAACCACGTATTAAAGAACTAGGTTCATTCCAAGTTGACATGGCAATGATCAAAGCAGCTAAAGAAAGTGTTATCTTCCTACACTGCTTACCAGCATTCCACGACGACCACACTCTATTCTCAGCAGAAATTAAAGAAAAATTCGGCAAAAAACTTCCAGTTGTTGCAACCGGAGCAATGGAAGTAACTGACGAAGTATTCCAATCAAAATACAACAGATCTATTGAACAAGCTGGAAATAGAATGCACTCAATTAAAGCAGCTATTCTAGCAATGTTAGGATACTAATTATGAGCCGTATAGTTATCGCACTTGGCGGAAACGCACTCGGAAACAATCCTGAAGAACAAAAAGAATTAGTTAAATTACCAGCTAAGAAAATTGCTGAACTTGTTAAAGCAGGTCACCAAGTAATTATTGGCCATGGAAATGGACCACAAGTTGGTATGATTTTTAATGGTTTTTCAGCTGCTCACGAAAAAAATGAAAAAAGTCCTCTAGTTCCTTTACCAGAAGCTGGAGCAATGAGCCAAGGATACATTGGTTACCACATGATTAATGCAATTACAAATGCATTACATGATGAAGGCATCAAAGATAAAGAAGTTTTATACTTATTAACTCAAACTATCGTTGATCCTAAAGACCCTGCATTCCAACACCCAACAAAACCAATTGGTCCATTTTATGCAACTAAAAAAGAAGCAGAACTTATGAACCCAAACAGTGTTATTGTTGAAGACGCTGGCCGTGGATTTAGAAAAGTTGTTGCTTCACCCAAACCAATTAACTTTGTTGGTATTAACCAAATGAAAAACGCTATTGCTGCAGGTGCAATCGTTATCGTTGGTGGAGGAGGAGGAATTCCTACCGTTGTTGATAAAAAAGGTCATATTCAAGGTGTTGATGGAGTTATTGATAAAGACTTTGCACTTGCAAGAATGGCTTCTTTAGCAAACGCAGATTTCTTTGTTGTTTTAACTGCTGTAGATAATATTATGATTAACTACAAACAACCAAATGAAAAAGCACTTAAACATGCTACAAAAGCTGAACTTGAAAAATATATTGAAGAAAAACAATTTGCACCAGGAAGTATGCTTCCTAAAGTACAAGCAGCAATCAAATTCGTTGAAGAAGGCGGAAAGGCTGCATTCATTGGTGATTTAAAAGATCTTGAAGAAATCATCAAAGAAAAAACTGGAACTAAAGTAACATTGAAATAACTTATATATAAAAAAATCTTGCTTATTACAAGCAAGGTTTTTTATTTTCCTTAAAATTTCCTATTTTTTAATAGTATTATGTGTATTTTCTTCAATTTTCTTTAATGTTGCTAAAATAAGTTCTTCAGTTGTAGGTTCTGGTGCTTTTTCTTCTTCAATAGGTTGTCTTTTTGCTTTAGCATATTCAATAGCATTCTTAATTGTAAAGAAGATAAGTAGACCAAGGAAAATGCAAACAGCAACAACTACGAAGTTTACTAAAGCAGCTAAAAATTTACCAATGTAAATTCCACCAACTTCTCATTTTGCTAAATCACCTGAACCAGCTCATATTTTAGCAATAGCAGCCATAATGACATCGGTAGCTAGTGAAGAAATCACAAGACCGAAAGCGTTACCTAATAAAACACCAATTGCTAAGATTAGAAGATTTCCTCTAATAACAGCTTCTTTAGATTTTTTAAAGGCATTCTTTACGACATGCTTTTTTTGTTCTAATTCTTTTTTTGTCATAATACTAATTGTATCTAAACTAAAATAATTTTCTTAAAATTTTTCTTTTTTATTTTCTTTAATTTTTAAAGCATAATAAATGCTTAAAATTAACCTCAAAAAACTAATATTTTAATTACTAAATAGGCTATAAAATGTTGTAAAATAAGTTTAGTTATAATTAAAAAATTAATTATGTCAAAATAATTTCTTAATAATAATAAACCTAGGAGAAGATATGAAACCAACTAAAATTTTTGGTTTAGGTGGAATGCAAGAAATTGGTAAATCTACCTTAATCATTGAATATGACCAAATTTTTATAATAGATACAGGAATCAAATTTCACGATGTTTTTACAACTGGAATTAATGGTTCAATTCCTGACTACACTTATTTACAAAAAAATCAAGAAAGAATTGCCGGCCTTTTTATAACACATGGTCATGAAGATCATATTGGTGGTGTCCCTTATTTAGTTAAACAAGTTGATGTTCAAAGAATATATGCCCCTAAAATCGCAATTCAATATTTAAAACTTAAATTTGAGGACATGAGAATCAAAAAACATGTTGAATTTATTGAAATAACCAAAGATGCAGTTTTTGAATTCAACACATGTTCAGTTGATTTTTGGACAGCACAACATTCAATTCCTGATGCTTTTGGAATTCGTGTTAAAACTCCTAATGGTTCATTAATGATGACTGGCGACTTTAGATTTGACTATACTCCAATAGGAAATTTAACTGACTTTGCAAAACTTAAACAAATGGGCGATGAAGGACTTGATGTTTTATTTTCTGACTCAACTAATGCAATGCGTCCAAATCATTCTCCTTCAGAATCTGATATTTTACAAGACATTGGAAAATATATGAAAGAAGCAAAAGGCAAAATTATCATTACTGCTTTTGCCTCAAACTTAACAAGAATTAAAGCAATCATTGAACTTGCTGCTTCAATGAAGAAAAAGGTCATTGCTTTTGGTAGATCAATGGTTGATGGAATTGACATTGGTAGAAGACTTGGTTATATTGATGCACCTGAAGAAGTATTTATTGATAAAAAATCACTTAATAAATATAACGAAAATGAACTTTTAATTTTAACAACTGGTTCACAAGGTGAAGAACTTGCTGGACTTGCTAAAATGAGTTATCAAAAACATCCTCATGTTACTATCAAACCAGGTGATACAATTATTTTTTCATCTTCACCAATTCCTGGAAATAGATCAAAAATTGAACTTTTGGTTAATAGACTTTACAAACTTGGTGCAATAATTCGTGAAAATGGTGTTGATGGATATCTGCATACATCAGGTCATGCTTATCGCGACGAGCATCTTAAGATTTTTGAACTAACTAAACCTAAATATTTTATGCCTTATCATGGCGAATTTAGAATGAGTGTAGTTCATGGCTATACTGCCATTGAATCAGGAGTTGATCCTAAAAATGTTATTGTTGCTAAATTAGGTGAAGTTTATCATTTAGTTGATCACAAAATAACTCTTTCCAAAGAAAAGGTTTATTTTGGACCTGTATTTATTGATGGAAATATCTTGTCTGTTTCAAATTCTCAAATCTTAAAAGAAAGAATGGAACTTGGACAAAACGGATTTTTACATGCAATTGTTGCAATTAATAAAGAAAAAAATCTTATTTTAGGTAAACCAAGAATAGTTTCGCGTGGTGCCTTTTATGTTAAAAATTCGCTTGCTTTAGTAGAAGAAGCGAAAAGATTAGTTCATGGAGCAATACTGTATACAATCAAAAACTCAACTAATTGAACAGTACCTCAATTAAAACAATTAATTATTGATAGACTTTCACCATTCTTCTATAAACACAAAAGAAGAAACGTTGTTATAATTCCAACTATTTTATTTACAACTCACTCAAAAGCATTGGTTGAAGATAACCCTAACTTAACTGATATTACTATTGAAGAAGAAAAAGAAGGTGGAAAAACCTTGAGACATGAAAGTAAAGAATATATTTAAAATTCTTCACTTTCAAAAAGAACAAAAAAAATGCAGATTTAGTTTCTGCATTTTCATTTATTATTTTTTGGTTTCCTTTTTGACACTTTTAGTAGTTTTGCTACTTGTTTTTTTAGTTACTTTTTCATCACCTTTTGAAATACTTTTTTGGTTTTTGAAAATGTGATCAAAAATTTCTGAATAGTATTTTACTGGAATGAATGTCATAATTTTCTTAACTTCTTCAGGTAAGTCAATTAAGTTCTTTTCGTTTTCTCAAGGAATAAAGATTTTAGTAATACCAAATTGACTAGCGGCTAAAGATTTTTCTTTAAGTCCACCGATTGGAAGAATTTTACCTCTTAAAGTAATTTCTCCAGTCATACCAATATAAGCTGGAACTGGTTTTCTTGAAAGAGCTGAGATTATTGAAGTTGTAAAGGTAACACCAGCAGAAGGTCCATCTTTTGGAATAGCACCTTCAGGAACGTGAATGTGAATAATATTGTCATCAAAGTTAAAGTCGATTCCGAATTTTTTAGCATTTGAGCGAACATAACCTAAAGCAATTTGTGCACTTTCACGCATAACATCTTTGAGTTGACCTGTAAGTTTCAATCCTTCTTTTCCAGGGAATGTTGTAACCTCAATTGGCAATGTTGTTCCACCAACACTTGTATATGCTAAACCATTTGTAACACCAATTTGATCAATGTTTTCATTCTTTTCGTTTTCAAAACGAATAGGTCCTAATGCTTCTACTACATTTTCTACAGTAACAACAAATTCATTTTTAACTTTTCCATCAAGAATTTTAACAACGATTTTTCTTGCAATTGAGTCAAGAATTCTTTTAAGTTCTCTAACTCCGCTTTCACGAGTATATGAAGCAATAATAAATTCAAGTACTTTTTCATCAATTTGGAATTGTTTTTCAGTCAATGAGTTTTGTTTTAATATTTTAGGAACTAAATATTTTTGAGCAATTTTTAATTTTTCTTTTGCAGTATAGGTTGATAGTTCAAGAATTTCAACACGGTCAATTAAAGGCGCTGGAATTGTTTCAAATGAGTTAGCAGTAGCGATGAATAAAACTTTTGATAAGTCATATTCTAAATCTAAATAGTGATCTTGGAAACTTACGTTTTGTTCAGGGTCAAGAACTTCTAACATTGCACTAACAGGGTCACCTCTAAAATCAGCAGACATTTTATCAATTTCATCTAATAAAATAACTGGGTTTGACACACCTGCTTTTTTAATAGCATTAATGATTTTTCCCGGCATTGCTCCAACATAAGTTCTTCTATGCCCTCTAATTTCAGCCTCATCTTTAACACCACCAAGTGAAACTTTGATGAATTTTCTATTTAAAGCTTCTGCAATAGCTTTTGCTAAAGTAGTTTTACCTGTTCCTGGAGGACCAATTAAGGTTAAGATTGGAATATTGTTTGCAACTGATGTATTTGGTTGACCTAATTTATTGTGCATAAATAATTTACGGTCAATAAACATGTCAGGTTCATCTTTGATTGGTAAATATTCTTCTTCTTTTTCTTGATTTTTATTGTGAATTAATACTGAAACAAATTCTAAAATTCTTTCTTTTGGTTTTTTTAGTCCATAGTGATTTTTGTCTAATGTTTCTCTTACATTATTAAGATCAATAATTTCACGTGAGATTTTTCTTCAAGGAAGTTGTCAAATTAAATCAATGTAAGTTTTAGCAACGTTCGCTTCAGGACTTGAAGGCATCATTGCTCCAAGACGTGATTGTTGTTGTTTAACTGCATCTAGAACATATTCAGGATATTGTTCTTTTGTAATTTCATCGTTTTCAATTTTGTTGAAACGGTTTTGATCATCACTTTCATCTAAAAGTTTTTGAATTTGCTTCATCTTTTCACGAAGTAAAAATTCACGTTGTTGTTCGCTTAAATCATCATGCAAACTTTTTTCAATTTCAGCATCAATTTTTTCTAAATTTTTGTGTGAAATTAATCTTGAAGCAATGTATTCATAACGATCAGAAATTTTACTATTTAATAGAAGATCTAGTTTTTCTTGATTATTAAATTCTTCTTTAAAAAGACCAAGTTGAATTCAACTATCTGTTTCATAGTCATCAGCCATTTTTGGTCTTCTTTCACTTTGAATAAATTCTTCGAGTGCTTCAGTTAATCTTCCTTTATGTTTTGCAGGAACTGTTTTTAAAGCTTCAACAACTTTATTACGATATTCTTCCAGTTCTTTTACTGTTAAACCAGTAGCAGGTTTTATATCTTCAATATCAGCAACTAAAATGCCACCATCTTTTTTAGATGCTGTAATACTTTTAATTTTTACTTTTGAATTAGTTGTAACAGAAATCTTGGCTACTTTAGGTGAAACTCACTCAATTTGTGGGTCAAAACTTACTGAACCAAATTTTTCAATTTGATCTACGCTTACAATTTCTTCTTTTTCATCAACTCCCTCTTTAACAAATGCAATAAGTAAAGTGTCATCATATTTTTCAATTATGTCAATAGTTTCAAGTGAACTTTTTCTTCCTACTTTGAAACTTCCAGTTGAAAATGGCAAAATAATTTGATTTCGGATGGCAATAAATGGTACTTTCATGTTTTCCTTTCAATAATTGGTTATAACATAATCCAACTTATATGATTTTAGCACTTTTTTAGACAGAGTGCTAAATAAAAATAATTTTATGTATGAGATTAGTTAAAATCAATTGTATTATAACTTTAAAATATAGTGAAAGTTCAATTTTGAGAAAACTGGCTTCTTTTTCTCAAAGTTTTCCTAAAACTTTCTAAATTAGATAGGTTTTGCTTATTTTTAACCTTTAAAAAAGACAGTTTTTACATTAAAAAACCACACCTAAGTGTGGCCTAGAATTAAACTTTAATTAAGTTTGCGATATTTGTTGCTTTATCAAATTCAGCTTTGTATTTATTGTATAAAGCAGTACTTACAGTTAATGAAGTTGTGACTGTTAGTTTTGAAAGTGCATCGCTATTAATGTGTATTACTGAACTTGGAATTATAACTTCTCCAATTTCTGCTACAGCAAATAACTCTTCAGGAAGGTTTAACATACCATTTGGTAAAGTTAACTTTTTAATTTTTGCACCTTTGAATTGTTTTGAAGAATGATCTGGAAAGATAACGCCGTCTTGTAAAATTACTTCTTCAATTTGAGCACCAACTTCATTTCCAGATGATGTTGCTGATGAAAATGCACTACTATTAATTTCAATTCCAGAAGGAACTACTAGTTTTTTTTAATTCAGTATTTTTTATCTGAATGTTCGTTCATTCCCATTGATGAACCCATAATTTCAGTTATTCCACTTGGAATTACTTTATCATAATCATCATGCTTTCGAAATTTATCTAGATGCAGTAAATGAAATCTGAGCAAAAGAAAGAAAAAAGTGTTTAAAATTGGTGGGAAAAATTAAGCTTAGTTTTAATTTTTCTATTCATAAAATAATTCAAAAACCCACACTAAGTGTGGGCTTTTGTTTAAATTATTCTTATTTAAAACCGGTAACTGTAATTTTTACTTTAAAGTAAGCATCTCAGTTATTTTCATTGAAGAAGATATCAATTTCAATTTTTTTGTCAGCGTCGCTATATGTTCCGGATTCAATTTTGAAATCTAACTTATTAGTTTCCATAAATGTTTTTAATTCCGGAATTTCTACAAGCAATTGATCTTCGTCAAGATAATCACTGTATTTTTCACTTGCTTGCTTATCAGTGTGTGTAGTTGTGTATTCAAGTTTTAGTGATTTATGCTTTTCAGCAAGAGCTTTGTTTTTAGTTTCTCATTCTTTTGACAAGAATCCACCATAAACAATTTCTTTTTCTTGAGATTTGCCATTCTTTTCAACTTTAATTTTAAAAGTTCTTGTGCCTTTGTCATCATCATTAACTTGACTAACAATTGTTATAGTTGTTCCAAATGAACTTGATGTATAGTAAGAATTTATGTTTAAGAATGTATATAAATTACTTAAACTTCAATTTGGTTCTGCACTTGCTTTTCCACGATGTACTGCTTTTTCAAATGAGTGATCTTTAAATCAAGCCAAAGTTGCTTTTATATCTTTTAAATCAGCATCCTTGTCATCGATTGGTTTATTGTATTCAAAAGGTGTCATATATTTTGACGAACCTTTAGTAATATATAAGTCAGTAACTGAAGAAAGTGCAGAAATAATTTCATAACATTCTATTGCTTCAACTTCAGTTTTTGCATTAAAACCCGCTTCATATGCTTTAATATGTTTATCTAAAAATTTTCTAGTTGTTGCATTTTGATGCACATTAATTTTATCCGGATCTAATACATCTAAATCATCCACTATAATAACATCGGAAATTATTTTTTTTAAAATATAGTTTTCAATACCACCATATTTTTCTACTTCTTCAGCTTCTAGTTTGAATTGTTCTAAATATTTAGTGTCTTTACCTTCAATTGCACCTTCATTTAATATAACAAGAGCTTGTTCTAATTTGGCTTTTGCATCAGCAATTTTGGCTTTATCATTTACTGCTTTTGCTTCTTCAAGTGCATTTTTGAAAGCATCAAATTTTTCCTTCAAAACACCTTTTTGTCCATTTACAATTAATTCAGGTTTTGTATCTTTTTCTACTCTAACATAAGTTCTTAAAAATTCTGTTTCTGTTTTTTCAACAAAAGTTTTGTATTTTTCAAGTGTATCTTCGTCAGGTTTTGGGTTTGTATTATTACAACTGCTACTAATTGCACTAGTTGCTACTAAAGCAGTTGCAAGTGAACCTAAACCTAAAAATAATAATTTTGTTTTTTTCATTTTTCCTCGTTTCTATATGACAAATAAATTTGCCAATAAATAGAAGTTGTATAGTTATTTAGTTAAAATAATAACCAATATAATTATAATGTTTAACCTGTTTGGGCATAGCTTGACGAGAGGCTAAAGCCAAAAAATGACAAAAAATTATTCACTTTATATGCAAAAAAAATGAACAACTTTTACTTGACTATGGTCTAAAAAATTGCAAAAATAAGGCTAATTTTTTTAATAAATAAAGGCAAATTTAGTTTCTTAAAAGCCCAATTGGAACTACTAAAATTCCATCTTTTGTAATAAAAGATTCACCTTCTGCAGTGATAATCATTAAAAAAGAAGGCTTGTTTTTTTCTCCATTTTTTAACTTATCTTTTAGTTTCAGCAATGTATTTGTCGCTTCTTCTATATGTCCAAGACCCATTTTGATTTCAATAAGTCCATATCTTCCGTCATTTAAAACAAAAACTGCATCACATTCTAAATTTTGTTTATCACGATAATAATAGATTTGGCCGTTTATTGATTCGGCATATATTTTTAAATCTCTAATTACTAAAGATTCAAATAAAAATCCTAAATAATTAAAGTCATTTAATAATGACTTAGGATTAAGTCCTTTAATTGCAATTGCAATAGAAGGATCAACAAAGCCAAGTTTTTCTGAAGTTCTAATTATTGTTTTAGATCTTATGTTTGGAGTTCAGGCTTCAGTGTTTTCAATAATAAATATTTTTTCTAATGCATTAATATAATTACTGATTGTTTTGGTTGATAAATCACTTCCGTTTGATTGATTAACATCATTTGCTATTGTTGAAATTGAAGTTGGTGTTTGGATGTTTCTTGCAAATGACTGCAACATTTTTCTTACTTTTGTTGGATTTTTAACCACGCCATCAATTCTATTAATATCACTTTTTATAGTTTGATCAATATATCTAAGATTTGCTTTTAGTGCCAATTCAACATCAAGATCAATATTTGAAGGTCATCCTCCAACACAGATTCTTTCAATTACGCCATCTAATTTTAATTCGGAAGAAGCATTCACAAAACTATTCTTTGCATCATCAAAAATAGATTTAAAAGAAATTAGACCTTTTGAATGTTCAGACTCAAAAAGGGATAAAGGACGCATTCTTATTCTAGACATTCTTCCAACACCGCTATGTTTGACTAAATTATCTTTTAGAACAGATGAACCTGTTAATATAAATAAACCTTTTTGGTTTCTTTGATCAATCTCAAAGCGAACGCCATCAAAAAGTATAGGATAGTCTTGAAACTCATCTAACAAAATTGGAGTTTCACCCTTAAATAACAATGACGGTTTAGTCTTTATAAGCTCTTCATAATAATTCTTTTTATCAATATCATTTAAGAAAATATGAGTTTTTGATAAAAGCTTTGATGTTTCAGTTTTTCCACAATATTTAGGTCCTTCGATTAAAACTCCACCCACAAGTTTGAGTTCATCTTCAATAACATCGTCCAGTATTCTTTTGTAGTATTTTTTCATTTTTCTTCCTTAATTTTATTAACTAAATTTTAACATATTTAATTCAAACTTCCGCATTTGGCTCAAATTCACTTCCGCATTTGGCTCGATTTTACTTCCTTATTTGGCTTATTTTTCACTGAAAAGTTTGACAAAATTTAAAAAATGTTTCATCTTCATTGAAATATTTTTAAAAAAAAGTAAAATGTTTCATTTAAAATAAGACCATTTGTTTATAAAGAAATTATTGAATATGCTAGAGAATTAAACTTTGCTTCTGAAATTAATGATTATCTTATTTGGGGAGGTTTTCCTAAAAGATTTGAATTTCATGATAGCAAAGAAAATCAAATCAGGTATTTAAGCGAAATAGATTCAACGATAATTTTTCATGACTTAATTTCAAGATATAAAATTAAAAAAGAGACTTTGTTTAGAAAAATTGTTAATTATGTATTGAAAAACAATGCAAGAATTTTTTCATCAAAATCTATTCATAACTATATTAAAACTAAATATTACAATTGTTCAATTAATACAATAATTAAATATATTAATTGTTTAAAAGAGGCATTTGCAATTGAAGAAATAGCACAATATTATTCAAAGGCTAAGAAGGAACTTGCTTATTATGGCAAGCTATACAACACTGATGTTTGCTTTAATTCTTTGAGAGTAGAAGCTAGCAGATATGATATTGAACATAATTTAGAAAATATTGTATACAATGAACTTTTATACATGGGATATAGCGTAAAAACGTTTACAATTAATGGATCTGAAATTGACTTTCTTTGTGAAAAGGATAATAAAAAAATCTATGTTCAAGTTGCTTATAGTGTTGCTAATGAAAATACATATTCAAGAGAAATGAAAGCATTCTCAATATTAGATAATATTAATCAAAAAATATTAATCACTAATGATTCCATTGATTATTCAACTTCAACAGTAAAACACATCAAATTACCAGACTTTTTACTCCTTGAAGAACTCTAGTTTTTGAATTTTTGCCTTCAAAAAATCATTCATTTTTTAATTTCTCACAAAAAATAGAATTAAAAAAGGACTTTTTGTAAGCAAAAAAATCAAATTAAACAATTTAAATGAATATATTAACTTTAAATTTAAAATATTATTAATTAAATTTTTTATGAAAGGTAATTTATGGATAACGAAAAACCAAATAAACTGCTATTTCTTCTATATCTAATTTTCCATTGTGTAATGTTGCCAATGGCAAACTTACTTCTATGAATCTTTGCTATTTTAGAAAGTGAAAAATTAACTAATAAGAAAACTAGACTTTTCATTATTTTAGCAGTAATTCCAATTGCTGGATATGTATTAGGTATCATTGGTGCTATCTGAGCTTTACAAGAAATCAATAGAGCCGAAAATGAAGAAAAATGAAGAATGACTGGTGCTTGACCCAACCCTAACCAATCAAGTAACACTTTCGAACAACAAAATCCAACTCAAAAATAAATTAGAATTTTAGTTTATAAATCAGGCGAGCAATTTGCTCGCTTTATTTTTGCTTTTTTCTTGATTTATTTAATGTATAACATTAAAAAAACATAAATTAATACCGCTATGTGTTAAAATAAAATTGTAAAAAACTGTAATTTTACAATAAATTTTTGTTAGGAGTAATGCCTTATGATAAAAAGAGATTTTTATTTAAATCAATTAATTGAAAAAAGAAATTCATCAAAAGTAAAGATAATTACTGGAATTAGACGTTGCGGTAAATCTTATTTACTTTCAAAGTTATATAAAAACTATTTGTTAGAAAATGGGGTAAAAGAAGATCAAATTATAATAGTTGAATTTGATGATGAAAAATGAGACAGCTTGCTTGAAAAAGGCAAACTTAGAACTTATATAGAACAAGCTGCTAATGATGAAAAAAAGCAATACTATATTTTTTTGGATGAGATTCAACTTGTTGAAAATTTTGTTAGAGCAGTAAACTCTTTAAATAAGCATGAAAATTATGATATTTATATAACAGGTTCTAACTCAAAGTTTTTGTCAAAGGATATTAATGATGAATTCAAAGATCGTGGAACTGAAATTAATGTTAGACCGCTTTCATTTTCAGAATTTTATGATGCTTTTGAAGGGGACAAAAGATATGCACTTAAAACTTATTTAAAATTTGGAGGAATGCCTGGATTGTTTGAAGAGAAAACTGAACTTGCAAAGGAAAATTATTTAGATAACTTAATGAAAAAAGTTTACATTGATGATATAAAAAGCAACATTAATACTTCTTTAGTATCTGAACTTTCAGCCACAGTCGATGCACTTTGTTCTGTTACAGGTAATTTAACAAACGCTTTGAATATGGCAAATTACTTAGCAACAAATAGAAAAATCTCAGTTAATTATCAAACTATTGAAAAATTCTTTGAAGGTATAACTAATGCATTCCTTTTTGATCAAGTTAAAAGATATAACATAAAAGGCAAAGAATATTTAATGACTCCATCAAAATTTTATTGCCAAGACATTGGGCTTAGAAATGTGAGAATAAATTTTAGGGAACCAAATGAAGGATTTTTAATTGAAAACATAGTCTACAATGAACTTAAAACCAGAGGTTATCGTGTTGATGTTGGCTTTATTGAACAAAGAGCCAAAAACAAAGACGATAAGATGGTATATAAACAACTTGAAGTTGATTTTATAGCAAGAATTTCAAGTAAAGAATATTATATTCAAATAATGGATAACAAACCTGAAGGGAGTCACTTAGATAATGAGTATGATGCTTTAATTAAAATTCCAAATTCTTTCAAAAAGATAATTGTTATCAATCATCTTTTCAACTCATTTTATGATGAAAACGGAATTTTAAATATTTCGTTGGAAGAATTTTTATTGAATAAAAATAGTCTAGATTTATAAAGGGCAAAAACAAAAAAGCTAACATTCGTAATTTTTATTTTTTAATCTTAAATAGAGTAAAGAAAATTGCATTTTTTTGTTTAAAAATGTTATTTTTTGCCCGTATTGCCAGAATGAGTTTTATTTTGATAAAATAAAAATGTTATGCAAGAAGTATTAAATCAACCAAATATGCAAATTAAAGAACCTAAAAAACAAAGAAAAGCTTTTTATATTGTTTTTATAGTCTTTTTAGCTATTTCATTATTGTTTAAGCCGTGAATTTTGGCTAGTTTTTTAGGCCTAGTTCAAAATGATAAAATAGAGTATATGTGAGAATACACATTAATTGGAATGGCAATTATGTGATTAATTGTTGAATTTTCATTTTGAATAATTTGTATTGTTGAATCAAGCAGATTAAAAGATAAAATACCAATGATTTTAATCATTCTTTATATTATTAATCCTGCCGGAAATATATTAGCAATTATTGGTTCTTCTTTAGCAATACATGATGCTAAAAAAGAAGAAAAGAAAAATATGCAACCAAATTTTCAATTTCCTTTTAATTATCAACAAACAAACAATATGCCAAATAATCAAACATTCAATAATAGGCAAAATCCAAACCTTGATGAATGAAAAGAATTCAAGAATAATAGTGATAACTCAACACCACCAAAAAATCAAACTTAGTTTAAAATTGAAGAAAAGAAAATGGACTATTGTCCATTTTTTTTTACTCTTTAATAAATATTAAACTTTCAACATTTGTGTTAAGTTTTTTTCTAGCATCAAAGCCTTCAAGTTCCATTAAAACAATAATTTTTAATACTTCAACTTCTTGATCTTTTAAAAGTTTCATAATTGCTTTCAATGTTCCGCCTGTCGCCAAAACATCATCAATAATAACTGCTTTTTGGCCAGGCTTTACTATTCCTTTTTGAATTTCTAGTACACTTCTTCCATATTCAAGTCCATAGTTGCATCTAACAACTTCTCCAGGAAGTTTACCAGCTTTTCTAACCATAATAAATGGTTTTTTTAATCTTGCAGCAACTGGAGTTCCAAATAAAAATCCTCTAGCATCAGGCCCAACAATAACATCTGCATCTTTAGCAAGTTCAGCCATTTTTTCAATGGTATAAGACAATGCTTCACCGTTTGCTAATAGTAAAGAAATGTCCTTAAATTTAATCCCTTTTTCAGGAAAATCTTCTACAGTTCTAATGTATTTTTTTAAATCCATAACTCATATATTATAAAGCAAAAGCACTTAAATTTGATAGTTAGACTTTTGTAAAAAAAATACTAATTTTTAACAATTTTTTAAAATAAGTTAAACTTTATTATAGATACAAAAGTTAAAGTAATTGTTAGTTAGCATTAGCTAAGATTTCACATTAATAATTTGGAGGGTATAAAATGAACAGGATTAACTTTTTTTCATTAGGTGGATTAGATGAAAATGGCAAAAATGCTTATATTTTAGATATAAATGGGAAAATTTTCATTATCAACTCAGGAACAAAAGTGCCCATTAATTCACATAGCGGAATTGACACTTTAATTTGTGATTATGAATATTTAGAAAAAAGAAAAAAAGATATAGTTGGACTATTTTTAACTGATATTCATAATGAAAATTTTTCAGCAATTCCTTGACTTTTAATGAAAATAAAAGGCTTAAAAATTTTCACATCCCCTTTTAATAAAATAGTTTTAAGCGACAGAATAAGCAAGTATAACATTGACCCAACAACTTATGAAATTAAAACAATTCATCAACCCTTAACTTTCAATGAAGTTGTGGTTACTGGATTTGAAATTGCAGGTTCATTGCCTGGACAACTTGGTTTTAATTTCTGTGTTGATGAAGGAAATATACTTTTCCTTACAAGCTTTGTTCATGGCAATTTAGGCCCTTATGGAACTACTGATTTAAATAAGATCAAATCTGTTTTAAAAGGTAAACCTGTTCAACTTTTAATTATGGATTCAGGACACTCTAACTATCCTGGAAAAAGCATTGACAAACTTTGAATTAGTAAAAAAATTGAATACAAATTTAGAGAAGCAAGTCCTGATCAAAGAATCATTGTTGGTGTTTATGATGAAGATATGATCACTGCACATGAAGTCTTGATTTTAGCCAAAAGATACAACCGTCCTGTAATTACTTATGGTAGAACTTATTCTCAACTTATTAATTTAGTTTCTAAAATTAATACTAAATTAGAATGACCTGAATTTGTTGATTATCGTGCTGCTAATGACGTTAAAAATGCTGTCATTCTAGTAACTGGAGCAATTGAAAGACTTTATACAAGATTTATTAGAATCGCTTCAAATAATGATGTTTATTTAAAACTAAAACCAACAGATGCATGTATTCTAATCGCACCTCCTGTTAATGGACTTGAAGTTAATTATGCTTTAACTTTAGATGAAATTGCTAGAAATACTAATAATTTGATAGAACTTGGAAGTAGTGAATACTATTCTTGCAATCCAGCAAGACAAGATATTTATGATTTTGTCAAAGAACTTAGACCAAAATATTTTATTCCTATTCAAGGCCTTTACCGTTATATGGTAGTTGCCACTCAAATTGCTCGTGAAGCAGGAGCGAATATGGCAAATTGTATTGTGCTTCAAAACGGAAAAGTTGCTGAATTTAAAGACTTCAAACTTGAAAGTCAAAAGCATACAATTAGACCAACTGGAGATATTGTAATTGATGGTTTTGGTATTGGTGATATTAGCCATGAAGTAATCCGCGAAAGAGAAAATTTGTCAAGAGATGGCGTAATTGCCTTATCAGTTTTAGTAGATTATCGTAAAAAAATTCCCCTAAATAAACTTCAAATTGATTCTTTGGGTATTATTACTAAAGATAACAAGGAATTAATTGAAAAAATTATTGAAGATCAATTTAAAAAAGAATTTGAAGGTAAAAAACCAAAAGAAATTAACCTAAAAGATATTCAAGAAAGACTAAGAAAAACTTTAAAGCGTAAAATTTATAAGAGTATTGATAAAGAACCAATTATTGTTATTACTTTATACGAAATTTAGTTATGGAAACAAAAGAAACACAAGAAGTAAAAACTGAAAATACCTTAAGTTTGAAAAAAGAAAAAGAAAAAATTAAGGTTGAAAACAAGTATCGTGTTTGACAAGATACTGATTTTCTTTGATTAATTCTTTTTTTCTTTACAGTTTTTATGACTATCATTTCCTTTTTGAACATCAAAGGATTAACAAGCATCCACAGTTATTCAATTAATGTTCTTTTTGGAATGTTTTCTATCCTATTTTATGTATGAGCGATGCTCTTTTGTTTAAAGAAAATTTTCAAGCTCAAAAACACTTATTCGTTTAAGATTTTGCATTTTAGTTTATGAAGATTAACCTTGTTTTTTGTGGCCACAGTTTTCTTTTCAAGTGTGATTTATTTTGTAAGTAAAGGTGTGCGTGATTACAAACCTTCTGAAACATTTTCAAAAATTTTTGATGCTTGATTTGAAGAATTTAAATCAACTAATAATGTAGCATTGCCATACAAATACACTGCCGGCGTTTTAGGAACTTTTGGATATAGTTTATTTACAATTGCAGGTGGAAAAATTGGTACTGCTTTAGGATTTATTTTTACAACTTTAATTCTAGTTGGAAGCCTTGTACTTTTCTTCATTAGTGATACTCATTTAGCATTAATTAGTTTATCTAAAAAAGTTAGAGAAAAAGCAAAAGCAGATCTTCTTGCTAAAAAATCAAGTGATGCAAAGGCTAAATTAAAAGTTGGCAAAAAATTTGAAGAAAAAATGCAAGAACAAAAACTTGCTAACGAAAATGTTATCAAAAAAATTAATGAAGACAAGGCTTTAAAACTTGCTGAAGATGAGAAAAATCAAACCTTAATTAAGAAGCTTGAGAAGACAACTGCAACAATTTCAAACCCAGCATTACAAGAGTATGAAAAAGTTCAAAAAGAGGAAGAAAAATTAAGCTCAAATGCTTCTGATTTTATCCAACAAAATACTCTTGAAAGAGAAATCAGCAAGCAAGAAATGAATCAAAAAATTAAAGCTGGAAAACAAAATCAAGTTCCAGAAATTAATCAAGATTTAGTTATTACTTCAGAATTAGATTTTAATATTGATGATTTTAATGATGATGTTTCATTAACCCAAGATGATGCAAGCAAAACCATTGATATTTCAAAACTTTCAAATGATTATGTTTCTAAACATGTTGATGAAAAAGAATTCAAAAAATATACTCAAGATTTAAGCAAAACAATTACTCTTGATGCACAGTTTAAAAAATTCGAAAAAACCCGTGAATTAAGCAGAAAAATGGAAAAACCAAAACCCGAAACTGTTGAACAAAACAAACAAAAACGTTATTCTTTATTTGAGGATGATGAAGACTTCTTTTAGGAAGTCTTTTTTATATTTCTCTAATTTTTTTTGAAAATTGTAAAATTATGAGTGAAGGAGAATAAAATGGCAAAAGAAAAAGAAGAAAAAAATAAATATTCTATCGACAAAATTAAGCCAACGGATAAAATTGATTTTAACAATCTATTCAAAAATCCAACTCAAGATTTTTATACTAAAGTTGCTAAAGAATACGAAAATTCTTTTAACAAAGTTTTAAAAGAAATCACAGGTGGAAAAGAAGAAAAAATTTATGAAGAAAGAGTTGACAAAATCAACACTAATATTCAAGATTTTAGAGGAAAAATTGAAGAAAAAAGAAAAGAACTAAAAATTAATGCAAGAAAATTTGCAAATGCCATCATCATTATTTTTTGTTTCTTAATAATTGGACTTTTCTTTCTACCGTTTCTAATCAAAAACAACAAAATTATTAAGGAATTTAATGAATTTACTTCAAATCAAGAAGCTGAGATAAAGAAATCTTATGTTGAAAAAGGTAGGGTTGTTTTTGAATTCTTTGGTGGGTTCAACTTAGAAGAAATGCGAAATTTAGTTTTAAAAACTTTTAACTTTTATAGCATTCCAGAATTTGACTCACGTGATTTTTTTATTGTAAGTCAATTAAAAGGATTTATAGGATTTGACCTTGCTGAAAAATTTGACTTTAGAAATAGTTATATTTACAACGTCTTATATAAAGAACTTGAATTCCAAAATATCATCACTAAAGGTTCAAAAACAATTACTTATTATGTTGGCGATGAGCTAATAACTAAAACTGTTTATGCACAACACGTTGAAAAAACCCCATTTATTTATCAAAGACAAGCACTTGTTGTTCCAACTAACTATTTACCTGAACTAAGTTTTAGATATGCACCAGGAGTTAGTGAAAAAGAAATAAAGAGAAGAAAAACTAAAGGTATTTTCACACTTGAAGATGAAGAATTTTACAACTACTATGACTTTCAATATAATTCAAATTTAGCCATTCCTTTTGCCCAATATTTTAACGTCCTTACTCAAAAAAATATGATTGAATATGAAAAATTTGTTAGAGAAAAAGAAATTGAACCTTTAAGACTTCAAAAAATAAAAAATTGACTTTTTGCTACTAGACCAATCAATGATTTTAGCGAAGATTTAATTAATATAAATTGAGTTTCTACTTTCATAATTGCTTTTCCAGACAAAAACTTAAATGGATATATTCAAACTTTAAAAAATGCAATATGACAGCTAATTCAGCCATTAATTAATATGATAACTTTAACTTACACAAATAAAAACATTGCTTCAGAATCCTTTGAGGGACTAGGAAAAAGATATCTTTCAACTTTTGCCGATTTAGAAGAAATTGGCGGAAAAGAAAAAATTCAATCAAATATCGTTTCTATCTTAAATGATTATTTCACAAGTAAAGTTTTTAACTTTAATCAAAAACATGATAAACCTATTTACGTTTCAAGTGAAAGAGTTGGTGACTTTTCAGGCCGTGTGTTTGTTCAAGATATTCGTCTTAATTCATATTATGGAAAAAATGAAATTGATTATGTTTCAACAGGCGGAACAACTGTTGAAGTTCCCTTTGTCAAATTTTACCCCAACTACGAGGACAAAAAATCATTCTTTACGTCTAATTTTAGATTCTCAAATCCAAATGCATATATGAAAGTTCAACCGAAATTTAGAGGCAAATTTAACTTTGGACATGAAAATCAACTTTTAAGTGAAATAATCCAAGAATATGGTGTTATGTTTAATAATGAAGCTTTAAAAAATCAAGCAGAATTTGAAGACACACTTTATGCGATTAAAAGAATTTTTGATGAAATTAAAGCTGTCAAAGATATTGCTGTAATGGAATAACTAACCGTGGTTTAGGTCTTTACTTTGATACATGAGATTATCAAAATGACAAAGAAAATGCCAAACGAATTGTACATTCTCTAAAAACATCATTTTCGTTAGAATAATTCAAATAATTAACAAAAATTATTAAAAAATAATTTTATAATTTTAACAAAAGAAGGAAGGAAAATAAAATGCTTATTGATACAAGAAAAGAACAAGCAAAAAAAGGTTTTAACCCAAATGTTGACAATGAAGCAATTCCTGCAAAAGCATCAGGCCTTGACTGATTTTGATACATTTTAATCTCTATTTTTACTTTAGGAATTTTTTGACTAGCAACCTGATTTAGAACCAAAAATGAACTAAATCAAAAACAAATGGTAGTAAACGAAGCTTCATCAAACATTCAAGTTGCATTAAAGAAAAGACGTGGTATTTTAGTAAAACTAATTGACACAGTTAAAGGTTATGCACAACATGAAAAAGGAACACTAACCGAAGTTATTAAATACCGTTCAAGAATTGTTGAACTTGAAAATGTTCAAGATAACAACAAACTAGAACAAGAACTTGGAAAAATTAATAGCGGAATTAATGTTTTAATTGAAAACTATCCAACATTAAAAGCTGACAGAACCTATTTACAACTTATGAGTGAAATTTCATTAATTGAAGATGAAATTGCAAGTGCAGCAAGAATTTACAATAGCCGCGTTCGTTCATTCAATGCTCAAATTTTTACCTGATATAGTTCAATCGTTGCTCAAAAGAATCGCCTTTACACATTGCCACATTTCCAAGCAAGTGAAGAAGAAATGAAAGATGTTGATACATCTTCATTAGTAAGCTAAGAAACTCAAAAAATAAATGTGCTCAACGCACATTTTTTTATTCTCTTTCTTAATTTAAAAACAAAATTTTTTATTAAAATATCGCCCAACAAATACCTTCAGTTTATGATATAATTTTTTATTAATAATAAGCAATTAAAGAGGTTTGAAAAATGGAAGAAGAAAGAAAAGAAAATTCAAATTACGGAGCCGAAAATATTGAAGTTTTAGAAGGCCTTGAAGCCGTTAGAGTAAGACCTGGAATGTATATTGGAACCGTTGGTTTTAGAGGACTTCACCACTTAATTTGAGAAATAGTTGATAACTCAGTCGATGAAGCGATGGCAGGATATGCCAGCGAAATTACTATCAATCTTTATGAAGGAAACTTTATTGAAGTTATCGATAATGGACGTGGCATTCCTGTTGATATTCAAAAACAAACTGGAAAACCCGCTGTTGAAACAATTTTAACTGTACTCCATGCTGGTGGGAAATTCCATAATGATGCTTATAAATTTTCTGGAGGACTTCACGGTGTTGGTGCCTCTGTTGTTAATGCTTTAAGTGATGTATTTGAAGTTTGAGTTAAAAGAGATGGCAAAATCCATTACCAAAAATATACAAACGGTGGAAAACCTGCTGAAGACTTAAAAATTATAGGAGAATGTCCTAAAGAAGAAACGGGAACAACTATTAAGTTTCATCCTGACTTTACAATTATGAACAGAGCAGATTTTGATTTTGGCACAATTGTTGACCATGCAAAACAAATTGCTTATTTAAACAAAGGCTTAATAATGCATTGCAATAATTACGTAACTGGAATTAAGAAAACCTTCTTATACGAAGGTGGAATTGTGGATTATGTTCAAGAATTAAACACCTCTAAAAAAACAATTTTCCCTAACGTAATTTACGCCTTTGGTGAATATCGTGACAAAATTGAAAACGAACTTGTTCAAGTTGAAATCGCAATGCAATATTCAGAAACTTATACAACCAATGTTATTTCATATGCCAACAACATTCAAACCATTGATGGTGGAACACACGAACAAGGATTCTTAGATGCTTTAACTAGAATTTATAATAACTATGCTGAAGAAGCAAAACTTAACAAAAACGCTAATGAAAAAATCAGTAGAGAAGATGTTAAATCAGGTTTGACTGCAATCATTTCAATCAAACACTCAAACCCAATTT
The DNA here is from genome assembly GCF_033546815.1 of Metamycoplasma subdolum. Taxonomy (NCBI): domain Bacteria; kingdom Bacillati; phylum Mycoplasmatota; order Mycoplasmoidales; family Metamycoplasmataceae; genus Metamycoplasma; species Metamycoplasma subdolum. Next base: position 48,439 of record NZ_CP137846.1, read on the forward strand.
TTGAAGGTCAAACTAAAGGAAAACTTGAAAACAGAGATGCTAGAATTGCAACCAACAAAGTATTATCTGAAGCTCTTGAAAAATTCTTAAAAGAAAACCCTGACTATGCTAAACAAATTGTTTCAAAATGTCTAACCGCTCAAAAATCAAGAATCGCTGCTGCTTTAGCATTTGAAGCTTCAATTAAAAAAGATAGTCTCGGACTTTCAAGTGAACTAACTGGGAAACTTGCAGATTGTTCTTCAAAAAATGCTGAAATAAAAGAAATCTTTATAGTCGAAGGTAACTCTGCTGGTGGTTCAGCAAAAATGGGACGTGACCGTCACACTCAAGCAATTTTACCTTTACGTGGTAAGGTAATAAATTCAGAAAAAGCTGATTCAAGAAATGTTCTTTCAAACAAAGAAATTGCAACTATAATTCATGCTCTTGGAACTGGAATTTTAACTGAATTTAATATTAACAAACTTAAATATCACAAGATTGTTATTATGACAGATGCTGACGTCGATGGTGCTCACATTTCAACTTTACTTTTAACCTTCTTTTATAGATATATGCGTCCTTTAATTGAGTATGGATTTGTTTATATAGCCCAACCTCCACTTTACAAAATAAGTGCTGGTAAAGTCATTGAATATGCATACAATGACAATCAAAAAGATGAAATCTTAGCTAAACTTGAAGATAAAAGAAATGTTGCAATCCAACGTTACAAAGGGCTTGGGGAAATGGACCCAGAACAACTTTGAGAAACAACAATGGACCCTGCTAGAAGAAAAATGTTACAAGTCCAAATTGATGATTTTGTTAGTTGCGATTGAGTATTTACTACCCTTATGGGTGAAGAAATTGAACCTAGACGTGACTTTATTCAAGAACATGCAAAATATGCAAAGAATATTGACTTTTAATAATGACTAGAATACTTTTAGAAAATCAAGGACATACTAATAAAGTTTATAAAGATGAAGAAAATAATCTATTTATAAAGCAAAAATCTTATGACGGCTTTAATCATACAATAGATTATTTTTTACTTAATAACTTATCTTTTACACCAAAGGTTATAAAAGATAATAAAGAAGAACTTGTAACCGAATGAATTGATGCAGAAAATCTTGAAGATTCTTTTTTCACTGATGCCATGCTTCAAGAATTTGCCAAAGATTTAATCACTTTACATAATTCAAAATTAAAATTTCCCAAAAACAATATTGCAAAGCGTTTTAGAACTTATTTTAAAATGACACAAGAAAACAACGTACAAATTGAAGTTATAAATAAGTGATATCGAAAACTTTCGCTTTTTATTAAAAACATTGATACATCTGCTCCAACACACAATGATCTTTGACCTTTTAATTTACTTAGAACAAAAGAAAAAATTTATTTCATTGATTGAGAATATTCAACCATGGGCGATGTTCATTGAGATTTAGCATATTTTATTGAATCTGCAAACTTAACCAAACATCAAGAAGAGGTATTTCTAAAAGCATATGGTGATGATTTTGAAGAAAAATATCTTTTAGTTCATAAAATCTTAGTTAATGCACTTATAGTTTTATGAAATAGAAAAGAAAAACAAATTGTTTTTGAGGATGAAATTTATCAAAAAAGAATTGATAAATATATGAACATATATTTAGAAAAATACGGAAATTAAAATTGAAACTGCTTTATTAATGGCAGCTTTTCTTTTAATTTTTTGTCTAAAAATAAGATTTTAGCCATGAAAGATTACTTAAAAATACACTAAAAAATGCTAAAAAATTATTTTTTTTAGTTTAAAAAACGCTTTTTCAGCACTTTTCCTATCTTTGAAATTACTTCAATGCTTTAATTAAAACAATTAGTTTATATAAGGCTAAACTAATTAATTAAGGAAAAAAATAAAGGAAAAAACACATGAAATTCAAAAAAATACTATTGGCATCATTAACAGTATTGCCAACCGTTTCATTAATTTCAGTAAGTTGTGGTGACAAAACACCTAAACTTGATGAACTTAAAGAACTTATCAAAAATTCTTCAGTTGACACACTTTTAGAAGGTGTTGAAAGAGTTGAAACTCCTTCTAAACCAGAAGAACTTGAAGAAGGAAAGAAACAAGTTGCAAATTCTGCTGTTACAACCTATGAAGAAGCGTTAACCGCTGCAAAAGCAGTAACAGAAGAAGCAAAAGCTAGTGAAGCAAAAACTACTTTAGAAGCTGCAATTAATGCTCTAAAAGGTGCTATTGTTGTAGGAACAAAAGCAAAAGTAAGTACAACTCCTAAATTAGATGCATTGAAAAAATTTATTGATGAATCTACAGTTGAAAAACTTTTACCTGGTGTTGAACAAGTAGATAAAACTGAAGACCCTGCAACTCTTACAAAAGAAAGAAGACAAATTACAAAAGCAGCAGTTGCTACTTATGAAACTGCATTATCTACTGCAAAAACAGTAACAGAAGAAGATAAAGCAGACGCAGCAAAAACTACTTTAGAAGAAGCAATCAAAACTTTAAAAGCAGCAGTAGTTAAAGGAACCAAATCAAAAGCTTGAGATCAAAATAAAATAGAAGAATTTGGATACTACGCTGAAGAAAATCTTGAAATTGTTCCTGCACAAAAAGCAGACCTTGAACTATTAGCCGGTGGCACTGCAAACTTATGATATGACTATACTCAAAATGGAATAGTTGTTTCAAAAGATGGAAAACCTCCATTTGGAAAAAAGAAACCAAAACTTCCTGTGGCTATTACAATTAAAGGTTATGATTCAACTGAAAAATTCCAATTAACTGGTATTGGTGCAAATCGCGAATACAACGGTAAGCCAAGTGGAAAACTTACATTCAAACTTGAAGGCAAAAAATTAACAATTCAATTTGGAACAGCAAAATTTGTTGGCGGTGGAGCACACCAATATTCAATTAATGAATTCACAGCAGTTCTTGATTTAAGCTAATTTAAAAATATATACAGCAAAGCCTGACAAAATGTCAGGTTTTTGTATGCAAAAATTTAATAGTTTTTATTGTTAAAAGTTATGTTTTTACGCCAAAATATTACTAATAAACGATTTCACTTTTAAAAAAGCAAAAAAAATTTACTTTGCAAACACTTTTTAAGAATTACAATTTATTTTTAGCTTTTTTTCTCTTCAAAAAATATAGCAATTTCTAAAATTAAGGCAATTAGTTTTCAAAAACTAATTAGATAAGGAAAGAAAGAAGAAAAAAATATGAAAATGAAAAAATTATTTATCGTAACATCTATGGCAATTTTGCCAACTGTAACTTTGATTTCAGCAAGTTGCGATAATAAAACCCCAAAACTAGACGAATTAAAAGAACTAATTAATGATTCATCTGTAGATTCAATTCTATTAGGTGTTGAAAGAGTAGAAACCCCTGAAAAACCTGAAAATTTAGAACAAGGAAAAAAACAAGTTTCAAACGTCGCTGTTAAAACTTATGAAGAAGCCTTAAGTGCTGCTAAAGCAGTAAATGAAGAAAGCAAAGCTAGCGAAGCTAAAACTACTTTAGAAGCAGCAATTAATGCTTTAAAAAGTGCTATTGTTGAAGGAACTAAAGCTTCAAGCAGTGCAACACCAAACTTAAATGCTCTTAAAGAACTAATCAAAAATTCTTCAGTTGAAACACTTTTGACAGGAGTAGAAGTATTGCCGGCATCAGTTACAACCAAACCTGCAGCTGATACTGTTGAAAAAGGCAAAAAAGTTATCTTACTAAGTGCAAAAACTACTTATGAAGCAGCACTTAATACTGCTAAAGAAGTAACTGAAGAAAGCAAAGCTCAACAAGCTAAAAAAGATCTTGAAACTGCAATTAATGCTCTAAAAGCAGAAATTGTTGTTGGAAATAAAATTTCAACGACACCAAACTTAGATGCACTAAAAGAACTTATCAACAATTCTTCAGTTGACACATTACTTGCAGGAGTAGAAGTTTTACCTGCTTCAGTTACAACTAAACCTGCAGCTGATACTGTTGAAAAAGGCAAAAAAGTTATATTAGATAGTGCTAAAAAAACTTATGAAACTGCACTTAACACTGCAAAAGCAGTAACTGAAGAAAGCAAAGCTTTAAATGCTAAAACTGCTTTAGAAGCAGCAATCAGTGCTTTAAAATCAGAAATTGTTGAAGGAACTAAACCAAAAAAAGTTTGAGATCAAAATAACATTGAAGAATATGGTGATTATGTTGCTGAAAATCTAAAAGTTGTTGATACTCAAAGACAAGCTTTAAAAGATTTAGCCAAAGGTAATAGTTTACTATGATATGACTATAAAAAGAAATGATTTGCTGTTAACCAAGGATTAGGAACACCAGATTGAAATGGCAATAGACCTCCAGAAGCAATTACAATAGTAGGAAGAGCATCAGAATTTGATATTTGTCAAGCGAAGGTGATGGAACATATGGTTCAAGATCAATGAACACTAAAATCCCATTTACAATTGTGGGTAATAAATTAACCATTACATTTAGAGTTTACAAATATATAAAAGGTCAACCTTCTAAGACCTTCCCAATCTCAAAGAAAACTTTCACAGCAGTAATTGAACTATAATTATTAAATATTTATACTAATAAATCTCAATCTTAAAGAGATTGGGATTTTTTTATTTACTAAAATTTTAAAATCTTAAAAAAGCGAATTAATGATAAAATAATATGGATTGGTTTTTTTTATAACCGATTAATTAATTAAAGGAATCAAATATGAAAATTAGAAAATCATTAATTTTAGCAACAATGACAATCTTGCCATCTGTTGCACTAGTTTCAGCAAGTTGCGGTGAAAAAACACCTAAACTTGATGAACTAAAGGAACTTGTAAAAAACTCATCTGTTGAAAAACTTCTAGAAGGTGTTGAACAAGTTGAAACCCCTTCTAAACCAGAAGAACTTGAAAAAGGTAAAAAACAAGTTTCAACCGCTGCTGTTAAAACATATGAAGCTGCACTTGATGTTGCTTCAAAAGTAACAGAAGAAAGCAAAGCTGAAGAAGCAGCAACAACTTTAAAAGCTGCTATTGAAGCTTTAAAAGCTACTATCGTTGAAGGAACAAAAGAAGCTACACCTAGCACAACTCCAAAACTAGATGCTTTAAAAGAACTTATTAAAAATTCTTCAGTAGCAAAACTTCTAGAAGGTGTTGACCAAGTTGACTCACCTAAAAAACCTGAAGAAATTCAAAAAGGCAAAAAAGAAGTTGCAAAATCAGAAGTTAAAACTTATGAAGCTGCACTTGATGTTGCTACAAAAGTAACAGAAGAAGCAAAAGCAGAAGAAGCAACTAAAACCTTACAAGCTGCAATCGACGCTCTAAAAGCTAAGATTGTTGTTGGAACAAAAGAATAAAAATTTCATATTATAAATTGAGAATTTATATAAAATCTTAGTGTCAAAGCTAAGATTTTTTCTTAACTAAATTTACCAAAAACACACTGAAATTAAGTAAAAAATCAAGTTTGACATTACTCGCAATTACAACTTTATTGTTTTTAATTTATAATTTATTTACCTATTAAATTAATGAAAGGAAAATTTAAATGAAAAAATTATTATTAATTCTTTCTGCAACTGCACCTATTCTAGCACTACCTGCTATTTCTGCAGCTTGCGAAACAAAAGGACAAAAGAAAGAAAGACTACAAAAATTTGCTAATTCAGTAACTGAAGATAACATTGTTGTTGACTCAAAAGAAGGAATTTTAGCTTCTCACGCTACCAAAGATTTTATTAAATTTGTTTATGAACAATCAGATGAATTTGAAATTGAAATTGTTGGATTTGCTTTTCAAGATTTTGAAGGAACTCTTGAAATTGAACTAAAATTCTCTTTCAAAGAAAATAAAGGCAAAGGAATTGAAGTAGTTCGTAAAATTAAAATTAAAGGATTTGCATTAAAAGATGCAAATGTTGATGAAGCTGCTAAAAAAGTTAAATTTAAATATCCTAAAATTGTAGAAACTCTTTTATCTGCATTTGATGCCAATATTGTAGTTAAAATTGCACCTTTAGGATATGAAATTAGTTTCTTCAAAGCTACACCTGATCCAGATACAAACACAGTTAAAATTGAATTTAAACTTAAAGAAATTGGAACTGAAAATGAATCAAAAACAAATGTTGAATTTGTTCTTGAAGGATTTAAGAAAACTAAACTACAAATTTTAACTGCATACTTAGAAGAAGTTAAGAAAGATAATTTAATTGCAAGTGGAATTCTAAAAGATGTTGAAATTGTTGATGCAGTTTCTCTAGATCCTGCAACATATAAAAAAGGCGTTTTCAAAGTTCTTAAAAAAGATGTAGATGCTTATGAAGTTGCTTGAAATACAGCTAAAGCAGTAAAAGATGAATCAAAAGCAGCACAAGCTAAAAAAGATTTAGAATCTGCTTTTAAAACATTAAAATCTGCAATTAAAGAAGGAACACAATCTTAAAATTAACATTAAAAGATCTTAGTCTTGATGGCTAAGATTTTTTAATTACTAAACTTTTGAAATTAAGACAAAAAAAAGCAAAAATCAAAGAATATTTTGCAAATTTTTCCTTGTAAACATTTGAAAAATTAAAATATTAATTTTTATTTTATAATAGTGTATATCTATAAAGAAAATGAAAAGAAAAGGAAGTAAAAAATGAAGAAAAATTTATTTTTAATTTTATCAACAACTATTCCTGCCATAGCATTGCCTATTATTTCAGCTAGTTGTGGAAATGGAAATGAAGATAAAGCAAAAGAAGAACTACATAAGTTTGTTGGTTCAATAAAAGAAGAAAATATTGTAGTTGACTCAAAAGAAAAACTTTTACCTTCACAAGTGTTAGATGAATTAATTAACCTTATTATTGAAAAATCTGAAAAATTTGAGATTAATATTGATGCTGGTGAAGCAAACGACGATGATGGAACACTTAACATTCAAATAAAAGTTGTTTTAAAAAAGAATGGCAAAACTTATGAAGAAACTTGCAGTATTAAAATAACTGGTTTTGCAAGAAAAGTTAAATTTGAAAATGTTGATAAAGCTGCTGAAAGTGTAATTTTCATATATCCAAATATTAAACAAACTCTTTTAAAAGATTTTAAACAGGAAAAAATTGTTAAAAATGTTCCATACGGTTATGAATTAAGTTTCTTTAAAGCTGTAGTTAACCCAAGTTTAGATGAAGTTACAATCTTATTTAAGCTTAAAGATTCAAAAACTAATAAAGAAACTGCCCACAATATTGAAAGAGTTTTAAAGGGTTGAAAATTAAGTGAAGAAAAGCTTAAAGAAATTGAAGAAGCAAAGAAAAACCTTAAAACTCAAATGAACAATTTAACTGTTATTTTTGCAAGTGAATCAGCATATCAATTTGCAACAAAAAACATGGCTGTTGATAATGCTGGAAAACCTAACTTTGCAACCCAAAACTTAGATAGTTCAAAATATAGCCAAAAATTATTAAAAGTTGAAAAGAAAAGTGATGGTTGATATGTAACTGTTAAATTGGAATTAAGTGCAAATCCGACGGTCTTTTTAGAAGAAGCTAAAAAAGTAGATATGTCAAATTATTTAAAATCAATTAACCCACATGGACTTGATGAAGTTGGCCAAAAAGCATATCTTTTATCAAAATTATCTACTTTAAAAATAAATCCAAAATATACAAAAGATTTACAAAATATTAAAAGTTTAAAAACTAGCAAATTAAGTGATAAATCATATTGATTGGCACCTTTTGATAAATCATTAAGAATTACATTTTCAAAACTTAGAAAAGATAGCGAAAATTATTTTATAACTGCAACTGCTGCTTTTGAAGATTGAGTAGGAAGTCCAACTCAAGATAAAGAAATTCAAATTGATTTAAGTAAAACTGGTGTTGAAATTTATAACGAAACTCACCCAACTTCGCCAATGCAAGATCAGTTTAATCCAACTCCAACAATTGATGGAGAAGTTGAAGTTGACTTAACTTTACCCGCTGATTATAAAAGCACTGATGCCGACGATACACCTGATAAGTTCAAATTTACACAATCAAATATTGACAAATGAAAATTAAAAAACTTTTGAGTAAGTGAAGAAACTTTAAAAGGATTTAAAGATGGAACAATCACTAAACCATTAGTTCAGTTATTCAAACTAAAAGATGATAAAGACGGTTTTCCAATTCTAGCTCACAATGTTTACTTTTTAACTGATGCTGATAAATTCTTTAGAGACGCTCAACAAGTATTTATTTTAAGTGATTTTAAAGTTGTTGATGGCAAAGATACTATCAAAATTACAACTGTACCAGTAAATGATTTAAAAGTTTCAGGTGCAACATTTGCATCATTAAGAGTTAATATAACTGCTAAAAAAGATTTTAAAGAAGATGTTAAAAAAGACGTTTATAGTGAAAAATACAACACTTTCAAAGGTTCATTAGTAGTTGATTATGAAGGAAAAGATACAATCAATGTAAATGATGCACTTGCTGGAAAAGATACATCAAAAATTAAGGTAACTAACTTACCTACTAATTGAGAAGTAAATGAAATTAAATTCCGTGATGTAAAAAGTGGCAAACTAAGAGTTTGAGTTCGTTTAGAATGTAATTATGTAATTACAAAATCTTATTCATTTACTATTTCAGGCTTTCAAGCATAGTATTAATTATTAATAATTTAAAACACCTAACGGTGTTTTTTCTTTACTTTATTTATTTAAAATTTAAGCATTATAATTAAATTATGAACTCAAAAAAAATTAGATTAATATTAGCAGGAACTGGCTCTTTTTCAGCAAAGATTTTCGAAAGTTTAATCAACAATAAAGACTTTGAAATTGTTGCTTTAATTAGCCAACCAAATCTCGCCTTAGATAGAAACAAAAAACCAATAGAAACTGAAGTAAGTAAGCTTGCAAAAAAACATAAAATTCTTTTATTCCAACCATTAAAAATTAGAGAAATTTTTGATGAACTTTCTACCTTAGATTTTGATTATTTTATAACAGCAAGTTATGGGCAATTTATACCAACATCAATCATAAATTTACCTAAAAAAGCAGCCTTAAATGTTCATGGAAGTTTGCTTGAAAAATACCGTGGTGCAGCACCTGTTCAATATACTTTATTAAATGGAGATACAGAATCAGGCATAACTTTAATTTATATGATTAAAGAAATGGACGCTGGTGACATGCTTGCTAAAGCAAAAATTTTAATTGAAGAAAATGATACAGCGATTGAAGTTTTTGACAAGTTAGCAGATATTGCAATTTTAAATTTACCTATTTGATTAAATGCACATTTTTTAGGTAAATTAGAGGGCGAAAAACAAGATGAAAGTAAAGTAACTTTTGCACCTAAAATTCCCAATGAAATGCCTCAAATTTTTGAAACAAATACTACTGAAGAAGCACTTAGAAAAATCAAAGCTTTTAACAATCAACCAGGTGCTTTTATCATCAAAAACAATAAAAGACTTAAAATTTTTAGAGCAACAAAAAATAAAGTAAAAGTTCCGCTTACACTTGATTTTTCTGATGGAAAACTTTATTTAATTGAATATCAATTTGAAGGTAAAAAGATTGTTAAATATGACATTTAATTTTGATGAATTTTTAAAACTTGAAAAGGAAAAAGATTATTTCAAAATTCTTGAAGCTAAAATCCAAAAAACACCTTATTTACCGAAGAAAAATGAAATTTTCAATGCCTTTAAAAAATTTGATTTTGATAATCTAAAAGTGATTATTATAGGACAAGATCCTTATGCTAATGAAAACGTTCCTGATGGACTTTGTTTTTCAACGAAATCAAGTATAACTCCTGCATCTTTAAGAAATATTTTTAACGAAATAAAGTCATCTTATCCTAATGCAACTTTCAAATCAAACAGTTTAGAAAGTTGAAAAAATCAAGGCGTGCTTTTACTTAATTCTATTCTTACGGTTGAAGTTAAAAAACCTCTTTCTCATGCAAATTTTGGCTGAGAAACATTTAATCTAAATTTGCTTGAAAAGCTTAATGAAAATTATGCAAATATTGTCTATGTTTTACTTGGCAAGAATGCACAAAATTTTGTTCAAACCTTATCATTAAAAAATCAAATAATTTTAAAAGCAGTACATCCATCACCTCTTTCTGCTGCACGTGGATTTTTTGGTTCAAATATTTTCTTTTTAATTAATGAATCACTCAAAAAAATAGGCAAGCAAGAAATTGATTGATCTACAGAATAAAACTTGGTAAAAACAAAAGCCAAGTTTTTATTTTTTATATATGTCAATAATTTTTTAATTTTTTTCTCTTTTTAATATATTAAAAGAATTGTTAATAAGTACGGGTTTCTATTTTTAAAATTAAAGCCTAAAAAATCTAAGTAATAAAAAGAATTAAAAGTATTTTTTTAACTATAATTTGTATATTAAATTAATCTATTTAAGAAAGGAAAAAGAATGATTTCAAAATACGAACAAAAACGTAATAAATCAATGCTTTTAAAGGCCGCTTTTGAAGAAAATGAATTTCCTAAAATGGTGGCAAAAAGTGATAATTATATTACTGAATTTTTAGATCAAAATGTTGCGTATATTTTTATTTCAAAAGAAGTTAAAAATTACTATTCATTTATTAAAGTTGTAGATTCAATTGTTGCATCTCCAAGAAGAGATTATCAAATTGATTTAGCATCTTTTGTAACTAACTTTTTAACTCTTGAAGAAGTTTTACGTGCTTTTGTTTTACGTGAAGCATTTCACACTGCAAAATTATATTCAGCAAAGGAAAAACAAAAAGAAGATAAAAAAGGTTCAATTTCACTTTATTTAGATTCAAGTGATTACCTAGAATTAAACAATGAACTTGCAACTATAGCATGTGCAATCAATAAAACTAGAAACTTACAAGTTACTCCTCCAAATATTGCTACAAGTGAATTTATTGCTAAAGCGATTGAAGAAGACTTTGCTAAAGTTAAAGGTTTAAAAGTAACAGTTTTTGATAGAAAACAAATTAAAGAAAAAAATATGAACTTGCTACTTGCTGTAAATAGTGGAAGCTCATATGAACCAAGAGTTGTTACTGTTGAATATAAAGGTAACCCAAAAAGTAAAGAAAAATATGTTTATGTTGGTAAAGGTATAACTTTTGATACTGGAGGTTATAATACAAAAGGTTACTACATGGACGGTATGAAGTTTGATATGTCAGGTTCTGCTATTGTAGCTTATGCTGTCAAAGCAATCGCTGAACTTAAACTTAAAGTTAATGTTTCTGCTGTTATGATGTTAACTGACAATGCAATTGATACTCATGGAACAGTTCCAGAATCAGTTGTTAAATCAATGAGTGGTAAAAGTGTTGAAATTACCGACACTGATGCTGAAGGAAGACTTGTTTTAGCTGACGGACTTTACTACGGTGCAAGTGATTTAAAAGCTTCACTTTTAGTTGATGTTGCTACTTTAACCGGATCTATATTAACTGCATTAGGAAAAACTTATTCAGGTATTTATTCAACTTGCGATAAAGAGTGAGAAAAATTCAAAGATGCTGCAAAAATTGCTCATGAAAAAGTTTGAAGAATGCCTTTACATGAAGATTTTCATAAACCTAATAAATTAAGTAAAGTTGCTGATTTAAATAACTATTCAACGACCGAAAAAGCAGATTCAAACACTGCTGCAATGTTTTTAAAAGAATTTACAAAAGATGTGCCTTACATTCACTGTGATGTTGCAGGTACTGCTGATAATAAAGGAATGGGTTTTGGAATTTTAGTTTCAACATTAGTTGAGTTTGCTAAAAAACAAAATTAATTAAAAGGAGAAAATTATGGAATTAATTAAATTATTTGAAACCAAAAGAAGCGACCTTCCTCTTTTAAAAGCAATTTTTAAATCAAAAGAATTACCTAAATTTTTAATCGAAAAATCAGGTGAGATAACTGAATATTTAAATGAAAATCTAGCTTATATTTATTTAGATGAAGAAAAAGATTATACATATGAAAGTCTTTATGAAACAGCAAAATCTTTAGCTTCAAATGCAGCACGTTCATATCAAATCGACCTTGAGTCTTTTGCTACTGAAAAAGTTAAACTTACTGATGTAATTGATGCCTTTGTTAAAGGAATTAACTTCTCAGCATTTGAATACTTTTCGGCAAAAACTTTTACTAAAAAAGTTAACAAAAACAATCTATCTCTTTACTTACAAAATGTTACTGAAGAATCAAAAAATGCTTTTAATAAAGCAAGAATTCTAATTGAAGCACAAAACTATGCAAGAGATTTAGGTGTTACTCCTCCAAACTATTTAAACTCAGAACAACTTGCTAAAATTATTGAAAATGATTTCAAATCATATCCTAATTTAAAAGTGACTATTTTAAATAAAAAAGAAATTGAAAAACTTGGAATGGGTCTTTTACTTTCAGTTAATAAAGGTTCAATGTTTGAAGCAAGAGTTGTTATTATTGAATACAATGGAAATCCATCAAGCGAAGAAAAATATGTTTATGTTGGTAAAGGTATCACATTTGACTCAGGTGGTTATTCTTTAAAACCTCCTAAGTATATGTTAGGTATGAAATATGACATGTCAGGTTCAGTAATTGTAGCATCTGCTATGAAAGCAATTAGTGTTTTAAAACCAAAAAGAAATGTTGCTGCTATTATGTGCATAACTGATAATAGAATTAATGGTGATGCTTCTTTACCTGATTCAGTGTTTACTTCAATGAGCGGAAAAACTGTTGAAATTAATAACACTGATGCTGAAGGAAGACTTGTTTTAGCCGATGGACTTTATTACGGTGCAACTAAATTAAAAGCTACAAGATTAGTTGATGTTGCTACTTTAACAGGCGCAATTGTAAGAACTCTAGGTGACACTTATACCGGAGTTTGAGCAACAACTGAAAAAGCTTATGAAGATATTCAAAAAGCAGCCAACTTACAACATGAACTTATTTGAAGAATGCCTTTTGATGAAGATTTTGAAGAATTTATGAAAGGTAGTGTTGTTGCTGACTTAAAAAATACAGATTATACTGGAAATGCTGGTTCTTGTTCAGCAGCAATGTTTTTAAAAGAATTTACTAATAATGTTGAATATATTCACCTAGATATAGCCGGCACAAATGATATTGACGAAAAGCCAATGTTTGCTATGGTTAAAACTCTAGTTGAAATGGCTCTTTAATATATAAATAGAAATTAGCAGACAAAGTACGTCTGCTATTTTTTCACATTTTATTTTTAATAAAGTATAATTTAAAAATATTTAAAAAACATGAGGTGACTAAAGCAATTTTAAGTTCTTTTTTCTACAAACTTTCCCGCTTAAAATACAAATCTAAAAGACTAACTGTTTATGAAATTTGCCTTTTTGGAATTCTTTTAGCAATTTACATGATTGCAAGGCTTGTTGAAAGATTTGTTTTCAGAGGTCCATACAATATTAGTATAACTTATGCCATTTTTATAATCTTTGGAATAATCTTAGGTCCTTGAAAAGGTGCCTTTTTAGGTATTCTTTCCGATACTTTAGATCAAATTATTTTTGGAGTTAGCACGTGGATGATTGAATATGCAATTATTCCTGCAATTATTGCTTTTCTTTCTGGAATTTTTAGATACTTAATTTATAAAGATAGCAAAACTACTTTTGTTATAGGACTTAGTTTTTTAAGCTTTTTAACTTGTTTTATGATTGCCTTTCTATTATTTAATAGTGGCAAAATTCCAAGTGTAGAAAATAAACTTAAAAGTGATAAGGTTTCACCTTTAATAGTTGCAATAATTAGTTCAATAAGTTTAACATTGATTTGAACAGCATCATTAAGTTTATTAATAACATCTGCTAAAACAAGAAATGTTGAAACTAAGTTTAAATGTCATCTTTTCTTTGCCATCTTAATTACTATTTTTATTATTTTAATTTTAACTAGATGATTGTGGGGACCATTTGCATTTATTAATTATTTCAATAGATTTTTAGCTAAAAAATCTGCTTGAACTTATGAAACAAAATATTTTCCAATTATGATTCCGATTATTTTTAAAAGTTTTATTGAAATACCAGTTTATGCGTTAATTATTTTCGCAATCTTTCCTATTGTTAGAAAACTAAGAGAATCAATTCTTTTTCATACAAGCAAAAGGTCAACTTATTAAATAACTTCTGACATATATTGAATAATTAGTTTGAGAAAAAAATTTGCAAATTTAAAAGAACATTTTTCTTCAAATTCAGCAAAACTTTTAGATAGAGTATAAATTGCAAGTAAATCTTCTTTGGGAAAATTATGTTCTGTATGCTCTTTGCAAAGAAAACCGCCTTTGTGGAAATTGAAGTCAATAACCTTATTGTTTTTACATTCAACACAGGAATCTAATCTCGGATTTAAGCCTAAAGAAACAAGCATTTCAAGAAGCAAATAAATCAAAATTTTAGTGTCTTTATTTTGATTCATTTCTTTAATTAAAATTGAATATTGATCTATTATATTTTTGCAATTTGTATCAATTAATTTGTAAGCAAAATGAGTAAATGTTTGTTGAAAATAAATCATATTTCAACGTGGGTCAAAAATATCAATAAGTTCTGCTCTTTTCAAACGAAGGAGTAGTTTTTTACTTGTAATCACTTCTAAAGAAACATATGACATTAATGAAAGAGCATTTCTATTTTTGGAAGTTGCTTTTCTAACGCCTGGAGCAAAGATTTTTTTAATACCTTCATCAGTTAAACAAGTAATTATTTCATCATAATCTCTAATGGGCTTTTTGTCTAAGATTATTACATTCAAGTTTGCTTCTTTTAATTTTGATTGCATATATTTAAATTTTATTTGATTTAAAGGTGTTTTTTGAATTTAAAGTAAAAGAAAAAGAGAGAAAACTCTCTTAATCTTCATCATCGTAATAAGGAATAATGTGAATGTGGGTTCTGAATACTTCTTGGCCTGCACATTTTCCATTATTAACTTGTAATCTAAATCCTTTTGCTCCAAGTTTTTCAACTTGTTCTAAAGCAAGTTCATGAGCTTTTTGCATTAGGATTAGATAGTTTTTTTCGTCAATATCTAATAAGTTTTTTGAGAACTTTTTAGGTATTACAAGAAAGTGCCCTTTATTTACTGGATTAATATCAACGATTGCAATGACATCTTTATCTTCATAGATGATTGTTGCAGAAATTTCTCGGTCAATTATTCGTTGAAATGTGTCTTTTTCCATTATAAAATTCCCTCTGATTTTAGCATGTCTACTATATTTTTTTCGATCTTAGTTTCATCAATTTTGAAACCTAAATTTTTGAAGTATTTAGCAGCGTTTTTAAATAGATTATCTTTTTCTACAAGAAGTAAGTTTTGTATAATTTTTTCTTTTTCTTCTTTTGAAGATCAAGGAGTATTTTCAAAAGTGAAGAATCCAACTTTTTCTTTTACAGTCTTGCCATCTTTTTGAACGCTTTTCATTTCTTCTTTGTATAGAGGTGCGATTTTTATTAAATAAGTTGCATCAAATTTTGATGAATCATCTGCTTCAAAGTTTACATATTTAGGATATGAAAGAAGGTTGTAATTGTTTGTTTTTGAATCTTCTTGTAAATCCTTACATAGTGATTTGAAGGTGTAGAATTGTCTTTTTTCAAGCTCTTTTACTGTTAATTTTCAGTTGATTGTAACATCAAATGATTTAGCAAAATCGTATTCAAATGATTCAGCTTCTAGTTGTAAGGTGTAATTAGAAGCACCAATAGTGATTTTATTATTTAAAGTAAAGATTGTTTTATCAAGTTCGTTTTTAGCACTGGTACTATCATCAATTTGAATATCATTAGCTGTGAAAAGAACTTGAGTTTTGTTTTTTATTTTATCTGCACTAGCGGTTTTAATTTTAACTTTAGGTGCGGTTTTAGCTTTTTCAAGAATTTCAGCAAATTTAAATGCATCTTGTGAGAATACTTTTTTGGTTTTTGCATCTAAATAACCAAAGATTGGAGAGGTAATACTTTTTAAGAAATAAATACCATGGTAAAGATCGCCTGTTGTATGAGCGGCCGTTGCAAAACCTTTGTAAGCTCTCATTGTGTCAAGATTTCCTTCATTAGCACCACTTGCTAGAAGCAAGTTTTTGTGTTTAGCTACTGGATTGTAATCATATTGAGGCTTTGAGGTTGGGTTATATGAAGCAAGCAAGTTGAATTCATCAACGTTTTTAACTTTTCCATGACCTTTTCTTAAGTTCATATCACGTGAGTCTGTGAATGATCAAGTTACGTGATAGTGGTTGTTCAATAAATGTTCTTCTAAATAAAGTGAATCTGATGTTAAATCTAAAGCTTGTAAAAGAGTTGTGTCTCTGTCATCTTTTTGATCTTTATTTTCAAGTCTTTTATTTAATTGTTCAAGTTTTTGTTTATCTTCTTTTTTGTCATTATTTGCAAGTTTTTTAATTTCTTCTCTTGATTTTAGAAGGTAAAGTTTAACTGCTAAATTTTTTTGTAAAGTTAATCTAACATTATCTTCTAAAATGTTTGAGTGTTCAAAAAGGAAGATCATTTCTTCTTCAGTTGGTGAAGAAAAGGGATTAACGTTGTAGCTTGAAGCATCAACATTTGCTTTAATAAATTCAGCTTTTAAATTTGAAAAGTATTGTGGGTTTTTATCAAGTTCACTTTGACTAAAGTAAGTGAACATGTCTTTTAAATCTTTGTAAAGTTCGCCTTTTTTGCCTTTTACTACATTTAAAATAACATCACCTTTTTTGCTTGCTTCATCAAGAGTTTTGATTTCATTTTCATAGAAAGTTAATAAGTAAGCATTAGTAAGCTCTGTAAGAACTTTATTTTTTGAGATGTTTGATTTAATAATTTCAGTTTGGGTTCCACGATCAATTTTTCCATCACCATTTTTACATGAAAGTGCAATTAGAGGTGCTCCAATCATAATAGGAGCAAAAAGAGTGCTTAGTAATTTTAATTTTTTTGACATATTTTTCTCCTATCCTATCTTCTTTAAGAATTCATAAAGTGTGTTGAAAATGTATGGCAACATTTCTTTATCAGTGTGTGGAAGTAAACTAAATTTTGATTTGATTCCATCGTAATCAAAGTCAGCATTTAAATCACCATTTGCTTGTCCTTTAATTCAACCTTCAATTTCGTTTGCTTTATTTTTAATTAAACTGAAAGTTGAGATGTCTTTTAAAAGTTTTTCGTATTCTAATGCTTCATTAATTTCTTTATCAGTGAATTTTGATTTTTTATCAACTGAAAGATATTCATTAAATTCTTTTTCTTTGATGTAAGTTTTGAAATCAGGTTTATTTAAAAGATCAGCAATTTGGAAGTTTTTATCAAGTAATGAACTAAAGATTGAATCAAGTTCGAAAACTGGTGAGTTAAATCCATGAACAAATTCAAGTTTTGCTTTAATACCTAAGTCACGGATGATAATTTTCTTGATTTGATCTTCATTTTTAAGTTCTTGAATGTTTTTGATAGTAACACCAGTGCCTGTTACATATAAGAAGTTATCATTTACTTTAATAACTGTTGAAACTTTGTATTGATCTTTTCCGGGAGCAGTGCTTTTAGCAAATATTTTTCTAAAAGCTTCACCTGCTAATTTTTCAAAATCCTTTTGATCCATGTCAGTAATAAAATCTTTAATTTTATTATTTAATTTTGCATAGTCTTCAACATATGTTTTATCATCAAGCAGTTTAACATTGTTTGCAGGATCTGATTTAGTTTCAATCTCAGTTTTAATAGAAATATCATCTTTGAAAACTTGTGTTAAAAGTTCTTTAGCCAAGTCTACAAAAAGAGTATTTTTTTCTTCAAATTTGAATAAGTTTTTGCCTGAACCTGTTGCATCACCTAAAAGTGATGAAATTAAAGGTAAGTATTCATTTGGTTGTTGACTTGAAATTAAATCTTTTAAGCTTTTAAAACCTTGAGAACCATATTTTGAAGCGTTAGAAGTATTTGAAGAAACTTGTTGAACTAAAGTTTTTTCGTTTTCAGCTTGTCTTACAACTGTTTCATTAATTTCGGCTGCAAGAATTACAGGACTAATTCCTTTAAATTTAGCAAGTCTATTAATTCCAATTTCAAGTTCAACTTTATTTGCATCATCTTCTTTTTGATAACTTGAAAATTGCAGCAATTTTATAACTTCTTCTTTTGTAACAACTCAAGGTTTCATTCTATCTTCATTTGGATGAGCTAGAAGAGTTAAATCGCTGGTTATGATTTGCTTTTTCTTGATTCATTCAGTTATAAATTTAAGTGGATTTTTTTCTTCAAAAATAAATGATCTTGTAACAAAAAGCGGAATTTTTAACTCTTCTTCTTTATGAATTTGAAGTTCAGGATCACCTGCTTTTGGAAGAACGAAGTTTTCATCTTTTATTGCAAATGGTAAAGGAATCTTATCGCCTTTTTTAGCAATATCAACTCTTTTTCCTTTGTAAGTGTAATAAATATCTGCGTTAGCTAAAATGAATCCATCATTTAATTCTTTGTAAGTGAAGTCTTGGTTGATTTCAGTTTGATAACGTCTAAAGGCATTTGCCTTTAATGCTTCAGCAGTTTTAAATTCAATTGCAAGTTGTTCACTTGTTGCATTTCCTCATTCAGGTTTTGCGATTTCTTCTTTAAATTTTTGTTCTCATTGTTTATCAAAGCCAAATTGATTTTGGAATCTTTTCTTAAGATCTTCAATTTCTTTTTTCTTTTCATCTTTGATTGAATCAATTGATTGAAGAGCAAAATGTTTAATAGCTGAACCAACTTTGTTAGCATTGTAAATTGCTTCATATTTTAAAGAGGCTTCATATTCTTTTTCGTATAAATAATTTGCTAAATGTTTTTCAACTTCTTGAGTGATGTGTGCTTTTTTGTTAATGGTTGAACTAATTTTAGAAACATCATCATATTTAATTTGGTGTACTTTTCCGTTTGGATCTGTTACTTGGAAAATTACATCGCTTTCTTTAAGAGAAGGCAATGGTTTAGGAAGTTTCTTTTGTGCTTGAACAACAGGAATTGTGATTCCAGTTGCAATTGCTCCAGCAAGTACAATCCCTCAGATTGCGCCTGCAATTATTTTTTTTCTACGTGTTGATTTCTCAGTAGTAGTTTGATTTTTATTTTCTTTAGGCATGGCATCCTTTCTAATTTATCATTGTTAAATTTTACCAAATTTTGACATTTATATATATTAATAAATTTTGTAAGTATTAATAAGTAATTACATAAACCTTTAAAATTGTTCAACTTTTTCTTTGTTAAATTACTTAGTCTTTTAATTCAAAGCATAATTCTAAATGAATTATAATTTTAGTTATGAATAAAATAATGAATGAAAAACTTGATGCTCTTAAAGAGTTTGTGACTCTTTGTGACACACATAAAATTTGGTATAGTTTGGACAACTTATCTTTACTTTCAACGGTTAGTGAAAAAGATATTGAAGATAAAATTGATTTTCATGAAGTTATGATGACTTATGAATCTTATGAAGAATTTAAAACTAAATGTACTGATTTTGTAATTGATAACACAAAGCATAGTTCTTATAAAACTACTCAAATAAAATTTGCAAAAGATGCAAATAATTTTCTTGAAGAAAAAGCATTTGTTAATATAAATTTGCTTCTTCCAGTTAAGGTAAAAACTCTAAAAAAATTCTTGAATTTTAAAAACTATGAACGTTCAAGAATGCAAAATTTACAAACAAGATATAGATCTACTTCTGCACAACTTGAAGGTAAAATTCTTTCACTTTTCTGACCGAAATTAACATATAAAGAAATCATTAATTCGCTTGAAGATAAAGAGTATGAAGGCTATGTAACTACACGTGAAAGAATTAATAAAAAGTGAAAAAGGAACTGAATTACTCATGTTTCTTTTGAAAGAAAAACAATTGATTTTCACGGTATAAAAGTTAAAATTTTAAGTGAATTTGAAAGCTATTTAACTAACATTTTTGGTGAAAATTTCAGTGATTTTGAAGTTGAACCTTTGAAAAATATTCACATTAATTTAGTTGATTTTGTTAGTGTAAATACATTTAATTTAGCAAAGCAAAAAGAAGAACAAGATAAGATAAAAGAAGAGATAATTGAGCATACTATTTCTGATCCACAAGTTAAGGTAAAATCTAAAGAAAAATTAAGTAAAGATTCAGATAAAAATATTGAAGAGTAAATTTTCAAAAAACATTTAAATTTAAGCAGAAAATTCAAAATTTAAGTTCAATAAAATAATAAAAAAATAGGCGTCTTATTTTAAGTAAGAATTGCCTATTTTTAATTATTAATTTAAGCAGTTTTGTATTCTTCTTTTTCAGCCACTTTTGGAATAATTCATTCACGTTCTTGCTTGATAATTTCTTTAATTCTTCCGTTTTCTAAATAAATGATTTTATCAGTTAATTTTGCAATGTCGGGGTCGTGACTTACAATGATAACTGTTGAACCATAATCACGGTTAATTAGTTGTAAAAGTTTAAGAACGATTTTTCCTGTTTTTTCATCAAGTGCTCCGGTTGGTTCGTCACAAACTAAAATCTCTGAGTTTTTAGCAATTGCACGAAGAATTGATACCCGTTGTTGTTGACCACCAGACATTTGAGATGGATATTTGAACATACAATTCTCAAGATCAAATTCTTTAAAAAGTTTTTTAAGATCTAAACGTTTTCTCTTATCAGATTGAAGGTAAGCACCAGTTTCAACATTGTCATAACTATTTAAGTTTTGAAGTAAGTTATAGTCTTGAAAAATAAAGGAAGTATTTTCTCTTCTAAATAGAGTTTGACGTCTGTCATTTAAGTAAGGTAAAGCAATATTATTTACTATAACTTTACCACTTGTTGGTCTATCTAAAGCAGAGATAATGTTTAGTAAAGTTGATTTTCCTGAACCACTTTTTCCATATAAAATAGCAATCTCGCCACGTTCAATTTGGAAAGTGATATCTTTTAAAACTTCAGTTGCAACGTTACCTGAAAGATAAGTTTTTTGTAAATTTTCAACTTCAACAATAAAGTTTTCACTATTAATTTCATTAGCACCTTCATCTTTGGGACGAGGCTTGTTGTTTGCTGTTTTTAATTTTTTAATAGTGTTGTTATCAACTTGATATGAGTTAGAATCAACATTTGATATTTCAATTGTTTTTTCAAGTGTTTTGTTTTTTTCTTTTGTTTTATTTGTTTTCATATTACTTTCCTTTCAATGTTTCTATTGGTTTTGCTTTGTTTAAACTTAGTCAGGTTGCTATAGAACTTATAGTGAATACTGACAAGCACATTGTTGCCGATAAGATGATTGAAGACATTTGAAGTGTTAGTGGTAAGATTATCTGACTCGTCGTCATAACGAAAGCATTAAAGATTGCAATTAGTCCGAATGTGATTGGAATCATTAATAAACATGCGAGTAAGATAGTTGGGATAAAGTTAAAGAAGAATAGTAAGATTTTTTCACCTCTTGTATATCCTAATACTGAGAAGATTGCAATTGCTCTTTGGTTTGATGCAATCATAATATTAGTAATAACAATAAGGATAATAATTGAAATAATGAATGAAATTAAGATAAACGCAGTTAATAAAGTAGTAATAGTTTTACTCATTCCGCTGATAAATCCAACTTCAATGTCTTTACTATTAACATCAAATGATGCACCGAACATGATATCTTTTCCATAAATTGATTCATTGACATCACCGAACATTTTTTCGAGAGCAGATCTTGCTAATTTTTCATATCCAGTTTTTTCTTTTGCTTCAACTATTTCATCAAATTTAGCATCATCAATGAAAGGTTCTTTTTTCTTATCTTTCTTATTTGATTCATCTAATATGTTGTTCAAGAATTCTTTAATTTTTTCACGATAAGTGAAGTTAGTTCCGTGAGCTTCATTGTAACTTGTTACAATATGTTCATAAACTGATGTGTATTTTAAAGAAGGATTAGAAATAAATATTTTTCTGAAAAAGTCTCAAATTGATTCATCGCTTGCACCTGCAACGTTGTAACTATTTTGAGCTCCTCAAAAACCTAAGTTTGAATAAGTTGTTAAAGTATCAATTGTTTGAACTGGTGTTTCGTCTTGAGATAAAATACCGTTAAATGCTTCATATTTTTGATGGAATTTTGCTTTAATTTCTTCAGCATCATTTGGGAAACGAGCGAGCATATTATTTAACTCAACTTTTCTTGAATCTTCAAGTCTTTTTGTTAAAGTATCAAAGCCTAAAATCTTGTCAATGATATCTTTTCTTGTCGCAAATTCATTGTTAATATAAGTTGCTGAAATTCCAACAACTTTAAATCTATGATTAAAGTTTGGTTTTTCTAAATTTAAACTTTGTCAACTGAATCTATCAACATGGTTTTTAATTTCGCCTTGTAAGATTGAACCTAGTTTTAAGTTAAGTGATTTAGCGGTAACTTTATTTACTAAAATAGGAACATCATCACCTAGTTTTCAATTGTAGTTTGCTAATAATTGAGTTAAATTATTTTTCTTTTCATCAGTAAAACTTATGTATTTACTATTTAAGTGGTAACCGTAAATTTTTTGTTCTTTGCCATCAATTTTAGCGATTGCATAACTGTATTTTTCGTTAGTGTTTTCATTTCAGTAAATTCCACTGAATGAAACGAAGAAGTCGGGTTGATCGATTTTCTTATATGATTCAATCAAGAAGTTTCTATATTCTTGACGGTGTGAAGAAGTTGTAACTTTTACTGGTTTAGCATAAGCTTCATTAATTGGATCTCATTCAACGAATTTGAATTGATTTTTGATTGAAAATGAATTTCCTACATCATAGTGTTCATCAGTGTAAATTGCAAAGAAACTTGTTCTATTTGATAAATCTTCAGGCAAGCCTTTTGCTTTATCTTCATAGTATTTTTTAATGTCTTTAACAGCTGAGTAAGGGCTTCCGTCTTCGTTTCTAATAATGTTTTGAGTGTTTTCAATTTTTCTAGAAACTTGTTTGAAGATTTCAACAACTCTTGCTTTTTGAGTTTCTGGAAGGTTAGCATAAGTAATATCTCATGGTGAAAGTTCAACTGATAAGTCAAGTAAAAGATCAAGTGAAGATTTAGTTAATACTACTGGGTCGTATTTATTTAATATAACATCAGTATTAAAGTTTGCACCTGGACGTAAGAAGTTTGGGTTGTCATAATCAAGTTGTGAACCATTTTTAGAAGTATTACCTGCTAAATCATTTGGTAAATAAAGTAAGTTAGATAAATTATTTTTATCATAAGTTACTAATGGACCACCTTCGGTTGAAGGAGTGATTAAGTCAAGTTTATAACGATAGTTTCTATTTTCGTAAGTTCTTGAAATTGATTTTGAGAAAACGTTGCTTGATGATAAGAAAAACATTGAAAGAAGCGATGTTGTTGAAAAACCTAAGAAAACGGAAATCATTTTTCAGAAGTTGTTTAATGCCATTGACATAATGAAACGCATTTTAACACCTCAATTTCTAAATGATTTAGAAATTCTTTGGGCGACTTTTCCAACATTAACTTCAACAAGTCCGCTCATCATTTCTGTTGGTTTTCTTTTTACAGAAATAAATGTGATTAAGAAAATAAGAAGTGAAATTGCTATAAATGGAATAAATAAAGTAATTGCAAATGATAAGAAATTAAAACTTAACGTTGCCGTCTTGAGCGTCCAGTAACTGGAGAAGAGTTGCATAAATTGCCTTTGTAAACTAAAACCGACTATATAACCGAACAAAGTTCCAACAATAGTAGGAATTCATCCAAAAGCACAGAAACTTATTGCAATTTCGCTAACTTTATAACCTTGAGCTCTTAGAATACCGATAACTTTATGTCTGGCTCCGATGTAACGTTTAATAATAAAATAAACTATGAATCCAACTAAGATTAAAAGAATTAAGACTGAGTAAAGTGTTGTTGCTGAAATGGCATCAATTACGCTTGTTACAGTTTTAACACGAATTGCTCTTTCGGGGTTTAAGAAGTCAGTTTCATCTTTTAAGTAAACTTTTTGGAAGTTGCTTCCTGTGATTTGACTGATTGCTTTATTAAATTTACGTTGAAGTTCAATTGGAGTTTTTCCTTCAACAAATTTCTTTCCTTTTCTAGGTGCTTTTACTAGCACATATTCTTTAATTGCAAAGGTTGGATAAGCTGAGTAAATTCTATCAAATCCCTTTTGGTTAACATAAACTATTGCTTGAGTTTTGGTATCAACTTGGATGTTTTGTTCATTAACTACGGCGTAAAGATAGTCAGCAGTTGTTTCTTCACCGATGATTAAATATTCAATACTATTAATTCTTATTTTGTATTTTTCATCAAGTGATTTTAAAAAGTTTTCCATCTTGATTGGGCTTGAAAGCGCATCAGAGATGTCACCTTTGTAAATTTCTTTTCCATTTTTTGCAAGGTGACCGTGATTAACTTTTGCAAGATAAGAACCTGTGTCTGAATAAGCAATTGAGTTATAAATCATAACAGGTTGAAGAATTTTTCAAACAGTCTCTTTGAACGCTTTAGTTAAGTTGATTCCGAATAGAGTGATATCAGCACCATTGTCACTAAGAACGTTATTAATTAAGTTGTGAATTAATGAGATATCAATTGTAACAGGAGAATCTCCTCCAGTTCCAATTTCAGTTGAAGGGAAAACGTATTTATCATAAAGAGGATTGATTTCTGTTTTAACTTCTTCAAGAGTCATACCTTTTAAATTGTCAAAAAGTTTTTTAACAATAAAGCTTAAGTTACCTTCACCTGTTTTATTTGAAAGTAAGTAATACATTAGAATTTGCGGGAAGGTTGCTGAGACTAAAGGATTTAAAGCTGAACGAGGTACATTTATTATTGATAATTTATCAGTTGTTTGAACACTTTCTAAAGTTAGATTGTATAGTAAGTCAAAGTCAGTTTCGTTTGAAACTAATGGAGTGAAATCTGAATTTATATCTTTATTAATGAAGGAATTTACAAATTTCTCAATTGAATCTTTATAGAAAGTTGGAACTTGATCGCAACTTGCTAAATATCCAAATGAATAAGTAAGTTCGTTTTGATGTTTGTCTAAAATTTTCTTGAAATCTTCAACAATTTCATCGCTTAAACCTTTGTCTTTTAAGGCTTGGTAAAGGTCCTTGAAAGATGTTGAATTTGTTAAAGCATTTTTGAAAAGTCTATTTGCAAGTGATGATTTAGCATGTGCATATGCTATTTTTAAAATACTTGAATGATATGTTCCGCTTGAACCAATAATTCCAAAATCTGGGAATGAATTTTCAACTTTGCTGTAATTAGATAGCAAGTCAGAAATTTCTTTTTTGTTAGCAGTTTTGTAAAGTTCTTCAAGGATAAATGAAACTTGAGCAAGGGTTAATTTTCTAGTCTTTTTTCTGATAATTTCATTTTCACCAGTGCTTGGATTTGTAATGATACTTTCAGTGAAATCTGCTAGGTTAAATAGTTCATAGCCAAGTTTTATTCAAGGTGCATAAAGGCCAAGCTCTTGTTTGATGAATTTTTCTTGAGAAGAACCTAACATTCTTGCATAAAGTTGTTTTGATAAAATTGAGTGAATTGTTGTTAAAAGATTTTTTGCGTCTGGATTATCATTATTATTTTGATCAATTAATGCTGCTTTGTAAGCCAAGTCACCAAAAGTTAGTAATTCTTTTCCATTAAATTTGAAATCTCAATTTCAAGTTCCTTCATTGTCGACATCTGGTTTAAGGTTGACAATTTGAAGATTTTTAACCATCTTTTCATATGCTTCAAGTTTAGTTAATATTTTTTCTAAATTTTGAAGATCGCCACTGCTTGTTAATACTTTAAATTTCAAGAAATTCAGTTCATTTAATGTAGGGATAAATTGAGATTTACTTTCAATTGAGTTTTTAACTTTTGTTTTAACTTTTTCAATGTCTTCAAGTGAAAAGGCATCAATTGGAACATTAAGTGGATCAAAGTTTTTATCTTCTGGTCCTGATGGAATATTTAATTTTGCTAAAGTGAATAAGTCAAAAAGTGAAAGTTTTTCATCATCTTTTGCTGGGATTGAAATATCTAAACTTGACAAACTTTTTAGAGTTTTGTTTGATAGGTTTAAAGCTTCAATTAAGCCATAATGAATGTTAGCAATTTTTCCACTAACGTTTGCATCACTTGAAGTTGAGAGAGCAATAATTGCACTTGTTAATCAATCTTGACTTTCTAAAGTTTCGGTGTTGAAATCTTTGTAAACTTTTTTATTTGCTGTTATTGGTTTTTTAACATGCTTGATTAATTTATCTAAAGATTCAGCAAAACGTTCAACTGAAAAAGTATCTATTATTTTACTAATTCCACTTAAAACATTTGAATAAGGGTTTAGTGGATCTTTTGAACCATTTATTTTCTTGAAAACGCTTTTAATTTCTTCTTCATCAGCTTTTGAATAAGGCATTCCTCTTTGTTCATTTGCTTTTTTAAGTTTGTCAAAGAAACTATTTTCAAGGTCCGGATTTAGAATTTTGTTGAAACTAATTGTACTTAAAATTGATTTTAATGCTTTCTTGAATTTAACTTCGTTAACTGATTTAATAACTTCAATAACGATTCTATCAGTTGAAAGACCTCAGTAAGTCAAGTCGGTTGCTGTGAATGGAATTAATGGGTGATGTTTGTATCAATTGTCCATTGAACGAGAAAATTTTATGAAATCAATTGATGCAATTAAATTTTTAAGATAATCAAAAATTTGTTCTTTGTTTTCAATGTATTTTAAAAGATCAGATAATGTTAAGTTAATTTGTGGGAGGATAGTAATTTGGTCAAGTTTTAATAGTTTAGTTATGATATCAATTTGACTTAATAAGTAATTATCTCTTTCTTCTTTAGAAGCAACTTTTCCTTCAACACCAGCTCCTACATAAATTCTTTTGAAATAATCAATTACATTACCAAAAAGACCGTGGATGAAAGAGTTTGCATTTTTTGAAATGAATTCAGTTGATTTAGTACTTGAATCAAAGCCTTCAATTAAATATTTAATAATATCAATAACAACTTTGATTGTAACGTAGTAATTTGATTTTGCAATTGCTAAAAGTTTATGATAATCATTTTGTTCAATAGATTTTCTAGCAGCTTCAGTCAATAAGATGATGTCATCTTTTCTTAAAAACTTAGATAAATCTGATTCAATTAAGATTTTTTTAATAGCTTCAGTTAAAAGTCTTATTGACTTATTTTGCATAATGTCGTTTGTATATTCATTAACGATTGCACCAAAACCGATTGGTAAAGTCATTAAGTTTCTGAATTTATCATTAACTGAAACTCAGCCTTCTTTTCCAATTTTTCCTTTGATAGTTAAACCTTCATTAACAAGTTTTTGGTACATTTCATCAAGAGTGAAAAATCCATTTTTGGTACCTGAAACAACTTTTTTTCAAACTGTTTGTGAACCAAAACCATCAATTTGACCTTTAACTAAAAAGATGTATTTATTTTCTTCAACTCTTGCAATAGCAGCAACCTCAGTTGCACCGTGAGTTTTGAGTTCATCACTATCAGTAGTAATGATTAAAAGTTTGCCATTTCTTTTTACTGGAATTTGAGTATTTGGATAAAAATCGTAGTAGTCTTCAAAACGAGTATCTGGGGCAAAAAATTCATAATCTGGAGTATAACCTTTAAAAATTAAATCAAGTATATTTTTAGTATAAATTGGAGGAATTTTTTGAATATATGGACTCGCTGGATTTGGTTTTAAAAGGAATTTTTCGACATTTTCGTTAGTTATAGATTCATTCAATCTGCTTGGTGAAAATTGTTCATCATATAGTTTTCCAACGTTTTGTTTTACGCCTCTAATTCTATAATCTATGTCACCAGTATTGATGAAGTGAAAGACATTTTTGGAAGCAGTTTTATCATTAACTGTTTCAACAGTCATTGTTTGTCTAATACCTAAATTTTCTTCTCCAACTTCCTTAATTAGCTCATTAATAATGACATTTTTCGCATATTTGGTTGCGTTGTCACGAATGAAAAATTGTTTATTTTGCAAGTTTTTTGAATTAGTAATTCTATCAAATTCTTCATCAGTTACAATGCTATGTGCTAAAGTGCCTGGAAGTTCAATTTGTCTTACTGAATGAAGTGGTGATGTTGGTTTAGTAAAAGGTGCACTGGGATTAACTGGATCAACTTCTCCACCGTCTCATCCTTCTTCAAAAATTACATCTAAATCTTCTCTAGTGAAAGGAAGGTTTTCTTTTTTAACAAATGGTTCTTTTGAACCAACTGTAAAAGTACTTGTTTGACTTTTTGTTCAATAAGAAAAGTACTTAATTTTTTTATATTCCTCTGGATATTTCTTTTTAAATTGAATTATGAATTTAAGGTTTAATCCTTTTCAATTGCTATAATTTTCATCTTCTTTTTCATTTCAATTTAAACGATATCTATATCAATCATATGTTGTGAAAACTTCATCTTTTTTAACTCAATTTTCAGGAATTTTATACTCTTTATTCAACTCAAGTTCTTGAAAGGTTATTGAGTTAGAGCTTACTACATTTGTTAGTAAAAAGTTAGTTAAGTTGAAACTTGATTTTAATTTATCGCTTGGGTCAATTTTTTCATTTGTTGATTTAAAAGTAGCATCTAATTTTATGTCACAAGTTGGTTGATTTTCTTTTTTGAAAAAGTATTTGTCACTTGATGCATCTTTTTCAAAACCTAAAAGTTTCATCAAGTTTTGACCATTTACTATAAAAAGTTCACCTTTTTGTTTTCATTCTTCATAATCTGAAAGCAGAAAACTTGCTTTTTTTGTTTTTAAGTTTAAGTAAAGTGATCTTGGATCTTTGATGTAATCTTTGGTAAGCCCGTCATTTTTAGCAACAATTTCTCCAAGTTCATCAAGAGTTAGAACTTCTTTGAAGTTAAAAGTATCAGCGACTTTTGCATCAATTTTTTCAATTTTTGCTTTGAATGTTTCGCCATCTTTTACAAAAAGTTGGAATTTTCAAGGTTCACTTGTTTTGAAATTACGAATTTTTAATTTATCTTGTTTGCCCTCTTCTTTTGCAATTTCAAAGTAAACATTAGAGGTTTCAATTAAAGAAGTGTTATAAAAGTTTAAAAAATCTTCTGCTTTAATAAATAAATTTGCATCATGAACAGCAAGGTTTTCAAACTTATCTTTAAGTTGAATATATTCGGTGTCAACTTTAGGTAAATAAATTGAATATTTTACTTTATCAGTTGCTTTTGAAGCTCTAAATTTGACTGGTTCATTAACTTTATCTTTGCTATTTGAGCCAATTAAATCAAACCCATCATTCGGAATTGCACCTGATAAGTTAGCATCAATATCAACAGTTAAATCATGTAATTTACTTATCTTGTCATAAGATTTAATAGTGTTTGAGTAAGATTTCTTAACATCAAAAAGTAAGGTAAAAATTCCCGATGTTATGAAAATAAGAATCGTTAAACAAATTAAAGTAATTTTGTTATAAGCTAACGATCTAAAAACCTCTTTAAAAAGTCTTCTCATAATGTTCTCCGAACTTTAAGTAATAAAATTAAAATTTAATATTTACTATTATACAATAGTGAAAAAAATATACGCAACTTTTATAAATAGAAAAGTCAAAAAAATAACTTAGAGGTTATTATTTTTGTTTAATATAGTACTAAACAAGGAAAACTAATAGTTTTGCTTTTGCAAAAAATAAAAATCACATTAGTGATTTTATTTAATTAATATTATTTATTTTATCTGATTTCACTTGCGAGGAATACCTTGAGGAGTTTCACTTTCTTTTGTATAAGTGACTAAAATATTTTCTTTTTCAAAGTATTTTTCTAAATTAAAAAAAGTAAAATTTGCTCTTAATTTTTTAGTTATAAAATTTGAATTTAAAACTTCGTCTAAGAAATTTTTTGATTTTAAGAAACAGAAAGTTGCTCCGATTTTGGCAACATGATGGCTAATTTCCATCAAAACATGAAGTTCAGCAACTGCTCTTGCTGTAATAAAATCAAATTTGTTTATTTCTTTGGATTCTTCACATCTAATATGTTTGATTTCTAAATTTTTAAGATTTAATTTTTCTTTAACTAAATTTAAAAAATTAACTCTTTTATTTAATGCTTCATAAATTGTGAGGTTAAAAGTAGGATTTATTAAAAGATAAGGAACTGTTGGAAACCCAGCCCCTGCTCCAATGTCTAAAACTTCTTTTTCGCTTAAATTAAGAATATTTTCATTTATAAATTTGAAAGTTAAAATTGATTCAATTATTCCTTCATTTAAAAGTTTTTCATCCTTAAAACCTGTCAAGTTATACTTCTGATTTTCTTCTTCAATTAAAAAATAATAAGCTTCAAGTTTCTCCAAAGCTTCATTATTTAAGAAAGGCAAATAATTTTTTAAATTATTTTTTATTTGTTCTGATGTAATCATAATAAACTTCTGTAACTGATGATTTATTTATATTTGCTTCAATAACTCTACCTAAAAAGTCAGCCATTGAAAGAATTTTAAGTTTTTTGTATTCACCAGTATTTTTTATTCCAGTTGAGTTTGTGATCATTACTTCATCAATAATTTCATTGTTTTCAAACATTTCAAAACCACGTGAAAAAAGCCCGTGTGTTGCAGCGATAATAATTTTTTTTGCACCTTGTTTTTTAAGGGCCATCGCCGCATTAATAATAGTTCCACCTGTATCAATAATGTCATCGAAAATAATTACATTTTTATCTTTAACATTACCTAAAACACCAAGAATTTCACTTTTGTTTGGTCCAGTACGGCGTTTGTCAATGATGGCAATTTCTTCATCATTTTCTAAAAGTTCAGAAAGTTGTCTTGCTCTAACAGCACCACCGTGGTCAGGTGAAACAATGACAAATTTTTCTTTTCTTTTTCTAAGTTCATTTGTAAAAATGAACTGACCACCCAAATCATCAACAGGAATATCGAAAAAACCTTGAATTGAAGGGTTGTGAAGATCTACTGTGATAATTTTTGTAGCCCCTGCTGTTGATAATAAATCAGCAACTAATTTTGCACTAATAGGTTGTCTTCCTGAAACCTTGCGGTCTTGTCTTGCATATCCATAGTAAGTAATAACAACGTTAATAGTATTTGCACTTGCTCTTTTTAATGAGTCTATAAAAACAAGAAGGCTCATTATGTTGTCATTAACTGGTTTTGCAGTGTGACAAACGATAAAAACATTTTTATTTCTAACTGTAAAGTTAGATTGTAAAAGTACTTCACCATCGGCAAAAGTTGTTTTTTGGATTGAATTAACTTCGCGATCAATCTTTTTCCCAATTTCAACTGCTAAATCTCAAGAGTTGTCCATTCCGAAAATAACAACATTTTTCTTTTTGGTATCTTGCATCTTAATTATCCTTTTCATTTTATGTATATTTTAGATTATATTCCAGACAAAATTTTTTTGGCAAATAAGGTTGAAACTAACTATTTTTTAACTCTAATAAGAGAATGCGTCTGATTTAAATAAGTAAAAGAGTAGCCTTCTTCTTCAAGTAAAGTTTCAACTTGAAGTTTTAAAGCACCAGTTCCATTTCCAACCATGATATCTAAAAAATCAAGATAAGAATCTTCATTAAATTCAAAAAGTGCATTCAAAACTTTTGCAGTTGCTTGTGATACGCTAAGACCATGAAGGTCAATTTTTTTAACAAAATATTCGCTCATAGCCTAATTATAAACTTGACAATGCTATAATTGAAAATATGGAAAAAATTCTTTCATTTAATGACTATGAAGGTACTTACAAAAACTCAAATGAGCTTGTTTTAGAAGGTATTAATTTAGATATTTTTGCAGGCAAAATGGTTGCAATTATTGGACAAAGTGGGGCAGGAAAAAGTACGCTTTTTGCCGCAATTTTAAATCAACTTTCTATTAAAAAGGGGGATCTTTTTATAGAAGGAAAATCTATTCAAAAAATGAGCAAAAAAGATTATAAAAATTTCCTTCAAACTGTTGGATATTTGACTCAAGGAGATGATTTAGTTTCAACAGATACTGTATTTAAAAATGTATATCGTGAGGTAAAACTTTCTAATAATTTCTTTGTTAATTTATTTAATTTGGATTGAAAAAAGAAGCAAAAACATGTACTTGAAATTTTAGAAAAACTTAACATCTTTGATAAAGCATTTAGCCTTGTAAGCGAACTTTCAGGTGGTCAAAAACATAGGGTACAAATTGCAAGACTTTTAACAAATAAAAAGAAACTTATTTTAGCAGATGAACCTACTACTGGACTTGACATAATTTTGAGTCAAGAGGTTATTGATTTACTTAAAAAAGTTAACGAAGAAAATCATGCAACAGTGTTAGTAACACTTCATGATTTAAACCTACTTGAAAATAATTTTGAAGACTATGTTGCTATTAGAGAAGGTAAGATTTTAAAGCAGGGAAAAGTGGAAGAAATTACGAAAGAATTTATAGAAGAACTTTACAAGAAGTAGCGAACCTACTTTTTTATTTGCTTACTCTTCAAAAAACATTTAATTTAAAGAAGAAATTTGAAATTTTATAGTGTTTAAAAATGCCTTAAAAAAATTAATAAAAATTTAAGATTTTTTCTTTTATTATTTTGGTATAATTAATCAATAAAAATTGAAAGGAAGTGTATGAGTTCAAAGGAACTATCAACTGATGAGGCGACATATTTGCATAGCAAGTTCTTTTGAATTTGTTATCTTTAAAAAATATTGAGTCTCTTTATCTAAAAAATAAGGAGGAAACATGAATTTATTACGTCAAAATCACAGATCAAAAATAATAGCTGAACAAAGGCTTTTAGAAACTAAAAAAAGATTAGTTGAATCTAGTGAAACAGGCACTCAAGAAATATTAAAAAAATATAATAGCTCACTTAACGGAATTAATAGCGAGGAAACTATTAATGACAATAGAAATGAGTATGGTAAAAACATACTTTCAAAAAAAGGTGCGGATAATGTTGGTAAAAGACTTTTCCGTTCTTTCTTTAATCCATTTAATATCATTTTAGTAATACTAGCAATTATTTCAATTATTGTAGACATAATTTTAGCTCCTGCGGGGGAGAAAAATTATTTAACAATGTCAATCATTTTTGCTATGGTAATTATTAGCTCAATTATTCATTTTATTCAAGAGCAGAAATCTGCCACAAGTGCAAATAAATTAATTGAAATTATTGAGACAACTTCATTGGTTGAAAGAGACGGAGTTTTAAAAGAAATTCCTCTTGATGAAATTGTTGTTGGCGATATTATTCACTTAGCAGCGGGCGACATTATTCCTGCTGATGTAAGAATTTTACAAGCAAAAGACTTATTCGTAAGTCAATCTTCTTTAACAGGCGAAAGTGAACCACTTGAAAAGTTTGCAGAAATTGATCCTAATAAAAATTATGATAATGTAACAGATCGTCCGAACTTAGCTTTTTTAGGATCAAACATTATTTCAGGATCTGCAAAAGCTGTAGTTGTTGTAGTCGGAGATGAAACTTATTTAGGTAGAGTTGCCGCCAAAGTTAATGAAAAGCAAGTACCTACTAATTTTGAAAAGGGAATTAGAAAAATTTCAATCATGCTTACTATTATTATGGCAGTTGTAATTCCTATTGTTTTTCTAATAGTGGGTCTAACTACAAAGCATGATGGACTTCAAAGTCCTTGAATTAAAGCACTTTTATTTGGAGTTTCAATTGCGGTTGGGCTAACGCCTGAAATGCTTCCAATGATAATGATAAGTTGTCTCTCAAAAGGTGCCATTGCCATGGGGAAACAAAAAACTATTATTAAAAATATAAAATCTATTCAAAATTTTGGTGCCATGGATATTCTTTGCACCGATAAAACTGGAACAATCACTCAAGACAAAGTTATTTTAGAACGTCATCTTGATGTTACTGGCAAAGAAGATAGTTATGTTCTAAAACACGCCTTTTTAAATTCATATTATCAAACTGGACTTAAAAATTTACTTGATAAATCAATTATTCAAAAAACACTTGAACTTGCTGAAGAAGATTTAAGTCTAGATAATCTTGAACTTCATTATGAAAAAATTGACGAAGTTCCTTTCGATTTTCATCGAAAGAGAATGTCAGTACTAGTGCGTTCTTTAAAAAATAATAGTGTAAAGATGATTACCAAAGGTGCGGTGGAAGAAATAATTCACTGTTGTGACACTATATATTTAGATGGAAAAGTGCAAAAACTTGATAAAAAAGTAATTAAAAAAGTTTTAGCTAAAGTTGAAGAATTTTCTGAAGAAGGAATGAGAGTTATTGCTATTGCAACTAAAAAAGATTCATCACCAGTTGGGAAATTCTCAGTTGAAGATGAAAAAAACATGACTTTAGTAGGATATTTGACTTTCTTAGATCCTCCAAAAGATTCTGCTGAAGATGCAATTCAACAACTTCATAATTTAGGTGTAGAAGTTAAGATTTTAACTGGTGATAATCCTTTAGTAACTAAAGCAGTCTGCACCAAAGTTAAGATTCCTCACGAAAGGATTTTGCTTGGTAAAGATTTAATAAATATGAGTGATGAAGAACTTTCAATAGAAGTTGAAAGAACACAAATTTTTGCAAAACTTTCACCTGATCAAAAAGCAAGAATAATTAATGTTTTAAGAAAGAATGGTCATGTTGTTGGTTATATGGGCGATGGAATTAATGACGCTCCTGCTATGAAAGTTGCTGATGTTTCAATATCAGTTGACACTGCAGTTGATATTGCAAAAGAAACGGCAAATATTATTCTTTTAGAAAAAGATTTAAACGTTCTTGCGACTGGAATAAAAGAAGGAAGAAAAACACATGCAAATATTAATAAATATGTAAAAATGACAGTTTCTTCTAACTTTGGAAATATAGTTTCAATAATACTTGCATCAATAATATTGCCATTTATTCCATTGATGCCTGTTCAAGTTATTTTCTTGAATTTAATTTACGATTTATGTTGCGGATCAATTCCTTGAGATAATGTCGATAGTGAATTTATAAAATCGCCGAAAAAATGAGAATATAAATCAATTCTACGGTTTATGCTTTGGTTTGGGCCTGTATCTTCAATAGTTGATATTATGGCATTTATGATTCTTTATTATGTAGTCGTTCCAAACCAAGTTGGATCACAATACAAAGCAATTGCAGAAACGAATAAAACTCTAATTAAAGAGTTTCAAAAATTATTCTGAACTGGTTGATTAGTAACAAGCATGTGAACTCAAGTTATAGTGCTTCATTTCCTAAGAACTGATAGAATACCTGTTATAAAATCAAATGCTTCATGAGCTCTTAGCGTAATGAGCATTGGTGGTTTGGTTATAGTAACTGCTGCGCCTTATATACCTAAATTAAATGAAGGATTAATCTTAAAAGCACTCCAACCAATCTTCTATGCTTGACTAGCACTTTTCTTAGCAACTTATATCATTTTGCTTATGATTGTCAAACTTATTTATAGAAAAATTTATAAACAATTTTTATAGAAAAAAACATAAGAAAATATTGTTCAATTTTATTGAACGTATTTTTTTTAATTTCTTTCTTATCTTAAGAGCAAATTTAAAAATTTTTAGTGTTAAAAATCATTAGAAAATCTTTGAACAATTTTTATAATGAATTGGCTATTTAAAATACTCAAAAAATTAACCATTTATCTATTTATTTTTCGCAAAGTTTTTATTAACTTGTTTGCTTTAAATAGTTATAATTTTAAAATATCAATTATTAGTATTTTATGTTTAACTATATAATTTAATATTGCTTAAAGGAGTTAATATGTTATCATCAAAAGAAATTAGACAAATGTGACTTGACTTTTTTGAATCAAAAGGTCATTTAGTTGTTGAATCAAAATCACTTATTCCTGTTAATGATCCAAGTTTACTTTGAATAAATTCAGGAGTTGCTACATTAAAAGATTATTTTAGTGGCAAGAAAATTCCACCCGCAAAAAGACTTACAAACTCACAAAAATCTATTCGTACTAATGACATAGAAAACGTTGGTGTTACTGCAAGACATCATACTTTATTTGAAATGCTTGGTAACTTTTCAATCGGTGATTATTTCAAAGTTGAAGCAATAGAGTTTGCTTATGAATTTATCTTCAAAGTTTTAAAACTTGAAAAAGAAAGAATTTTTATTACATATTATTCAGAAGATAAAGAAACTTTTGACACTTGAACTAGACTTGGAATTTCAAAAGATCATATGATTAAAGGAAGCCGTGAAACTAACTTTTGAGATGTAGGGCAAGGGCCATGTGGGCCTGATACTGAAATTTTTTATGATCGTGGTGAAAAGTATGATAAACGTGGCATTGAACTTTTAAAAGATGATATTGAAAACGACAGATACATTGAAATTTGAAACATAGTTTTTAGTCAATTTAATAATGATGGTGAAAATAACTACACTGATTTGGCAACGAAAAACATTGATACTGGGGCAGGGCTTGAAAGAATTGTTTCTATTTTGCAAGATGCTCCTACTAATTTTGATACAGACTTATTTCTACCTATAATTCATGCAACTGAAAAATTAACAAACTTAAAATACGATATTAATAATTACTTTACAAAAAATCCTAAACAGACAAAAATTAATACAAACTTTAAAATAATTGCAGATCATATGAGAGCTTCTGTGAATGCAATCAATGATGGTGTTAATCCCTCAAACATTGGGCGTGGTTATATTATTAGAAGATTAATTAGACGTTCGTATCGTGCAGGGCTTGCCTTAAAAATTAATGAAAAAGCATTTTTATATAAATTAACAAAAGTTGTACGTGATTCATTAATTTATAAGATTGATGTTAAAAAAGTTGAAGACATTATTAAAAAAGAAGAAGAACTTTTTGCCAAAACAATCAATGATGGTGAAAAATTACTTGAAAATGAAATCGAAAAAAAGGGAACTATCACAATGGAAGTTGCCTTCAAAATGTTTGATACTTATGGATTTCCTATTGAATTAACTGATGAAATTTTAAGAGAAAAAGGAATTTTCTTAGATTTAAAAGAGTTTGAAAAATACCAAAAAATTCATCAAGAAAAATCAAGAGGTGAAGTTGGTGTTGGAATGGACAAGGTTATAAATTCCCTTGCTTTAGTAAAAGATCTTGTAAGTGAATTTATTGGTTATGATTTCACAAAATCAACTTCAAAAATTCTTTATCTTTTAAATGAAGAAAAACAAATTAAAGAAACAAAAGAAGATGAAATATCTTATCTAATTTTAGATAAAACTCCTTTTTATGCAACAAGTGGTGGGCAAAATCATGACCATGGATACATGATGCAAGGCAAAAACAAGATTGAGATATTAGATGTTTTTAAAGATAAGTATTGAAACCACGTTCATAAAGTAAAAGGGAAGATTAACATTAAAGACAAAATTGACTGTTTTGTTGATGAAGCTAAAAGAATTAATTTTGCCAGAGGGCACTCAGCAACTCACTTAATGTATCATGCAATTCGTGAAACTTATCCACATGAAAAAATTGAACAACTTGGTTCAAATATTACTTGAGAACATTTCACTTTTGACTTCGGGCTTGATAGACGTCCAAATAAAGAAGAACTTGCTAATATTGAAAAAATCATGCGTTCTTTTATTGCAAAAAAAGCAAAAAGAAATTACATTATTACTTCAATTAAAGGAGCACAAAAACTTGGTGCTTGAATGACTATTGAAGAAAGCGAATATCATGACGCAAACAAAGTTAGAGTAGTTGAATTTGAAAATATTACTCGTGACCTTTGCGGTGGAACTCACGTTGCAAACTCAAAAGATATTGAAGATTTTAAAATAGTTTCTGTTGATTCAAAAGGTACTGGTGTTTATCGTTTAAGAGTTCTAATTTCAAAATCTTATGTTCATGCTTATTTAGATGAACAAATTAAACTAAAACAAGAGTTTTTAAAAACCTTAATTAAGCAAAATCAAGAGTTTGAAAAAACATATTCAAAGACTTTTGAAACCAAGATTCCAAAAGAAACTGAAGACAAAGAAAAACTATTAAATGATTACTTAAGACTTGAAGAAATTATTCGTGAAGATTATCGTAAATTTTTAAAAGCAAAACAAAATGAAGCAGTTTCAATTGAAGCATATAAAGCTGAAAAAGTTAATGGAAAAGAACTATTTTTATTCTTTGAAAATGATGCAAATACATTGAGAAAAGTTGCAATTCAACTACGTGAAACAAATCCTTCATCAATTGTTGTTGCTTTAAGTGAGACAAAACCGAAAAACTACTTTATATTAGTAGGAACTAAGAAATTTAACGCTCAAGAAATCTTTAAAAAAATCACTGATAGTTTCAATGGAAGAGGTGGGGGAAATGTGCTTGTTTGTCAAGGTTCAATTTCTTCAACATTAGATCAAAAAACGCTTGCTTCAAAAATAAAGGAATTAATATAAATGCGAATACTTTGCCTTGATTTAGGAACTAAGACTTGTGGGTTTGCAATTTCAGATCCTTTTGGCATAATTGCCACAGGAATTGAAAACTATCACATTGCTGAAAAAGATTGAAACGCTGTAATAAATAAAGTGAAATTTTTTATTTTTGAAAGTGAATATAAAAACGAAATTGACCTTATTGTTTTAGGTTATCCTATTAGAATGGATTTAAGCAAAAGCGAAAGAACTTTAATGGTTGAAGAGTTTAAAATTTTACTGGAAAAAGAAATAAAAATTCCTGTTGTTTTTCAAGACGAAAGACAAACGACAAGTCAAGCTGAAGACATTTTAATTCAAGCAGGCTTTACTAGAAAAAAAAGAAAAACAAAGAAAGATAGCCTAGCCGCCCAAATAATTTTAGAAAACTACTTAGAAAGAGTAAAATAAGAATATGAAAATACAAAACGATCCAAGACAAAAATTAAATATATTTACTGACGGAAGAAAAATCACAATTAAAAACAAAAACAATGTTGAAGGAACTTATTACGTAATTTTAGAAACTTCATTAGCAAAGTTTAATCACAAAGATTCATACTATTTAGTTTATGATGAAGAAAACAAACTAATTACTCCTTTAAAAGGAAAAAACATTCACAAAGCAGGTTTTTTAGACATTGCTTCAAATGAAGAAGAATATGAAGAACTTGAAAGAGTTTTAAAGAGCTTTAACGATTTATGTACAGTACCTTCACGTGATAAAAGTTATGACATAATTGAAAGATTTTTCGAAGATCTTGAAAAAGAGGAAGAAAGCGAAAAAGCAGATGATTAATAAAGAGTCATCACTAAGCATAAAAGCAAGAATCGGTCTTGCAATTTCAGTTTTAGTTGTTTTAGTAATTATTGTTATTGCATTTATAGTTTTTTGAAGACTTAAAAAGAAAGTTTTATCAAAATATAGATCACTAAATTACGAAGAAGAAAAGCTAAAACTACAAAGAATTAATCCAAATTTTGGAATTATTTTAGAAGAACTTAAAGTTAAAAGCAAAAGTTCACTTGATGATTTTTTAGTAACATTTTTAGTTAATAATGTTTATCTAAATAATTTCAAATCAATTTATTTATCAACACAAGATGAGTATTTAGCAATTTCACTTGCTGTTTTAACTAATAGAGATATTAATTTTGAAACAACTGAAACCAAAGAATATGATTTGCAAAGTTTTGGCAAGCAAGTTGAGTCCAAAATTAATCCTATTAATATAAATAATAATAGTAAGGGCAATTTTGATTACTTAATAAACTTTGATTTAAATAAAAGTATTACTGAAAAAGTTGAAGAAGTTTTACCTTTTCTAGATGATCAAGGAATGATGGTTATTGATTTTGAAAAAACTAAAGAATTCAAAGAATCAAAAGAATTTTTAACCCAAAATAACCTACGTTATGAAACAATTAAGTTTAATAAAAATTGTGTTATACTTTTAGCAAAAGATTTATTGCAAAGTACTTTAAAGGAATAATATGACAACACATAAACAAAAAAATTATTTAACAAGTGAAGCATTAGCAGAATATCAAGCAAAATTAAAAAGACTACAAGAAGTTGATAGACCTCAAGTTATTGAAGAAATAAAAGAAGCTAGAAATCAAGGTGACCTTTCAGAAAATGCTGAATATGATGCTGCTCGTGATAAACAAGCTATGATTGAAAATCAAATCACTGAAATTCAAGCAATTCTAGATAATTATGAGCTAATTGAAACCAGTGACTCAAATCATGTAAGAATTGGATCAATTGTTTCATTTAAAAATTTAAGTACTCAAACCACACAAACTGTAACTATTGTTGGTGCATTAG
Organism: Metamycoplasma subdolum; assembly: GCF_033546815.1. Classification (NCBI taxonomy): domain Bacteria; kingdom Bacillati; phylum Mycoplasmatota; order Mycoplasmoidales; family Metamycoplasmataceae; genus Metamycoplasma; species Metamycoplasma subdolum. Next base: position 88,846 of record NZ_CP137846.1, read on the forward strand.
AAGCTGACCCTTTTTCAGAAAAAATTTCTAACCTAAGTCCGCTTGCTCAAGCATTACTTGATAAAAAAGTTGGAAGCGTTGTCGAAGTTGAAGGTCCACACAAATATAATATTGAAATTTTAGATATAAAAAGAATCTAAGGCAAAAGGCCTAGATTTTTTTAATTTAATGCTTTTTTAAGCCATTTTTATTTAAAAATTAGTTCAAAAATCAGCCTCTTAATATGTAATTATTAATAAATAAAAAAAATTATAAAAATTTTTATAAAACTCTAAAAAATTATTATAAAATAATAGACGTGCCTAATGAATAGGTAATTATTTTTTTAACAAAATTATGATATAAAAGTGATTTTAAAACTTTGAAGCAAAAAAGTTAAAAATTTTGTAAAAATCTCATTTATTGGGTTATAATTAAACTTACAAGTTTTATTTGCTCGCAAAAAGTTCTTTGAAAACTGGATACGATACCATAACGTCAATTTTTTTTATTTTTAAAATTCTATAATTCTATTTAAAGAATCAAATCAATCATTATTAAGAGTTTGATCCTGGCTCAGGATGAACGCTGGCTGTGTGCCTAATACATGCATGTCGAGCGGAAGTAGCAATACTTTAGCGGCGAATGGGTGAGTAACACGTGCTTAATCTACCTCTTAGATTGGAATATCCAATGGAAACATTGGTTAATGCCGGATACGCATGGAATCGCATGATTCCGTTGTGAAAGGGGCGTTTGCCCCGCTAAGAGATGAGGGTGCGGAACATTAGCTAGTTGGTAGGGTAATGGCCTACCAAGGCTATGATGTTTAGCCGGGTCGAGAGACTGAACGGCCACATTGGGACTGAGATACGGCCCAAACTCCTACGGGAGGCAGCAGTAGGGAATATTCCACAATGAGCGAAAGCTTGATGGAGCGACACAGTGTGAACGATGACGGCCTTCGGGTTGTAAAGTTCTGTTGTGAGGGAAGAACACTTGGCTTAGGAAATGAGGCCAAGCTGACGGTACCTTATTAGAAAGCGATGGCTAACTATGTGCCAGCAGCCGCGGTAATACATAGGTCGCAAGCGTTATCCGGAATTATTGGGCGTAAAGCGTTCGTAGGCTGTTTATTAAGTCTGGAGTCAAATCCCAGGGCTCAACCCTGGCTCGCTTTGGATACTGGTAAACTAGAGTTAGATAGAGGTAAGCGGAATTCCATGTGAAGCGGTGAAATGCGTAGATATATGGAAGAACACCAAAGGCGAAGGCAGCTTACTGGGTTTATACTGACGCTGAGGGACGAAAGCGTGGGGAGCAAACAGGATTAGATACCCTGGTAGTCCACGCCGTAAACGATGATCATTAGTCGGTGGAGCATTCACTGACGCAGCTAACGCATTAAATGATCCGCCTGAGTAGTATGCTCGCAAGAGTGAAACTTAAAGGAATTGACGGGGACCCGCACAAGCGGTGGAGCATGTGGTTTAATTTGAAGATACGCGGAGAACCTTACCCACTCTTGACATCCTTCGCAAAGCTATAGAGATATAGTGGAGGTTAACGGAGTGACAGATGGTGCATGGTTGTCGTCAGCTCGTGTCGTGAGATGTTTGGTCAAGTCCTGCAACGAGCGCAACCCCTGTCTTTAGTTACTAACGAGTCATGTCGAGGACTCTAGAGATACTGCCTGGGTAACTGGGAGGAAGGTGGGGATGACGTCAAATCATCATGCCTCTTACGAGTGGGGCAACACACGTGCTACAATGGTCGGTACAAAGAGAAGCAATACGGTGACGTGGAGCAAATCTCAAAAAGCCGATCTCAGTTCGGATTGAAGTCTGCAACTCGACTTCATGAAGTCGGAATCGCTAGTAATCGCAGATCAGCTACGCTGCGGTGAATACGTTCTCGGGTCTTGTACACACCGCCCGTCACACCATGGGAGCTGGTAATACCCAAAGTCGGTTTGCTAACCTCGGAGGCGACTGCCTAAGGTAGGACTGGTGACTGGGGTGAAGTCGTAACAAGGTATCCCTACGAGAACGTGGGGATGGATCACCTCCTTTCTACGGAGTACATTAACCAAAACGTTATGGAAAAATATCGTATCCAGTTTTGAGGGAACTTTTCTCTCAAATTTTGTTCTTTGAAAACTGAATAAGACATTGAAATTAATATTTCAAAGTTTAGATCAACCTATAGAATATTTAAAGACAAATAATAGGTCTCATACAAAAATAATAACTATTAAACAAGATAAGAGTTTTTGGTGGATGCCTTGGGTCTGGAAGTCGAAGAAGGACGTGATTACCTGCGATAAGCCTCGTTTAGCCGGAAATAGGCAACTAGACGGGGATTTCCGAATGGGGAAACCTAATGGAGCTAATCCTCCATTGCCATAGTCAGTGAATCCATAGCTGAATGGCGAGACACGATGTGAATTGAAACATCTCAGTAGCATCAGGAAGAGAAAATAAAGAATGATTCCCTCAGTAGTGGCGAGCGAACGGGGAAGAGCCTAAACCAGCACTCGTTGCTGGGGTTGTAGGACTGTCTATTAAAAGTTACAAAATTTACATATAGCAGAATAAGTTGGAACGCTTAAACATAGAGGGTGAAATTCCCGTAAGCGAAATGTGTAAATCTTTTGGCAGTATCCTGAGTAGGGCGGGGCACGTGAAACCCTGTCTGAATCTGCCGGGACCACCCGGTAAGGCTAAATACTAACCAGACACCGATAGTGAACTAGTACCGTGAGGGAAAGGTGAAAAGAACCCCGGGAGGGGAGTGAAATAGATCCTGAAACCAATTACTTACAGTTAGTCAGAGCCCGTTAATGGGTGATGGCGTACATCTTGCAGAATGGACCGGCGAGTTATGTCAACATGCGAGGTTAAGTGGATTAAAGCGAAGCCATAGAGAAATCGAGTCTGAATAGGGCGTTAAGTATGTTGATATAGACCCGAAACCAGGTGATCTACCCATGAGCAGGTTGAAGCTTAGGTAATACTAAGTGGAGGACCGAACTGTAGTACGCTAAAAAGTGCCCGGATGACTTGTGGGTAGGGGTGAAATTCCAATCGAACCTGGAGATAGCTGGTTCTCCTCGAAATAGCTTTAGGGCTAGCGTGTAACGTTAAGCTGTGGGGGTAGAGCACTGAATATGGAATGGCCGCGCCTAGCGGTACTGACTATAATTAAACTCCGAATACTACAGCGTATTGTTATGCAGTCGGTACATCGGTGATAACGTCGATGCACGCGAGGGAAACAACCCAGATCGTCAGCTAAGGTCCCAAAATTGTGTTAAGTGAGAAAGGTTGTGGAATTTCTTAAACAGCTAGGATGTTGGCTTAGAAGCAGCAATCGTTTAAAGAGTGCGTAATAGCTCACTAGTCGAGAGATTCTGTGCCGATAATTTAACGGGACTAAAACACAATACCGAAGCTACGGGTACGAAAGTACGTTAGAGGAGCGTTCTAAGGGCATTGAAGGTAGACTGTAAAGACTGCTGGAGCGCTTAGAAGTGAGAATGCCGGTATGAGTAACGATTCAAAGTGAGAATCTTTGACGCCTATTGGGGAAGGTTTCCTGGGGAAGGTTCGTCCACCCAGGGTTAGTCGGGTCCTAAGACGAGGCCGAAAGGCGTAGCCGATGGACAACAGGTTAATATTCCTGTACTTCCTTGAATGTGATGGAGTGACGGAGGAGGATAGTCTTACCGCTTATTGGATTGCGGGGTAAATAATGAGAGGGCCATGTAGGCAAATCCGCATGGCATAACCTTGAGTTATGATGCATAGTGAAAGGGAAACTGAGTAGCGAATTAGATGATTTCATGCTTCTTAAAAAAGCTTCTAACTATAAGTTCTGTGGAACCCGTACCAAGAACGAACACACGTCCCCAAGATGAGTATTCTAAGGCGAGCGAGAAAACCAATGTCAAGGAACTCTGCAAATTCATCCCGTAAGTTCGCAAGAAGGGATGCCCAAAGTAACATTTGGGCCGCAGTGAATAGTAAGGGGGAACTGTTTATCAAAAACACAGCTCTATGCTAAGTCGTAAGACAATGTATATGGGGTGACTCCTGCCCAGTGCCCGAAGGTTAAGTGAAGGTGTTAGCTTATGCGAAGCATTGACATGAAGCCCGGGTGAACGGCGGCCGTAACTATAACGGTCCTAAGGTAGCGAAATTCCTTGTCGGCTAAATACTGACCTGCACGAAAGGAGTAATTATCTCTTAACTGTCTCGACATTGGACTCGGTGAAATTATGGTTCCGGCGAAGACGCCGGAGACCCGCATCTAGACGAAAAGACCCCATGGAGCTTTACTATAACTTCATATTGGAGTTTGATTTAACTTGTGTAGGATAGGTGGGAGACTGTGAAGCGAGGACGCTAGTTCTCGTAGAGTCGCCGTTGAAATACCACCCTTGTTACGTTGAACTTCTAACTTGTTGCCATCATCTGGCAAGAGGACAGTGTGTGGTGGGTAGTTTGACTGGGGCGGTCGCCTCCCAAAAGGTAACGGAGGCGTTCAAAGTTACACTCAGTACGGTCAGAAACCGTATATAGAGCATAAAGGTAGAAGTGTGATTGACTGTGAGACCTACAAGTCGAGCAGGTGCGAAAGCAGGACTTAGTGATCCGGCGGTTCTTTGTGGAAAGGCCGTCGCTCAACGGATAAAAGCTACCCTGGGGATAACAGGCTTATCTTTCCCAAGAGATCACATCGACGGGAAGGTTTGGCACCTCGATGTCGGCTCATCGCATCCTGGAGCTGGAGTCGGTTCCAAGGGTTGGGCTGTTCGCCCATTAAAGCGGTACGCGAGCTGGGTTCAAAACGTCGTGAGACAGTTTGGTTCCTATCTGATGTGGGCGTTGGAATATTGATGAGAGCTACTCTTAGTACGAGAGGACCGGAGTGGACACACCGATGGTGTTCCAGTTGTTCTGCCAAGAGCATAGCTGGGTAGCCAAGTGTGGAAAGGATAACCGCTGAAAGCATCTAAGCGGGAAGCCTACTCAAAGATTAGTATTCCCTTTTAAATTCCTTATAGACTATGAGGTCGATAGGCTGGAGGTGTAAGTACAGCAATGTATTCAGCTGACCAGTACTAATAAATTGATTGGTTTAATAGTGAAACTATAGATTGTTTAAATTAAAGTCTTATTCAGTTTTCAAAGAACATAAAAAAAATAAATGCGATGAGCCGACATTTAGAAGCCTATAAGGGCTTTTTTTATTACTTTTTCTTTAAATTTAAACTTTCTCAAACCTATAAATTTACAATTTTTAATTTCCTTTAAGCATCTTTTTTTGTCAAAAAAGTAGCAAATTATGTACAAAAATACAATAAAGAAGACCTAATTTTATATAGTTTTAACAGGTTTAATTAACTAAGTTAACCGTTTCTATATTAATCTTTTATTAAGAAACATTTTATATAAAATTTTTATCTATTTAGGAGAAATAAATGAATCTACACTTTTCAACCTTAGAGAATTTTAAGGTATTAATTGCTTTGAATAGTGATAAAGAACTTAGAAGCAAAGTTAAAACAAAAACCCTCTTTGTTTTTAACATACTTTCAATTCTAATCTTCACTTCATTGTTCCTTTGCGACATCATTTTGTATAATAAACACATTGAATTTTTCGATTCATATGATAAAGAATACAATGTTACTCAATCAATATTTTTAGGCATAAAATTATCTATTTTTATCTTGCTCTATCTTTTTAATAGGTTTATAACAAACTTAGTTTTAACAAAAGAATTAAACAAACTTAAAGATGAAGAAATTATTTATAAAAGTAGTGAAGGTCATTACTTGATTTATTCATTTTTAAACAACAAAAAAGTAAATAAAATCACATTAACTCATCACATTTTTGATACTATTCTAATCTTAAGTTATTTAGCATTCTCAGTTGCACCATTTTTTAAATATGCATCTTTTGAATATGGTAAAAGAATTTGAGTCTTTTCAATTATTATGCTTTTAAAATACATTGTTTTTGATTTCATTTGATCATTTGTTTTATATGCAAAATATTTCAAGGATGATAATACAAGCGATATTAATCATGAAATTGGAAGCCTTGCAAATTATTTAGTATTTGCGATTACCTTAAGCATTGGTGCTTTAATTTGAACTACAATGCAATACTTTGTTGTAGTTTTAGGTGCTGATTTTTTGGTTGAGTTTTATGGCTTATTATCAATTGCACCTCTATTTGTTATTTGTTATTTTATTAAACTAGTTACTCTCTTTATTGTATTTAGAAATGTAAAAAGCAAAATCAAATACTATTACATTTTTATGCTTTTTGCAATCTATCCAATGCAAAAAAATAATCTTAATTAAAGGAAGAAAACCAAATTATGAACACAAATTTTACTATGTTTGATAATCTTAAAATCCTAACTGTTGCAAACTTGGATAATAAAATCAAAAGTAAAATTAAAACTAAAACATTACTTGCCTTTAATATAATTAGCATTTTATCTATTACTATTATTTTACTTTGCGATGTAATTTTATTTTATTCTCATTATCAGTTTTGAGGACATGATGAATACAAGCCTGAACAAGCAATATTTTTTGGTGTTAAAATATTTGCTTTCTTTCTATTTTATATGCTCAATAAATTTGTCATAAATAACATTTTGGCAAAGAAATTAAACCAACTTAAAGATGAAGAAATTGCCTATCAAAATAAAGAAGGTTATTACTTAATCTACTTATTTCTATCTAACAAAAAAGTAAACAAACTTACTTTATTAAATAGAGCTTATAGTTTCATTTTATTCATTTGTTATTTTGCTTATTCAGTCTTTCCATTCTTTTACTATTTTTATGAACCTGATGAAGGAAAATTATTACCAATCTTTTCGCTTGGAATAATTGGAAAATATATAGTAGTTGACATTCTTTGATCTTACATTTGATACTTAAAAATCTTTATTTTTGAAAATAAAATAAAAGCAAAAAATGAAATGGGAAATTTTGTAAACTATTTATTCATAGCACTATATTTCACCTTCATTGCTTGCTTTTGCTTAGTAACCACTTTTTCAACTACTATGTATGGACTAACACCCCTTTATTATTTAGCTGTATATTACACTAGTTTGTTCACAATTCCAATTTTTTATTCAATCAAAGTAATTTTACTTTTTATTCTTTATGCAAAAGAAGAAAGCTCTCTGAAATATTTTTATATTTTCATGCCTTTCTTTGCAGTATATCCACTTTAGACAAACTAACCTTAATTGGTTGGTTTTTTAATTCAATATTGCTTTGCAATAAAATCATTTTTAACTAATAATTTAATGCATTTTAAATTACATATTTTGCCATTTTTTTGTATTAATAAAAGTCTTTTCTAAAAATAATTAGTCATTTATATTTTTATCATATATATTTATGTCATAACCTTTAACAATAAAAATAGATAAAAATATATATGGAGTAAATTACAATTTTATGACTAGACAATTTTCGATGTTGGATAATTTTAAAATATTGAATACTTTAAACTTAGACAAAAATCTTAAAACTAAAGTAAATGTCAAAAAAATACTCGCATTAAATATATTAAGTATTTTAATGATGTTTACCATTTTGATTTCTGATATCGTTTGATACGTTACTTGAAATCTAAAATCTCCTTCAAAAATTGAGGATATTGATTATTTTCGTCATTATGGAGTATTTTTAGGAATTAAATTACTTGAGCTAATAATTTTATTTTTAGCAAATAGATTTTTAATATCCGATCTATTAATTAAAGAAATAATGAAACTTAAAAATGAAGATTTTGAATATACTAATTCAAAAGGTGGATATCTAATTTATACAATCTTGAATGATCAAAAAATCAATAGAATTGATTTAGCAAACAATGTATGAAATACCTTTATATGAATAGTATATTTATATTTAACATTTTGTCCATTCATGTGACATCACGGATATTCTCCAGTAATTGATGATAAAAGAATGCTTGTTTATGTAGTTTTAATACTTATTAAATTTATATTAATTGATATTCTATTTTCTTGTTCTATTTATTCAATGTATTTCGAAAGCAAGGAAAGTAAAGAATTTGACAGCGAAAAAGCACTTTTTATATCTCATTTATTAAAAACAATTTATTTTATAGGATATATGCTTGCATGAATTGTTTTAGATCATTTAACCAATTTCGCCTTTATAACTGGTAATGAATTATATATGTTAGCATTTTCAATCTTAGGAACATTTCCAGCATTTTGTTTAATAAGATTTATTAGTGTTTTAGCAGTGTATCGTAAAGAAAAAAGTGGCTTAAAATACTTCTTTGCTTTTATGCCAATCTTTGCAGTTTATCCGCTTTAGTTGAATCAACAGAAAGTTTAAAAGAAGAGTGCGATCTCTTTTTTTAATACTTAAAATTTAATGCTTTTTAACTAATAAATTCAATTAAAATTTAATTGATTATAATTAAATTATGAAATTAATTAATGGACATTTAAATACATCATATTCATTTTTAAAAAGTTCTATTACTAGTGATGAATTAAAAGATTTTTTATTGCAAGAAAACCCTGAATATTTAGTAATTAGTGAGTATAACAACTTTTTTAGTTATGCTCAGTTTTTACTTTTTTCTAAAAAAAATAACATAAAAATTATTTTTGCTCTTGAAGTTGATATTAAACTTGAAAACAAAAAATATCGTTATATTTTATATGCTCAAAATGAAGAAGGATTCAACTTAATAAAAAGAATTTCAAATGAAATTTTATCAGGTAAAGAATTATGTTCATTAGACACTTTGCTTGGGAATAAAAACATTAAAATTGTTGAACATCCTTTATTTGGATTTTATACTGTAGAACATAAAAAACTAGTAAGTTCTTCAAATTATTTTTATTCATTTCAATTAAGTGATATTCAAAAAAACAAAGAGTTTATAATTAAAAATTTACATAATTCTCTTGTTATAAATCATTTTTGTATTTTGGATATTTCTGAAAATGAAATTATTAATCTATTATCAAAAACCAACGGTGATGAAAAGGACAAAAACATTGTATATCAACCTTTGAACTTTGAATTTGAAATAAAAGATGAGCTTGAAAAAACATTAATTAATAATACAAATAATTTACTTAAATCTTGTTATTTTGAGACTAAAATAAACCCATATGTTTTACCACATTTTGAGAATGAATTAAACATGAATTCAAAGCAATTTTTACGTTATCTTTTAAAGCAAAAATTGACTCAAAAATTCAATGAAAAAACATTTACTAAAGAATATCAAAAAAGACTAGAATATGAGCTATCAATAATTGAAAAATTAAATTTTGAAGACTATTTTTTAATTATTCAAGACTATGTAAACTGAGCAAAAAATAACAAAATTAGTATTGGGCCAGGGCGTGGTTCTGCATCAGGTTCACTTGTTAGTTTTATACTCGGAATTACTGAAATTGATCCTTTAAAATATGGGCTACTTTTTGAAAGGTTTTTAAATCCAGAAAGGGTTTCAATGCCTGATATTGATGTTGATGTTCAAGATAACAGAAGAGATGAAGTTATTGAATATTTAATCAAGAAATATGGCGAAAAAAGAGTGGCAAATATTGTTACTTTTTCTACCCTCGGAAAGAAATCTGCGATAAGAGATGTACTAAGAGTTTATGGTGTTTCTCCATCCTTAATTAATGAAATTTCTAAGTCAATTAGTGATGAAGATATAAACCTTGTTGAAGAGTATCAAAAAAACCAAAAATTTGCTTTATTAATGGCAAGAATTGAAAATATTACCAACTTATTAATCACTCAAATCGTTTATAATTCAAGCAAATTAGAAGGCCTTTATAGACAAACGGGAACTCATGCCGCTGGTATAGTAATTAGTCCTAAAAATATTGAAGAAATTATACCTACATATTTTTTATCAAATAATGTTCAACAAGTTCAAAGTGCAATGGAAAATCTTGAACCATTTGGACTTTTAAAAATGGATATTTTAGGTCTTAAAACTTTAACAACAATCCAAGAAATTTTAGACAAAATAAATGAAGGGAAAAAAGAAGAATTTAAGCTTAAAAATATTAACTTCAATGACAAAAAAACTTTTGAACTTTTAACAAGCGGACAAACTACTGGAATCTTTCAACTTGAAAGTCCAGGAATGATAAAGACACTTCAAAAAGTTAAGGTTTCAACATTTAATGATATAGTTGCGGTTATCTCACTTTTTAGACCTGGGCCAATGCTTAATTTAACTACTTATGCAAGAAGAAAACACGGCATTGAAAAGGTACCTAAAATTTCGCCTGAATTTGATAAAATAGTTGAAGAAACTTATGGCATTATTGTCTATCAAGAACAGATAATGCAAATTGCTCAAAAAGTGGCCAAAATGAGTTATGGTGAAGCTGACATTTTAAGAAGAGCAATATCAAAAAAGAAACTTGATGAAATGGAAAGATTAAAAGAAAAATTTATCAAAGATTCTATTAAAAATAATTATCCAAAACAAATAAGTGAAAAAATATATGCTGCTATTGAAGAGTTTGCATCATATGGATTTAATAAAGCACATGCTGTAAGTTACGCTTATCTTTCTTATCAAATGGCATACTTAAAAGCACATTTTCCGCTTGAATATTATGCTGCTATTATTTCATCAAATCGTGGTTCTCAAACTAATATTAATAAATATGTAAATGAAGCAAAAAGCTTGAATATTAGTGTTGCATCACCTGATATTAACTTCTCTTCTTTTGTTAGTGAAATTAAAAATGAAACTATTTACTTACCACTTGCAATGATTAAGGGAATAGGGCCAGAAACTATTAAGAATTTAGTAAAAAATAGAAAAGAGTATGGCCCTTATAAATCGTTTGCACATTTTTGCATGTGCGTAAGTTTGATTAAAAACTTTGGTATTAGCAACATAGAAACTTTAATTAAAGCAAGTGCTTTAAGATGCTTTAATTTATCGCAAAAAACAATGCTACATGAGATTTCAAATCCCAATAGTTATTTAATGCTTTCATTAAAAATGCAAAATTTAGAAAACTTAAATCTTCTTGATATTTCTACAAAATCAAGCGAGATAGAAATTAAAAATACCAAGGATGATAAGATTGAAGAAATTAAAGCTAATGAGATTGAATTTTTAGGTCAAAGTTATAATACAAATATATTACAAAGTTGAGAAAAAATTGGTTCTCAATTAAAAGACTTACACTTCGGAAATAGTTATGTTGTTGTAGTTGAATGCGAAAATGTTTTAAAAAGAGTTGCAAGAAACGGCAAAGATTTTTACATCTTAACTCTTTCAGATAGTAGTCAAAAACTTCAAGTATTTGCATTTAATGCAACAGAAGATTTAATTAAATTTAAGAATAAAATTATTGAAGCTGAAATTATTTTAAAAAGTGATGGAAGACACAAACTTACTAAAATTAAAGAATATTTTGTAACTAAAGGATAAATAACAAAATGAAAAAGGATTTTGATTTTTTAATCGTAGATGGAACTTATTTAACTTACCGCTCCTATTATGCGATGCTTTATTCAAAAGCAAAGCTTACAAACTCAAAAGGTGAACCTACTGCAGCAGTTGCTGGCTTTTTGAACACCTTAATTTCTTTACAAACTAGATTTAATTTTAAGTATATTGTTTTTGCTTTTGATGCACATGCCAAAACTTTTCGCCATGAAATTTTTACTGATTATAAAGCTAATAGAAAAAAAGCACCTGAGGAATTTTATTTTCAACTTACTCTTATTCAAAAGATTCTTGAATCTTTAAATTTTAAAGTGATTATAGAAAATGGGTTTGAAGCTGACGATGTAATTGCTAAGATAGTTAAAGAATATGCTGATAATGAAAAGTTAATCTTTTCTGCTGATCAGGATTTAAATCAACTAATTAATAATAAAACAAGTATTTTAAAAAAGGTTAAGCAAGAATATGTAGTTATTAATAATGATAACTTCAGAGAGTTTTATGACTTTAATCCAAACCAAGTAATTGATTTTAAAGCAATTGTTGGAGATCCTAGTGATAATTTCAAAGGTGTTGAAGGAATTGGCCCTAAAACCTGCGCAAAAATGCTGGAAGAATTTGGAAATGTTGAAAATATTTATGAAAATTTAGATAAATTTAGTGAAAAGATTAGTCAAAAACTTCTTGAATTTAAAGAAATTGTTTTTAAAAATAAATATCTTGCAACATTAAGAGATGCATTTACTTTGCCACAAATTCCTTTAGAAGAACTTGATTTCCAAAACTTTAAAATAACTGAAAAGGCAAATGAATTTTTGGAAGATTATGAGCTTAAAAACGTAAAAAACAAACTTATAAAATTAATTTTAAACTAATTAAAAATACAAAAAAAATCTAATTTTTTATAGTTTTGAAATTTAATAGATTTTTAAGATTAAAAAAAGAGCCAAAAAACACACAAAAAATTACCAAAAATATAATTTGAAACCTAAATAAAATAGACATTTATTGTTTGTAAATAAGTGCTATTTTTTTAATATTTAGTCTTAATTGAAGGCTAATTTTATCTTTGGCCGTGTTAATAACTAATGTTTATTGACTTAGAAGATGTGGCAAAAGAAAAAAATAATCAAAATTGGCCATTTTTATCACTTAAAATGAGATTAAATAGAAAAAATTTGGGGGTGGTTATGCAAGGAAAAAACTTCTACATTGCTTCAAATAATGGCATAAATTCTCAAGACTTAGAAAATTTGAGAATTTTTTATACTCCAATTGTTGGAAGAAAAGGAATTGCTTTATATTTTTACTTATTTGATAGTTTCAATTTATACAAATATAGTCTTAAAAAATATCTATTTGAAGAACTTATGGATTTTTTAGCACTGAACGAAACTAAATTTATGAAAGCAAAAGAACTTTTAGAAGCAAGTAACTTACTAAAAACTTATGTTGATTCAAACGGCAACTTAATTTTTGAGCTTATAAAACCATTAACTGCAAATGAAATTATTAATAATAAACTTTTAAGTTCAATCTTATCTAAAAAAATAGGAGTTAAAAAGTTTAATGAACTTCTTGATTTAAAACAAGTTGCAACTTTTGAAAAACAAAATTTACTAGATGTAAGTAAGAAAAGTTTTGAAGTTTTTGATTTTGAATCTCTTGAAGGAGAAGATATTAAAAACAAAGCACCAGTTTCATATAATTTCAAAGAAAAAACTAATACCTTAGAACCTCTAAATTTCATTAAATATATTAATAATAGACTAGCAAGCCCTAGTGAAATTTTAATGGTCAAAAAACTTCGCCGTCTTTCTTTTTCTGATCTTTCAATTAATCTTTTTATTAACTATTCTATGAATGTTAATAATGCAATTGTAGTAAATTACATTAATAAAATTGCAAGCGATTATGCTGAAAGAAACATTTTTGATGCTGAAGAAATTGACCTTGAACTTGAAACCACTTTAATAAATAAAATTAATTCAAAACGTGAAAGAAACTTAGTTTTTGATTCTCAAATGAGACAAAAAGAATGTTCTGAAGAGACAAAAGAATTTTTGCTAAAATTAACTAATGATGATGAATGTGAGTGGGCTGATTAATGGAAAATAATTACCTTAAAAATTTGTTTAGCAAAAGTCCTTTGAAGGAAGAAGATTTTAAAAAATATAAAGAAGAAGTTTTGACCTCAAATTGAGTCAAAAATTTAATATCAAAACTTTCTTTGACTGAAGAAATTATTGAAAATAATTTAGTTATCTTGATGAACTATTATGAAAATTGTAAAAAGCATAATGGCAAACCTACCATTTCAGTATTTTTAAGTGAATACGGAATTTTGGAAATAGACCCAACAAATAGTGCCGAAGTTAAAAAGAAACTAATGCTTCAACAATTTGAATTAACTTCAATCACACCACTTCCCAAAGATTTTGAAGACTATTTTTTAATTCCATCAAAAGCCAAACCAAGAAAACTAATCAAAGAAGCCGGAAACTCAATTGAAAAATTTTCAAAAGATTTGCGTGTTCATATTGATGAAATTTTTAACAAAAATTCAAAAAAAGGAATTTTCTTAATTGATAAAGAATTTTTTGATGCAAAGAACATTTTGAAATATCTTTGCTTTCAACTTGTACATGAGAAAAAAGATCATACTTGTTGAATTAAATTTGATGATCTTTTTGTAACCTTATTGAATTCGGATATTGAAAATAATAATTATGTTATTGAAATATTAAAACAAGTTCCTTATTTATTTGTAGAAGATATTGGAATTGGCCAAAAACCTCAACCTTTTATGAGCAAAGTTATTGATGTTTTTAAAGCAAGGTATGAAAATAACTTGGCAACTTTTATGTCTGCTCCAATTGATATTTTAAATAGTAGCGTTGATTTATTGTCTACTCCAAAAGATAAAAGAAATCAAGCAATTGATATAGTTGAGTCATTTTTTAAGCAAGTAATTTCAAATTTATGCACAAAATACTTCAAAAAACGCTTATAAATAGTTTATAATTTTAACAAGTGTAATATACACTTTGATAGCAATCCCTCTTTTGCTATCTTCTTTTTTTTGATGAGACTAACTTTACTCAAATTTTTTAGAAACTCTCTAATCTATTTACTTTAAAAAGTTAAAAGTGTAATATAATATAGTTTGCAATTTAGCCTGTGTTGCCACCATAGCCAAACGGCCAAGGCATGGGTCTGCAACACCCTGATTACCGGTTCGAATCCGGTTGGTGGCTCCAAAATGCGCCCGTAGCTCAACTGGACAGAGTGTATGGTTACGGCCCATGAGGTTGCGGGTTCGACTCCTGCCGGGCGCGCCATTTCAAGAAATTGACCCGAAAACACCGCAAGGTGCTTTTCTTTTTGCCTTAAAAATTAGCAAATTAACACTTTAAGTGCTAAAATTAAATTAATATTATTATTAGGTGAAAACATGGAAGATTTAAAACAAATTATACTTAATGAAAATCAAGCAATTTATTTTAAAAAAATAGTTGATCTTTATATAAAAACAGGCGAACCAGTTGCTTCAAAAGAACTTGTTAGTTTTTATAAACTAAAAGTTTCAAGTGCCACAGTTAGAGCAATAATGGCTCAGTTTGAAAAGATGGGGCTTTTAGAAAAACTTCACACTTCCGGTGGAAGAATTCCCTCAACGTTAGGTCTTGAATATTACACAAAATACTTAGTTTATAATCGTAAAAAATTCTTTCACGAAAAGCTTGAAGACTTACTTGCAAAAAGAAGAATTGCAGTTGATGCTACCGTTGATGAAGCTGCTTCTATTATTAGCGAGATGGCAGGTTTTACTGTTATTGCAACAAGCAATAATGCTACAGAAACTTTACGTTCAATCCAGCTTACAACCTTAAATGAAAAACAAGCAATTGTTGTTATTGTTACAAGTAGTGGTAGAGTTGAATCTAAAATGTTCAATATTGAAAGCAAGTTAATTAAATTAAATGATGTAAAAATTGCTATTAGAATTTTTAAAGAAAGACTAATTGACACACCTTTAATTTACCTTGCTGAAAGAGTAAAAAGTTTAGCTCCAATTTTAAGTGAGCAAGTTAAAAATTGCGAAATTATTATTCAAGAATTTATTAAAAATGTTTTTGTTTTTAAAGAAGAAGTTACCGCAAAAACTTTCAATAAATCAGCCATGATTTTATCTGAAAATATTAGCCGTGAAGAAATTAGTCAAGTTTTAAATTTAATTGATAGTCATTCAGTTTGAGATGCTATTGAAAATAACATTGATGAAGATAATAACTTAAAACTTGATTTAAGTCGTCCCAATTTATCGATTATTAGTAAAAAAATTGATTTTGAAAATGAAAATAATATTTCTGAAATTAGTGTTATTGGACCTAAAAATTTAAATGTTGAAAAAGGACTTGAAACATTTGAAATTGTTGAAAAGATTTTAAAGAAAGGAAAGAAATAAAATGAAGATTGAAAAGTTTGATATTGTTACTTTAAGTTATTCAACTTTAAAAAGCAAAAAGGTTGAAGAAGAAAAAAATAAAGTTGAAATTTTAATAAATGAAAATTATGAAGATAAAGAACTAATTCATTTTCTTTTATCTCTTGAAAAAATTGAATTAAATAAAGATTTAACATTTGAAGTAAATAAAAAGAAAAATGTTTTAAAAATTATTTCAGTTGAAAAACCAAATAAAAAATTAAAAGATCTTTTGACTATAAGTCAAAGCTTAGAAGAAGAAAATCAAAAACTTGAGGAAAAAATTAGTTCTTTGATTTCAAAAAATTTAGTTCTTGAACTTGAAAACAAAAAACTTGTTCATGAATTTAAAGAAAAAATTAAAGAATTTGAAGTAAAAGCTCAACAAAAATTAAATGATTTAAAAGAAAAGAATAACAAACATTTTGAGGAACAAAAAAGTGATGCTAAAAAATATGCCTTACAATCATTTTTAGAAGATTTAATTGTTCCGCTTTCAAAAGTTGATCAAGCTTTTGATTACCTTAAAAAAAGTAATGATTCAGTTATTAAAAATTATTTAACTGGATTTATAATGCTTTATCAACAAATTGAAGATGTTTTACTTGAACATGGAGTTGTTAAAATAATTCCTGAAGTAGGTTCGACTTTTAATCCTGAAGAACAACATGCATTTGAACTTAGAGAAGAAAAAGGCAAGACAAAAGATAAGATTTTAGAAGTAAAAATGATTGGATATAAACTAAATGGAAGGGTTTTAAAACCTGCATCTGTAGTTGTAAGTAAATAGGCAAATGATTTACAAATTTTACCAGTTTCGGAAATAAAAAACATGAATTTTTTTATAAGATTTTGAACTCTTTAAATTTTATTTAAAAAAAATAAAAATGCTATAAAATTTAGATTGTGAATTATCTAGTAATAAAAACTTCACAAACTAAACTTAAAAAAGCGTAAAAAGCTTCGTGTCTTTTTACGCGTTTTTTTATTTCTTATAACTTTTTTATTTAAGAAAAACCACTAATTTATGACAACTGACAATGACACGAATTGTAAATTATTTTACATTAGTGATAAACAAAATTTAACTTTAAAAGATATTAGAAAATAGAAAAAATATAAAAATTAATCTTGAAATTTTTAAACAACTAATCAAAAAAAAAAAAAAAAAAAAGTTTTCAAAATTAAATTTGAAAGGAAAAAAATGAAAACCAAAAAAATACTATTTGCTTTAGCACCTTTAGCTGTTGCCACACTGCCTTTAGTAGGTGCTAGCTGTGGTGGGGGAAATACTTCAACTAAATTCCTTTTTGATCAACAAGATGATGGAAGAATTAAATTATATTCTGGATTTGCTACTTCTGCTCCTCAAGGTGCAGGTCTTCGTACAATCGTTGCTGAATTTAATAAATTTGCAAAAACTTCTGAAGCCAAAGCTGCTGGATACTTACCAGTTGATGTTGCTGTTGGTTCAAACGGATACAGTACAGAAGAATTAAAAAACAAACTAGAAGCTAAGGATGATAAACAATTCTTTAATCTAATGACTAACTATGCAACTGCTTCATCAATTATTGCAAGATATAGAATGAACTTAGATTTTTCAAAAGATTTTGAATCATACGGACTTCACCCACTATTTAAAAATGTTAATGATCAAATTGCAGGTATTAAATCTCACGAAAGATGAGTTGTTCCTATTTCACGTTCATCAGAAATGATGTCAATTAACAAACCTGTTTTAGGAAAACTACTTTATACCTTAACACAAGCTCCTTACAATGTTCAACTTGAAGGAACACATACACTTATTGATGAAATGATTAAATCATATACAACAGGAAGTGATAAGGCTGCTGTCGATAAAAAATGAGATCCAACTTTACTTCCAGATGGTCCAGACAAAAACGCTGTTGTTGCAATGCTAAAAGATTACAAATTAAGTGATGCAATTTTTGAAAGTTATACTGAACTTTTAAAATTTGCTGAACTTTCAAAACTTGCATTTAGTAAACAAGATGCACCCGAAACAAAGACAAGATTTGTTGTTGGATTTGACTCAATTCCTAACACAATTTACGCAATGTCACTTTCACTAGCGGGCGGAGATAAGAGTAAAACCTTTATTACATATCATCCAAAAGATGAAAAATATGCAAAATTTGGTGGTTTTGACTTTGCTTCATTCCGTGAAAACGAAGCAAGTCCAGAACACAAAAACTTCAAAGCTAGTTGAGAAATTTTATTACCTGCAATTGAGAAGAAAGCAGTTTATGTTGGAGGCGGAGGTGCATACGGTTCAGGGCCTTTAACTATTCATGAAATGGCAATTTTAATTGGTTCAACTGCAGGATATGTACACACATTTATAAGTGATGGTGCTGGTGGTAAAACAATTTTTGCTCTTGATAGTGCAAACGGAAAAATTGGTAAAGAACTTAAGAGTACTTTTAAACTTAATCTAGTTGATACTACAGGTACTGAAGTTATTGCTTTATTCCAAAACGAAAAATTTGAAAATCCAATTGTAAGACATAACGCTCCTCAAGCAAAAGGAGAACATGGTTGAATGTTTGTTGATAAAGAGTCTGAAGACAAAGCTTTAGCAATTTTTAAAGCTGGTGATTATTTAGTAGTTGATGATACTTTAACTCATGACGGTGATGTTGTTAAAAAAGATGGAAAAGAAATTCCTAATGCAAAATATTTAGGGAAAATTCTTAACGGTAAAGGTGCTTCAACCTTAGATTTTTACTACATTCCATCAACAAAAATTCTTATTGATTCTACATCAGGCACAGAAAATCTTAACTTTGATGAAGCAATGTGAAAGAGTGTTCCACTTAAAGCAAACACTGATGCGGCAAGTACATTCTCAGTTACTGCTCAAGGCCCATCATTTATTGGAATTCATGCAAACGAAAGAGAAGATAAAGCAACAAAATTATTTGTTAAATGATTCTTTACTCATCAACTTAAAGACTTCAAAGCATTCGCACAAACATTTAATGGTAACCCAATTGATGTTTTCAATGGTTTAGGTAGTTATGTTTCAACAACAAGTGCATGATTTAGCCAAGATCCAGGAAAAATTAAATTAAATGCAGCAAATAGAGTTGCTTTTGATAACTTTAGAAAAGCTATGAATGACAAAAACTATCATTTAGTTGAAGACGTTGCAGCTTCTCAATCACAAATTCTACGTGATACTATGACTACATTAGGCAAGAATGCTATGGACTCAGCAAGCAATGGTCAACCTCATGATTTCAAAAGCTTATTAAAGAAATTTAAACAAATTCTTGGAACTAGATTAGATTAATAAAAGACTTAAAAACAAGGAATAATCTAATGAAAACCAACAAAATATTATTAAATATTAGTTTAATTTCTCTACCATTAATTCCAACTACTGTTTTAGCTGCTTCTTGTAAAAAAGAAGAAAAAGTTAAAAAATACTATAACAGTAAAGGTGTAAGTTACAAAGACATCAAATTAAATTCTTTTTATGAAGGAATTGAGCCAAAAGATTATGCAAAAATAGGTAAACTATTTTATAAAAAAACTACTTTAAGCAAAAAACATCCAATAACTGGTGCATTAACAACATGACAAGGAACTTATTGAGAAAAATTCAATTACCGTGACATGACCGTTACTGGTTGATCTGATGGTGACACTTTAAAAGCAGATTGAATTGATGGTGGGGGTATCAAAAGAGCTTGCAAAATTAGAATTTCAGGTATTGATACTCTTGAAGAAGGAACCCCAACTGTTAAAAGAAGAGAAAGAGCTCTTGCGGCTTTAGATCATAGATATGCAAATTCTATAATTCCAAAAGGTGCAAAAATTAGAGCAATTGCAGAGAATTGAGCAAATTCATCATATGATCGTTTAGTTGCAAATATCTTCTTTGACAAACCTGGTGAAGAACAAGGAAAATTCTACCGTAATTTTTCAACAGAAATGTTAGCCGGTGGCTGAACATTGCCTCGTTTTTCATCAGGTGAAACGGGTGCTTTTACAAGTAATTATAATGAAAAAGAATTCGACTCACCATTTGCTTTAATGTTGCCCTACATGGCTTATGCATTTAATGAAGGAATAGAACAAAATCGTGGATTCTACAACCCAGAAAGTTATAAATACAAAGGCGTTGAAAATGATGTCAAAAATGGGGGAAGAGGCGAAGCTATGGTTTCACCTTATGAATTCACTTTAGAATATGTAGATCATGGAATTGGAATGATTGCCAACGGTGGCGGTGAATATATCCTAAGTGCCGAATTTAGTAAATTCGATAAACTTGAACCAAATAATAGTATTTTCGCTTTCATTGATTCAAGAAATAAACAATACGGTTTATAGTTTATATCGCAAAATAAACTTAAAAAATTAAGGAGAAAAATGGACAAAGCAGAAATGCTAGCCCAAGAAAAAATCCATGCTTTTTCTCAAAAGCGCTATTTTGATAATAAAAATGCTGCAGCAATTGAGTTAAAAGATCTTGTGATTGACTTCGGTGATGCAGTAGCAGTTGATAATGTTTCATTCCAAATTAAAAAGGGTGAACTTGTTACTTTATTAGGACCATCTGGTTCAGGTAAAACTACTACTTTAAATGCTATTTCAGGCTTACTTAGACCTACAAGTGGAAAAGTTTTTTTCTCAGGAATTGACGTTACAAAATATTCACCTCAACAAAGAGAACTTGGTCTTGTTTTCCAAAACTATGCACTTTATCCACATATGACAGTTTATGAAAATATAGCATTCCCTCTTGCTCATGACAAACATTGAAGAGAAGAAACGATTGAAAAAACAAAATTAGCTCAACAACAAATTTTTAAGTTAATCTTAGAACACTTCAATGTTGCTGAAGATGATATCAGTGACCTAAAAACAAAATGTTTTCACACAATTGATAATCCAAGAGAAATACAAAAATATTTAATTGATTTAAAAGCTGAACTTTCTGATATTACAGAAGATTCACAAAATAAATACAATTTAGCAATTACTAAAAAAACAGCAATCTTAACTAGTTTAACCAAAGAAGTTTTACAAAAAATTAAAAACTTACAACATGATCTTGAAGAAAATTTAAGAAAATTAAACTTACACTTTTCTTCACAATTAAGTACAATTGATCGTGAAATTTCTAAAGCTAAGCTTACTAATCAAGATGTTTCAAAATTCTTAGTTCAAACTGAAGAATTAAAGGCATCTCTTGCAGATAAAAAAGCATCTTTAAAATCTAAATGCAAACAAGAAATTAAAGATCTTGAAGATCAATATGAAGAAAATTATAAAGAACAAAAGCGTATACTAACTCAAGCGATTAAAGATGCTAAAGTTCAATATAAAGCAAAACTTAAGGAAAGAAAATCAAGCGAACTGAACGAAAAAATTAGAAAGAAAAACCAAGACTTTAAAACTACAAAAAAATTCGTTGATAACGCTTACCGTGAAAAAGTTAATTCATTATTTGACCCAATTTTTGAACAACACAGTATTACTGGCCTAACTTTTTCATCAAAACTTAACAAGTTGATTTTATTCCTACCTCAACCTTTACAAGAAAAAATCGAAGAACTTTCAAAAGATGTATTGACTATTCCTGAAGCAATCGTTCGTGATGTTTTAGAAGTAGCTCAAAGAGTAGAAATTACAAAAAACTTAGGTAAAAAACCAACTCAACTTTCTGGTGGACAACAACAACGGGTAGCAATTGCTCGTGCTATTGTTAAAAAACCAAAGATTTTATTACTAGATGAACCTCTTTCAAACTTAGATGCAAAACTAAGAATTTCAACCAGAAAATGAATACGTTCTATTCAACAAGAGCTTGGAATTACTACAGTTTTTGTTACTCACGACCAAGAAGAAGCTATGTCAATTAGCGATCGTATTGTTTGTATGTCAACTGCAAAAGTTCAACAAATCGGAAGTCCAATTGACCTTTATTTAAAGCCAAAAAATGAATTTGTTGCTCGTTTTCTAGGTATGCCTGAAATGACCATTTTTGAAGCAAAAGTTGAACATGGCAAGGCATATATTAGTGACAAACTTATTGCAGAACTTCCAGTTAAATATGACAAACAATTAATTCATATTGGTGCTCGTGGTGAGAGTTTAATTGAAAGCTCAAAAGGCATGTTTACTGGCGAAATCAAAAACATAGAATATCTTGGAAAAGAAATTCAGTCTCAAATTTATATCAAAGAAATTGACAAGATCTGTAACGTTTATTTAACCAAAAAAAGCGTTTATGAAATTGGCGAACAAGTTAAACTTGGATTCAAATCAATTGATCAATTACATTTCTTTGATGCTGAAACTGGGGAAAGAATTGATTAATGAAAAGATATTTTTGAAAAAAAATGAGAGTTAAAAACATTGGTGATAATTTAAGCATTCTCTCAACAAGAACACCTTATTGAAAACCATTCTTATTAATTCTTCCATCATTTTTAACAATCTTACTTTTCACTTTAATTCCTTTTATCTTAGTTATTTACAAATCATTTCTAGATAGAGGAACTGGATTCTATATTGATGAAGCCAAACTTTCAACTGCAAACTATGTCAATATTTTTAAAGACTATGGTTTTCAAACAGGTATTAGAAACTCAATTGTCTATGCAATAATTGCCTTACCAATTAGTCTAACTTGCTCTCTTTTAATAGCAATAGCAATTACTCAAGTTGTTAAAAAATGAGCAAGAAGCTTTTGACAAACAGTATTCTTCTTACCTTATGTTACAAGCATGGTTGCAGTTTCAATTTCATTTATTTATATCTTCAGACGTGAGGGTGGAATTATTAATACCTTACTTCAAAAACTGGGGCTTATTAAAAAACCACTCTTATTCTTGCAAGATACATCGGATTGAAACTGATCAGCTTTTGGAGTAATTGTGTTCCGTGGGGTTTGAGGAAACTTAGCCTTTCAAGTATTAATTCTAACTACAGCAATGCTATCAGTTGACCAAAACCTTTACCGTGCTGGTTCAATTGATGGTGCTTATAAAGCAAAACAATTCTTTGCCATCACTTTACCTTCTATTAAACCTACCCTATCATTCTTAATTACAATTGGAATAATTGGTGGTATTAAAATCTTCCCACTAGCTTTATTTGATAATAGTCCCGAAACTGCTGTTGCACATGGTGGATCATCAATTATGCTTTACATTTACTCAATGGTTCGTGGTGGAGAATATGGTAGAAGTGGTGCAGCATCAGTAATTCTTTTCGTTTTAGGTGTAACTATTTCATTTGGACTTAGAAAATTAGTCACTCTAGCATACAAAGCAAGTACAAAGATAGGAGCGTTAAATGTCACTCGTAAGATTGAAACTCAGACATTGAAGTCAAAAACGACTTTTAAAGTCTAAACAAGAAGCAATGGTAAGGCCGGTTGAAACGACCAGACCAATTAGCGTTATTTTAACTTGAGTATTTAAAATATTTGTACTTGTATTTTTCGGAATCCTTATTATGTTTCCATTCTATTACATGATTAACCAATCATTATTAGATAAATATTGACAAAATGACCAAAACACATTAGTTTTATTCCCATTAAAATTTCCAGACAAAAAAGGCGTTGATTTTCACTTTGAAAACTTTAGAACAGCAGCACAAGCTGGTTACTTGAAAGCAATCGTAACCACTGCTGGAATAACTGCACTTTCAGTTGTTTTAAGAATCTTTTTCTCAATAACCTTTGGTTATGCTTTCTCAATTAAAAAATGAAGATTCAAACAACTTTCATGAGGATTTTTCCTAGCATTGCTAGTTCTTCCTGAAGTTGCCTTAATGGCTGGACAATATCTTGTTGTTGTTCGTCTCGGATGACATGTCGATTGGAAAATATCGCCAATTAGAATTGTTACCTTAACAATGCCATTTGCTGCATCAGTCTTTTCTGGATTTATGTATAGAAACTCATTCGAATCTATTCAAGGAGTTGTACGTCAATCATCAATGCTTGATGGAGCAAGTGCATTCGCTTACTTTACTAAAATTGCAATGCCAATGGTAAAAGCAACCACTTGAACTGTTGCAATTCTAACTGCCCTTGCATCTTGAAACTCATTCTCATGACCTCTACTTATCTTGTCTAAACAAGAACCCGGTTCATGAACCGTAATGAACATCTGGCTCATGGAAGTTGGTAAATCTAAAGAAAGTGCTGGTGAAGTTGAAATTATTTATACTTCAATTCGTATGGCCGGAACTATTCTTGGAATCTTACCAATGTTTGTAGTTTACTTTGTTTTAAGAAAGAGAATTATGAACGCAATTTCACGTCAAGGAAATGCAACGAAAGGATAGAATATGGAAAAAATTGATAATTATGAATATTCTTTAATTAAAAAACAACAAGGAAAACAAAGAGTAAAAAAATCAATTTCTTGAGTATTAATTTTTATCGTTATTGTTGCCGGTTTAGCTATTGTTGCACTTGCAACATTTGGATTAATAAACTTTATAATTCAAGCAGTAAACAAGGGCGTTTAATAAACTTAAAAAAATAAGGAAATCTAAAACAGCAAATTTATATGTTGCTGTTTTTTTAATATATAATAAGGCTATGAATTTAAAGAAAAAAATAATCCTATCTTCACTGATTTTAACCCCAACATTTGCCCTTCCCTTAATCGGGGCAAGTTGCCAGCAAAATAGTTATGTTGAGTTAATAATTCCTTTCAAAACTGATGATGCAAGATACTCAGTTTTTAAAGAAATTGTAGCAAAATACAACGAAGACAAAGATAGCAAAATGATGAATGTAAGTGTTGTTCCTTTTAATAATTCTTCAACACCATTTCAAAGATATATAGAAAATGATTTAGAGGCAAATAATCATATGATGCCTGATTTAATTTTTTATTATCCAAGCATGGCAAACGTGCTTGCAAGATACAATAAATTAATAAATTTTAAAGAGGAAGTTAAAAACATTAAATTTTTAGAAAAACTACTTCCTGAAAATAGAAATTTAGGAATTCCAAACGTTCAAAAAGATGACAAATTTCTCCTTCCTTTTGGTCGTAGCATTGATTTGCTCATAATCAACAAATTTGTCTTTGGTTTTATCTTTGACAAGATTGAAAAAGAAAGCAAAAAATCATTAATTTCGCCTGATAAAACTAAAACAAAATTACTTATTTCAATCAAAGATTATTTTGAAAAGTTAAAAGTTAATAACGCTGATAAAGTTAGTGCTTTAAATAATGTTTTAAAATTCAAAGTTAACAATGATTATGTAACAAAAACTGATTTCAATTTTACTGATGAAATCTTTACTTATAGTGACAAATTAGAAAATGCAAGTTATAAACTTTCTATGTCCTTTGAGAAAGAAATAAAGAAGAATATTTACCCTCTATATTTAAGTCACACCGCTAATCATTTTTTTAAAAAAGCATTCGATTTGGCTGATGGAAATTTTGACAATTATATGTTGAAATATGGCAAAGAAAAAGAAAATAATTTTAAGCTAAATTATTCAAACCTTAAAGATAAAAAATCAAGTCTTTTCAAAACCTTTGAAACAATTTACAACGAATTTAAAGAACTAAGAATTCATGATTCTATTGGACTTCGCGATAAATGAAGAGAAAAATGAGCAGGCCATGGATACGAACTTCCTTTAGGTTTGAATATAATGATGACAATTATTAGTTCACATAGTTATGATTCAATTTTTAACCTTGCTAATGAAGTAAGCTTTCAATCATCTTTAACAATAGATGATTTCATATTTTTACCTTCTCCTTTAAAGAAAAGTGAAGGTCAAAAAAGTAGTAATTTCTTACTTCAAGGGCCTTCACTAATGGGTGTCAAAATCAAACCTTCAAGAGAAAAACATGTCAAATCTTTTGTTAAATGACTTTATAACAAAAAAATGAATTTTAACAAAACTTATCAAAGCGATGACTTTGTTAAAGACATTACTCCTATTGAATACTTCAACTACAAGAATAAATATATTTATCCAACACAAGAATATTTGAATAAATTTGAAACTATTAAAAACAAACAAAATGCTGCATTAATAAGTTCATTTGAACTTTTTAAAGAGGCTATAAAGAATAATGATTATCATGCTTTTGAAGAACCAGTTGATGCTTATTCAAATAGATTTAGAAATGATTTAGAACTTGCAATGTCATACTTTTTATTTGATGACCAAAAAAATCCATCAACTAATAAAGATGATTTTAAAGCTAATGCAAAAGCTTATGATTTAATTAAAAGGATGGTAAAAATATCATCTGCTGATTATATTGGAACCATTGATGAACTTGAAAAATAATCTTAAATTTTAAGATTAATTTTTTTTCAACTAAAATTTAAAATAATGATTAATTTATTGGAAGGAGAATAATGAAAAAACAGAACAAAAATGATTCTACTTCAAATTATGTTTTGGACGAAAACTTGATCAAAACTGACCTTAAACAAGGACTAAGTGAAGATGAAGTTAAAATAAGATGTGAAAAATATGGCAAAAACGTACTAGAAGAAGCAAAAAAGAAAAATGGCTTTTTAATTTATTTAGGCCAATTCAAAGATTTATTAGTTATCATTTTGCTTTTTGCCACTTTACTGTCTTATATTTTGGCAATTGTACATGGAATTCAAACTAAATTTGCAAACAAAACTGAAACTATTGTTTCATTTGTAGAACCATCAATCATTTTATTTGTTGTTTTAACTAACTCGCTCGTTGGTGCTATTCAAGAAATTAAAAGTCAGAAAGCAATTGATGCTTTGAAAAAATTAAACCCCTTACAAGCTAAAGTTATTAGACACAATGAACTTATAAGTATAAATAGCGAAGATATAGTTCCTGGTGATATTGTTATGCTTGAAGCGGGTGATATTGTCCCAGCAGATGGATTTTTATTGCAATCTTCAAACTTTTTAGTAATTGAATCTTCTTTAACAGGCGAAAGCTTGCCAGTTGAAAAAGATGCAAATGCTCCAAGAGATATGAGCATTAATATTGCTGATAGAAAATTCATGGTATTTTCTTCATCAATTGTTTCAAAAGGAACAGCATACTTTGTTGTAACTCATACTGGAAAAAATACTGAACTTGGAAAAATAAGCGAACTTGTTAATAGTCAAAAACAAACACTTTCACCATTACAACTTAAAATTAATAAATTAGGAAAAGTATTTGCTTTTGCAGGAATTGGATTATTTTTAGTAAGTGTAATTGTCCAAATTATTTTTCAAGCAATTGATAAACTTCCTTTTTCAAGCACAGTCTTTTGATCTACTACTATAATTAGCGGAATTTCTTTAGCAGTTGCTGCTATCCCAGAAGGGCTTGTTGCTTTTACTTCAATAATTTTAGCAATTGGTGTACAAAGAATGGCAAAAAGAAAAGCCATTATAAAAGATAACCTTTCTGCTGTTGAAGCACTTGGATCTTGTGCGGTTATTTGTTCAGATAAGACCGGAACACTAACTCAAAATAAAATGACTGTAGTTAATTTATTTTCTCGAAGTCAGGAACTTGGCCTTAGTGCATTTAATGAAAAAACTTTTCTTCCACTTGTTAAATTTGCAGCCCTTTGCAATGAATCTAACATAGTCGAAAAAGATGGTGAAACTAAAGAAGTAGGAGATCCTACTGAAGTTGCTTTAATTTATTCACTTAAAAAATATACAAACATTAAAACTAAAAAAGAACTTATGGAACTTTATCCCCGTCTTGAAACATTACCTTTTGATTCAGATAGAAAACTAATGACTACTATTAATAAAATAGATGGAGAAAACGTTGTAATAGTAAAAGGTGCTCCAGATATTATTATCAATCATTGTCTTTCTTTAGATAAAACCAAAAGAGAAGAAGTATTAAATACTAATCAAAAATGAGCAAATGAAGCTTGCCGTGTATTAGCAGTTGCTATTAAAAAAATAAGCAACACGCAACTTGATAAAGTACTTAAACTTTCAAAAGATGAACAAATCAAAGAACTTGAATCTAATCTAGAATTTGTAGGTTTAATTGCTATGATTGACCCACCTCGTGAATCATCAAAAGAAGCAATTCAAACTTGTATTTCTGCTGGTATTAAACCAGTTATGATTACAGGCGATAATATCAATACTGCTATTGCAATTGCAAAAAATATTGGAATTTACCATGAAGGTGACATTGCCATGACAGGGGCTGAGCTTACTAAATTAAGCGATAAAGAACTTGAAAATATTATTGAAAAAATTTCAGTTTATGCTCGTGTTGTACCTGAAGACAAACTTAGAATTGTTAAAGCATGACAAAGTAAATACCAAGTTGTTGCCATGACTGGCGATGGAGTAAATGACGCTCCTGCTTTAAAAGCAGCCGAAATTGGATGTGCAATGGGAATAACCGGAACTGAAGCTTCAAAGCAGGCAGCAGATATGGTCTTGGCAGACGATAATTTTGCTACAGTTGTTAAAGCAGTAGAAAACGGTCGCTCAGTTTTCCAAAAAATAAAGAACGTTATTCAAAATTTACTTATTACTTCAGTTGCTGAAATTATCGCAGTTTTCTTTGGATTAATTATTTTCAAATTTGTTTTCAAAAATGAAATTTTAAGTCTTAATGAAGGTGAACAATTTATGGTACTTTCAGCCACTCAACTTTTATGAATTAATCTATTTACTCACGGCTTTCCAGCCATTGCATTAGGCATACAAGATTCTAAAGAAAATTATATGGATAAACGACCAATTTCTAAGTATGAATCTATCTTTGCAAGAGGCATGGGGATTAACACTTTATGACAAGGAATATTAATTGGAATTTTATCTCTTGTTGCTTATTATTTAGGAGCCTTTATAACCATTCAAAAAGGAAATATTGCTAATGGAGATTGAATAAGAGCAGGTTCAACTGCAATGTTTCTAGTGCTAGGAATTTCAGCTGCATTTAATGCTATTAATTTAATGAGCAAAAAACCAATAATTTTATCAAATCCTCTTTACTATTGAAAAGTTTATGCATCAGTAATTTTCTCAATTGTTTTCTTATTAATTGTTGCCTTTATAAGCCCAATTGCCAGAGTATTTAGAGGAGTAGAAAATCTTAGTCAAAATGGTAAATTAGTTGCAATTTCTTTATGCATGCCACTTGTTCTAATTCCAATTTATTTCGCATACAAAATGGCTTTATTAATCTATGCAAAACGCCATGAAAAAGAAAGCAAAATTACAACATTTGAACTAATTCAACCCCCAAAAAGTTTTCTTAAAAAGATGGCAAAAAGAGCTGGAGTTAAATAATTTTTACAAATAAATTTAATTAAAATTTAAGCTTAAAATTTATTGCATCAAAAATTTAAAAAAACTCTTTATAAAAGAACAAAATTTAAAATCAAACTCATCATTAAAAGTGCAATGAAAAACTCAATTTGCACTTTTTTATTTTTAAGATTTAATTATTTCAATATAATTTTAAAAGATTATGACTAATGATAAAATTAGAAACTTTGCAATTATAGCTCATATAGATCACGGCAAGTCAACTTTAGCTGACCGTATTTTAGAATATACAAACACTATTTCTGCAAGAGAACTTAAACCTCAAATTCTTGATTCAATGGACCTTGAACAAGAAAGAGGAATTACCATTAAACTTAATGCAATTCAAATTAAATACAAAGACTATATTTTTCACTTAATTGATACTCCAGGACATGTTGACTTTACTTATGAAGTTAGTAGATCTTTAGCAGCATGTGAAGGTGCACTTTTATTAGTTGATGCTACACAAGGAATTCAAGCTCAAACACTTGCTAATGTTTATTTAGCAATGGAACACAACCTTGAAATTGTCCCAATAATTAATAAAATTGATCTTCCTTCTTCTGACCCAGAAAGAGTTAAAAATGAAATTGAATCAATCATCGGAATTGATGCTTCAGATGCCATTTTAATTTCAGCAAAAACTGGTCAAAATATTGATAAAGTAATTGAAGCAATAATTGAAAGAATTCCTGCTCCGAAAGAAGCAGATAAAACCAAACCTCTTGAAGCATTAATTTTCGACAGTTATTTTGATAATTACCGTGGTGTTGTTGTGCTTGCTAGGATATTTAATGGTGAGGTAAAAGTTGGTGATGAAATTTACTTTATGCAAACTAAAAAAAGATATTTTGTCACTGAACTTGGAGTTAAAAATCCAAGCGAAATTAAAAAAGAAAAACTAGAAGCAGGCGAAGTTGGATGAATTGCCGCTTCTATTCGTGATGTTAAAACAGTTGCTGTGGGAGATACAATAACTTTACAAAATAATAAAGTTGCATTTCCGCTTCCTGGCTATAAAAAACTTAATCCTGTAGTTTATACTGGTTTTTATCCAGTTGATACCCGTGATTATAATGATTTAAAAGATGCTTTAGAAAAAATAAGTTTATCCGATTCATCAATTATTTGGGAGCCTGAAACTTCAAAAGCACTTGGTTTTGGTTTTCGGATTGGTTTTCTTGGATTGCTACATATGGATGTTTTACAAGAAAGGCTTGAAAGAGAATTTAATTTAGATATTATTGCAACCGCTCCATCAGTTGAATTTGTTGTAACCCTTACGAACGGCGACATTGAATATATAACAAATCCTTCTCTTTTTCCAGATAGATCTTTAATTAAAACAATTGAGGAACCTTATATTCGTGCAAGTATTTACTTAACTGATGAATATTTAGGTCCAATTATGGAACTTTGTCAAACAAAAAGGGGAAAATATGTTGGAATTGAGTATCTTGACGCTTGAAGAAGAAAGTTAATTTATGAACTTCCACTTAATGAAACAATCTTTGATTTCTTTGATTTGATGAAAAGTTATTCTAAAGGTTATGCTTCTTTTGAATACGATCACATTGGACTAAAAGAAAGCGATTTGGTTAAGGTTGATATTTTACTTAATGGTGAAAAAATTGATGCACTCGCAATGATTGTACACCGCGAGTTTGCTTACAATAAAAGTCGTGAACTTTGTGAAAAATTAAAGGAAGTTATTCCTAGACAGAACTTTGAAATCCCAGTTCAAGCTGCAATTGGTGCTAAAATAATAGCAAGAGAAACAATAAAAGCATATAGAAAAGATGTAACTGCAAAACTTTATGGTGGAGACGTTACTAGAAGACAAAAATTACTTAAAAAACAAAAGCTTGGAAAGAAAAGAATGAAATCAATTGGAACCGTTGAAGTTCCTCAAGATGCATTTCTAGCAATTTTAAAAACTGACACTGGAAAGAAGAAGGAGTAGTATGGATTTAAAACCAATTATTAGTGGTGAAGGAAAGATTATTAACAATATTACTCTCAATGAAAGTAGTGTTGCAAGTCAAATTAATGTTCAAAATCCTGCACTTGCTACAAGCGAATTTAACGTTACACAGAAGCCAATTTTCGGAAAACAACGTGACGATGAAACAATTGAAACTCGTGCTCTTTCTAAAGTTAATCGCAAAATGCTTGATCCTGAAGGCGTGATTCCAAATGGAGTTTATAGACTCTTTAGACTTGAAAAAAGAATTAAACTTTCAATGTTGCTTTTAAACTTAATATTTGCCTTTTCTTGTTTGATAATTTGTATTCTTTTTGCAGCATTTCCTAAACTTTTTGTAAAAGGTGAACAAAAAATTCTTTGAACTTGATATATTGTTCCCGTTGCTTTAGGAATCATCACATTTACTATATTTACTATAGAAACTATTGAACTTTTGGGCATTAACAATCAAATTAAAACCTATCGAGATAGTATAAGAATTGGTCAAATATCTACGCCCGCTTTTATTCCTAAGCTTTATTTAAAATTAATAATGAAGCAAGTGAGAAGAACATGACTTTTGGTTGCAATATTATTTTATGTTGGACTTTTCACATTAATTTTCTGAGCCTTGCAAGATGCAACTTGAGGTGCTCTAAAATGAAAAGAATGAATTCACAAATCTTTTCCAAATCCCAACAATGTTGTATATATTTTATGTGCCGTTATGGCTTCTGCAATTATTCTATTTATAGTTGGCACTATTTTAAGAAAGAAAAGACTAACTGATATTCAATCATTTTTTTCAAATGAAGTTATTGATTACAATCAACTTCAAGTGCAAAAAAGTAATGCACATAAATTTTGAGCAAAAGTATTTTTTATAAGTATTCTAGTTTTACTAGTAATTCCATTTATCATCTATATAATTGTTAAAAAAGTAAAAAAATAAATTAAAAGGAGAAAACATGATTTCAATGAATTGAGCTATTCCACTTATGGTGCTTCTTCCTATTATTGCCCTTGCTGGTGGAATATTTATTGGACTAACTATAGCTAAAAAGAAATATGAAAAAACATTAAAAGAAAACCCCCCTATTACTGAAAAAATGATTCGTGTAATGTTCCAACAAATGGGAAGAAAAGCAAGTGAATCCCAAATTAAACAAGTTATGCGGTCAATGAAAAATGCGAAATAGAAATGTGGCTAAAAACCACATTTTTTAATTATTTTTTCTCGTAAAAAATAATTAAACAATTATATAAAAAACTACTTTAAATTAGGTTGATTTCAATTTTTAATTTGCTATAATTTTTGCGGTTATAAGAAAAGGCGGTAATGAAATGTATGAATATAAAGTCATGGATGCTTCATCATCAAAAGATGCAGAGTATAAAATGAATTTAATGGCAAAAGAAGGTTGAAAAGTGACCAGCGTTGTTTATTGAATGAGATGAGTTGTTCGCTTGATTATAACCTTTGAACGAGAAATTAAATAAATTAAAACAAAACAAAGATAAAGATATGAATTGAAAAATTTTAGCAATAGTATTTGCAGTAGCAATATTTGCTGTAATTTTAGTATTACTCTTATTTTTCCTTCTAAAGAAGAAAAATGATCATAACAAAACTAAAAATAATGAATCTAAATTGAATTTTAAATCATTTTTTACAGAGCCCTTCGATCAAGCAACTGGTAAAGAAATGAATGAGATTAGAGGAATTCAAGGTGAAAATATTGTAAATAGTTATTTAAATCGTTTGGTTCTAAATGATGAATATTTATTAACAAATGTACTTTTGCCAGTTAGAAAAGGTAATACTGAAATTGATAGCATTTTAATAACAAGAAAAGGTATTTTTTGCATTGAAATCAAAAACTGAATAGGTAAAATTATTGGAAATGATGCAGATTTAGAATGAATTCAAATTTATAGAGATGCGAGGAAAGAGAGTAAACTTCACAAAAATCCCGTTAAGCAAAATGAAAAGCATTGTGGAGTTTTGAGCAAATATTTAAATTATGATTTCAAAGTTTATAATCTTGTGCTTTTTTCAAATATTGAAGATGGAAGCAAATTATTTTCTGAATGAACTTTTGACATAAAATACTTTTATAAAAATTACCATACTTTACCCGACATTTTAAGTGATGAACAAATTCAAAAAGCTGCTTCAGTTTTAATTGAATATCAAGCAAATACTACTCAACTTGAAATGCACAAAAAAGAAATAAAAAGTAATTTTAGTGATAATAATTAATAATCAAGAAAGCAACAAAAAAAACGTGGCTTGGCCACTTTTTTTGTTTTATTAAGTTCAATTAATTTAAGATTCCGCTGTCTTCTTCATCATTTTCTGGATTGTTTTTAAAAGGTTCAGAAGTGAAACTTTTTGATGATTTTTTACTCTTTTTATTTCCTAAAATTTCTTCAACTGCATCAAAAAGTTTATCAGCAAATTCTTGTTGCATTCTTTCATCATTTACAAAGTTTGGAGGAAGTAAATCTCTTACTTTATTGGCATTATTAACAAGGTCTTTGTAATAGTTTCTAATTTGTTCGTCGCTTCATCCATCTTGTTTCATTGATTGAATAACAATTTCAATTGATTTCATAAATTGTTCTTCAGCTTCTTTGAAGATTGAGTCTAAAGCATCTGGCTTAAAATCGTTAAGCAAACCTTCAATTTCATCCTCGTTCATTTTTTGAGGATCAACGCCGATTTTGTCAAATAATTTATTGATTTTTTCTTCTATTTCTTTAGCCTTGTCTTTGTTCTTTTTTTCTTTGTTTTCCATAATTCCACCTATAATAATTTTATTATTTATTTTGCTTATCTTCAAATTCAGCGAACATATATTTTTTAACTACATTTTTAAATCTATATAGATAATCTAAAATTGCTTCTCCAACACCATTTTGATCAGGTGCTGAAGTGTGATATTTTGCCGTTTTAATTATTGCTTCAGAGCTACCTGACATTGCATATGAAAAGTCGGTTAATTCAATCATTGAAAGATCATTGTTAGAATCACCAATTGTCATATACTCATTTAATTGAATTTCTTCTTTATTATAAATGTTTTTTGACATTCACACTATTGCATCACCCTTGCTTACATTTTCCTCTAAAATTTCTAAATTCACAAATGTGTGAGTGATCTCAATCCCTTTGATATTGCTTAATTCTTCTCTGAATTTTTCTAAATCAGCGTGATAGGTTTTTCTTTCGCCGGCATAGACTTCAATTTTTAAAGGATTAATTTTTTCTCCGCTATATAGTTTAGGTCTTATTTTTTTAGTTTTTTCACCAGTAAAATGGTAATCAAAAATCTCAGTTAATCAGATTGTTTCTTTGGTTGAAAAATAGTAATCCTTTTCATCTCAAAAAATTAGAAGATAATTGTGCTTTTTACTAAGTTCATAAATTTCTTGAAAGATCTTAAAATCTATTGCTTTTTTGTAAATAGTTTCTTTAGTTTTTAAATCAATTACTTGTGCTCCAGATGAACCTATAAAATATCTTGAAGGAACTTTTTGAATCAATTTTTGCATTCTTTCTTCAAAAGGATTTCCTGTGCAGAGATTAAAATCAGCACCATTTTTTATAGCAAATTCAATGTCTTTTAAAGTTTCATCCATTACATGAAAAGTTCTAGTGTATAAAGTGCCATCGATGTCTGAAAAAATAATTGGTTTTTTGTTATTAGTAGTGGCTAACATTTCCCATTCCTTTCTTCTTTCTCATAATTGCTTTTATGATTACATATAAGATTATTGAAAATATTATAATTGAGGGAACTGTTCATTGAACTATTTTGTAAATTTTTGCTCTCTTTTCAAGTTTTGCCTTTATTTTCGCCTCATCTTTAAATCCATTAACATCAATTTTATGAGATGAATAAATGAAGTAATAATCTTTTCCTTCAAAGTTATGTTTTGCCTTATCTTTTGGAGTAATGAAAATTTCAAATCTCATTTTTAAATCATCTAAAACATATGAAAAAATAACGATAGTATATTTTTTTTTAAAATCAACTTTATCAACTTTTGTTCAAAAGAAAGAAGTTGGTTTGATTCAAGTACTATCAATTAATTTTTGATTTAAAAATTTTTGATGATAATCTCTAATAAAATATTTGTCCTTTTCTTGAGGAATTTCAAAATCTTCAAATTTAAGATTTTTAATTTCTTCATCAGCAATTTTGAATGTTGGATCATCCATTGGTTTAGTTAAATATTTTTCAGGTAATTTAACATTGCAAGATGCACTAATAATAGGAAGAGCAACTGGCACTGAAATTAAAGGCGAAAGCATAAGTATTTTCTTGATTTTTTTCATAATTTAAAATTATAAGAAATAAGTTAAATTAATAACGAATTTAGGAAAACTTTGCAAAAAAGCGTTACAGTATGTTTTTATTGATTTAGTTCTAAATAACAATTTTCAATTAAAAAATTAATAATTTTTTCTGATTTATTCTCATAATATTCAAGAAGTAAATCTCTATATTCATCAAGCTTATCCACTGGAACTACAATTATTCCCAAACCTTTACTAATTAAAAAATGATTTCCAAAAATTACAGCAGTTCTCTTATTACCATCTAAAAATGTTTGAACTTTCATTAAATATGAAATTAGACGAGCAGCTTTTTCAACATCTGAAAATGATTTGTTTTTAATTATTGTTTCAATATTTTCCTTAATTTGATTTTCAAAAGGAAGCGGTGGTAAATAAGTTGAACCGCTTATTGTTACTGCTACTTTTCTAATTTTGCCAGCATCATATGAAATTGATTCTTGGACCAATGCATTGATTTGACAAAGAATTGAAAAATTTGAAGGATAAGTTATTACATCTTTATCTAAAATAAATTCTCAAGCATGTTTTAAATTTAATATTTTTTGAACATCCAAAGCATTCATATCATTGACTCTTCCGCCGTTTAAAAGAGTTTTTATTTGAGCATAAGTTATGAAAATGCCTTCAAGTTTTGATTGCTTATAGATTGAATCGACTAGGTTTCTACTTGCAAGATCAATATTTAGTTTGACTTTTTCGTTTAAATTTTTAGGTTTGTAATTTAAAGAATCAGTTCTTTTTCTAAGCTCTTTTAATCTTTTCTTGAGCACTCTTACTTTCAAATTATTTCTTTGAATTAAATTAAAAAGTTCGTCACTAAATTCACCAACATATTTTGTTTGGAGTCTCCCACTTGTTCTAAAATGAACGTAAATAAACTTTTTGTTATTCGTTTGTCTTATTTCTATAGATCCATGAACTAGAGATTCAATTGTTTCAGTAATTGAATTTATTTCATTTCTTATTGTGATGTAATTTTCGGCCATTGCAACCTCCATGTGAAACATTTTTAATTATTTTGTTACACAAAAGAAATTCATTGATGAATTTAAAGTGAATAATGTGGTTAAATAATGCCAATAAAAAATGTAAAAATTTTCTACTTCAATTTCATATAATATTTTTTAACAGAGCTATATTTTAATTCTTTGAAGAAAATTTTTCCCGCAATGGTAGGGTTAAGCTGTCGAACAGAATTTATATCAAATTTTACACTTGAACCTAAATCCTTACAATTATCTAAAAATACAAAAAATAATGGGTTAATTTTATATCCTGAAATTTTGCCATCACTGCCCCTTGCTATTCTAAAATCTAAAACGTCTTTATTAACTATAGCTTGATGATCATCAACTTTTGCACCTATTTTATTTAAAAAGTTTCTTAAAGCATTTGGAGTTCATACACAAT
The DNA here is from genome assembly GCF_033546815.1 of Metamycoplasma subdolum. NCBI lineage: Bacteria > Bacillati > Mycoplasmatota > Mycoplasmoidales > Metamycoplasmataceae > Metamycoplasma > Metamycoplasma subdolum. The sequence goes on from NZ_CP137846.1 coordinate 125,910, forward strand.
AATGATTTCTTCCCGCCGGTCTTATTTCACCTTGAATTTCAGCTCATCTGCTAACTTGATTGGCGGGTATCATTGTTAAAGAGCCATCAATATCTTCAGTGACAATAACATCTGCATCCTTTTTGTAAAAATTATTTGATTTGCAATAATTATTTGAAACGGCAAAATCAATACTTTCAAATGAAAAATTATTAATATTAGACCCCATAGAATTAAAGAAATTTAATCCTACTTGCTCTTTTAACATTAAGTCAAACTGTGGATTTTTTTCTAAAAATTCATCTTTAATTTTTAAAATTCCATCTTCTCCATATTTTGGTAAATCGGGTTCACTTGTTTTAGCACTTGGCTCTTTAAATTCGATTTTAAAAATTACAGGGTTGATAATAGTAATGAGAGCACTGTCTATTCCCCTGCTTCCGCCTGCTTGAATAAGCATTCTACTTTTATCTATAGATGAATAAACATAACGTGGGACCAAATTATAAGAATGGAGTAATTGGATAATTTCGCCTGAAAGGAAAGAATTATTTATATCACAATTAATAAATAATTCTAATTTGAATAATTTTGCAAGGGCTTGTGCATAAACACATTCACTAAAAACTGCTGATTGAATATAATTTTGATTTTCATAACTTTTTTTAATTTGATGTGATAATGCAGGGCATTTTTCATTTAACTCATTAAAATCAAAATTTTGTGTTTTGTCAGTCAACTGTTTTCATAAATTATCTCTTTCTTCTTTATTAAAGATCACTTTCACAGGTTTGTGACTGTAAAATTCAGTAATAATTTCTTTCTGTGCTTTTGTAAGCGGGGTTTCTTTATTAATCATCATTTATCCTTATCTATCATTTGTTTTTGAAATATTGGTTAGCATGAACTTTTTCAAACATATTTTGCTTATATTCAATACCTATAATTTTAACAATTCTTTCATTTATTAAGTTTCTATAATGATCTGGAAATTTAATATTTTCTTGAACGATGCCAGCGTTAACTTTTTTAATAATGTATTTTTTCTCGTCGTTGCACATTTTTTCTTTCATTTCCTTAAAAAAGATCATATCTTCTTTGGACAATAAATTAAAAGGAATTGGCATTTTGCTTAGTAGCCCAGAAGGGTAAGTAATTCCTCCGTCGTAAATTCTTCATCATCAATATGCAAAGCTTGAATTAATTAGACAATATAAAAAATTTAGTGAGTCTTCATTTTCAAGATTAAGTTTTAAAGAGCCTGTTCTATCTAACTTTCTGCATGATGCTGCTGTAAAATATCTACATGTGTTTGGCATATCAACAAAATAAGTACTATCCTTTTTTGAAAGAAAATCAGATAATTTGTAGTTAGATTTTTTAATTCAAGCATTGTACAATTCTTCTAGTTCTGCTTGTACTTTTCTAAAATATGTATTTTGTTCATTTACAATTTGATACTCATGAGATAGAGTTTTTTCTAAGACTTCACATTTAAGCAATTTTTCTCTTTCCTCATTTTTAAAACGAATAAGATGTGAAATTTTATAACCTTTTCTTGAGACATTTTTATGCATTACAGTAATAGCAGCCCGCACAGAGTTTGAAGTATTAGTATTAAAAATACCGTGTTTTCTGCCATAAAATATATTTCCAGGAACGTTATCAAATGAAACAACAAATCCGTAACCTAGTTCGCACATTTTCTTTCTTAAAGAATAAAACTTGTTGCCAGATATAAAACTAAACGGCGTAATAATCACAGTTGAGTCAGCTTCATTGAATATTTTTTCCATAAATGTTGAATAAAGTTCTTTAGTGTCGAGCAACACTTTAGTTGGTGCTCAATAATTTTCAATCGTTTTAATCGCAGCGTAAGGTGGATTAGATATTACTTTGGAATTTCTAGGAAGATGAATATCTGGGTCTAAAAAATCACAATAAAAATCATGAATAACTGAATCATCATCAATTTTATATTTTATAGCAATAGACGTTTTACAAATTTTTAAGGCGATATGATCTAAGTCGTATAAATATAATTTTCCGGAGTTAATTAGTTTTCTTGCTTTTTGATATCCAAGCTTTTCAAGATAAGTAAGAATAAGCTTGCCTGTTCCACAAGCAACATCACAAACATTTTCTTCCTTGCATTCATCAAATCAATTAGCCATTACATTAGCAATATCATTAGGGGTATAGTATTGACCACTTTTTTTCTTTAAAAATTTATCGCGAATTGCCAAACCAATTTCATACATTTCACCAAAATTTGAAATAGTTAAGAATTTTTTATCTTCCCCATTTTGAAGAACAAATGCACAAATGTAGTCTCATGTAGTTTCTAAGCCGATGTTTTCTACGTCTTCAATATATAAATCTAAACTATAATTTTGAAGTCTTGAAATAATTATCTTGTTTAATGCTTTTGCGGGCTTATTATGGTAACTTTCATTATTTTTTCTTGAGATGCTTTCATCAAAACCATTAAATAAGTTAATTTGTTCAAAGTTATCCAATTTTTTATGCATAAATTCCCTCTTTTTCGAATAGCTTTTTTAACTTTCTTTTTGATTTCATAGTAGGTTCAAATAACCCTTGTTCTCATCTATTTACACTAGCAAAAGAAACTCCAAGCTTTTTTGCTAATTCTTCTTGGGTGCATAAAACTTTTTCGCGATATTCTTTAATTTTGACTGGATAATTCATACTAAACCTTTTTACACTATTATAACACTTTTTTACATGCCAAAAATTTGATTATAAAAAAGGAGCTATTTTGCAATTTTGAAGTAGCAAACATCTCCATCTTTCATTATGTAATTTCTGCCTTCAAGGTTTATCTTGCCAGCTTCACGAGCACCTTTTTCACCATTGTGTTCAATATAATCATCATATTTTATAACTTCTGCTTTAACGAATTTCTTTTCAAAATCAGTGTGAATAATTCCTGCACATTCTGCTGCGTTCATACCATTTTTAAAAACTCAAGCACGAGCTTCAACTTCGCCAGCAGTGAAGTAAGTTGATTGATTTAAAATGTAAAAACTTGTTTTAATAATTTGATTTAAACCCGATTCTTGAATATTATACTCAGATAAAAAAAGTTCTTTTTCTTTGCCTGAAAAGGTTGAAAGTTCTTGTTCGAGTTTAATGCAAATTGGAATTAATTTTTCATTTGATTTATCTAAAAATTCTTTTAATTTTAAATAATGTTTTGCTTCATTTAAGTTTTTAAAATCATTTGTACTAAGGTTTGCAACATAAATTGTTGGCTTAGAAGTTAAGAGTTGATATGACTTAATAATTGCTTTTTCTTTTTCGTCTAAATCAAGATTTTTAACCATCTTTTCTTCAATAAGCCAGTTTTTCAATTTTATACATGTATCAAGTTCAAATTTCAAATTCTTGTCATTAGAATTTATTGCTTTTTTGCCAATCCTTGAAATAACATTTTCAACAGTTTGAAGATCAGCTAAAATAAGCTCTAAATTAATTATATTCAAGTCACGAATTGGATCTATTGAAGAGGCAACGTGCATTATATTTGAATCTTCAAAGCATCTTATTACATGAACTATTGCATCAACTTCACGGATGTTTGCCAAAAACTTATTTCCAAGCCCTTCGCCCTTACTTGCTCCTTCAACAAGACCGGCAATATCAACAAATTGAAATGTTGCTGGTGTTATTTTTTTAGCATTAACAATCTTTGCTAATTTCAAAAGTCTATCATCTTCTAAATTAACAATAGCAACGTTGGGTTCAATAGTAGTAAAGGCATAATTTGCACTTTCTGCTTCCACTAAAGTTAAGGCAGAAAAAAGTGAAGATTTTCCCACATTTGGCATTCCAACAATCCCAGCTTTTAGTGACATTTTGCCTCCTTAAATATTATTTACAATTATATATTAAATAGATTTTTTTAAACCTTTTATTAAGTTTTCAAAATTTTCAAATTTAAAGTTTATAACTCGTTATAATAATGGTTTAGGGTGATATAAATGTATAAGAATTTTAACGAAGGAATGATTGAAGTAATAACAGGACCAATGTTTTCAGGGAAGAGTGAAGAGCTTTTAAAAAGACTAAGAATTTTAGAATATGCTAAACTAAAACCATTAGTTGTTAAGCCACAATTTGACTCACGTTTTTCTCGAGAAAAGATAGTAAGCCGTTCTGGCGTAAGTCATGAAACTTTTACAATAAAAAATTCAAAAGATATTTTTGATCTATTGAAGAAGGATAGCTACAAGGCTGTTTTAATTGATGAAGCAAACTTTTTTGATGATGGCCTTGTAGAAGTTGCAGATGAACTTGCTAATCGTGGTTATTTAGTAATAGTAGCAGGATTGGATCAAAACTTTATGAGAAAACCTTTTGGACCAATGGCGTCTTTAATGGCAATTGCTGAAAGAGTAACTAAACTTCAAGCAATTTGTACAATTTGTCAACATGCTGCTTCGACTTCTTTTAGAAAAGTGTCTTCTAAAATTGAACATCTTTTAGGCGATGAAGATGAATATGAAGCAAGATGCAGAAAATGTCACCTTAAAGGTGAAAAGGCTAAGCAACAAAATAGTTAATTTTCAAGCAAAATGATTTATAATTTCTAATGCTTTTAGAGCATCCTTAGCTCAGTTGGCAGAGCAAGGGACTCTTAATCCCTGGGTCGTGGGTTCGAGCCCCACAGGATGTACCATATAAAAAACACCACTTAAGGTAGTGGCGTTTTTTTTAATTTAAATCATTTTCTTGATCTGAAACAACAATTTCATCTTTTTTAAGAAAAACAAATACTTTGTCTCCCTCTTTAACTTTATTGTCAATAATCAAGATTGCAAGTTTATTTTCAATATTTTTTTGAATATATCTTTTAATTGGCCTTGCTCCAAAATTAGGATCATATGCTTCTTTCGCAATAAAGTCAATAACTTCTTGGTCAACTTCAAGAGAAATACTTTGATTTTTATTAACTCTATTTTTAAGTTTATTAATTTCAAGTTGAACAATACTTTTTGTAACTTTTTGATCCAAACTATTAAACATAATAATTTCATCAATTCTATTAATAAATTCAGGTTTCATTTTAGTTAATAAAAGTCTTTTTAGATTTTCATAATTTGCTTTTTTATCTAATATCAACTCACTTCCAATATTTGAAGTCATGATGATTATTGTATTTCTAAAGTTTACGCTTCTTCCTTTACTATCAGTAAGTTGTCCGTTATCTAAAATTTGTAAGAGCAGGTTTAAAACATCAGGATGAGCTTTTTCAATTTCATCAAAAAGCACGATTGAATAAGGAAGCCTTCTTACTTTTTCAGTTAGTTGTCCACCTTCTTCAAAACCAACATAGCCTGGTGCTGAACCAATCATTTTTGAGCCTGATTGTTTTTCCATATATTCAGACATATCAAGTCTAATAATATGATTTTCATTATCAAATAAAGCTTCAGCTAAACTACGTGCAACTTCAGTTTTTCCAACACCTGTTGGGCCTAAAAATATGAATGAACCAATTGGACGATTTGGATCATTTATGTTAGCTTTTGCTCTTTGAATTGCTTCACTAACTTTCTCTAAAGCTTCGTCTTGACCTTTGACTCTTTTAGCTAAAGTTTCCTTTAAATTTAATAGTTTTTCTCGTTGACTTTCAAGTAATTTTGTAACTGGAATTTTAGTTCATCTTGATACAATATTTGCAATTTCTTCAGCATCAACTACTTCTTTAATTAATCTATTTTTACTGTTTCTTAACTTAGTTTCAAGCTTTTGCAAATCAGATTGCATACTTGGTAAAAGTACATACATTATTTTAGATGCTTCAACGTATTTTCCTTCACTTTGAAGAAGAGCAAGTTTGGCTTTTGAATCATCAATTTCCTGTTTTAATGAACTTATTTTTTGAATATCAGCTTTTTCTGAATTTAATCTTTCTTCAAGTTCTTTTTTGTCTTTTTTAAGTTCAACAAGTTCTTTATTTATTTCATTAATTTTTTCTTCATCTTTTTTTGTTTTTGATTTCTTATCTGAATCAAGCAATCCCGCTTTTTCAATTTCAAGTTGTGCAATTTTTTGTTCAACTTTTTCCAAAGGTTCGGGCAAATAATTCATCTCAGTTCTAATGTTACTTGCTGCTTCATCAATTAAGTCGATTGCTTTATCAGGCAAGAATCTATCTGATATATATCTTGAAGATAAGTTAGCCGCAGCAACCAATGCTTCATCTTCAATTTTTACTTTGTGAAAAGTTTCATATCTTTCTTTAATTCCACGCAAGATTGTAACTGTGTCTTCAATTGAAGGTTCGCTCACAATTACCTTTTGCATTCTTCTTTCAAATGCTGCATCTTTTTCAATATGTTTTCTATATTCATCGAGTGTAGTTGCACCAATTAAATGCAATGTTCCTCTTGCCATCATTGGCTTTAAAATATTAGCAGCATCCATTGTATTTTCACCAACTGCACCGCTTCCAATAATGTTATGAATTTCATCAATGAAAAGAATAATTTCGCCATCAGATTTAACAACTTCATCAATTAAACCTTTCAGTCTTTCTTCAAACATTCCCCGATATTGAGTACCTGCTACCATTGCTGCTAAATCAATTTCGATAATCTTTTTTCCTTTAAGGTTTGTTGGAACTTTTCCTTCAACAATTTTTCTAGCAAGTCCTTCAACAACAGCAGTTTTTCCAACTCCAGGTTCTCCAACTAAAACAGGATTGTTTTTCATTTTTCTAGATAAAACTCTCATTAAAGTTCTTATTTCATCATCACGATTAATTACTGGTTCAAGTTTGTTTTCTTGAGCAAGTTTAGTTAAATCTTTTCCATATTTTTCAATCGCTTTTCTTGAATCATTTGGTTCTCATGTTGCATTCATTTTCTAATACCTCCATCATGTTTATATTGAAATTATAGCACCTTTTTTGGCACTCACACAAAAAGAGTGCTAAATTTTCAAGGATAGTTTTTTGCTTAAAAAACTCTTTTTATATAAAGTTATTTTTTAACTATTAAAATACTTAATATTAAATTTAGTTTTTTTAAAAAAGTCTTATAATTCAAATAAGGTTATTTATAACCGTGAGTTTTCATGAAGGACACATTAAATAAGAGACACTGAGTTATATTTTTCACATTAAATCTAGTAATGCTTCTTGGTTATATTACAGTTAGTTATTTCAATTATTCGCTTGTAATAGGTCACCTAGCAGGTGTTGTTAGTTTTTTATTTTTTTCTCTTAGTATAAGCTTGCTTTTTAGAGAAAATAAACAAAAAGAAGGTGAAAAAAGTATTAAAAAGACTAAATCAATCAAGGTTGTTTTATTTCTTTTAATTGCATTAGTAAACACTTTGATTATTTTTGGATGTGCAGGTCTCAATTATTTACTTAGAACTCAAAATCCTTACCAATCTATTGGCTTTTGACCAATAAATCTTATTACATTTGCTACACCTTACACTTTGATTTTAATATCAGCAATAGTGGAAATTGTTTTGGTAAGACTTGATCGTAAGAAAGGAAAAGAAGATGGACAGATTGCTCAAACTTAATTGATTTGGTTCAAGCAAAATCCAAGAGAATCAAATTTTTACTCTTGGAATTTTAATTGTCATTGTCTTTATTTTGTCAATTTTAATTTACATTGCAATTAAAAGACAAAAAGTTGAAAAAGCACCAAATCAAGCTTTAGTTTTAGTTGAATCAGCATTTGTTTCACTTGATACTTTTTCAAATGAAATGCATAATAAAAAGTTAGAAAAAGCTAACCCTTATTTTATTACGCTATTTATTTTCTTTTTATTTGGACATCTGCTTTCACTTTTTGGAATTGCACCAGTTGGAGGTGCTGTTAGCGTAGTGCTTGCAGCAACTGCAATTACATGAGTTGTTACAATTTCATTAAATATTTTTTATCAAAAAATTCATTTCTTTCTAAAATGTATTAATCCGCTTGAAATTGCAGGAATGGTAACTCCAATAATTTCTCTTACTTTCCGTATGTTTGGAAACATTATTGGTGGAGTTGTTTTAACTGTTTTAACTCATGCTTTTCTAAATCATATTTGAGGAAAAATTATTGGTACTGAAGTTTCAAAAGAATCTTGAAGTGTAATTAATCCTTTGGCAATTATAGTCACACCATTTTTAAATCTATATTTTGACTTTTTTGCCGGAAGTATTCAAGCTTTTGTCTTTATGACATTAACGATATCTTATTGATCTCAAGCAAGTGAAGAAAATGTAAAAGATAAACATCGTAAGAAAATTAAAGAATGAAAACAAGAAATTATTAAAAATAAAGAATCTGTTGGCGAAAAATCCAACGTTTAAGGAGAAAATATGAACATTGAACCTATTGTTAATGCATACCATTCTGCTAATGCTAGCGAAGGAAATTTAGCATATGGTCTTACTATGATTGCTGCTAGTTTAGCAATTGGTGGAACTGGAATTGTTTCACTTGGACAAGGTATTGCTGTTGCAAAAGCCGTTGATGCTGTTGGAAGAAATCCAGAAGCTACAGCAAAAATCCGTGGTCTTATGATTATCGGGCTTGCTTTCGTTGAAACTGCTTCAATCTATTGTTTTATTATTTCATTGCTTTTAATCTTTGTCTAGGAAAAGAAAATGCTTTTAAACAAAATTATGGCTGCTAAAAGTGGTGTTAGTGAAGAAATTAACAACACTTTTGCCAACCTTACATTCAGTTGACCATTCTTTGTTTTTGCTTTAGCAACATTGATTGTACTTTCAATTTTTATAACTCTTTTAGTGTACAAACCACTAAAAAAGATGCTAAAAAAACGGCAAGAATTTATTCAAAATAATATTGATGAATCAATCAAGGCTAAAGAAAAAGCATTGGAAACAAAAGAAACAATTGACAAACAAATTCTTGATGCGAATTTACACGCTAATGAAATAGTTGCGAGTGCAAAAAGTGAAAGTGAAAAGATAATTTTTGCTGCCACACAATCTGCTAATAAAAAGGCTGAAATCATTTTAGAACAAGCGAATTTATTAGTTGCAAAACACAAAAAAGAATTCGAATTGAAGCAAAAAGAAATAATCATGAACTCTGCCATTGAAATTGCGAAAAAGATCATTGGCAAAGAGTTAAAACCGAAAGATCATCAAGCAATGATTGACAAAATAATGAAAGAATAACATGAATGAAATTAATCAATTAATCCATAATTGATCTTTTGCCTTATTCGATTTAGCGTGTGAACTTAATAAGATCAAAAAAATGGCTGATGATGTAAGTGCTATTGAAAAAGTTTTAAAGCAAAATAAAGAATATCTGAACATTTTAGATTCATTCAATATTAATTCAAAAACAAAGATGAATTTAATTGATGAAGCTTTTGGAAAATTTGATGAAAAGATAGTTATTTTTATTAAATTAGTTTCTGAAGCACACATTGCAAAATTACTTTTAATTATCTTAAATAAATTCCTAGAACTTTGCAATAACAAAATGAATGTTAAATATGGTCATATCTACACAACCATTGCTTTAACAAATAAACAAATAGAAGCTTTTGAGAAAAAACTTTCAAAACAACTTTCAAGCGAAGTTCATTTAACAAACATTTTAAAACCAGATTTAATTGCTGGAATTAAAATCAAAATCGGGGATTATGTAATTGAAAATTCAGTTGATAATCAACTTAAAAATTTAAAAAAGTTTGTAGCAAAACAGAAAGGAGAAAAACATGACAATTAAACCAAATGATCTTTCTATGATTATCAAATCTCAGATCAAAAACTTTAGCAAAGAAATTAGTCAAGGTGAAGTGGGAAAAGTTATCACAGTTGGTGATGGGATTGCTTTAGTTAGTGGATTAAATGAAGTTGAATACGGTGAACTGGTTGAGTTTGAATCTGGCGTATTTGGAATGGCACTTAATTTAGAAGAACATCTAGTCGGTGTTGCTATTTTAGGTAATGACCTTGGAATTATTGAAGCAAGCAGTGTTAAGAGAACAAACCAAGTTATTTCAGTGCCAGTTGGTGATAATTTACTCGGAAGAGTTGTTGATGCTTTGGCAAAGCCAATTGATGGAAAAGGTGAAATTTATAGTACTACCAAACGTCCAATTTTTAAAATAGCACCTGGTGTTATGACGCGTGAAGAAGTAAATGATCCGCTTGAAACTGGAATTTTAGCAATTGATGCAATGATTCCTATTGGAAAAGGACAAAGAGAACTTATTATTGGCGATAGACAAACTGGAAAAACCGCAATTGCCGTTGATACTATTATTAATCAAAAAGGCAGAAACGTTTACTGTATTTATGTAGCAATTGGACAAAAATCTTCAACAGTAACTCAAATTGTTGACAATCTAACCAAGCATGGAGCAATGAAATATACAACAGTTGTTACAACATCTGCCTCAGATTCTTCGCCTTTACAATATATTGCACCTTATACAGGTGTTACTATCGCTGAAGAATGAATGCATCAAGGCAAAGACGTGCTTATTATTTATGATGACTTATCGAAACATGCTGTTGCTTATCGTACATTATCATTGCTTTTACGTCGCCCTCCTGGAAGAGAAGCTTATCCAGGCGATGTTTTCTATCTACACTCTCAACTTTTAGAAAGAGCTGCTAAGATGAATAAAGAAAATGGCAATGGTTCAATTACCGCCCTTCCTATTATTGAAACTCAAGCAGAAGATATTTCAGCATATATTCCTACAAACGTAATTTCAATTACTGATGGTCAAATATTTACTAAAGAAAGTTTATTTAATGCAGGTCAACGTCCAGCAATTGATGTAGGTTACTCAGTTAGCCGTGTTGGAAGTGTAGCACAAACTAAACTTATGAAAAAAGTTGTATCAAGCTTGAAACTTGAACTTGCTCAATATAATGAAATGCTTTCTTTTGCTCAATTTGGATCAGACCTTGATCAATCAACTAGAAATATTCTAGATCATGGTGCAAAAGTTTACAACTTTTTAAAACAACCTCAATATTCACCATATTCACTAACAAGTCAAGTTTTAATTCTTTTCTGTGCAAAATATCGTTTAACAAATCCAATTCCAGTTGAAGAAATTCAAAACTATCGTGATAAACTTTTAAACTTTTTTAAACAAGATGAACAATCAATGAAAGTTGCTGGTATGTTAACACAAGCAACCGACTTAACTCAAGAATTAGTTGAATTAATTTATGATCAAATTTTACGTTTTAATGAAAACTTTATTAAAACAATTGCTCATTACAATCCTGAAAATTACATCCCTGTACCAGAACTTCCATGAAGAGTTTACAAAAAATAAAGCATCGTATAAATTCAATTAATTCAACCAAAAAAATAACTAAAGCAATGCAACTTGTAGCAACTGCAAAATATGGAAAGATTAAAAACAAACTAGAAGATGTTAGTTTATATTACAAAACAGTTCAAAATGTCTTCTTTAACTTGATGAAAAATTCAACCCAAGATATTGATACACTTTTAAATGTAAAAGCTTATAAATTTGAAAAGTCACGTAATCTTTATATTATTGTAGGAAGCGACCTAGGACTTTGTGGAAGTTATAATTCCAACCTGATAAAAAAGATTAATGAAGAAGTAAAAGGCAAAGATATTTTAATTGTAATTGGATCAAAAATTCTTTCAATAATCAACAAAAACCCAAACTTCCATATTATTCAAACATTAACTCAAATTGGTGATAATCCAAGCTATGAAATCGCTCAAATAATTAGTCAAAAAATTTATGATGTCCTTGAAATCTCATGACTTAAATCTGTAAAAATAATTTATACAAAATATATTAATGCAATTAAATCAGAACCAATCGTAGAAGAAATTTTCCCTGTAACTTTTTCAAAAGAAAAAGAAGAAATTATAACTGATGAAAAAGATAAACAAACCTATGAACCAAGTGCTGAAAAAATTCTAACAACTTCATTCACTTTATTTTTCGAAGCTTCAATTTATAATGCATTGTTTAATTCAAAACTTGCTGAAACTTCTTCAAGAAGAACAGCAATGGAACAAGCAAGCGATAATGCTGAAGATTTAATCGAAGAACTTGAACACGAATATAACAATTCTCGTCAAAGTAAAATAACTCAAGAAATAACCGAAATTGTATCTGGAGCTAACAAATAAAAAGGAGATAAAAATGGCTACTAAAAAATTAACTGCAAAAACTGAAAAAACTACTGAATTAAAGAAGAAAATTAAAAAAACAACAGTCAAAAAAGCATCTGTAAAATCAACTAAAAAAACAACATCAAAAACTACTACAAAATTAATTAAACAAGATAGTAAAAATTATGGTGTTATTACTCAAATTTTAGGTGCTGTTATTGATGTTAAGTTTGAAGATAGAAAAACTCCAAATATGTTAAATGCTCTTATGGTTGTTCAAGATGATAAATTTGCTCCTCCTCAAGTTTTAGAAGTAGCACAACATATTGGGAATGACTCTGTTAGAACTATTGCAATGAACCTTACAATTGGGTTAAAAAGAGGAATGAAAGTTGTTGACTTAGGACGCCCAATTTCTGTTCCTGTTGGCAATCAAGTACTTTCAAGAATGTTCAATGTTTTAGGTGAACCAATCGATCAAAAAGGGGCAATCGAAAAGGCTAAGTTAATGCCAATCCATCGTCCCGCTCCAACTTATGAAGAACAAAAATCAACTCTTGAAATTTTTGAAACCGGAATTAAAGTTATAGACCTTTTAACACCATATATTAAAGGTGGAAAAATTGGACTTTTTGGTGGAGCCGGAGTTGGTAAAACTGTTTTAATTCAAGAACTAATTAATAACATTGCAAAAGAACATGGCGGACTTTCTGTTTTTGCCGGAGTTGGTGAAAGAACTAGAGAAGGAAATGACCTTTATCATGAAATGAAAGCTAGTGGCGTTTTAGAAAAAACAGCACTTGTTTTTGGGCAAATGAATGAACCTCCAGGGGCTAGAATGAGAGCACCTTTCTGTGCTTTAACAATGGCAGAATATTTTAGAGACGAACTTGGACAAGATGTTCTTTTATTTATTGATAATATCTTTAGATTTACCCAAGCTGGCTCTGAAGTTTCAGCACTTTTAGGACGTATGCCATCTGCCGTTGGTTATCAACCAACTTTAGCCACTGAAATGGGACAACTGCAAGAAAGAATCACATCAACTAACAAAGGCTCAATTACCTCAGTTCAAGCAGTTTATGTTCCGGCAGATGATTTGACTGACCCAGCCCCAGCAACAACATTTACTCACCTTGATGCTAAGACAGTTTTAGATCGTGATATTGCTGCTTTAGGAATCTATCCTGCAATTGATCCTCTTGCTTCTTCTTCAAGAATGATGGATCCAAATGTTATTGGTTTAGAACATTACAACACTGCTCGTGAAGTTCAAAGTATTTTACAAAGATTTAAAGAATTACAAGATATTATCGCTATTTTAGGTATGCATGAACTTAGCGATGATGATAAGAAAATAGTTGCTCGTGCAAGAAGAATTAGAAACTTTTTATCTCAACCCTTCTTCGTTGCAGAAAAGTTTTCAGGCATTAAAGGAAAATATATTCCATTAAAAGAAACTGTAAATTCATTTAAAGAAATTCTTTCAGGTAATTATGATTCACTGCCAGAAGAAGCATTTCTTTATGTGGGCACAATTGAAGATGTAGTTGAAAAAGCGAAAAGAATTGAAGGTAAATAATGGCAAAAGAAAAAGTACAAATTAACTTAATTATTTCAACACCACAAGGTGTTTATTTTGATGATTTAGTTGACATTGTTACTTTTAAAACTTCTGAAGGTTATATTGGCCTTATGCCGGGTGCTACTAAATTTATGGCCGCCATTGTTCCTTCGAAACTTTATATTAATTTTGAGAATACTGATAAAAGAAAAACCTTTTATGTAGATCATGGAATAGCTCAATTTAAAGATGATGTTTTATATCTAATTTTGAATGAAATTGATACAAATCCTCTTTCGAATGAAAGAAAAAAGATGATTGAAGATGCTCAAAAGAAATATTCAATTGTTGAAGAAATAAGAATCAAAAGAAAGATTCTTGAAAATAAAAAATAATAGCTTGACAGTCAACTTATATGTTGGCTTTTTTTATTGCAATTAAAAATTAAAAAGTGACTTTTATTAAGCCACTTTTTAAAAATTATCATTCTAGTAAAAATCGTCAATTTCTACTTTATCCATACCAGATCATTTTGATAAAGATTTAACTTTATTCATCTTCATGAATTTACCGTATCCACCTTCTTTTATAGTAAGAAGAATGTATTCTTTTTTACTTATTTCATTAGGTTTACCATCTTCAGTAACTTTGTATTTAAATTTAGTTAATAAGTTTTGTTCTGCTTGGTTATAACCTGAAGTGTATAAGATATGCATTAAACTATCCGGGGTGTAAGTATCTTCTTCATAGTAAGTTGATTTCAATACCTTGTTAACAAGATAGTTTGTAAATTGTCTTCTTATATGGTCATTATCAAAGTATTTTTTCATACCTCAGAATCCAGTTTGCCCTGCTGCTAATTGTAAAAAGTCTGCTTCTTGAACTTCTCATCATAATGATATTGAACTTCTATAAAGCCCGAAGTTTAAACCTTTAGCTTCTCTATCTTTAACTAAAGTTTCACGTCCATACATTTCAAAGATTGCATAGTTTATTATCATTAATAAACGGAATGTTGCTTTGTATGATGGCAGTTTTGAATATTTCTTAAAGTTTTCAACTTTAAGTTCAATTCCTGCTGCACTTGCTTCATTTGTAAATTCAGCACCAAGTAGTTGGAATAATTTGTCAAGTAATTTTAAAGGAGCAAATTCAAATGTTACTAAATCAGGGTCAGTTGGTGTTGAAGGAGGAGGTGTTGGGCTACTTCCCCCACTTCCCATGCTGCCTTTAATTAAGTCACGGAAATCAGCCATAGTAGTTCTTTTTTCACCCATGTTAATATTTCTTAACTTATTGTATAAGAATGATTCTTGTAAATCACTTTTTCCAACTAATAAGTTAATCAATTTAACAAGAGCAGGTCCATTAATAATTTTATCTTCACCAATTATTAAACTAGCTAGTCCAATGTCTGATTGGCCGAATACTGCTTTGATATCTTTAAGTGCAGCATTTACAAATTCCATTGGTTGTTTTAAATTGAATTTCTCTGCGTGTTTGATAAATTGAGTAATTGAACGATTTAAAACTTTCTTTTGGAATCATTCGTGGTCAACAACTAATGTACCAATTCTTTTAATTAAATCTTTTAAGAAATCTTTATCATGTTGATCGGTTCCAACTAATCCTAATTTGCTAATGATTAAATCGACTGCAATGTTTAGGATTTCTTCGTCATTTAATACTTCTTTAATAAATGCGGTTAAATTAAGTTTTAAGTTTGCTCTAGTTTTTTCAAGAGTTTGACCTATTGCTTTTCCTAAAGTTTCACCGCTAACCTTGCTTCCACCTAAAATATCTGCAAATAAATCGTTAATAAGCTTTTTAGCAATTGGAAGAGTAATTGCTTTATTAAGAATTTTTTGAACTGGAACGCCAAGATCTTTAACTATTAGAGTATCTAATTTTAAGTTTTTAATTTGATCAACTAGTATTGAATAAGCAACGTTTGATGCAACTGTTATTCCACCAGTATGTTCTGGTTTAGAAAGTGAACCATTTATTCCTTTTATAACAATATGTAGAACTCTTTCAATTACTATTAGAAGATCATCTTTATTATATGTTAGCGTTGCTAATGTATTTTTGCTCTTGCCAACTCTGCCGATAAATTCTTTAACAAAAGAATAAACTCCGGTTAATTCATTTTCTCTTTGCTTATCACTAACTTCAGAATCAGCTAGAGTTGTAATAATAATTTGTTGAATTTCTTCTTCTTTTACATATTTTGTAAGATCAATCGTTTTAAGTGCAGTAAGAATATTATTTATTACTTTTGCTTTATCAAAATTGTTATTATCATCAAATACTTCGGCACTTGCAACTGTATCGATTACACAATCTATTAAATTACCGATGAAATCAAATTGTGTAATTTTAACACTTACTCTTTTAATAAATGAAGCAACAAGTTCAATGTTTGCACTAGTTGTATCTAACTTGTATTTTTGAACAAATATATTAAGTACAAATTTGATTGTGTCTTTTCAAAGTTTTTGATCGCTAACTGCTTCTTTTAATGTGTTTACAATGAAGTTTCTAATTATTGATTTATTTTTCTCAGCAAAATATTTAACTAAATCATTTAAGTTTTTCATTGAATCAATTTCAGGATCTGTAATGTCTTTTAATGAATTCAGCAATCCATTTAAAGCATCATCAATAATGGCTGTTTCATCAACGATATGATTTAATTTTGCAGTTATTTTTTGAGCAAGTTCTAAACTTCCGCCATCAGTTTTTACAATTAAATCTTCAAGCTTTTTGGTTTCGTTTTTGATTAAGTTTTTAACATCAATTTTATTTAGAATATAAGTTTTGATTTCTTCTTTACTAAATAAGATGTGAGCTATTCTAATAAGTTCTTTGAATTCAATGCCACTTGTGCCATTAGCGTTTTTACCTAAAATTACATCCAATACTAATCTAACAAGTTCTGAATTTGAATTTGGATTTATATAATTTTTGAATAAAGTTTTAAATTCTTCACCAATATCTTTGAATGTTTTCTTGTTTGCAGGAAGTGTCTCAAAAGTATGCTGAATTTTTGATTTTAGATCTTTGAACAAGGCACTTTTTGGAATATTAGTAATTACATTTTTGATATAACTTGAGATTTTTAATTCTTCATCATCAGTAATTGTCGCCTTTGTTTCATTTTCAATTCAAACAAATAGTAGTTTGAAGCCTTTATTTCAAATTTCTTGGTTCTTTCCAAGTTCATCAATAACTATTTCAGGTAAATCAAATAATTTATTGTTTTTATTATCTTTTAATATAGCAACAAATAATTCTTCAAATGTTTCAAAATTATAGTTTTCACCCTTTTCAACTGTGTAGATCATTAAGCTATTTAAGAAGTCTATAATTCTTTTACTTTTAATTGTTTTGAAAAGTTCGTTGAACATTTTAGCAACAAATTCTTCAACGGTTTTTGAACTAGGATCTCCTGCTAAAAGTAGATTACTTAAACCATTTTTATTAATGTAAGTTGTAATTGGGCGAACAACAACTATTGAAGCAATGGTATTAACAAGTTCATTAATTAAACCTTTATCTTTTGAAATATCATTAGTAAAGTATTGAATTAACTTTTTAATGAAAGTTTTACCTTTTGAAGTTAAGTGCTTGTCTTTATTCTTGACAATATCGATAATAAGTTTTGAGATATGTTCTCTATATCTTCCATCAAGAATTCCATTAATATTTTCAGGCTTGAAAAAGGCTTGGCTTCTAAAAATTGAAATACCTAATTTTTCAAGACCTGAATCAAATTTGACTAGATTAATGCCATCAACATCTTGAAAGTCGGTTGAAATTATTTTTAACATTAAACTATGGTTTTTATCAAAACTATTTCCAAATTTATCTGGGTCATTAATTTTGCTAATAGTTTGAACTAAAACTTTATTAAAGTTTGCTTTTGAATCAGTTAAATTATTATGAATTTCAATGTATGAATTTGCAAGTGCTGCTAAAAATTCGCTTGATCAATTTGCTTTAGAACTATTAGTTACAAGTTTTTCTACAAAGTAAGCAATATCAGCTTTATCTTCATCTTGAATATCGTATTCTTCAGTTAGACTTGACATAATTTGGCTAACAATTAAACTTAATACTTCTGGTTTTTCTTTAAGAGTAGCTGAAAAAATCTCTAAAAGTTCATTTGCTTCAACTTTTAAATCATTAATTAAAAGTGAAATTGCTAAAGTAACTGATTTATCTTTTAGATATTTTTGAGGCGTGTCAATTAATTTTTCTCGAATTTTTTTAATAAATTCTTTTGCTTTATTAACTAAAGGTTCTGATTCTAAAAGTCCATTAAGGATTTTTGAATCGATATTAATTAATTTATTGATATTTTCTTTTGAAATAATATCATCAGCAAGTGCGTTAAATAGATTTTTTAAATCACTTTTATCAGTAGTTTTTTCGCTATAGTTTATTAAAAATTCGCTTGCAAGTTCGAAAATTGATTGTCAAGATGAAAATTCTTGATTAAAAATATTTTTAACATCTTGAATTGAAATTTTATTTAATAGTTTTTGTTTGAAAAGTTGGTTAACTTCACTATTAATTTTTAAGAATTTACTATTTAAAACTTTGCTTGTGAAGAAACTTTCAGCAAAAAGAACAAGAGGATGCACTTCTTTTTCGCTAGTTAATAATTTTTGAAGTTCATTGTAAAATGATTTAAAACTTTCCTTTTTAACGCCAATGGCTGCAAAAGCATTATCCATGGCAGCGATAACTAAGTTTTTATCTTGACTTGCTGCTTCAACTTCACTTATTTTAAATAAAGCAAGTCCATTTAAGTTGATTGATTTAATTATTTTTTGATTTTCAACATTAAATTCAAGAGGGAAGTGTTTTTTGAAAGTATCAATATTTTCTGCTGTTAAGCCAAGAACTAGAGACTTAATTGTTGATGCTTTTTGATTAAAATCAAGTGCTGTTTCATAACTTTCGCTAGCTTGAAGACCAGTTTCTTTCGCAGGAGAAATTAAGGTTGAAAAGTCATGTTTTCCAAGTGCCATTTTCATAAAAATTTCTTGAGCTTGCTTTTTGATTCCATTTAAATTCAAAGTTTCTGCGAATAAATTATCTGAGAATTTATTTACATTTTTTAGTAAATATTCTTCGCTTAAAGGCATGATAAAGTTAACTTGTTTACTTTTGGCAACGACTGCTAAATTTTCATTAATTTTTTGAGTTAATTCAAATATGTAATTTTTTTCAAAAGTGTTTTTAACAAGTTGGGCGAATTTTAGATTAGGAGTGTTGTAACCAATTATGTTTACGTTTATGTTTGGATTAATAGTTTTAATTTCATCAATTAAAGCCATAAATTTATTAAGAAATTCAACAACTTTATTATTATTTTCTTTTAAAAGTTTTTCAATTTCTTTTTTAAATGATTCATTTACTTCTTTTTTGTGAATTAGTTCAAACATTAAGCTGTTTAATTTCTTGCTATCAACTAAATCATTTCAACCTAAATTCAATGTAAGTAAATTAGCGTTTTTAATTTGATCTTTGAAGAAAGAAAAACCATTTTGTTGAGGAATAAAATCATTGAAAAGCTTCTTTGTTTTAGATTCTTTTTGAATTTTGCTATCTGAAACTTCTGCAATCTTTTTGTTTAATGCAAATGTTTGTTTGCTTGCATCTGAAAGACTATATTTAGTTGGGTTTATTAAGAAAAGATAATCATCAATTTTTGCTTTTGAAAGTGAGAAATTATAGAAACTTTTTAATTTAGTTTCTTTGCTTCCGGCAAGGTTAATTGATTCAGCTAAATATGATGACTGGCTTAAACCTTGAATTTGATTTGTTGTTGTATCTAAAAAGTTTGCTTGATCTTTTATTCCGTTAAGGTTTTGACCGCCACTTGTGTCATCACCAAGAGCAACAAATTTGACATCACCTTTAATAGCTCGCTGCCATTTGTTTACAATCTTGTTTGGCTTTTCTGGTTTATTTTCGTTACATTTTGCAGCAATAAGTGCAGGTGTTGTTGCAATAAGCAAAGAACTTAATAAGACCAGTTTTTTACCTCGATTTTGTTTTCTCATTTTATCTCCTATCCGATAGCGACATCTTCATAAATTCTTCTGTAATGTTCGCTTCTGCTTTTTCCGCGTCCTCAAATTAAAACAGTTTGTTGAATTCCAAGTTGTCCAATTATCATTCAAATAATTAAAAGAATTTTACTTGCTACTTTAGTTTGAGCAGTTAGTCCAACAGTTAGCCCCGAAGTTCCGAATGCTGAACAAATTTCAAAAAATGCATGAGTTAGATCATAAGTTTTACCATTTAAGGCATCATTTAAATTAGCATTTGAATATAGAATTAAGGTTCCAATAAGTATGATCAAGCAACCAATAACTAAAATATTAATTGCTTTGTATAAAGTTTCTTTGCCGATTTCTCTTTTAAAAGCGGTAACTCGTTTTTTACCAATAATCATGGTAATAATTGAAAGGAAGATTACTCCAATTGTTATACTTCTAATTCCCCCAGCAGTTGATACCGGGCTAAATCCGATAAACATTAAGATACCTAAAATTATAATACTTTGATGGTTAAAGTGGTAAATATCCACTGTGGCAAAGCCCGCTGAACGGGTTGAAATTGTTTGAAAAAAGATTGCTCATGTCTTTTCACCATGCGTTCCATAGTTTTGGTTATTTCAAAATTGGTTGTGAATTTTTGATGTTGCTGAGAAAGTTAATACTAGCAAGAAACCAATTGTTGTAACAAAAAGATAAGTTACTAATGAAAGTTTTGTAAATAAAGTAAATCTATGACGTGGGTTTCTTTTATCTAAACTTTTGATTTTTGAGTAAACATCATAAATTACTGGATAACCAATTCCGCCTAAAAAGATATAAATCATGGTGAAAATTTGTAAGGCATAATTTTTGTAATAAGGTTGTAAACTTTTACTTCCAATAATGTCAAATCCTGCGTTATTTAAAGAAGAAATTGTATGAAAGACACCATATCTAAATGAAAGTGAAAAGTTTTTATATGGATTTTGACTTTCAATTTCATAAGGGTTGAATTCACCAGGTTTAATTTTTTGACTTAAAGTCATTCCGTCTTCTCATTTTGGACCAAATTCGTATTTCTTATTATTAAAAAGTCCGTCGCCACTTGTATAAAATATCAAACTAAAGATAATAAAACCGGCTAAAAGTGCAATCAAAAGAAATGTAATTGAAACTTTTATGATCTTTTTAGTTTCACCAATATTATTTCCCCCGCCACGTTCACTCTGGATCTGCTCGCTATTAAAGATGTTTAGTTTAAAACTAAAAAGAGTAGTGAAGATGTAGAACTTTAAAGTAAAGACACCAAGTCCACCAATTAAAATAGCGATTGCAACTACTGCTTGACCAAACATGTTAAAAGTAAAAGCAATGGGCATCGTAGTGAGTCCAGTGTCGCTAAAAGCTGAAGCTGCCAAGAAGAAGCAGTTCATGTAAGTAACCTTTAAATTATTTTTAGTTAAATATTCTTTGTTATGACTAATAGGTCAATATAAAAGTAAAGATGCAATTAGAATCACAAGAATATAAACAATAAAAATATATTTAATAACGCCAAGCCTTTTAAAGAAATTAAAAAAGCGATTTGAACGTTTATGTCTTATTAGTTGTGCTTTCATAATAATGAAAAATTATACCACAAACACAAAAAAATAAAAAAACGCAAAATTCTTCATTTTATATTTATTAAAGTAGATTATTAAATAATTAAAAAACTGAAAATAATAGTAAAATAAAATAGTAATTAAGGGAGCTTAAAATGAAAAAAATTAGAACAATTTGCATTATCGGTGTAGGACGTTTTGGATCTGCAATTACTGAAGCTTTGCTAGCAGATCGTGAACACAAAATAAGACTTGCATTGCTTGACAAAGACGAAAAAGTTTTATCTAAATTTAAAGATGATGTTGATGAAATTTATGTTGCTGACACTGCTGAAAGAAAAACCCTTGAAGCTGTTAATATTGATAACTATGATGTTGTAATTGCTGCTAGTTCAGATAACATTGAAATAGTTGCTGCTTTAAGTGAAATTGGAGTTAAAAAAATTATTGCAAGAGCAACAAGCAAAAGACATGCAAATGTATTAAAACAAATAGGTGTTTCTACTATTATTTCGCCAGAAGAAGAGGCAGGAGAAAGGGTAGCACTTTTAGTAGCAAATCCTTCTTTCTTAGAATATTCTCAGGCATTGCATGAAGTACAAGATGGATTCGTTGTAGGGTCAGTAAACATTAAAAATCCAAAATTCTTTAACACTAAAATTAAAGAAATAAATGTAAGAAGTCAATATCAAGTAAATATGGTTTTAGTTAAAAGAGGTGTAAGTTCTTATATTCCTGATGGTGATTTTGTTTTACAAGAAGATGACATAATTACTATGATTGGCGAACCTGATGGTGTAACAAAAGCGTTTGATCTTTTCATGAATATTCAAAAATAATTCAATTGATAAATAAAGTTCTTGGTGTTCCAAGAATTTTTTATTAAAATTTCAAATTTATTCTTTTTTTAAGAAGGAATTTAAAAATTTTATTGTAATAAAAATGAATAAAATTTGAATAAAAAGCAATTAATTAATTTAAAAATTTTAATTCTAAAAATTAATAAAAATACTTTTAATTTCTATTAAATAATATAAAATATTACTAGTAATTTATAAGAAAGGTACAAGGCATGGAAGAAAATAAAAAAGATTATAAAAACACCTTACTAATGCCACAAACTGATTTTCCAATGAAGGCTGATCTTGCAACTAAAGGCGAACAATATGTTGCATTTTGAGAGAAAAATAAAATATATAAGAAACTTTTAAAAAGAAATAAAAACAATAAACCATTCATTCTTCACGATGGCCCTCCTTATGCAAATGGTTCAATTCACTGTGGTCATGCACTTAATAAAATTTTGAAAGATATTATTGTTCGTTTTAGAACCATGCAAGGTTATTTTTCACCCTTTGAAGCAGGATGAGATACACATGGGCTTCCAATAGAACACAAGATGCTTTCTGAGGCTAAAAAGCAAGCCAAAGATTATTCAATTGTTGAACTTAGAAAAAACGCTGAAGACTATGCACTTAAGCAAATTGAGATTCAAAAAGAACAGTTTAAAAAGCTTTCACTTTTAACTGATTTTTCAAAAACTTATATTACTCTTGACAAAAAAATGGAAGCAAAACAACTTAAACTTTTTTGAAAAATGGTGAAGGATAAACTTATCTATAAAGACTTGAAACCAATCTACTGATCACCATCTTCACAATCAGCTTTAGCAGAAGCAGAAGTGGAATATGCTGACCATATTTCACCTTCAGTTATTGTTGCTTTTAAAGTTAAAAAAGGTAATGAAATTGTACATAAAAATGAATTTCTTTTAATATGAACAACTACGCCTTGAACACTTTTAGCAAACTCAGCTGTTGCAGTTAGTGAAAAATTTAAATACAAAAAAATTTCTGTTGAAGGAAGAAATTTTGTAATCGCAAGTGATCTTTTAGAATCTGTTAAAACTGCTGCTAAGTTTGAAAATGTTGAAATAATATCAGAATTTTCTGGCAAAGATTTACTTAATTTAGAATATGAAAGCCCATTAAATAAAAATATTTGTCCAGTAGTTTTAGGACATCATGTTACATTAGAAGCGGGAACTGGGCTTGTTCATATTGCTCCACTTTTTGGTGAAGACGACTTTATTATTGGCAATAAATATAACCTTAAAAAAATAATGCACGTTGAAGATGATGGAAATTTAAATGAAAATGGACTTCAATTTAAAGGAATGTTTTATGACGATGCTAATCCATTAATCACAAAATTATTACTAGAAGAAAACCTTTTACTTTCATTTAGCAAAATCAAACACCAATATCCTCACGACTGAAGAACACATAAACCTATAATGTATCGTGCAACCCCTCAATGATTTGTAAGTTTAACTTCAATTAAAAAAGATATTATAAAAGCACTTAAGAAAGTTAAAACCTATAACGATTGATCTAAAAAAAGATTAAGTTTAATGCTTGAAAATAGAAACACTTGATGTATTTCAAGACAAAGAAGCTGAGGTGTTCCGATTACTATCTTTTATGATGAAAATAAAAAACCAGTAATTGAAAATGAAATTTTTAAGTATGTAATCAAATTAGTTGAAAAAGAAGGTACTAATGTTTGATACGAAAAAGATTCCGATTCACTTTTACCTGAAAAATTTAGAGGCTTAAACTACACTAAAGAAAACGATATTATGGATGTTTGATTTGATTCTGGTTCAACATCAATTAGTGTAACTCCTTCTGGAATTAAAGCCCCTTTTGATCTTTATTTAGAAGGAAGTGATCAATACCGCGGATGATTTAACTCATCATTGATAAACTCAGTAGTTTGACGGGGAGAAAGTCCTTTTAAAGCCTTACTTTCACATGGATTTGTACTTGATGGCAAAGGACAAAAAATGTCAAAATCTAAAGGCAATGTTGTTGACCCACTTGAAGTTGTCAAGAAATATGGAAGTGATATTTTAAGACTATGAGCTGCTAATAGCGAGTATACGAATGACGTAACAATTGATGAAAAAATATTGCAACAAAATGTTGAAATTTATAGAAAGATTAGAAACACTATTAAATTTATGTTAGGTGGTATTAGTGACTTTAAATTTAAGGTTCAAAAATTGGACTCAATTCACGCCTTAATTTATGAAAGACTAATGAACCTTGAAACTAACATTTTAAGTTACTATGAACAATATAAATTTATCAATGTAATTAAGGATATAAATAACTTTATTATTGACTTGAGTAGTTACTATATTTCTATTACAAAAGACATTCTTTATTTGAATAAAAAAGATGATTGCGAAAGAAG
This sequence comes from Metamycoplasma subdolum, assembly GCF_033546815.1. Lineage (NCBI taxonomy): Bacteria > Bacillati > Mycoplasmatota > Mycoplasmoidales > Metamycoplasmataceae > Metamycoplasma > Metamycoplasma subdolum. The sequence goes on from NZ_CP137846.1 coordinate 150,517, forward strand.
ACAAGTTCAATATATTTTCTATCAAACAATTTTAGTTTTACTTAAAGCACTTGCTCCGATTTTACCGACAACAACTGAAGAAATTTATAAGTATTTCAATGTTGAAAATAAAGAAATCTCAGTGCACTTTTTACCATTTGTTAAAAATCGGAAATTAACCTTTATTGAAGAAGAAAAATGAAAATCATTCTTTGCTTTAAAAGACGAAATTTACAAGGCAATTGAAGAACAAATTAAAGCCCAAACTATCAAACGTTCAAATGAATGTTTTGTTACAGTAAAAACAGATGATAAATTCATTAAATCTTTACCTTTAGAAAAACTTTTAATGGTAGCAAAAGTAACGTTTGGAAATGAGTTAAAAGTTGAGAAAAAAGACTCATTTAAATGTTTAAGATGTTGAAATCATTTTGAAGAAAAAGACTTCAATAAAGATGATGAAATTTGTATGCGTTGCAAGGAGGTAATCAATGTCTAAAGAAAAGATTTTTTCAAAGGCTTGATGAAAGCAATATAGGTGACAAACTATCCTTATAAATTTAGGTATTTTCTTTGCATTTTTTGTGACATGTCTACTTATAGATTTACTTACAAAACATTATCTTTTTAGATGAAATGATGAAAAGACTGATGGCGATTTAGTTGTAACTTATAGAGGATTTATTTTTGGCGTTCGTTCGCTTTTACATAGAGGTTCAACGCTTGAACTTAACCTAGGAATTCCCGCACTTCATGCAATAACAATTATTATAGTTTTGGGTGCAATTTTAACCTCAATATTAATTAGAGATAAAATGTATCGTTGAATCATTCCTGGCCTTGCTTTAATTGCTGCAGGATCACTTGGAAACATGATTGATAGAGCGGCTTTCGGGGGAGTAAGAGATATTGTTTTTATTCCTTGAGCTGACCGTGGAACATTTAATTTTGCTGATGTTGATATTATCTTTGGAGTAATTTATATTGTTATTTCAATCATTGTAATGGTAATTGTTGCAAGTGTTAGAGATAAGAAAAGAGCAGCACAAGAAGAAATTGATGATGAATATTCTGAAAGTGTTGCTATTAAAAGCAAAAGTGAAGAACAAAACAATAACAATTCAGATATAGTAGTTGATCCAACAAGAAAAGAATAAAAATAAAATTAGCCTGAATAAATGGCTAATTTTTATTTAATTTGATTTAAGAAATAATTATTTATTTTTAGCAATAAATGCATCTAAACGGCTAGCTTTTCTTGCTCCGTTATTTAAATGTAAAACACCTTTTGAAACAGCTTTATCAATTTCGTGGTGAGCATTTGCAACAAAATCTGCAGTTTTAGGATCTTTGTTTTCTGCTGCTTTTTTTGCTTTTTTAATCGCAGTTTTTACTGAAGATTTGATTGCTGAATTACGTGCATTAGCTTTTTGATTAGATAATATTGCTTTTTGTTTTGATTTGATATTTGCCACATTTTCTCCTTTATTGCTTATAAATAATTAGCATTTCTATTTTATAGCAAAAACTTTGTTTTTAATTATTTTTCTTAAATTATTTATTTTACAAAAGACTTAAAATAGATTTTTAACTTGTTAAAATTAAATTATGCCTTTGTTTGACAAAATAATTATTCGAAAAATTAATGGAAAAGATTACTTTGTGAAAGTAATTTTTACTAATAACATTAATACTTACTTCAAAATTCAAGACAACATTTTTGAACTTAGAGTGAGAAAAGATCTCTTTGAAACCAAGCAAGTTTTAGATTTTTTAGACTCATCAATTCTGTTAAGCTTAAATAAGATTGAAAAACCAAAACTTGACATCATTGAAGAAGAAAGATATTTTTATTATTTTGGCAAAAAAATTAACTATATTTTTGAAAAAGAACAAAGACAAATTTATTTCAAAATTGATGAAAAAATAGTTAGATTAAATTGCATTAATGAAGATAAAATCAAAGGAACAATTTGAAATTTTTTACTACCTAAACTTGAAAAAATTTTAACTGATTTAGTTTGAAAATATAATGAAAAAATGGAAATACATCTTAAAGAAATTAAGATAAAAATCAATATTAAAAAAGTGGCTTGAGGAACTAATTTTATAAAGAAAAAATTAATTACTTTTGCAAGGAGTTTAGCCTTCTTTAGCCCTGAAATCATAAACTACGTAGTAGTTCATGAAATGTGTCATTTCTTTCATCCCAATCATTCTAAAAAATTTTGAGAAATGGTTCAAAGATTTTGTCCAAATTACAAAGAGTTGAAAAACAATTTAAATAACAATAAATTTTCTCTATAATTAAAATGAAATAAAAAAATAAGGACATCAAATATGAATCAAGAATACATTAAATGAATCGGGATTGGTATTGCAGGTTTTGTTGCTTTATTAATCATGATTATTGTAATAGTTGTTTTAGCTAAAAAATCAAAGAAAAGAAGACTTGCTGAACAAGCACGCAAAAATAGTGAATTTGTTCAAGTTTTAACTGATTTTGGTAAATACAATGAAGCAATTTACTTGCCAAAACAAACTTTAAAATTTGAAGAAGGTCAAATTCACGACATTGCACCCTTACTACTTTCAAAAAATGGAATTTTCGTTCTTTATCATTTAGTTTCAGATGCAAAAATTGAAGGTAACTGTTTAGAACGCGAATGAGTTAAAAAAGAAGGAAATAAGAAGAAAATTTTCCCAAGTCCAATTATGAAAATTGATGAAAACATTAAGCTTTTCTCAAAATACCTTCCAGCAGGAATTCCAATCTACAGTTTATTGGTAATAGTTGGCGACAATAAAGAAGCTTTAGATATTTATAATGTACCAGGTTACTTGGTAGTAACGCCATTAAACGAACTTATGTCAAACTTAATGGCTATTAAAGAACAAGCTCCTGTAAAACTAACAAGACAAAACTTAATAGAACTAAACGAGATGTTTAGAAACATGTCAGTTCAAGCCAAAAAATAATAAAAAACCACGACTAGTAATTATTCTTAATTCGGTCGTGGTTTATTTTATTTTTTCTTATATAAGCATCTTCTATCTTTTTCAAATCAAGATTCACTATTTTAGTAAGTCCTAAGAATGCACCAAAGGCTTTTAAAATTGAATCTTCATTTTTATTATCTAAAAGTTGGACAAAAAGTTTATACACTTCAGCAAGTTGTAATGAAAAATCATTATTAAAAATTAAGATTTCTATTTCATTCTTTACGTTATTTTTGGTTGCAATTGAGCTGATGAAATGAAGCACATCGGCACATTCTTCATAAACCTTGTCATAGCTAAGTGCTTTTTGCTTTTTTCAATATTTAAAAAGTTTTACTTCATTAGCAAATTCACCAAGTTCAACTAAGAGAGCAATAATTCTTTTAACATCTATGTTTTCATCACCAATGCTTTTCACTTTATCATTCAAGGATTCATCAAGTTCGCGTTGCAATTCAAATATCTTTTCTAATTTAATTTTCATAGTTAGAATTATAGTAAATAAAAAAGTTTGTTTTTCTTTTTAAGGTAAAAACTTACTTTTGAATTATAATAATTTTGCTTTGCTCCAGTGGCGGAATGGTAGACGCAATTGACTCAAAATCAATCGGTGAAAGCCATGCTGGTTCGAGTCCAGTCTGGAGCACCATATCCAAATACATGTCGTTTCATTAAAAAAAATGAAGCGGCTTTTTTATTTTTCAAGTACAAGAAACTAACTAATTTTATTGGATACTTTATTGTATACTTTTTTTATAATATTTCAATTTTTGTATCAATATTGCTTAGCATTTTTTATACTATAATTTTTTTAAATTTTATTTATAGTTTAAAATTTACATTATAAGGAGAGAAAGTGAAAACTAGAAAGAAAGAACTTGCCATTTTGAAAAAATTAAAAATGAATTCTCTTTGATTTTGAGTTCTGATTATGGTTGCTTGTTTAATTGCCACTTCACTTTTGATTTATTTTGCTGTAATTAGTAAAAACATTTTTGCAACAAAAGTGCTTTCAATAGTAAATGATATTATTATTGCCGTTGTAGTCGGCGTTCTCACTGGAATTGTAATTACTGTTTTTTCATTTATATTCTTAAATATAATCAAAAAAGCTTGAATCAGAGATTTTTATTCATTTTATGCCTATATTCATAGTTTGAAACATCGTTCAAAATTAATAACTGTAAAAGACAGAAGATTTTTAGATCGTTACTATGATAAAGTGAAATCTTGAACTAAAGAAGAATATATTCAAAAGCTTGCTGAGATTTTTAAATACACTGAAAATAGTATTGAATATAAAAACTTAATTAATGAAGTTAATGAAGATTTTGCAAAACATGGATACTTAGATCCAAACATTGAAAAGACTAAAAAAGATGCTTATGTAAAAGCATTCATTTTTGATTTAATTTCACCATTGCTTGTAGTTAGTGCTTTAATCGTTTGTGCAGTTTTATACAATGATGGTAATCCTGATTCACTTTATGCCTTGACTAGATTATTAGCAGTAGCAATAGTCGCTATAATTACTGTTAATGTGGCGATCTTTACTTATGAAATAGTACAAATCAAAAAAGTTCATAATATCAAAACCTATAACGATTTCGTGATGCTTTCATTTAACAATTACGCATATGGAACTTTAAGTTCAATGATTGTTAAAAAACGTTAAAAACTAGTTTTTAAAACTTTGATTAAAAAAATATTTTTTTTGTGAAATTTAAAATTTCTAGTTTATAATAGTTAAAGCAACCAGAGCGAAGGGGTTCCACCTGATACCATTCCGAACTCAGCAGTTAAGCCCTTCAGCGCCGACGATACCGTAGGGGAAAATAGGGCGTTGCTTTTTTATTTTTTGGGAGGTATTTTGCATGTCTAAATCATTTTCTTTAATTATTAAAAACGAAATAATTAGCAGAAAACTTAATCCAAAAGCAAGACATAGTTTACTTGCTGGAATTTTTCAAACATGCAAAATCCAAAATCAAAAAATTAAACTTACTATTAATAATTTAGAAATTTTTACTTATTTAGAAAATGCCTTAAACAAAGAAAATATTCCATACTCTAAGCCTAGAAAAAACTCTTTTTTAATTGACGTTAGTACATTTGATTTTGAAAACATTATTAAACAAACTGATTTTTATAGCGGAATTTTTATAATTGCAGGTTCAATCAGTGATGCAAAATCAACTTCATATCACTTAGAAATAAGATTTCAGGAAGAAAACAAAGCTTATGAAGTACAAGAATCTCTTTCAAAGTATGACTTTGATTTTCATCTATTAAAAAGAAATTCGCAATTTATTCTTTACTTAAAGAAAATTGAAAATATCTGCGATTTTTTAAAAGCAATAGGTGCTTTCCAAGCATATATGGATTTTGAAGAAATTAAAATAGAACGTGATATTAATAATTCATCTCAAAGACTTGCAAATTTTGACTTTTATAATCAAGAAAGAATTGCAACTGCAAATGCTAAATTCCTTGAAAATCTTAAATATATAAGAGAACATAAACTTTTAAATCATTTTCATGAATATGAAGTTGACTTTTTTAGACTCAAAGAAGAAAATCTTGATCTTTCATTACATGATTTAAGTTTAAAAATGAAAGAAATTGGGGAAATAAAAGCAAAAACTACCCTTGCTCATTATTTAGTTAAACTAAGAAATGTAGTTAAAAAACATAAGAAAAACTCTTAAATGTAAAATAAATATTTAATCTTTAACTTGTTTAAAAACTAATTTAGTTTCAAACTTTGAAGATTTTTTAATGTCAAAAATCAATTAAACTAAAAATTTTAATAATTTTTATTTACTTTATAATTAGTTTATTATGCACAAAGAAAGTAAAAAAATATTAATAATTAATGCAGGATCAAGTTCAATAAAATGATCTTTATTTGATGATAAGTTTTCAGTAGAAGCAAATGGAATTTGTGAAAAAATCAAACTACCTGAAGGAATTGTTACTTTAAAATTTAATGGCAAAGTCTATGAAGACAAACTTAAACTTTCAGACTTTTTTGCTGCGACAAAAAAGATGGTAGAGCAATGAAAAGAACACAATGTAATTAAAAACTTTGATGAAATTTCACATGTCGCTTATCGTATTGTTAACGGTGGACCGAAGCTTAGAGAAACCGTTGAAGTAACAGACAAAACCATTAAATATCTTCAAGAAGCAATTGATCTTGCTCCAGTACACAACCCTGGTGCCTTAGAAGCAATTGAAGCATTTGAAAGCTTATTTTCAAAAGCAAAACACACACTTCATTTTGACACATCATTTCACGCCACTTTACCTAAGTTGGCATATACTTATCCTTTGAATGCAAAACTTTGTGAAGAACTTAATTTAAGAAAATATGGATTTCATGGCTTAAATTATCAATATGTAACTCAAAGAATGCAAGAAATTTTAGGTAAAAAATCAGTTAATTTAGTAATTTTACATATTGGAAACGGTGCAAGTTTATGCGCTGTTCAAAATTCAAAATCTATTGAAACTTCAATGGGATTTACTCCATTAACTGGAATTATGATGGGAACAAGAACAGGCGATTTTGATCCATCTTTAATTCCTTATATTATGAAGCACAAAAACTTAACTATCGATGAAGTTATGGATATTGTAAATAAAAAATCAGGACTTTACGGCGTTTCAAAATTAACATCTGATTTTAGAGAACTTAATATAAAAATTAGCGAAGACAATGAAGATGCCAAGTTTGCGTTTGAACTTTACTGCACAAAAATTAGTGAATACTTAATTAATTATTTAAATAAAATTGAAGGAAAAATTGATGCTTTAGTTTTTACCGCTGGAGTTGGTGAAAACCAAGAAAATTTAAGAACCAAAGTAATTGAAAAAATTAAATTAATTAATTTAAAAATTGATGAAGAAAAAAATCAAAACGCACCTCGTGGAAAAGAAACTTTAATTTCTTCAAAAGATAGCTTAATTCCAATTTATATTATTCCTGCAAATGAAGAACTATTAATTGCAAAGGAAGCAAATAAATTTAAGTAAATTTAATATTTTATAAAAATAAGAAAGGGCAAAATGATAAAAATATTTAAACTACTAAGACCAAAATTTAAATGATTATCAGCTTTAACTTGTATGTTAACTGTTATAAGTGTTATTGCATTTTTAACAGTGCCTGTTTTGATTGGTGAAATTACTAAAATAGCATATCAAATTTCAGCTACGGGTAATCCAAGTCAACTAGTTGATATCAATATTTTTAAAATTTGGACAGTAAAAAGCATAAATGCTAAAACAGCAATTGGCATTGTCTCAGCAGCTTTTGTTGGGGTAATGTTCGTTGCGACTAGTTCATCCCTTTCTGCTTCATATCTTGCAAACTATTTATCAGCAGTCGGTTCAAGAGATATAAGACTTTATCTTTGAAGGCATTTAGGAGCCTTGTCACAAAAAGATATTGAAGATTTTTCACATGCTAAAATAATGACTCGTTTTACCATTGACATTCAAAGAATTCAATTTGCAATAATGTCATTTTTAAGAACGATGTTAATTGGCCCAATTAATTTGGTTATTGGTCTAGTTTTTGCACTAATTACCGATCTTCATCTTTCAATAATTTTTGCCGTTTTAATTCCTTTAATTCTAATTTTTATGGGAATATTTTCACGCATCCTCATTCCTGCATTTATTCAAGAACAAAAAGCTCAAGATGATATTAATATTCAAAGTCAAGAGAATATTTTAGGGGCTAAAGTTATTAAATCTTATAACCTTGAAAAAAATCAACATGCAAAGTTTTACAAAGAAAGTTTAAACATTGCAAAACTAAATCAAAAAGAATGATTTGGTTTCAATGGTCTTTTTTCAATAATTATGTTAATTGCAAACATTGCAACTTTATTTGTTGTAGCGATTGTAGGAGCTACTTCGAGAAATGTTGGAAGTGCACTTTTAATTTCAAATAAAATAAAAAACGTAAATATTTTTGTTAATTATGTCATGGTTGTAACACACGGAATGATCATGACAGCATTTGTATTATTTAATATTTATAGAGGGCGTGTTTCTTCTAAAAGAATTTATGAAATTTTAGATAGAAAACCTGATATTGAATTCATTAGCTCAGATAAAAAAGTAACTTCAGGCAAGATTGAATTTAAAAATGTAACTTTTAAATATTTTGAACATGCTGAAAAAAACATTATTGAAAATATTAACTTTTCAGTTAACCCTGGGGAAGTATTTGGAATTATTGGTCCAACTGGTTCTGGTAAATCAACCATAGCTAAACTTATGAGCTTAGATTTCAAAACTCATGATGGTCAAGTTTTAATTGATGATCACGACATTTTACAAATTGATACTACTTCATTAAGATCAAATATAAGCCATATTTATCAAAAGCCAGTAATTTTAAGTGGAACGGTCAAATCTAATTTACTTTTTGCTAAAAACGATGCAAATTTTGATGATATTGAAAAGGCTTGCAAAATTGCTTGTGCTTGAGAATATATTAATAAATTTAATGATAAATTTGATCATAAAATTGAACCAAAAGGTGCTAACTTATCTGGCGGTCAAAAACAACGTTTATCAATTGCTCAAGGTGTAATTAGACGTCCAAAAATATTAATTTTAGATGACTCAACAAGTGCACTTGATACTAAAACTGAAAGTCAAGTTTTACATCAAATTAAGGAAGAATTTTCAAAGCAAAAAATCACCACAATTATCATTACTCAAAAAATTAGTTCAATCTTAAATGCAGATAAGATTGCCGTTTTACATCACGGAATTATTGAAGATATTGGAACGCATGAAGAACTTATGCGTAAAAACAAACTTTATCAAGAAATAGCATTAACGCAACTAGGAGGTGAAAATGAGTAAAAAGATCAAAAATCAAGACATTGATATTGAACAACTTTTTTCTTCTTCATCTCAAGATTTAAATAACACTATTGTCGATCCTAAGAAAAAAGTTAAGGATATGAGCGTTGAAGAAAGACGCAAACATTTTGCTATTCTTAAAAAAGCAAAGAAATATAGTTTCAAAAAACTTTTAAGTTATTTAAATCAAAGAAAAGGATTATTTTTCTGAGTTATTTTCTTAAACTTTATATCTGCAATTTGTTTAACTGGTTCAACATATGGAATAGGACTAGTTCTAGATGAATTTATTAACACCGACTTTTTAATGCATAATTTTGATGGCTTTAAATTTTGAGGTGCAATCAGTTTAGTTGCTGGCTTTTATTTAATTCAAGAAATAATAACTCTTGTTTCGGCAACGCTCTCAACTAAATCTGGGGCAATTACAACGCTCATTATGCGAGATGAGGCGTATAAAGCTTTAATGAAAATGCCAATTTCTTATTTTGAAAGTCAAGATGCTGGAAAATTAATGTCTATTTTTTCAAACGATATTGAAAATATTTCTTATGGTTTAACTGCCTGTTTAAGTCCTGTTTTCCAAACTCTTTTTATATCAATAACCACCTTAGGTTTTATGCTATATAGTTCATTATATTTAACCTTAATTTCAATAGGAATAATGATTCTTTTATATCTATTAGTTGCAATTTTAATGGCTAAAGCCATTCCTCATTTTGGTAAGCAACAATCAAGAATTGCAAGCATTAATGGCTATATTGAAGAAAACTTAGCTGCTCAACATTTAATAAGAGCATACGGTCAAGCAAAAAATATTGAAGATGAATTTAACATTAAAAACAAAAAGCTTTTTAAATCTAACTTCAAAGCTTCTTTATTTTCAGGAATAATTTATCCTTACACTTTTTCAGCTTCAATGATTTTACAATTTGTTGTTACTATTATTGGTTCAATTTTCCTAATTACTAATATTGGAACTGGATGAGGTACTGCTTATACAATTGGTTCATTAACTTCATTTTTAATTTTTGTTCGTCGTACAACTAATCAAGTTATTAGAATGATCGAAAATATGGCTCAAATTCAAATGACGTTAGTATCAGCAATTAGAGTAATTTTCTTAATTAATTTAAAACCTCCAGTAGACCAAACTACATTAGCAAATATGCCTGAAAAAGTTGAAGGAAATATTGAATTTAAAAATGTAAACTTCTCATATGATCCAAATAGCCCGACTTTACAACTTAAAAATGCAAACTTGAAAGCTAAAAAAGGTGATGTTATTGCAATCGTTGGACCAACTGGGGCCGGTAAAACTACCATCATAAATCTTTTATCTAAATTTTATGTACCAAATAGTGGCGAAGTTTTAATGGACAATTTTTCTTCAACTCAAATAAATGAACAAAGTTGAAGAGATCAAATTTCGATTGTTTTACAAGATACTTTCTTATTTAAAGAAACTATTTTAGAAAATTTAAGATATGCAAAACTTGACGCAACTGATGAAGAAATTTATGAAGCGGCAAAACTTTCAAAAGCTCATGAATTTATTTCTCAACTAGAAAATGGATATCAAGAAATTATTAATGAAGGTGGTTCAAATCTTTCACAAGGTGAAAGACAACTTTTAGCAATTACACGTGCAATTCTTGCTAATAAAAACATTTTAATTCTAGATGAAGCAACTTCAAACGTTGATACAAGAACTGAAAAACAACTACAAGAAGCTATGCTGACTTTAATGAAAGGTAAAACTTCATTTGTTATTGCCCATAGACTTTCAACCATAGTAAATTCAGATTTAATTTTGGTAGTAAACGATGGTCAAATTATTGAAAAAGGAACACACCACACTTTACTTGCTCAAAAAGGTTTTTATGAAAAACTTTATCATCTTTCATTTTCAGAAGACTAAAAAAAGATTTAATAATTAAAGCAAGATAAATTTAATTAAACTAAAATATTAAATATGACTGATATTAAAAATTGATTAGAATATTATGCAAATTCTAAAAAAATCTTGCGTAAGTTGCAGGAACAAGAACTAAAAAATGTTAACTTAACGTTTTTTAATCTTTTTAAAACTTTTGAAGGCAAAATAATTGCCAAAGAAGGCCTTGGACTTAACGCATTTAACGAAGTTACAGTAAAACTAATAGCAAGTCAATTTGTTAACTTTTTAAAAGAAAGCAAAATTGATCTTCAAACTTATTATGTTTTATTAGCAACTGATAAAGTAAGCAAGAACTCAAACAAAATTCTTGATTATTTTGCTGAAGTTTTAGCCGCTCAAAGAATTAAAGTTCTTCGTTTTAAAGATGATATTCCTGTTACAAAATCCTTTTTATCATTTACTTTAGAAAAAACTGAAACAATTCAAACAACAATTTACTTTTCTGAATATTCCAACTTAAACTCTGAATTTGCATTAAGTTTCATTGAAAATAATAGCTTAAGATTTACAAATGATAAATTATCAAAAATTTTAGAAAATTATGAAAAACAAAACGCCTTAACAATTAAAGTTTTTATTGATGAACCAATTTATTTAGATACTAAAAAGTTGCTTGATGAATATGCTACTAGCGTTGAAACTTATAATTTCAAAAAAAGCGGTAATAAATTAATCAAAATTGGTGTTTTTTCATCAATAACTAACCTAAGATTTGTTCAAAAAATTCTTGGAAGAAATGATATTTATTACACGATTTTAAAAGAAAAAAACAAAAAAGAAACTTATGAAAAACTATATAAAAACTTTTTCTGTTTCAAAAAATTAGATTACATTGTTCGCTTTTCAAAAGATCAAGAAAAAATTTATTTTTATGAATGAAATAGAAATAAAATTTTCCCAAAATACAATTTAGTAAGTTTTAACAAACTTTTTGCAGTTTATCTATCATTTGCTCTAACCAATCAAAATACAAATGAAGAATTTGAACCTATTAAACATGTAATTTATGGTCCTGGACTTTTAAAGCAAATATTTTTAAACTTTAAACAAAAATATGAAATTGAAACTAATCAATCATTAATTATTCAAGACGAAAAAGTTCAACTTTTAAAAGATAAAAATATTATTTATGTTGACGAAGAAGGGCATCTATTTTTAGGCAAAAAACACTTCAGAAAATATGATCAAATGGTTTCTCTTTCAGTTTTAACTGATATTTTAAATTACATCAAAACACAAAATAAAACAATTGATGAAATTTATGAAGAAATTGTTAAAGGCGAAGAAAAACTATACACTAAAATATTTACTTTAAAACTTGATATTAACAAACTTGAAGGCTTTGAAACTAAATTATTTTTAACAAATGAACTTGCAAAAATTAAAGTAAACAAAAAAGATGATTTAAGAAAGTTTGCTAATACTAAACTTTATTATTTAGCAAAAGTAACATTTGAAGAAAATGAGTTTGTTTTAATCAGATATCTATTTGAAGAAAATAAATTAATTTTTGAAGTTACTGAAACTGAAAAAACCAAAGAAAATATTTTCAAAAGACTTAAAAAGTTTTTTGCAAGATTTATTACTTTAATAGAAACTGATCAAAAAGACTTCACAGAAACAAAAGAAAAAGAAGCAGCAAAAGTAGAAAGCAATTAATCTTTTATTTTCAAAATAAAAGTTTTAGTGTAAAATTGTTATTGCAAGATTAGCAAGTTAATATTTACTATATAAGTTTGCTTTTGTTTAAATTTGAAAGTAAGAAAGCTATAAGCCGAAATCATTAGAAGCAAAAAGATAGTAAGGAATTAACTAAAATCCTTGCTTTAAAGAAAGGATATTTTTTTATTATGTCAAGATATTTAAAATCAATATTTAAAAAATCAAGAAGATATGGTATTTCACTTTTAGAAAATAACAAAGAATTTACTAAAGGAAAAGGAAGAACTACAGCACCTGGACAACACGGAGCCAAAAAAGTAAAACCTTCTGACTACCAACTTCACTTATATGAAAAACAAAAAGTTCGTTTTATGTATGGACTTAACGAAAGACAATTCAAAAAGATTTACAAAGAAGCTTCTAAAAAAACTGGTGTTACTGGTCACATCATGTTACAAATGATTGAATCAAGACTAGACAACTTAGTTTTTAGAGCAGGTTTTGCAAGAACCCGTGCTCAAGCAAGACAATTCGTAGTTCACAATCATTTTCTACTAAATGGGCACAAAGCAAACATCCCTTCAATGCAAATTAAAGTAGGTGATGTAATTGAAATGAAACCATCACTTCAAGCCAATGTTCAGGTTAAAGATGCTATGGAAGCTATGACTGTAAGTTCATGACTAAAAAAAGATGGATTTAAGGTAACTTATAGCCGTCTTCCAGAAAGAAACGAATTTGCTAAAGAAATTAACGAAGCTTTAATTGTTGAATACTACAACAGACGTTAATAAATTTAGAGTTATTAAAGGCAGAAATTTCTGCTTTTTTTATTTGCCTTTTCTTCAATTTTTGCTTTAAATAAGACCTTATTTTTACTTAGACACTATTTTTTCAATCCAAAAATTTAACGCATAAGTAATAAAATTTTGCACTCAAATTTCACTAAATTTCACACTTAAAAAATTGGCTAGTTTAATCATAAAAAAATAGCTTATTTTCACTAAAATAAGGGTTAAAAATAATGGCTCAAATCAAAAACAAAAAAAACATTTTAAAAAGCAAAAATAGCACTTTTTTTGTTGTAAATTGAACTGTTTTTTTTTTTTTTTTTATTTTTGCGATTAATTATTTGTTATAACTCTTGCGATTAGTTAACGACCTTAGCTAATTTATATGAAAAAAAGAAGGGAAAAAAATTAATGAAACTCAAAAAAATATTGATCGCAACATTGACAATTGTGCCTACTGTTGCATTAATTTCTGCAAGTTGTGGAAACACCCAAAACTTGGACGCTCTAAAAGATTTTATTTCTAAAACAAAACTTTCAGACATCCTTGATGGTGCAGAACAAGTTGACAGTCCTAAGAAGGCTGAAGACCTTGAAGAAGGAAAAAAACAAGTTTCAAATAAAGCAGTTGATGAATTTAACAAAGCTTTAGATGAAGCTAAAAAAGTAAACGACGAATCAAATGCTAAACAAGCATTGGATAAACTTAAAAAAGCAATTGAAAACCTTAAAAACGCAATCGTAGTCGGAAAGATGAAATTAGTTGGTGATTTAGGAAGACTTAGAAACTGACTAAACGATAACACTGCCGACAAATTATTAGAAGGTGTTGAAGTAGTTGATGTTCTTAGCAAACCTGATCCAACCACTATTCCAACCGGTTTAAAACAAATACAAAAAATAGAAAAAGATAAATTTGTTGAAGTATGAAACAAACTTGACAAAATCACAGAAGAAGATAAAGCAAAAGCTGGATTAACTGAACTTTCAGATGCAGTTAAAGCTTTAAAAGCAGCAATTGTTGTTGGAACCAAAGAAATGCCACTTGGATGATTTGACCCAAAAGATGAAGCAATTAGTGAAAACATTTTAAACAAATACTTTACAGTTAATAAAGAAGGAACTTTAACTAAAAAGTCTGGAACTTCATTACAAAACATAAAAAAAGAAGTTGCTAGATTAATTATTCCTGGAACACTTAATGGAAAACAAATCAAAAAAATTGGTTCTTATCTATTTTATGAAACTGATAAAATTAAAGATGTTATTTTTAAAGAAAAAATTGAAGAAACATATAGCTTAGTATTTGGATCATCAAAAGTTAGGAGAGTTGTTTTCTTAAAAAATGTTGACAAAACTGGAAATGGTATTTTTGATATTGCTAACCCTGCAATAAATCATAAATTCTTAGAAGTTGCATTCTCAGATGACCAAGAGTTTACAACTTACACCGAAAAAGATCGTTCAACATTTATGAATGCAAAGATTTCAAAACTTGTTAAACTTGGAAAAATTTCTCAAGTACCAGAAAACTTTTTCTTTAATGCTGAAATTGATGAACTTAGATTGCCTGAAACTGTAACTAAAATTCATGTTGATGGATTTAAAAATGCAAAAATTGATAAATTAATTATCAAAAAAGATCTATATTTAGCTAATTCTGCTGCTTTTGCAAAAGCACATATTAATCAAATTGAATGAATTGGTGGCGGAGCTGCAACTCCTCAACTTGACAAACTTTTAAACTTAATTAATGATTCTACTGTAGATAAGATTTTACACAAAGGTAGAAAAGCAAAAATTCTAGATTCAACCTCTAAGCCAAGTGCTGACACACTTTATAAAGATTGAAAAGTTGTTCTAAAATCTGCTGTTACAACTTATGAAGCGGCACTTGCAGAAGCAAGAGCTGTAAAAGATGAAAGCAAAGCTGATGCTGCTATTGCAAAACTTAACTTAGCAATTGATGCCTTTAAAGCCGAAATTGTTGTTGGCACTAAAGAATTTGATGGTTACTTTACTGACGGTGAACTTCAAACTAGCATTGAACTTCTTGAAAAATATTTAAATGTTGATGGAACAACACTATCAACTAACAATGAAAATAAATACTTGAAAGAAGAAAACGGTAAAATGCATCTTTCAAAACTTGTAATTCCAAATGAACTTGGCGGAAGAGAAATTGATGAAGTGCACCAAGCGATATTAAGAGATTTAACATTTGTTGATGATGTTGTATTCACTAACAAATTTGATGCAATTTATTATGCATCATTTCAAAAATCAAAATTCAAGAGAGTTATTTTCTTAGACAATATTAATTTATTAGGTCAACAAACTTTTGATGGTTGCGACATTGACGAAGTAATTTTTGCTGAAAATCAAGGTGACTTTAGCACTAAACCAGGCGCAGAAATTCATAAAATTAAATGATTCAAGAATGCAAAAATTGGCAAATTAGTAAAATTAGGAAAGATTACTACTATTGGTGCTCTAGTATTTGACAATGCACAAATTGGTGAACTAAGATTACCAGAAACTGTTACTACTATTGATAAAACTGCATTCCAAAATGCAACAATTAATAAATTAATTATTAAAAAATCAACATATGAAGCAAATGAAGCCAAAATTTTACAAGCTAACATTGCTACTATTGAATTTATTGAAGGTGGATCACCTGTTAAAAAACCAAATCTAAAAAAACTTTATACCTTACTGCTTAGTCCCGAAGCTGATGTAAATGAAATCTTAAGAGATGTAGAAGTATTAGATCAACCTAATAAACCAAATAGTTCAGAAGTTGCATCGGGCAAAAAAGTGGTTCGTAAACTAGCAAAAGAAGAGTATATTGCCGCTTACAATGAAGCTCTTGCTGTAAATGATGAATCAAAAGCAGATGCTACAATTGCAAAACTTCAAGCTGCAATCCAAAAATTAAAAGATGAAATTGTTACTGGCGTTGGTTCTTGAAAAAATCAATTAAAAGATTTAATTTATTCTGCAGAAATTAATGTAATTTTAAAAGAAGTTGAAATTTTATCAGAAACTATTGTCACAAAACCAAACCCTGATGAAATTGAAAAAGGTGTTAAGGCTATTTTATGAAGCGATAAAGAAGCCTATAAAAAAGTACTTGATGAAGCAAAACTTGCTCAAAATGATGAAGTTAAAGCAAAAGACGCTTTTGATAAATTAAAAGCAGCAATACAAGATCTTAAAACTAAATTTATAATAGGAACTCACGAAGGGCCAATTATTCCTGCAGATGCCCCTTATACATTACAAGATTTAGAAAAAAGTATTGAAATTATTAACACTTATTTAGGTGTTGATTCAAGTAACTTAATGCTAGTCAAAGCATATGGTGCTAAATATCTTAAAGATTATAAAGGTGGAACAATTGAAAAATTTGTCTTGCCAAAATGAATTAGAGGATCACAAAATAATCAAAAAGATAAAAAATTCAAATGAAATTCTATTTGACAAGGAGTATTTAATGACGTTAAATATATTAAAGAATTAATAATTTGTCCAAGAATTGAAGCAAGCGAATATCAGGGATTTGGATATAATTCTAAATTTGAAGTTGTTAGATTTTTAGAAAACGTTGATAGAATTCATTCTGAAATGTTTGCAGATACTCAAATTCAAGAACTTATTTTCTCAGATAATCAAACTGATTTTGATACAGAAGGTGAATATTACAAAGGCAATGCTTTCAGTCACGCAAACATTGGCAAATTAGTTAAACTTGGAAAAATTACAAAAATACCAGCGTTCTTTTTTGCCTCATCAAATATTGGCGAACTAAGATTACCTGAAACTGTAAAAGAAATTAATTACACTGCATTCCAAAATGCAACAATTAATAAATTAGTTATTAGCAAAGCACTTTATTTAAATCATAAAGATGCACTTGCTCAAGCAAAAGAAATCAAAACTATTGAATTTATTGAAGGCGGCTCACCTACAGCTACTCCAAAGCTTGATGCCCTTAAAACATACATTTCAGAAAATACCCCTACCATCGTGTTTAAAAATGTTATTTTAACTGACGCAGCCCCTGTTGCAAGTGAAATTGAAAAAGGCAAAAAAGGTCTTAAAAAGTCAGATGCCAAATTATTTGAAGATGCTTACAACAAAGCATTTAATTTAACTGATGAAGCACAAGCAGATGCAGTACTTGCTGAATTTAAAGCCGCTAAAACTGCAGTTGAATCAGCTATGGTTGCTGGTACTAAAGTTGCTACCCCTAATTTAGATGCTCTAAAAGAATTAATTAAAAATTCTTCAGTAGACAAACTTTTAGCTGGTGTTGACCAAGTTGATGTGCCAAAAGCTGCAAGCGAACTTGAAAAAGGTAAAAAACAAATTGCAAAATCAGAAGTTACTAAATATGAAGCAGCACTTAATACTGCAAAAGAAGTAACTGAAGAAGATAAAGCTTTAGCAGCAAAACAAACCTTACAAAATGCAATTGATACTTTAAAATCAAAAATAGTTGAAGGAATAAAAGTTTCAACTCCAAACTTAGATGCTTTAAGAGAATTAATTAAAAATTCATCTGTTGACAAACTTTTAGTAGGCGTTGACCAAGTTGATACACCTAAAGCAGCAAGCGAACTTGAAAAAGGTAAAAAACAAATTGCAAAATCAGAAGTTACTAAATATGAAGCAGCACTTGCTGAAGCAAATAAAGTAAATGATGAAAGCAAAGCTTTAGCAGCAAAACAAACCTTACAAAATGCAATTGATACTTTAAAATCAAAAATAGTTGAAGGAATAAAAGTTTCAACTCCAAACTTAGATGCCTTAAGAGAATTAATTAAAAATTCATCTGTTGACAAACTTTTAGTAGGCGTTGACCAAGTTGATACACCTAAAGCAGCAAGCGAACTTGAAAAAGGTAAAAAACAAATTGCAAAATCAGAAGTTACTAAATATGAAGCAGCACTTGCTGAAGCAAATAAAGTAAATGATGAAAGCAAAGCTTTAGCAGCAAAACAAACCTTACAAAATGCAATTGATACTTTAAAATCAAAAATAGTTGAAGGAATAAAAGTTTCAACTCCAAACTTAGATGCCTTAAGAGAATTAATTAAAAACTCTTCAGTTGATACATTACTTGCAGGAGTAGAAGTATTAAATATTCCAAATAAACCAGCAGCTGACACTATTGAAAAAGGTAAAAAAGTTATTAGATTAAGTGCAAAAACTACTTATGAATCTGCACTTAACACTGCCAAAGCAGTTAATGAAGAAAGTAAAGCTTTAGCAGCAAAACAAACCTTGCAAAATGCAATTGATGCTTTAAAAGCTGAAATTGTTACTGGTACTAAAGAAGGTCTAATTAGTACAAAAGATAGAGAAGATAGCGATAAATTTATTACTGAATATATGAGAAATAGCGGTCAAGTATTAACTATCAAAGCTTCAGGCAAGGATTATTTTGACTATTTAAATGGTGAACATCCAACATTGCCAAAATTAGTATTTAAAAATAATTTAACTATGGGCGGACAAGAAATCAATAAAATTGATATTCTAAGATTTAGAAAAACAACATTTATTGAAAGCATATACATAGAAATGGAAAATGTAATATTAGGTAGACTTGGTCCAGCATATATTAGTTCAAAGTCAAGTTTAAACTTAAAAAAACTTGTAATTATGAATCCAAAAGCTACACTCACAATTGAAGATAACAACTTATCATATCTTAATGTAGATGAATTAGTATTGCCAGAAAATATAACTCTTGGTGATGGTGCATTTGAAAATTCAAATATTAAAAAATTAGTAATCAAAAAATCAACATATGAAGCAAATAAACTTGAATTTTTAAAAGCAAAAATTGATGTTGTTGAATTTACTGATGGTGGATTTGGCACACCAAAACTTGATAGATTAAAATCTATATTATTAGAAAATACTATTGCAAAGTTTAAAATAAAAGATGGAATTTTAGATCCAGAAACAGTTACAATTAAAGACGCTTTAGATGATCCTTCTACTTACAATAAAAAAACATTTCAAATTCTAAAATCAGAAGTTGATAAATATGAAGCAGTATGAAATGAACTAAATAAAATTTCTGATGAAAGCAAAGTTCAAGATGCTGAATTTAAAAAACTTGAAGATGCTAAGGCTGCTTTAGAGGTCGCAAGAAAAGAAGGAACCAAAAAAACCAACGTTGACCTTCTTAATGAATATTTAAAAACAGTTAGAAAATATGCTTTAATTTCAAGTGGAATTTTAAAAGATGTTGAAATTGTTGATGCAGCATCATTAGATCCTACAACATATAATAAAGGAACATTTAAGGTTCTTAAAAAAGATGTAGATGAATATGAAAAAGCTTGAAAAAAAGCTAAAAGTATTTCTGATGAAGACAAAGCAATTCAAGCTAAAAAAGATGCAGAAAATGCCTACGCTTTATTAAAAACTAAAATTGTTGAAGGACAAAAAGTTTAATAAACAACTTTAGATCAAACATTTAAAACAAAACAATACAATTCCGCAGCAATAACATTTAATTTATGTCTTTTTAGTTAAAGTTTTAATGATAAAACGCGTTGTTGCTGCGAATATCAAAATTAATTAAACAGTTAGTTTCTAACTATAAAGAAACAATCTCAGACTACTTTAAATTCAAAATTCTTAATTATTTAAGCCGGAGATTAAATCTTTAAGACAATTTAAAGCAGTCGCTTTACTTCAATCGCAATTGTTATAGAAGCCAAAACTTATATAATAATAACCAATAATAAAAACTTTTAAGATATATAAAAAATTCTCAATTCAATATAAACCTCTATCTTCCCTTATACCTTAATTAATTATCCTTATAAAAAAAGACTCAAAGTTCATTAATTGAATTTTGAGTTTTTTTGTCCTATTTCGAAATTTAAAAAACTAACGCCATAAAGCACAAATTTACAAATTTTTAGCTTTAAAAAACAAAGTTTTTATTTATTTTTTTCCTTGCTAAAAATCATTAAAAAAATCTTCAAAGTTTTTTGAAAAATATTAAATCATTAATTTAAAAATATATTATAATAATAAGGCATTTAACTAAGCCCAGGTGGCGGAATGGTAGACGCTGCGGACTTAAAATCCGTTGGCTGTAATGGCCGTGCTGGTTCAAGTCCAGTCCCGGGCACCAGATATGCGCCCTTAGCTCAGCAGGTAGAGCAACTGGCTTTTAACCAGTGGGTCAGAGGTTCGAATCCTCTAGGGCGTACCATTTCATTTGATTGACCAAAAGCACACTTAATAGTGTGTTTTTTCTTTTAAAACCAAAAAATCCTATTATTTTTAAGGATTAATTCAAAAATTGATACTTCTTTAAAACTAAAGTTTTATTCATTATTTTTAAATTAAAACTAATCAATTTTTAGATTAAAAAATAACCAAAAAGTTTGGATTTTAAGCAAAAAAACATTTATTTTTATGTATTTTTTAATTAATTTATCTGTTATTTTTTATTTTTTTGTTATATTTGGGGTGTGTAAAGGATATGCACAAAATTCTTAGATCTAAAAAATCTGAGTAAAAAGAAGGAGAAAAATTTACAAACTATGAAAAAATCTAAAATTTTATTAGGTTTACTTTCAACCCCTATTGTTATTTCAATGCCGCTAATTGCTTTAAGTTGTGGCGACGGAGATAAACCAAATCCAGGCAATGAGACTGGAGTAAAATGAGAAGATTCAGGAATTACACAAGCTATTGCAGGACAAGGATCAAGTTCTGTTGTTCCTATTATTAGTAAAATTGCTGAACTTTCAGGCGGAAACTTACAATATAAATCAACCGGCTCAGGTGGTGGTTTCAAATCAATGAACAAAGCTACTCCAGAACAACAATTTGGAATGACAAGTTCAAGCAAAACCCCTGCTGATGGCAAAAGTTGAGAAAACAAAAATTTAAGAACTGTTACATGAGCACTTGATGCTATTGGTCTTGCAATTCACCTACCTGATGGATATAAAACCAAAAATGATGAAACCCCTATTGTTGACATCAAAGAACTTGCTAAAGCATATAATGGTGAAAAAGTTAAATGAAAAGTACTTGTTGCTAACTTGGACGCTCCTGGTGATGACGATGCTGTTGTATTTGGCCGTGAAGGTGGGAAAGGTGCATCAGGAACCGCTGATGGCTTCATGAGCAAACTTGTTAAATTAGGTGGAATCACATTCACAGGAACCGCTGAAGAACAAAAAGCTAAGGAAAAAGAATACGAAAATCATAAACCTCTAAAAGCAGAAAACTTAACTCCAGAAGCTAACTCAGCAGCATTCAATGTTGTTAAAGAAAAAGTTGGTATTACTTATGTATCATTGGGTTTTGGTGTTAAAAATGCAAACGACACTGTTAAACTTGCTAAAGTAAAAATTAGTGAATCAGAAATTTGAGAACCAAAAATGGAAAATGTTACTGCTGGAACATACAAATGAACTAGACCATTCAACATCATTTTTGATAAAACAAACGAAGATTCAGTTAAATTTGTTAAATTTTTACTAAGCGAAAAAGTACAAGCATTTATTAAATCACTTGACTTTGTTGAATTAACAAAAGAACAACAAGACTTACAAAAAGATTTAACAAAAAGTGATGCAGAATTATTTGCTTCAATCAAAGACCAACCAGATGTTTTAAAGAAATTTAAAACTGTTGGAAGCAACCAAGAAGCTTACGGTTTAAAAATTTAATTCTTAATAGAAATTTACTAAAAAAATATAAAGGCTAAAAAATTTTTAGCTTTTATATTTGTAAAAATTTCAAAAAATTTATTTTTTGATATTATATAAGGTATGAAAAGAACGAAGGTACAAAAAAGATGCACTTTAATTAACAAAATGGCTCTTTTTTGTATTGCTCTTAAAGACAAATTTATAAGCTCAAAAGTGTTTTTTTAACGCTTTTGGGCTTTTTTAAAAAGGAGGTTTATTTTGAACAACAAAACAATTGGCAAAAGTATGCAAAAAGACTTGGCTTTGAAAATAATAATTTTCATTATTTCTTGTTTTTCAATTATTGCACTAGTTGCCATGTTTAGTTTTATTCTGAAAAAAGCTTTCCCTGCTATGAAAGTAAATTGAAAAACAATTTTCTTTTCAAGCAATATTCGTGAAGGATATGGAATTTGAGGCTCACTTGTAGTTAGTTTAATTACTAGTATTGGCGCTGTTTTAATTGCTTTGCCAATTTCAATTAGAATTGCCATTTTTATTAGATATAGGTTAACTAGATTTGGAAGATTTTTTAGAGTAATTATTGACATTCTAGCTGGTGTTCCAAGTATTATTTATGGGGTTTTTGCCTTAAATTCATTAGGCAAACTTTCTGGTTTTATTTCAGGTACCAAAACGAATATTACTATCTTTAATGCAATCATAATGCTTGCAATTATGATTATTCCTACTATGGTTTCACTTATCACTAACCAACTTTATTTAGTTTCAGATAAACAAATTGAATCATCGGTTGCACTTGGAAATACTAAAACTAGAGCAATTTACACCGTTTCTTTAAAATCAATCAAATCAGGAATTTATGTTGCAGCAATTGTGGCCCTTGGCCGGGCAATTGGTGAAACAATGGCAACATCAATTCTATTAAATGCTACAACTCCAGCTAATCCTTTTGAAAAAGGATTCGGACTTTTCAATGAAAGTTATAAATCACTTGCAACAGCAATTGCTGGCTTTATGTTTACAGATAGTAGTGACGAAACTGTTGTTGAACATGCTTTTGCTATGGGATTAAGTCTTTTTATAATTGTTATGATCTTAGTTGCTTTAGTTACAAGACTTTCAACTAAAAAAACAATTAAAGTTAGACGCCCTTATTCTAAAAAAGATGCAAAATCCATTATTTTAGATACAATTAAACTTCCTTTTACATGCATTTATTATGTTTTCCATTATATTGGATTTGCAATTCGCTTTATTTTAACAAATATCTCTTATGCAATAAGCTTACTTTTCAGGCAAATTGCTGTGAAGGTTTTTAAAATCAAAAAAGAAAGACATATTCATAACACTAAAATTTTTCATCTTTCAATGTGCTGATTTTTTGAAATAATTTGTGCTCTTTTAGTCACTTCAATTGTGCTTTGAATTTTAGTTGATATTATTGCAATTGGTGCTCCAAAACTTCAATCTTGAGACTTCAATTACAAGCGAAATGGAATAATGAACTCTTTGATTTGGACGCTTCTTTTAATTTTAATAACTATAATTTTAACTTTCCCGCTTGCTTTATTTACGGCACTATTTCTGGCCGAATATGCTAAGGATAAATGGTACGGAAAACTTATTAAGTTTTTCCTTGACTCACTCGGAGGAACTCCAAGCATATTGTTTGGTATCTTTGGTATGGTGATGTTTTTAGAAGTTATGAATATCAAAGGAACGGCAAGTACAAGTTTAATGGCAGGTTCTTTAACGATGGTTTTGGTTATACTTCCAACTTATACAAGAAGTATTGAACAAGTTATTTCAAATATACCACAAGAACTTCGCGATTCGTCTCTTGCTCTTGGAGCAGGAAAATGAGAAACTATTAGAAAAATTGTTCTTCCCTTAGCAATCTCAGGAATAATTTCAGGAACAATTTTATCAATTTCAAGAATAATCAGTGAAACTGCCCCTATTTTCTTAACACTAGGTATGACTTTTAATCCAAAATATGGACTTTTAAATCACGGTCAAACTCTAACTACTTGAATATTAGAAAATCAAGTTCATGGAATTACAAGCATGGAACATAGAATTGGCCAATCTTATAAATTTGCTTTTGTAACAATATTTATAATCACGCTTTTAATAATATTCTCATATAGCATTGAACCGATTATGAATCTTATTAAAAGCAAAAGGAAAAAGAGATTTAATAAAAACATTTTAAAACTTGAAGAAAAAGAAGAAAAAGTGGAGGTTAAAAATGGATAATATCTTTGAAGTAAAAAATCTTGATTTTTATTACAATAAAAAACAAAATCATGCTTTAAAAAACATTAATATCAATATTCCAAAACATCAAGTTACAGCCTTTATTGGCCCAAGTGGATGCGGCAAAAGTACATTCATTAGATGCTTTAATTTAATGAATGATTTAATTCCTAATACAAACATTGAAGGTGAAATTATTTTCAATGACATTAACATAGTTAATCGTAAAAAAACCTTTGGCGAATGATTAAAATCGCTTTTTAAAAGAAATAAAAACAAAGACAAAGATAAAGAAAAAGAAAAGACAAAACCTGCACAAAAAAGAATTTCTCCTATTGAAATAAGAAGTAGAATCGGCATGGTTTTTCAAAAGCCAACACCTTTTCCAATGTCAATTTATGACAATATAGCATATGGGCCAAGAAGCAACGGAATTAAAAATCCAAAAGAACTCAATGTTATTGTTAAAGAAGCGTTAGAAAATGCTGCTCTTTGAGAAGAGGTTAAAGATAGACTTGGAGATGATGCTGCAAGTTTAAGTGGTGGCCAACAACAACGTCTTTGTATAGCACGTGCTATTGCATTAAAACCTGATGTTTTATTAATGGATGAACCAACTAGTGCACTAGATCCAATTGCAACTGCCAAAATTGAAGAATTAATTGATAAACTACGTCAAAACTATACAATTATTATAGTTACTCACTCAATGCAACAAGCAGCAAGAATTAGTGATTTAACCGCCTTTTTCTACATGGGTGAATTAATAGAATTTGATAAAACAAGTGTAATCTTTACTAACCCGAAAGAAAAATTAACAGCTGATTATATCAACGGAAAGATGGGGTAATTTATGCCAAACTCAATTGTAACAAATGAAATTTTAAGAATCAAACAAAGAATCATTAATCTTTCAAATTTAGTCCTTTCACAACACGAAAAGGCTTATAAAGCTTTAATTGAACATGATGAAAAACTTGCTAAAGAAGTTATTGAAGGTGATTTGAAAGTTGATGCTGAAATGGATGGAATCAAAAACGATATTAGCTTTGTTTTAACCAAAGAACCTTTGGCTAAATATTTAAGAAGATCAGTTTCTTATTTAATAATCTCAAAAGAGCTTGAAAGGCTAGGTGACTATGCAAAGCATATTGCTAGATTTATTATAAATATTCAAAAGCCAAGTGCAAGTTCAATTAGAAGAATCAAAGATATTTATGACGCTGTTTTAAACATGATGCAGGAATTAAGCGACAACATCAATGAAGAAAGAAATGAAAGAATTTTGAAATTAGTTGAAAATGATGATTTAGTGGATACTAAAACACTTGAAGTCAATCGCGAATTAATTGTTTCTTTTTCAAAAAGAAAACACACAGAAGAAGAAATCAGCGAACGTGTTTACTTGCTTAATCTAGTAAATAGTTTAGAAAGAGCTGGAGATCACATCGTAAATATTTGTGAATCTTTATACTATATCATTAATGGAAATTATATAAAGTTGTAAAATAAAATCACAAGGAGGCAAATGACCGAAAAATTTTCAATATGACTTTTAAATGATGATAACTTAGAAAATCTAAAAGAAAAGTATTTAACATCTTTTGCCTTCAAAGGATTAGAAAAAACTGAAAACAATTTAAATACAAATGAACTGCAATTTCTTTTTGAGGGCAAAACTATTTTAGTTAGTTTTGATAAGCTTGATTATGAAGAAATTTCACAAGCAACTGTGCCAAGCATTGTCACGCTTGCTTTTTCTCATGCAAAACTTTTATCAGATGAACCGATTGATGAAGACAATCAAACTAAAGAAAAAGTTCAAAATTTACTTCTTTTAAGACTCAATAACTTTTTCTCATATATTCATAATAATGATGCTTATAGCAAATTTACCCAATTTGATGTTTTTTATCTAGTATCTTATATTATTGAAGGTTTTATTAGAAATCATTTGTTAATAAACGGAAACAAAAGAATTACATTCACCCTTTTATTATCATTGCTTTTAACATTTACGAATTTAAATATTAAATTAGATTCAAATAAAAAAATGACAAGCTCAAGTATAAAATATGCAAATGAGATTATTAAATTTGTTGAATTAGCTCATGACAAAAATAATAGTGATGATATTTTAGATAATCCTGTAATTGAAGCGATATTAAAATTTATTTTTGAAAATTTTATAATAAATATAGATAAAATTTAGGCATGGAGGAATTATGGAAACATTAAAAAGCAAAAATATTAAAAAACAAAAGTATGCTGACATTAAAGAATTTGTAAAAGAAATGGAAGCAAAATTTAGAGCATACGAAAAAAGTGATGCAAAAAAATTGGCTGACAAAGTTGTTGAAATTTTAGCTAAAAAATAAATTTTTTATTTTTATAATTCCAAAACTTAATCATCCAATCTTCACTTTATCAATAATTATAAAAACTGAATAAAAAAAGACCACACGACACAACACTTCTTGATTTGGCTGCTATATCTCTATCCTGACCAGGTTACTAGGTTATTGTTCTTGTGGCTTTTTTATTATATCATAAACCCTTTAAAAAGTAGGCCTTGTTATGAGATAATTAGCCAATATAAACTTATTTATTTATAATTTAACTAGGAGAAATTTATGGAAAAACAAGTCGGCAAAGTTTATGTTTTCAGTTATGGTACTTTACAAGATGAAAACTTTTATAAAAACATCTTTTCACCCGAAACTAGAAAATTTAAAGCAACATTAAATGGATATGCAAAATGCATGGATGAAACAAATTATTTCTTAATAAAAAAAGATATCAAAAGTTCAGTTGTAGGAACAGTTTTTGAAATAACTAGTGATGAACTTTTTGCAATTGATAGATGAGAACTTTTTCCTCAATATTCACGCTTTTTAGAAACAGTTTATCTTGAAGACGAACAAGACGTGCTTGAGGAAGTTTATGTTTATACAAAGTTAGAAATCGGAAAATATGCCATTGTTCCAAAAGAGTATTTAAACTCAAAAGACCCAAGAGAAAATGAAACAAATTTAAAATCTTTTTTAGAAATTGAAAAACTTTCAAAAGACCTTCCAATTTTTGATGGCATCTTCTTATTTGAAGCAAGCGATGAACACTTTGAATTAATTGAAAAAATGTCTCATCCTTACTTTGCATTAATTTTTACTAATAACAAAATTGATGAAAAATCACCAATATCTTTAATATTAAATACAACCGCAATTTGCATTGAAGATTCAGGCAAAAAATACATCGCTTTAACAATATTTGGCAGAAAAGATTTTGCAACTGGTGTTCATTATTGATCAATGTTTTTTGATGATGAAATAAAAGATAATTTTGAAATTAAATTAACAAGTTTAATTTCTCAATTTAAAGATGTTGATAAAAGTTGATTTTCTAAAGATAAATTAAAATATATATTAACTTATACAAAAAATAAAGAGCCTAAACAAAAGAAGCTTGAAATTGGAATTTTTCAAAAAGCATTTAATGTACAAACTAATATTTTTGAACTTGATCCATTTGAACGTTTCAACCGACTTTTAACCATTTTCTTTGACTATAAAAAGGCAAAGGACTTTTAATGAATTTAACCAAACAAAGAATTATTGATGAGGTTCCTGAAAAACCGGGTGTTTATTTTTGAAAAAATAAACAAGGTGAAATTCTTTATATTGGAAAAGCAGTAAATTTGAGAAAAAGAATGCTTCAATATTTTGATCCAAAAATGCAAAATTCTTTTAAAACGCCTTCTTTAAAAAAACTAATTTATGATTTTCAAATTGAAATAACCTCTAGCGAAAAAGATTCATTTATTAAAGAAAGAAATTATATTTATCAATACAATCCAAAATATAATGAACTTTTTCCAATAAGATCTAGTTTTCCCTATCTTTCTTTGCATTTAACTAAAAATAAAGGTCTTGAAATTAAAATAAAAGAATTTAAAAAAATGAAAAATACATTTTATTTTGGACCTTTAATTAGTAACAAAAAATATTCTGAATTAATAAAATTGCTCGAACATCTTCTTTGCTATCAAGATGGAACTTTAATTCAAAATAAAGACTATGATTTTTGAAAACAAAAATTTGAATGAGGCAAGAAATTATTAACTAATCGTCTTGAACTAAAGAAAATTTTAGACTCAAGAATTAAGTTTTTTAATGAGCAATTATTATTTGAAGAAAGCAAGAAAAATCAAGATGTTTATGAGCTATTAGAATTCAATAAACAAAGCCAGACCCAAATTTTAAATTCCGGCATTAATCAAGATGTTTTTGGAACTTTTTCAAATGATAAAACCTTGTGTATTTTTATTATTAAATATGTGCTCGGGATCCAAAGTAGAACTGAATATTTTGTACTCAATATTGTAGAAGATGAAGTTGCGACTTTCAATAATTTTTTACATTGATATTACAATCAAGTTAAATTTGCAGACAAAATTATTTTAGAGAAAAAATGAAAAGAATTTAACTTCAATTTTCATGGAGATAATATTACTTTTGCTGAAAATAAAAAACTTGAAACTCTTGTTCTTACTGCAAATGAAAATGCAAAACATTACATTACTAAAGAAACAAAAGATCCTTTGATTTTTGATAAACTTGCTAAAGTTTTAAATATTCCTTTAATCAAGGGAATGGTAATTCTTGATAACTCATTTCAATACAATAGCAACATAGTTAAAGGTGCAGCGTTCTATCTTGAAAATTCAAGATTAATTACAAGCCTCAATCGTCATTTCAATCTAAATCAAGAGAATGGGAAATCCGATAGTAGTTACATGTATCAAAACTTTAAAAAATATATTCTTGAACTTTCTAGAAATAACAAAAAATATAAAATTAGTGTTATTTTATGTGACGGCGGAATGATTCAAATCAATGCTGTTAAGCAAGTTTTAAAAGAAGAAAATCTTCAAGATGTTAAAGTTTTTGGATTAGTTAAAAATAAAAAACATGAAACTGAGAAATTAATTGATGCCCAAAATAATGAAATAAAAATAAATGATGCTAAAGTATTTAAATTTTTAAGTAACATTCAAACCAAAATTGATGGCTATGTTAAATTTAAAAGAAATGTTAAAAAGAAAAAACTTGAAGAAAGAAATGAACTTGAGAATATTGATGGAATTGGCAAGAAAACAATTGAAAAATTAATGAGTTATTTTGATGGTGATCTTTCAAAAATCATGAATGCTTCAGAAAAAGAACTTTGCAAAATAGTTGATAAAATTAAAGCAAAATCTATTTATGAATATTTTCTAAACAAAAGGTAAAGACTTTCACAAATGTGAAAGTTTTTTAACAAAAGGCTTAATTTAAAAATAAATGTATTAAAATAAATAAAGATTTTATGGAGGCTTAAATGTTAGAAGTAGTAGGACTTAGCAAAATATTTCCAGACAAAAAACTCTTCACAAATGTAAATTTAAAGTTTTTGCCTGGAAATGTTTATGGAATTATCGGTGCAAACGGTGTTGGAAAATCAACATTTCTTAAAATTTTAAGTGGTGAAATTGAAGCTAGTGAAGGCAGTGTAATTAAAGATAAAAATTCACGTTTAAGCGTACTTTCTCAAAACCAAAATGAATTTGATGATTATATTGCAACCAATGTTGTTATTATGGGAAATAAAGAACTTTATGACCTTAATTTAGAAAAAAATGCTATTTATGAAAATCCAAATGCAACAATGGAAGATTATGAAAAGGCAAGTTTGCTTGAACAAAAATTTGGCGAAATGGGCGGATGAAATGCTGAAAATGACGCTCAAACTTTACTATCAAATTTAGGAATTGCTAAAGAAAAATGGAATGCTAAAATGTCAACTTTAAAAGCAAGTGAAAAAGTTAAAGTTTTACTTGCAAAAGCACTTTTTGGCAACCCTGATGTTTTAATCATGGATGAACCAACAAACAGGCTTGATTTAAAAACAATTAAATGGCTAGAGAACTTTTTAGCAAATTACGAAAATATTGTTATTGTAGTTAGCCATGACTCTGACTTTTTAGATGAAATTTGTACCCATACAGTTGATATAGATTATTCTGAAGCAAAACTTTTTGTTGGAAATTATTCTTTCTGAAAACAATCAAGTCAACTTATTTTAGAAATGAGACAAAAACAAAACTTAAAGAAAGAAGAGCAGGCACAAAAACTTAAAGAATTTATCGCTCGGTTTTCAGCAAATGCTTCAAAATCAAGACAAGCAACAAGCAGGAAGAAATTACTTGAAAAATTAGTTATTGATGAAATAAAACCATCATCAAGAAAATACCCTTTCATTCGTTTTGAACTTAATAGAGAGCCTGGGAAACAAGTACTTTCTGTTGAAAACTTAGGTTATAAAAATGAAAAAGGTGAATGACTTTTCCAAAATGTTTCCTTTACCTTAAAACAACATGACAAAATGGTTGTGATTGGTGAAGATGATATTGCAAAAACCAAACTTTTAGAAATTATTAATGGCGAGGTAAAACCTACTACTGGACAAGTAACTTGAGGAATAACAATTAAGCCTAATTACTTTCCAAATAATAATCTAAAATTCTTTCAAAATAATGAGACAATTTTAGAGTGAATTAGCAAATGACCATTGAATAATTCAACACAAGAAACTAAAGATAATTCAGATTCAAGAATGAGATCATTTTTAGGAAGAATGCTTTTTTCAAATGATACCGTATTTAAGAAAGTTAATGTGACAAGTGGTGGTGAAAAAGTAAGGCTTATGTTTTCTAAAATTATGCTTGAAGAAAGTAATTTTTTGAGTTTTAACCAACCATTAGATCACCTTGATAGTGAAGCAATCGATTCATTCATTGAAGCAATAAAACTTTACAAAAGTTCATGCATTTTTACAACATATAATAGAGCATTTATTAAAGAATGTGCAAACGTAATTTTAGAAATAAAACCAGATGAAAGTTTTCTATTTTATGGAGCACTTGATGAATATGAAAAAGCAATGAATTATTAAAAAAATAAATATATAAAAAAAGGAGAAAAAAATGAATAAAATTGATGAAAAATTAATCAAAAAATTTGAACAAAAATACTTAAAAGATACAAAAAATTTAGTAGTAGAAAACGCTATTATTAAAAACGGAATTAGAATGGCTTCAATCAATAATGAAGCAGTTAAAAAACATACTTTTAATTTCTCAAATGAAACAAAAATTGGATCGATAACTGACCAAAAATTTTCAGGTCGTTGTTGAATTTTTGCTGCATTAAATGTTTGCCGTTCAAAGATAATTGAAGAACTAAATTTAGAAAGTTTTGAAATTTCACAAAACTACATTAACTTTTATGATCTTCTAGAAAAGGCTAATGTTTATTTAAACTTTATTGATAAACATTTACAAGAAAATAAAAAGATTTTACCAGATGACAGACTTTTTAGACTTTACAATGATGTCTCTGTCCCTGATGGCGGATATTGAGAATTCTTCGTAGCAATTATTGAAAAATATGGTGTTTGCCCCAAAGAATTTATGATTGAAACTTTTGAATCAGAAAAGAACCATGATTTATTGACTCAACTTGATTGAAGAATGAAAGCTTATGCTAAAAAAATGGAAAAGGCTTTCAAAGATAATTTAGATCTTGATGAAATCAAAAAAGAAGCTTTAGAAGATGCTTACAATATTTTAGTTAAATCACTTGGCCACCCACCAAAAACATTCACTTTAGAATACTATGACAAAGATAAAAAATTCCATCGCTTAGATGAAATGAGTCCAGTTGAATTTTATAAAAAATATGTTGGCGAAACTTTGAAAAATAAAGTTGATTTAATCGCTGATCCGCGTGATAAATTTCCAAAAAATAGATTACTTCACTCACAATACATTAAAAATGTTTATGAAGATGATGGAGTTAATGCAATCAACATTAGTTTACAAGATATGAAGCAAGCTTTGATTAACTCAATAAAAGATGGAAATGCTTGCTGATTTGGATGCGATGTTTCTACATTTTCACATACAAAATTAGGCATTTTAGATCCAAGTCTTTATAACTATGATTTAACCTTAACAAAAACTCCAGAATTTTGTAAAAAAGATCGTTTTGAAATGCGTGCAAGTTTAATAAGTCATGCAATGAATATGGTCGGAGTTAACCTTGATAAAGATGGTAAAGCTTTAAATTGAAAAGTTGAAAACTCATGAGGTGAAGAAGTTGGCAAAAAAGGTATTTTTTCAATGTCAGATGAATGATTTGATGAATATAATTACCAAGCAATTGTTGATAAAAAATACTTACCAAAAGAAGTTTTAGATGCATTCAATAAACCTGTTATTGAACTCGATCCTTTTGATCCAATTATTTAAAACTAACCTGAACTAGCAAAATTTTTTGCTAGTTTTTATATCTTAGTTTTTTACCTATTTTTTTTAATAAAAAATACAACCTTTTCTTTAAAAATATACTTTTAATAATTTAGTAATATTAACTTACTTTTATTATTTAATCTTTATAATTTTAGTAAAATAAAAAGATAGTAATTTAAAAGAGAAAAACATGATCGGAATAGACTTAACGAATATCAAAAGATTTGAAAATCTAAGTTTAAATGTGATTAAAAAAATTTTGCACAAAGATGAATTTAAAGAGTTTGAAAAAACTAATGATAAAGCAAAATTTTTAGCAACTCGTTGAGCAATCAAAGAAGCAATTTTTAAAGCTGACAATCAATTCAAAGATTTTAGTAAAGTTTTTCTTAAAAAAGATGAAGAAGGAAGATATATATTTCTAGATTTTGAAATTTCTACTAGTAAAGAAGATGACTACATTATTGCAATTGCAAAAAAATAAGGAGAAATTATGAAATTAAAAACACGTTTGTTTTGACATTCTGGAGCACTTTTAAGTGCCTATTGTGGCTTAAAAGCAAAAGCTAGAAGAGCAAAAAGAATGCCTGATTTTTATTCAAGAATTGAAAAAACAAACTATTTCCAAAAACAAGCAAAGAAAGCTCTAAATGCTTATGGAATTAAATTAAATGTTAAAGGTTTTGAAAATGTGCCTGATAGTGCATGCCTTATAATTCCAAACCATTCAACATATTTAGACCCAATCATTATGGCTTATGCTCTTTCAAATCGCGGCGATGGTGAAAAAACATCAAAAAACTTCAATTTTTTAGCAAAAAATGAAGTTGCTAAAAAGAAAGGCATTAAACTAATTGCTGAATATATTGAAACAGTTTTCATTGACACAGCAAATCCTCGTGAAGCCGTTAAAACCTTAATTGAGTTTGGGAAAATTGTTAAAGAAAATAAAACTTGTGGAATTGTTTTTGCTGAAGGTACAAGAACTCGCGATGGAAAAATTGGAACTTTTCAATTAGGAGCATTCAAAATTGCTCAAGCAAACTTTTTACCAGTAGTCCCTGTTACTATAAATAATGCAGTAAATGCGATGGATAAAAATCGTGACGCTATGCTTGAAGTTGAAGTAATATTCCATCCAATGTTAAAACCAGCACAATTTCAAACTGTTGAAACTAAAGTTTATGCCGACTATGTACAAAAAATAGTTGAGAAAGACTATAAAGAACAAGTAATAACTTCACCAGAAACACAAAAAAATACTTATTCAAAAAGAGATTAGATTATGCCTGAAGAATTAAAAAAACCAACCGTTAGAGAAATTTCAATAAGTGAAGATAAAGAAAAAGAAAATGTAAAAAATGCCGGCGAAAAGCATACTTTTCACCTTGCCAATTTCAACGGACCTCTTGATTTACTAGTAACGTTAATTAAAGAAAAAAATGTTAGCATTTTTGATGTTGACCTTGCCGAACTTGCAAGTCAATATCTAGAAATCATTAAAAACATTGAACCTTATGAATTTGACATGGCTAGTGAATATTTAGTCATGGGTGCAACTTTGCTTCAACTTAAAGCAAGAATGTTACTTGCCGATCCTGAAGTTGAAGAAGAAGTAAAGAAAGAAAAGAAAAGATTACTTGAACAAATTGCTGAATATCAAAAATTCAAAGAAATTAGTCAAGTGCTTAAAAAACAAGAAGAAATTAGACAAAACTTTTATACTAAAGATCCAGAAGAAACTGCTGAATTTGAACGTCCAATTGATGCAACGGTGCTTGAAGGACATGCAAATAGTTCAAGGCTAGTTGTTGCAATTAGAAAAATGTTTGAAAGAGTTTATGCTGAATTAATTCGTAACGTTACTATTACTACTATTGCTATTTCGCCAGAAGAGCAAAAACAAAGAATTATTCAACTTTTTAAAGGGAGAGATGAACTTGAATTTCAAGAAGTTTTCAATGTTCCATCAACAGGCCACTTTGTAATAACATTACTAGCAATTTTAGATCTTGCTAGACAACAAATTGTTATAATGAGGCAAGATGAAGATGAAGGACTAATTTATTTCAGAAAAGGAGAAATGTATGAAGAATAAAATTATTGAAGCTTTAATATTTTTTCAAGGTTCAGAAGGACTAAGCTCTGAACAAGTAAAAAATGTTTTTAAATTACAAACTGTAGCAGAAGCAAGAAGAGTATTAAAGGATTTTATGGCTGAATTTAATAAACTAGATCGTGGAATCAAAGTTCATGAATTCAATGATAACTTTAAATTTTTAACTGTTGAAAGTGTGAAACCTTATATTCAAGATTTAGTAACAGCAACTAGAAGACAAAGTTTATCAATGGCATCAATGGAAGTTTTGGGAATAGTTGCTTATAAACAACCGGTTACTCGTTCAATGATAAGTAACATCCGTGGTGTTGATTCTAACTCAATTGTTGCTAATTTACTAGCAAAAGGAATTATTGAAGAAGTTGGAGTTTCACCTACACCTGGAAATCCAATTTTATATGGAATTACTAATAAGTTTTATGACTATTTTAAAATCAAAACTTTAGCTGAACTTCCCCCATTTCCTGAGTTTAATCAATACTCAAATGAGGAAGAAGAAGGCGAACTTATTGATAAAGAATTTAACTTATTTGATTCACAAAGACAAGATACTAACAATGATGGTATATTAATCGCTGAAGCGGGCGATAATGATTAAAATTAAAGCCAAAACTAACGATATTGGCAGAACACTTTTTAAATTTTTAGTAAAAATCTTGGATAATGTTCCAGTTTCAAGAATTGAAAGAATTTTTAGACAAAAAGATGTTAAAATCAATGGCTTAAAAACAAATGATAAACAATACAAAATTCAAGAAAACGATGAAATTTTAGTTTATGGAATTACTGAAGCAAACAAAGAATTTGTCTTGCCTAAAGCAGAAATTTCATTTAAGCTAATTTACGAAGATAAAAATATTTTAATTATTGATAAACCAATAAACATTGCAATGCATAGCGAAGAAAATTGCCTTGATTATCAAGTTTTAAAATACTTAAATTACAAAAAAACTAGTTCATTCATCCCAGCTTCAATTGGAAGAATTGATAAAAAAACTTCAGGTTTAGTTGTATATGCTAAGAACTATGAAACATTAGTAGAATTTGATGCAAAAACAAAGTTTTTTGACAAAGTTTATCAATTTGTAAGTGATTTTAATGAGAAAAAATTAGATATTACAGTTCATCTTAAAAAAGATATTGATAATGAAAAAATGGTAGTTGATAAAACTTTTGGTGTAAAAGCAAGAACAATTTTTTGACAAGAAAATAATAAAAAATTTGCTCAAATATTGACTGGAAAAAAACATCAAATTAGAGCAACTTTACAACATTTAAATTGTCCAATTTTAGGTGATTTAAAATATGGCGGAAAATTTGCAAAAAGAATGTTTTTACATTCCTATTCAATTACATTTCATTCATTAAGTGAAAAATTTAAAGAATATAACGAACAAACTTTTATTGCACCAACTAAATGATAAAAGAGGTTAAAATGAACGATGAAAAATTTAAGAAATTAGCTAATGATTTGCTTTTTGAACCAAGCGATGAAATTATCAAAATGGCAAAAAAACTTCTAAGTTCAATTGACAAAGAATTAAAAAAACTTGATGAAATTAATCTTGATAATGTTAAGCCAATGAGCCATATTTCAGAAAAAAAATTAAGCTTTGATTTATTAAGAGATGATGTTGAGAACAAAGAATTTTTAATCAAAAAAGAAGATCTTTTAGCAAATACATCAAAACATAATGACGATTTTGTTTTAATAAAGAAGGTAATCAATGAAGCATAATAAAACAGATTTAAAAAAAGCTTTAAAAAATCTTCTAGAAGATAAAAATCACGCCATTTCTTATGTTTACAAAGATGCAAAACTTAAAGATCAAGGAAGCTTAAAAGGTTCAATCTATACTTTAAAAGATAACTATGCAACCAAAGATGCAATTTCACGTGCTTCATCTCTCATTTTAGAAAATTTTCAACCTCATTATGATGCAACTATTAGAACACTTTTAGACAACGCAGGAGCAACCTTAATTGCTAAAACTAACCTTGATGAATTTGGTCTTGGCGGAAGTGGCGAATATTCAGCATTTGGACTAATAAAACATCCAAAAAATGACAAACATTTAGTAGGTGGTTCTTCTTCAGGAGCTGCAGCAACTTTTTCAGATGAAATAACTTTTGCAATTGGATCTGATACTGGAGATTCAGTTAGAAAACCTGCATCAAATATTGGAAAAGTAGGCTTTAAACCAAGCTATGGAGCGATTAGCAGATTTGGGCTTTTTGCCTTTGCAACTTCATTAGATACAGTAGCTTATTTTACTCATAATATTTATGATGCTGCCTTACTTTCTTCAGTTCTTTTTAAGCAAGATTTAGAGCATGATCTTTCATCTGTAAAAGTTGAATTTTCGGCAAAAAAAATTAAGTCAGTTAAACCTAAAACTATTGCTTATTTAGATTGCTTTGATTTACTTGAAAAATCAGTAAAAAAAGCATATGAAAATTTAATAAAAAAACTTGAAAAAGAAGGTATTAAACTTGCTAAAATTAAGCCTGATGAAACCCTTTTAAATTCTATTGATGTACTTTATAAGGTTATCGCTTTTTCTGAAGCGAGCTCTAATTTAGCAAACCTTGATGGACTTAAATTTGGCGTGCAAAAAGAAGATAAAGATTGAAGCCAAACTTTTATTAAAACAAGAAGTGAAAAACTTGGAAAAATGGTTCAATCTAGACTTATTTTAGGAAGTTATTTTTTAGAACATAATAACCAAATAAAATACTTTTTAAAAGCAAAAAAAATGCGCCGTTATTTAGCAAATTACTTTACAGAAATTCATACAAAATATGACCTTTTTATTTACCCTGCTTCTAATGACGTTGCACCATTAATTGGCAAAGAATACAAACCAAGTTACATGGATTTTATTTTAACAAATTCAAACTTAACTGGAAATCCTTCCATCACTTTTAAGCTTGGCGAAAATGAAGAAAAACTTCCTTTCAATATTGCTTGTGATGGGAAGATTTATGAAGATCAGAAACTTTTAAATTTTGCCTTATATATAGAAGAAATTTTAGGAGGCAAACATGATTAA
Source organism: Metamycoplasma subdolum (assembly GCF_033546815.1). Taxonomy (NCBI): domain Bacteria; kingdom Bacillati; phylum Mycoplasmatota; order Mycoplasmoidales; family Metamycoplasmataceae; genus Metamycoplasma; species Metamycoplasma subdolum. Next base: position 188,287 of record NZ_CP137846.1, read on the forward strand.
AAATGGCTGAGAAATGGTGATTGGCATAGAAATTCACCTTGAACTTAATACCAAAACTAAAATGTTTTCACCTGCTTTAAATTCATTTGGCGATAAAGAAAATACTAATGTTTCTTTTATTGATTTAGCATATCCTGGAACTTTGCCTTTAGTTAATAAAAATGCAATCATTAAGGCAATAAAACTTGCAAAAGCTTTAAAAATGGAAATCAATAAAATTGTTCGTTTCGATAGAAAAAATTACTTCTATCCTGATCTTACAAAAGGCTATCAAATTACTCAACAATTTAATCCAATTGGGACTGATGGGACAATAAAAATTAAAGTTGATAATAATTGAAAAGAAATTGCAATTGAAAGAATTCACATGGAAGAAGATACTGCAAAATCTATTCACGATAATAAGTTAACTTATCTTAATTACAACCGTTCAGGTGTGCCTTTAATTGAAATAGTTTCACGCCCAGTTATAACAAGCGGAAAAGAAGCATGTGCCTACGTTGATGCGATTAGACAAACTGCTTTAGCCTTAAATATTTCAGATGCCAAACTTAATGAAGGAAGCTTAAGAACTGACGTTAATATTTCAGTTAAAAAAATAGGCGAAAAAGAGCTAAGAACTAGATGCGAAATTAAGAACTTAAATTCGCTTGCAAATATTGCCAAAGCTATTGATTATGAAGCTAACTTGCAAATTGAAAAATATGAAAAAAATGAGCCTGTAATTCAATGCACTAAAAGGTTTGATGAAGACAAGTTACAAACAAGTGTTATGAGATTAAAATCTGATGCAATTGATTATAAATATTTCCCAGATCCAAACCTACCTTACATTGAACTTACAGATGAATTAATTAAAAGTGTTGAAATTGAAGAACTTCCTTTTGAAAGGGAGCAAAGATATGTTAAAAATAATCTAAATAATGTTCAAATTTCACAACTTTTAAATAACTTAGAGTATGCAACTTATTTAGATAAAATCCCATATAAAGACTTCAAAAAATCAGCAAATCTTTTCTTCTCAGATTTAGTTGCTTACTTAAATGAAAACAAACTCTCAATTCAAGATTTGAAAATAAAAGAAGATGAATTTGCCATTCTTATATCTTATGTACAAGATAGCAAAATAAACAAACAAAATGTTCAAAAAATTATTGATTTAAAACAAAAAAATAGTGAAAAATCAATTGATAAATTAATCAAAGAAAATAATTTATTTGTTGAAGTTAAAGTTTTTTCTTCAAAAGAAATAGTGGATTCAATTTTTAAAGAAAATGCAACTATTGAACAAGAAGCTGACAAAAATTTTGATAAAACTTTAAAATTTATTTTAGGTCAAGCTATGAAGAAAACAATGGGAAAAGCTAATGTTAAAGAAATTGAGACTTTGGCAAAAGAAAGGTTAAAAAAATAAATGAGCAAGAATAAGCCTAACTGAGAAGACAACGATCAGTTAATTAGAGTTAAGAAAAAAAGTTCCGTCTTTGAAAAAATAATCAAGGCGATTATTTATGGCATTCTTTGAATTGCAATTCCTCGTTTTGTAAAACAAAACAAGGAACAATCAAAGGACGTTGTTTCAATTGCTTATGATAGGCTTAACTCTAATGAATTTAAGTTTATTCCTCCAGGCTATGCTCTTTATCTTTTCTTATCTTTTATTCCGATTGTCTGTATTGTAATTAGTGTTTTAGGAGCAATTTCACCCAAATATGACATAGTGGTTAGATTTATTATTTTAGGGAAAATAATTCCTGGAATTGAAAGCACTATTCCTAATATGGGACTTCTTTGAAAAGATCCTGCTCAAGCTGCTGTTTTAGTTCTTTTTTTCGTATCAGTTATCTGATTAACTAGTGGCGGTTATAGTAAAATGATTGGTTCAATCAACGCACTTTATGATTATAAAGGTGGAAACTCATTTTTCAAAAATAGACTTAAAGGAATTTTGCTTAGTCTAATTGTTACCTTAATTTTGACACTTCTTTTTATGGCAGCAACTGGACTTATGACTTTTTTAATTGAAAAAGCAAATTATGGTGTTTTCCCTGCTGATTTAACTAAAATTACCAATGCCAAGGACTTAAATTTAACAGTTGAATTTTGACTTGTTTATTATTTCTCATTAGTTATCTTTTTGCCAATTGGAACTTATTTAGGCTTCTTGTTTTTCTTCAGATTTTCACCAAACTTTAAACTTAAATTTCAATATATTCACCCAGGAGCTTTAATTTCTGCTATTCCAACAGCATTTTTTGTGCTTATCTTTGGTTCACTTACTTCAATAATTAACTATAATAAGTTTGGACCAGTTGCAACATTTATGTATTTATTATTACTATTAAGTTATATGTCATACTTTATTTACGCTGGTTTGATTGTTAATGCAAGCTTTTATAAAAGCTTCATTAATGAACCAATTTTTGTAAGAAAAAAGGTGCTTATTCAATAAAAAGAAAGGAAAGAAAATGCGAGAAGAAAAATTGCCTGGCGGCTTAAGACATTATCTTCGTTGAGCAAGAATTCAAACAGGCTTAACAACGCGAAAATGAAACTCAAAAAGAATTGCTTTTGTTTCAGTTTTAATTGCAATTAGCGTTGTATTTTTCATTGTTTCTGTTAGAATCATTCCAATCTCAGCACTTCCTTCTTTTAAGTTCAGCTTTATTGGGCTCCCTGTTAAAATCACTGGATTTCTTTTTGGACCATTGGTTGGAATTATTACTGGTGTTTTAGCCGATTTAATATCCTTTGCTTTGGTTCCAACTTACTACCATTATTTATATACAATCGTAATTTCAATTTCAGGTTTTATTCCTGGCCTTTGTGCTTACTACTACTTTAACTTGAACGAACTTTTATTTTCAAAGAAATATCGTCTTTTCAAGTTTAATCAAATAGTTTCTTATTACAAACGTCAATATGACGATGCTTTAACTAAGCAAAATTATGAAGATATTCAATATTTTAGTGAACAAATTGCTAAATTTCAAGTTAAAGTTATTGCTTTAGAAGCTACAACTAAACCAAAGGCAATGATTAATTTTAGTTTTATATCAACTCTTGCTCTTTTAGCACTTCAAATAACTTTAACTTTAGTAATTTTTTCAAAATTAGATCCAACAATTTTCGAACACAACCGTTTTATTAAAAATAAAGACTTTTATTTATTCTTGGTTATTTCAGGTCTTCTTGCAATGAGCGTTGCATTAATTTTTTATCGTGTTTTTGTCAGAAAAAGATTTCAACTATTTTTAGAAATAATGGCAATAGTCAGTTTTTGTGCAATACTTGAATTTATTAATGTATTTTTACTAGCTTGAGCTGATACTGAAACTTTAAAAACTGACTTTTTTGTTAACTTAACTGGGCAAGCAATTACTAATCCAATTAAGATATTCTGAAACCTTGCCATTATTTTAGCAACTTACAAAATAGTAGCACCTTTAGTTAAATCAAGGGAAGGAGATAGATTTTAGTGGCTAAGAAAATAATGAATTCTTTGAGAGTTACTAATCTCTCAAAGATTGTTTATGAAAAACAAAATCCTAAAATTGCAATCAATAACCTTTCTTTTTTAGCTAATCAAAACAGCATAGTAGGTTTTTTGGGTAAAGATAGTGAAACTAAAAACTTAATTTACAATCTTTTAACAAACAACTCTTTACCTTACAGCACCTATTTAGGTTTTATTGAATGCAAAATTGACAATCATTACTATTTATGTAAAGACACACCCTTTTATTCAAAAGGGTTAAGTTTTGGTTTTGACCATGAATTCATTAATAACAATGAAGATACTTTATTTCAAAAACTTTTAAATTACTTTAAACAAAATAACGTTCTTCAAATTGGTGTTCAATCATTTCTTACGAGTTGAGAAAAATCATTTGAAGATTATCGCATTTTACTTGAAAATAATTGTGCCAAATACTCATATGAACTTGAACTCAAAAATGAAACAAGTCTCAATAAAATAAGTAGCACTATTCGTAAAATTCATGAAAAAACTAAAGACTCTTTCTTTCACTTAAGTTTTATCGAAGAAGATTTAAAAACAATCTTATCTCAATTCAAAAATGTTCTTTTAAACTTTCAAAATTATGAATATGAACTTATGGAACTTGCATATGCTATTAATAATAGTTATGATCAAAGTAAATCATTTCTAAATCAAAAAGATTATATTGAAGCTAGAAATAATTATGAAAGTTTAAAAAACAAATTCTACAAATCTTATGATTTGAAAAAGATCATAAAACAAACTAAAGCTGATCAAATTAATAAGATAAAAAACGAAGTTTGATATGAACACAAACACGTTTTAAAATTATTAAAGAAAACATGCGAAGATTTAGTTTTAAGATCAAATATAAGCAAAATAAAATTTAAAAGTACAGACAATCCAACATCATTTATTTTTAATTACAAAAACTACATTTTATCTAAAAAAATACGAAATTTTATTAACAAAAACTTAGTCAATTTATCTTGATTTACTAGAAAGAATTTTACTAACTTTTTATCCGACATAAACCTCTTAAAAAACACAATTTCAAATGAAATTAACTTAATTTCAACGCAACAAAATTGAAGAAAAATTGCCAAAGAAATTGATTATGTTGTAAAACACAACTTTAGTTTAAAAGTTAGTCAATATGAAGGAATCATTAATCAAAATAAAGAAGATTATTGAAACAAGATTGAAGAAATTTATAATCAAGAAGTTCAAGCATTTCAAGGCGAACAAGGTTTAATCACTCTTGAAAAAGTAAAAATTGCTGAAGAAATTTATTTAAACGCTAAGCATGAATATGAATGAAATTTACGTTCAGTTGGTAAAAGACTTGAACATAAAACTCTTCAGATCCGTTATAACTTTGATAAGCTTGTAAATAAAAACAAAAACAAATTTTCTATTATTGCAAACTTTCTAAAAACACTTTCTAATATTATTCAATCATATAGCAAAAGCGTAGATGATAATAGTGAAAAAAGAGTAAAAGCAACAAGCGAAAAAATAAGAAAAATAATACCAACAATAAGAGAACAATTCAATGATTTTTTGAACTTCACACAACTATTTACCAATGGCAAAATTGTAAGTGAATCAATGCTGCAAAAATTTATTTCAAAATCACTATTTTATACAATCTTAAAAAGGGCAAATATATCTTTAGACAAGTTGAAATTCAAAATTTCAGACCTTACTTTAAATGAAAGAATTAATATTGAAATTGAGAAGATTTTAATTAGCAAACCAAGTCTTATAATTGTTGGAAATGAAATCAATATTTTAACTCAAGAAAAACAACTTGAAATTTTAAGTAAACTAAATAAATATGTTCTTGAAAATCATATTATTGGAATTTACTTTTTAAGTGATTATAAAGTTGCTGAAAAAGTAACGACTCAACTATACATAGTAAATAATTCAAAGGTTATTGAAGAAGGATCAACTCAACAAATTATCAAAAATCCAATCAACCCCTTGGTTAAAAAAGAACTTCAACATCATGATGAACAAACTATTAAACTTTACAATGAATATATTTCACATAATGATAATTTTGAAAATATCAACTGTTATCAAATTGACGAAAATCACTTTATTTGATCAACTTATTCTGAACTTAATAAGTGAGTAAATGAAGGAAACCTAAAAAACGAAAAACTTAAGAAAATTTTTATCGTTACGACCGATAATTTATTAACAAGCAAAACTACCCAAATTAAAAACAAAGAAACATTTGAAGAAACTACAATCTTTAGTTTAGAAGGACTTGAATTTGAAAAAGGAGATGATGAAATGGATAAACAATTCAATCACAAACTAGTTGAAAAAGGAAGAAATGAAAAATGAATTAAAGCAAAATTTTTCATGACCCACGATATTAATAAAAAACCATTCACAGTCATCTTGCCTCCTCCAAACGTTACCGGAAAACTTCACATAGGACATGCACTTGATACATATATTCCTGACACCATAATTAGATATAAAAAACTTCAAGGCTATGATGTTATGTGAGTTGCCGGAAAAGATCATGCCGGTATTGCTACTCAAGCCGTTGTTGAGAAGAAGCTAAAAGAGAAAGGCCTAACAAAATATGATCTTGGCAGAGAAGCATTTATTAAAGAAGTCTGAAAATGAAAAGATGAATTTTCAGACAATATTACTAAACAATGAAATAAGTTAGGTTTAGCACTTGACTTTGAAAGTGAACGCTTTACTTTGGATAAAGATGCTAACGAAGCTGTCTTAAAGGTATTCATTGATTTATATAATGATGGATTAATTTATCGTGATACAAAACCAATAAATTGAGATTGCAAGTTTGAAACAGCACTTTCAAATATTGAAGTTGAAGCAAAAGAAACTAAACAAAAAATGTATTACATTAAATATCCAATTCAAGGAAGCAAAAGTTTTCTTGAAATTGCCACCACAAGAATTGAAACTATGTTTTCAGATGTTGCAATTGCAATACATCCTGAAGATCCAAGAACTAAAACTTTATTAAATAAAAAGATTGTTCATCCTTTAACCAAAAAAGTAATTCCAGTTATTACTTCAGATTTAATTGATATGAAATTTGGAACTGGACTTATGAAAGTTTCAGCTCATGCTATGGATGACTTTGAAATTATTAAGCATAATCATTTGCAAATTATTGAATGTATTAACAAAAAAGGTAAGTTAAATCAAAATGCTATGGAATTTCAAGGCTTAGATCGCTTTGAAGCAAGAGCAAAAATTGAAGAAAAACTTAAAAAAGAAGGTTTTTTAATAAAAACAGAAGAAGTTATTTCCAGTGTTGGTTGCTCAGAAAGATCAAAAGATCCAATTGAAATCTTAGTTCAACCTCAATGATTTGTCAGAATGAATGTTTTAGCCAAAAAACTTCTTAAACACTTCGCTTCACCTGAAGCAGTTAAATTTGTGCCGGAACGTTTTGGCCAAGTTTTAACAAAATGAATGGAGAATGTTTTAGATTGAACAATTAGCCGTCAAATATGGTGAGGACATAGAATTCCTGCATGATATAAAGACGATGAAATAAAAGTTCAAATTGAAAGTCCTGGCGAAGAATGAACTCAAGACCAAGATGTTCTTGATACTTGATTTAGTTCGGCACTTGCTCCATTTGTATTTTTAGGTTGACCTCAAAACTTAAATAAGATCAAAAGATATTTCCCAACATCGCTCTTAGTTACGGGAGTTGATATTATCTTCTTCTGAGTTGCAAGAATGTATTTCCAAAGTTTATATTTTATGGAAGATAAACCATTTGAAAAAGTTTATATTCACGGGCTTGTACGAGATAATGAAGGCAGAAAAATGTCTAAATCTCTTGGGAATGGTGTGGATCCAATTGATATCATTAACCAACATGGATCTGATGTTTTAAGAATGTCATTAGTGTTTAATTTATCACCAGGTCAAGACTTAAATTATGGCGAAGAAAAAATTAAAACTGCAAAATTATTCTTAAACAAATTCTGGAATATCGCAAGGCTAATTAAAGGCATCAATGTTGATTTAACAAAAGCTTATGATTCATCCTTAAATGATGAGTTTGATTTATGAATTATTGATAAGTTTTTAACCTTAAAATCAAGCATTGATAAATCAATGGAAAATTATGAATTTACCTTGATTTTCAAAAGCATACAAACATTTATAATGAATGATTTTTCAGGCTGATATTTAGAGTTTTTAAAACTAAAAAATAACAACTTTTTAATTCATATTTTATTTAGAGAAATTCTAATTTTATTACATCCATTTATGCCATTTATTACTGATTATTTATTTGAAAATATGTATGGCGAAGAACTTCTTGAAGCTAAGAAAACTTTACTTTCTCTTCCTCAAGAAAATACAAAAATTGTTAAAGTTCAAAAATTAATTGAACTAATTACAACCTTAAGAAAATATAGAGAAGACAAAAATATTTCTAAATCAGAAACACTTTATTTCTTTGCAGATTTTGGTCTAAGTTATGAAGAATTAAATATTATTAGAAAACTTGCAAACTTTGAAATTAAAGAAAATAATGACTTTGTAATTAACCTTTCATTTGGCAAAATTAAAATCAAACAAGATGAAAAACAAAAGAAAAAAGACATTGAAGCACTTAATAAATTAATTGAATTTTCTAAGCAAGAAATAGCATTCAATGAGAAACTTTTAAATAACAAAAACTTTATTTCAAAAGCAGCAAAAGATAAGATTCAAGAGAAACAAGATAACCTTAAACTTCACCAAAAAAATCTTGAAACTTATGAACAAGAACTAGCTAAAAAACTTGAACAAAACAAAGAAAATAAATAAAAAGAAAAAGTTGGAAAACAAAGCCAGCTTTTTTATTATCCAAAATTTCAAAAAACATTTAAATTTAAGAGTAAATTTGGAAAAAACAATTCAATAAATTTTTAATTAATTAATCTTCACTTTTTTCTTAAAATTTGCTATTAAAAACTTAAAATAAAATTTAAAACTTTTATTTTTTATACTGTTTTATATAGTTTATAATTAATGTAATTATGGCAAATAAATTTAATAAATATGAAGCTAGTGATTTGAAGGTTTTAAAGGGGCTTGATGCTGTTAGAAAAAGACCAGGAATGTACATTGGTTCAACTGACGCTCAAGGACTTCATCACTTAGTTTGAGAAATTCTTGATAACTCTCTTGATGAGGCACTTGCAGGCTTTGCGACGACTATCAAAGTTATCATGAAAGAAGATGGTTCTGTTGTTGTTGAGGATAACGGGCGGGGAATTCCAATTACTAAACACTCATCTGGTAAATCAGGAGTTGAACTAGTTTTTACTGAACTTCATGCTGGAGGAAAATTTGATGAAGGTGTTTATAAAACTAGTGGTGGTCTTCACGGTGTTGGATCTTCAGTAGTTAATGCCCTTTCTTCAAGACTGATTGCGACAGTTTTTAGAGAAGGAAGTGAGTATATTACTGAATTTAAACAAAACAAAATCATTCAAAAAACTACTAGAGTGGGAAGCACTACTAAAAGAGGGACAAAAGTACAATTTTGACCCGATTTTGAAATATTTAAAAAAGCAAAATTTTCAGATTCAATTATTAAAGAAAAATTACATGAATCAAGTTTTTTGATTCCTAATTTAAAAATAACTTTTAAGTCAGAAATTACTGGCGAAAGTACTGAATATCAAACCAATGAAGGTATTAAAGAATATGTTAAATACATTGGTCAAGGAAGACACTTTTCAAGTGAAATTTTTTATGTAAGCGGAAGCAATAAAAATATTGAAATTGACATTGCAATGGTTTATACTGACGAATACAGTCAGTCAATTTTTAGCTTCGTAAATAATGTTAAAACCCGTGATGGCGGAACACATGAAACTGCTTTTAAAACAGCACTTACTAAAACAATTAATGAATATGCTATTAAAAATAATTTAATTAAAGGCAAAAGTTCTTTTGAAGGAGATGATGTTAGAGAAGGAATAATTGCAATTATTTCTTTAAAAATTCCTGAATCAATTTTAGAGTTTGTTGGTCAAACTAAAGATAAGCTTGGAACTCCTGAAGCACGTGATGCTGTTGAATTCTTTTTTAGCGAAAAATTAACTTTCTATCTAAATGAACATAAAGCTGAAGCAGATAAAATTATCAACAAAATCAAAAGAGCTTATGAAGCAAGAGTTGCAGCAAGAAATGCTAGAAATGAAACAAGAAAAGCTAAAACTAAACTTGAAACCAAAAAAATTCTATCTGGAAAGTTAACTCCAGCCCAAAGTAAAGATGTAAATGCAAAAGAACTATTTTTAGTCGAAGGTGATTCTGCTGGTGGATCTGCAAAAATGGGGCGTGATCGTGTAACTCAAGCTATTTTACCTTTACGTGGAAAAGTAATAAACACTGCAAAAGCAAAATTAAGTGATGTGCTTGCTAATGAAGAAATTGCAACTATTATTAATACAATAGGTGCTGGTATTGGCGACATGTTTAGTATTAAAAATGCTCAATATGGAAAAATCATAATAATGACTGACGCTGACACTGATGGTGCCCACATTCAATGTCTACTTTTAACTTTCTTCTTCCGTTATATGAAGGATTTAATTGAAGAAGGAAGAGTATATATTGCCATGCCTCCACTTTATAAACTTACTATTAAATCTTCAAAAAGCAAAGACATTTACGTTTGAGATGAAGAAGAATTAAAACAACTTACTAATCAATACTCAAACTATGAAATTCAACGTTACAAAGGTCTTGGAGAAATGAACGCGGATCAACTTTGAGAAACAACAATGAATCCAAAAACCAGAACTATAATTAGAGTTAATATTGATGATGCAATTAATGCTGAAAGAACAGTAAGCACCCTTATGGGTGATGATGTTAATATCAGAAAAAGTTGAATCAATGATCATGTTGACTTTTCATTAGAAGATGATTTTAAAATTGAGCAAAATAGAGGTTAATCATGGATAAATCAAAAGAACATAAAATAGATCAATACATTGAAAATATTATTGAAAAAAGCATGGTTGACATCATGGGCGAACGTTTTGGAAGATATTCAAAATATATTATTCAACAACGTGCAATTCCTGATAGTCGTGATGGACTAAAACCTGTTCAAAGAAGAATACTTTATTCAATGTGAAACTTACATCTTAAAAATACTTCTCCTTTTAAAAAATCAGCCAGAATTGTTGGGGATGTTATCGGCCGTTTTCACCCACATGGTGATAGTTCTATTTATGAAGCACTTGTTAGAATGTGTCAAGAATGAAAGAGCAACTATCCTTTAATTGAAATGCATGGAAATAAAGGATCAATTGACGATGACCCTGCTGCTGCAATGCGTTATACTGAATCAAGACTTGAAAAAATTAGTGAATTATTACTAAAAGATTTAGACAGAAAAGTTGTTGATTTAGCACCAAACTTTGATGACTCAGAATATGAACCAATCGTCCTTCCGGCACTATTTCCCAACCTTTTAGTAAATGGAGCAAAAGGAATTGCTGCTGGTTTTGCAACTGAAATTCCTCCTCATAACTTAAATGAACTTATTGATGCAACAATTAAATTAATTAAAAAACCAACTGCTTCAATTGAAGATTTAATGGAATATGTAAAAGGACCTGACTTTCCAACCGGTGGAATAATTAATGGCCTAAAAGGAATTAAGCAAGCCTTTGAAACTGGGCAAGGAAAAATTTACATTTCAAGTCAATACAGATATGTTTTTGATCCAAAAAATAGTAAAAAAATCATTGGAATTGAATTCTTTGAAATACCTTTTGGGGTTGTTAAATCAAAACTTGTAGGTGATATTGGCACACTTGTTGCACTGCAAACAATTAGTGGAATTAAAGAAGTAAGAGACCAATCAAACCGTGATGGAATTAGTATTTATTTAGAACTTGAAAATGAAGCAAATGCAGAAGCAATCGTTACTTATTTAATGACCAAAACTGACCTTAGAGTTAGTTACAATTACAACATGATTGCAATTGATGAAAACGCACCAAAAGTCATGAATTTACAATCTGCTTTAATTGCTTATTTAATGCATTTACGAGATGTTAATACTAAAGGAATATTTTACGATTTAGAACGTTACAAAATTAGACTTGAAATTGTTGAAGGTTTTATTAGAGTTGCAGAAATTAGTGATGAAGTTATTAAGGTTATTAAAGCAAGTGATAATTCTAAAAAAGGTGTTATTGAAGCTTTGGAAAGAGTATTTGGATTTACTAATTTACAAGCAACAGCAATTGCTGAACTTAGACTTTATAAACTTTCAAGAATGGACCAAGTTCAATTTCAAGAAGAAGCTAGAAATTTAGAAGAATTAATTAAAAGATGCAAACTACTTTTAGAAGATTCAGCTGAATTTAATAAGTATTTAATTGAACTTTTAAAAGACATTAAAAAGGAATATGGAAGAGAAAGAAAATCCATTATTAGTGATGAACAAATTTCAACCACAATTGATACTAAATCTCTAATAAAAAATGAAGATTTTTATATCTTTGTAACCAAACAAGGATACATCAAGAAAATTTCAAAAAAGACCTTTATATCCAACCTTTTTTCAAGTTTTAAACTCAAGGAAAATGATGGAATATTGCACTATGATTTCATTAACTCTTTATCAAAGATTTTATTCTTTACAAATCATGGAAATTTCTTTGTTTTAGACTCTCACGTTTTCAAAGAAAATGGCTGAAAAGATTTAGGAGAACACGTCTCAAGTTATGTTCCACTTTCAGTAAATGAAAAGATTATTAGAGTAATTGAAATTAGAAACTTTGACAACTATGCAAACTTACTTTTAATAACAAAAAAAGGGCTTGCAAAACGTGTTGAATTTAGTGAATTTGATATCAAAGTTTTATCAAGAAAACGTTCATGTTTACCATTAAATGAAAAAGAAGATGAACTCGTTGATGCTAAAGTTACAAATGATCAAAAATCAGTTTTAGTATTACTTTCAAAAGGACTTTACTACTATTTTGAAACCTCTTCAATTCCAGTTGCAAAACTATCAGCTAGAGGTGTTAAATTCTCTAAATTAACTGAAGATACAGTAATTCAATCTTTTGTTTGTTTAGACTCAAGCCAAAAGGCAATAATACTAACAAACAAAGGTCAAATTAATAAAATGAAAGCTGCTAATATCTTGCCGGTTAAAAGAACAAATAGACCAAAGATTTTATTTGTCCCTGCAAAGCGTCTTCGTTCAGACATTATTGCCAGTGATGTTATTACAACAAAACTTCAACTTATTTACACTAACAAAAATAATGAACCAACTGAATTTAATTTAAAAAATGTTGAATCATGTAAACCTGGTGTAATTATGTCAGCACCTAAAATTAAAGATTTTAACAACGTTGGTAGTTTAGTGCAACCTGTTAAAGTTAATAAACTTGATGATAATGAAAATGAAGAAGTTAAAGCAAGAAGACAAGCTAAACTCGAAAAAGCCATTGATGAAGATTTAACATTAACTGTAGAAAGTGCCCTTTTTGTTAAAAATCAAAACATTGAAGAAAGCAAAGAAAAAATAGTTGCAAATGAAAGTGAAGATGATGAAGATTTCACTTTATTTGAAGTGGCTGAAAAAAGTTTAGAAACGAAAAAACCTGAAATCAAAAAAGAAAACATGTTTGAAGAAACTGACTTAACTGACACAGATTTATTAGAAGATGATCATGTTGACACTGACTTTACTTTAACCGATGAATCTGCTCTTGACGTTGGAGAAGTTTTCAAAGAAAAGAATGTCAAAGAAGATAAAAGGGCAACTAAAGAATCAGTTGATAAAAAATTAAAAGCAGCTGAACTAATTGATTTAGATGAATTACTAGGAAAACTAAAATAAATTTTTAAATTTACCATATAATTAACATTACTTAAAAAGCTAAAAGGAAAAAATATGAGAAAAGATGTAAGAGCTAGAAACAAAAAAAGAGCTGAAGAAAGACAAATTAAATTAGCAAAAGAAAGAGCGAGAGACGATAGAAGAAAAGCACGTGCTCTTGCTAAAACAAAATAATTTATTAAAGCTTTTTAATTTCATAATCTTTTATAAAAAAATCAAAGAAATATACCAAAAAGTAAGCATTTTTATAAGGCTTATTTTTTTATTCTTCATATTTTGAAAATTTAATTTTATAACTTTTTTAAGTTATATAATTTTTGCGTATTAACCTTGTTAATACGGAGAAATGAAATGAAAAAAATATTATCAGTGTTGCTTTCTTCATTAACACTGACTGCCCTTCCTTTTGTGGCATCTAAATGTCATAATGAAGAACAACCTAAACCCAACCCTAATCCAAGTGATAAAAAACAATCATATAAATACATTCAACAACTTGGATTCTTTTTAATTGAAAATACTGTCCAAAAACTAATAGGTGGAACTTCTGAGTTTGATGTTAAACCTTTAGCAGAAGATTTAGAAATTGGACGAAATGCAATTTCAAAATATGCCGTTAAAGACTATGAAAAGCTTTTAAAAGAAGGTAAAAAAGTTAAGCTTTCAAAAAACGGTGATGAATGCAAAAAGATGTTAGAAAAGCTTGAAAAAGCAAAAACTAAACTTTTAGGTGAAGTTGTAGTTGGCACAAAACCAAGAGATCCTTATATTTTAAAATATCAAGCAGACAATTACTATGCGAGTTTAGAAGGCAAAAAAGGCGATGAGTTAATTAATGCTTTAATTGAACTTCAAAAAGAAGCAAGAAAAGGCATTACCCTTTATCATGACGGTTATCAAGCCCTTTATAATACTTATCATGAAGCTTTTTTAGATAAATATTATGAAAAAGATGATAGTTATATAGATATATATACTGAAAATCCATATGGTGAAGATCCTTTTACTTATTGAGATATGAAACATGATAATTGAAATGTAGAAGGCGGATTCTTAGCAAGAGAACATATGGTTCCTAAATCATGATTTGATATTAGCAAAGTAATAGCAGGCCAAGATCCTAAATCAGTTCCAATGTATAACGATGCTCACCACGTTTGACCAGGAGATGGACTTGTTAATGGAAAACACTCAAACTTTCCTTACGGTGAAATTAAGAAAAGAGCAACCTTTGTTTCAACAATGGGAACCAAAATTGGTGCTTCTAAAGAAGATAATGCTTTAGTATGTGAACCAATCTTTGAATTTAAAGGTGATATCGCCAGAGCTTATCTTTACTTTTCTTTAACTTATCGTGATTATAAATTAAATATAAGTGCCGGAGTAAGAGTATTTGATGATAAAGGATTAATTAATTCAAAATATTTACCAACTTATTTAAGATGAGCAAAAGCTGATCAAGTTAGTGCTTTTGATGTAGGAAGAAATAATGGAATTGCAAAACACCAAAAAATTAGAAATCCGTTTACGGATTATCCTGAATTAATTGATGTTGTTTTTGGTGGAAACAAAGATTATGTTTTCCACAACAAAGGAATTACAATACTTTAAAACCTATTAACCTAGTATGTGCTAGGTTTTTTTAATTTTTGCAAGTTTTTCGTTCCAAACTTTATAATTAGAATACTTAAAGGAGCGAAATGAGAGAGTTAATTAAGTATAAGCAAACTGAAAATGAGTTTAATGAGATGGTAAAAAATATTGCAAGAATTTGTGCAATTCCTTCAATTTCAAAATTTAAAAAAGATAGTGTTACTCCTTTTTCTAAAGAAGTTGACATGGCACTTGATTTTGCATTAAACTTAGCAAAAAGTTTTAATTTTAGAACATTTAAAGATCCAGAAGGTTATTTTGGATTTGCACAAATTGGTAATAGTAAAAAAGTAATTGCAATCATGGCTCATTTGGACGTAGTTCCGGCCGGTGATGAAAGTCAATGAACAAGTGAAGCTTTTAAACCTTTAATTTTAGAAGATAAAATCTTTGGTAGAGGAACACTTGATGATAAAGGACCTGCAATTATTTCACTTTATGCTATGAAATATATACAAGATAATGATTTATTAAGCGATGATGTTTCAATTAGATTAGTATTTGGACTAAGCGAAGAAACAAATATGTATTCAATGAAAATGTATTTAAATAAGTTTGGTCTTCCTTACGTTGCATATACTCCGGATGGGGAATGACCTTTAATATATGCAGAAAAACTGGTTTATCATGTTGATTTAGAATTTCCAAGACTTGATAATTTAGTAGTAAAAGCAGGAGAAGTAGTAAATCAAATTCCTGACACACTTTATGCAAGTTTTGGCGAAATTGAAAAAGTAAGAGAAATTTTAGTAAATGATTCACAACTTTCAGAAGATAAACAAATTATTCAAGTAAAAGGTAAGGGTGGGCATGGTTCTACTCCCGAAAAAGGAGACAATGTAATTATTAAATTCTTTAAAGCCTTTGCTGAAGCATTTCCTGAATGAAAAGGACATTCTTTAGTTAAATTTATTAATGAAAACTTTCAAGATAATGATTTTTCGCTTCCAAAAATCTTTCCAGAATATGAAGATTTTTCTGGAAAACTAAGTGCAAATTTAGGCAAGATTAAAACAACTGGAAAACACGTAACTTTAAGTTTTGATTTACGTGTTCCTGTTACATTTGATAAGACATCAGTTTATGCTGATTTAACCAAATACTTTGCTTCATTTAATAAAAAGGTTGAGATTATCCAAATTGGTCATAAACCTGCAAAGTATTTAAATGTAGATAGCAATCTTGTAAATATACTAATGCAAACTTATAATGAGTGTTTACAAGTTGATGAAAAACCAATTGCAATTGGTGGCGGAACTTATGCAAGATTGTTTGATAGTTGTGTCGCATTTGGTGCTACAAAATCAATGCATTTAATGCACGGACCAAATGAACACTATACTTTTAAAGAAATGCAAGATAGTTTAGAAATTTATATCAACGCTTTAAATAGACTTCAAGATTACGATAAAACCAAAGATTTAATAATCTTAAAAAATGACTTATTTAATGAAGAAATTTAAAAAAATATTGACTCAAAATAAAACCATAAAATTATAAATACTTTTAATGATGTAAAATTTAATGAGTGGTCGCATAGCTCAGTGGATAGAGCACAAACCTCCTAAGTTTGGGGTCGCAGGTCCGACTCCTGCTGCGATCGCCATTTTTTTATTATTTTAAAAATTATGAAATTTATTTGCTCCACATAATATTGTGCTAAAATATTAATGCTACACGGTCGCGTAGCTCAGGGGATAGAGCACATGCCTTCTAAGCCTGTTGTCGCAGGTTCGATTCCTGCCGCGATCGCCATTTTTTTTATTTCTTTTTTTAGTTTTTCAATTTATATTATTTATTAAAAAACTTAGATTAAAATTAAGAAGAAAGTAAAAATTTTAGTATAATAAACAATGCTAAAAGCGAGTGTAGTTTAATGGTAGAACTTCAGCCTTCCAAGCTGAATACGAGGGTTCGATTCCCTTCACTCGCACCATGCGGATGTAGTTCAATGGTAGAACATCAGGTTGCCAATCTGAATACGAGGGTCCGATTCCCTTCATCCGCACCATACCAAGTGCCTAGCATCTTACGATAATTAGTGGGATGCTTTTTATTTTACTTACCTATTTTGTTGCATTGTTTTAATTGAAAATAAAAAAAGCATTTTTTCAGACATCAAGCAATAAATGTTCTTATAAATATTTTTAATATTTATGGAGGAAATAAAAATGAAAGAATACAAAGTTTATCACAAAAAGACAAATAGTTTAGCGGTAAATTTGACCCTACTGTATTGGAACAAGCATTAAATGCATATGGAAAACAAGGCTGAAGAGTCGCTACGGCATTTAGTGTCGAAGTTCCTGGATTTCTTGGAGGGACAAGAAAAGAAGCCATTTGTATTTTTGAAAGAGATACTGATTAATTATGGCTTATAAAAGCTTATATAATGGAATTATATTTATTGAAGGTGAAGAAGACTACATTGAAAATAAAGGCTTGATTGAATATAAGAAAAACCCTTTTACTACAAGTAAATTAATTGGACTAGATCTTGTTAAGGATCAATTAGCAATGAAAGTACAGCAAATCGGTGCTAAATTATTAATTTCAAGTATGGACAAAAAGGTGCTAGATGATTTAAATCACGTGTCAATAATAATGCCAGTTGGTTTGGGAATGGCCAAGCTGTTATAATAAATCAAGATAAATATAATGAAATTTTAGAAAAAATCACAAATCGTTAGTTGAAAAATAAGTAAAAAATAACGAAAAACTTTTAAAAAAATGAACACATGTGCTTAGAAGCATGTGTGTTTTTTTATTGAAATTATTCACTTTTTTGTTTTATCTTTTTAAACATATTTCTTAGTCAAAATATATGAATTAAAAGAAAAAAATAAAGATAAAATAGACACAAAATGGCATTGAAACTATACTGAAATTTATTCAATTTGTTTGAATAGCATTCAACAAAACATTGAACAACAATTTTTATGTTTATTTTTATTGAAAAATAAAATATTTGGTTAAAAAAACTATTGAATTTAAGAAGAAATTCGGAAATTTAAAGCTTCAATATATTGAACAACATAACTCAATGTTATTCAATGTTTTTATTATTGTTTGAATTTACACGGATTAAAAAAAATGCTATAAAAATTGAATTAAAGGTAAAATTTCCAACTTAAGACGTCAATAATAATATTAATATTATTAAATTTTTAATTTTTATAGTATCTTTTTATTTATTAAATAAAAAGGAATATAAGAGAAAAAAAATATGGCAAAATTAAAAAAACTATTTTTAATATTATCACTTTTACCGGTGACCACAATTCCGCTGACAAGCATTTCTTTAGCTGACAAGAAATTAGAAGCAAGAAGCACTAGAGCTTCTTTAACTCTTGCTGAATTATTTGATGATTATAAAAAGAGCACATTTATACGGGATGAATCAAAAAAGGAAATTGAATCAATACTTAAATTTTTAAAGGAAAATTGAGGTCATCCTAAGACTCCAGATTATGTCAATAGGTTTTATAAAGTTGTATTCGAAGATATGATTTATGCTATCTACAGAATAAGCCAAGGTCATGATGATTCAAGAAACACTAAAAATTATTTGTATGATAAACAAAAAGATAAAGTTAGTTCTTATTACGACAATTATAAAAATGATCCCGGCACCAAAGAATATTTTGATAAGCGCTATCCTTTGTGAGCTGAAGCCCAAGAACTTGTAGACGTAATGCGTGAGTTTTGAAGCTATTATGATGAAACAATTGACGGAGGAAAAAACAAAGTAACTAAAAAATATCTATTTATAGGTTCAGATAAAAGAGTAGCTGATGGATGACGCAAGGTAGAACAAAGATTTTTTATTCTTGGAACCGATTTTCAAGCTTTTCAACCTCCAGCAAATGTGAGAAAAATAATCGATGAGCAACTTAAAAAAGAGTATGAAAAGCTAAATGGTAATCTAAGTTTGGATAAAAAAGTATTAACAGATATTGTTAAAACTTCACCATGAATTAGCAGTGAAAGAAAAACTCAATTAATTGATCATGAAATTCCAAGTTACAATGAAACAAACATGTCATGAATCGGCAGCAAACCAGATGCTCCATATGCTAAAAAGACTTTGTGAGAAAATGACATCATTGGAAGTTTAATTAACGCCATAAAAAATGTTAATACCCAAAATCTTTTATTTGATGGGGAAAATAACTATCTTAATGGTGGGCAAAGAGAACATTTTGCTAATAGTAGCACCGGAACATTAGTTACTACTTATAAAAATGATGCAAACCTTCTAGACTCAAAACATTTTAGAGACAACCTTAACAGTTTGCATGATGAATTACTTCTTACTGTTGTGCCTGAGCTTAAAGAGCTTAATCTTATTATGAAGGAATTTAAATCATTAGAAAGCGAATTCTTTGCTTTAAAAAATAGCACTAGTTATGTAAACGCAAATCAAAAACAACAAGATGCATATGATTGAATTTGAACTAAAGCAACAAACATCAAGAATGGAACTAAAAGTTATTATGATTTTTCATTTGTTGAAACAACAGTTGAAGAGATGATACATACTAAAGCATTATTATTGGCTCCTGCAGAACTTGATGCAGAAAAAGACAAGTTATATGGTTATATTGCAAGAGCTAATTGATTGACAAAAAAGCAAAAAGATTCTTTATCCTCAAAAGTGCAAAATGCTGATGCGGTAGATTTTGTTCCGCTTAGAGAAAGAATCTATAAATCATTGAAAAGTACTTTAACAGCTGAACTTAGACAAATTACAAAAAATACAGATTATAGTTTGTACTTAGGTGGAGATGATAAGGGCTTTTATTATTATGAAAGAATTTTACCTTACAATGCAAAATATCCTAATTGATATAAAAACTATGATGACTTATTTGTATTAGACAATGAGATGAAAGAACATATAGCTCTTTTATCTGAATTAACTAATGAAAAAGAATTTATGGATGAAGTATTTTATCGTGGTGCAGCGGCATATGAATATGCAAATTCAAATAAAAAAAATGAATATCAATTTTGATGAAATCAAATATTCACAGAAGGTCTATTAAGTAGATACATCCCTGTACCAGAATTAAAACCAAAATTAAAGCAAATAAAAGAAGCTCGTATGGCTCTTGATGGAACAGAAAACTTTTACAATATGCTAATAAGCAAAGTTAATGCTTTTAAAATTTTTAATTCAAATCAGAGAGAAGCAATTATTCAGAATTTACAACTGCATAATAAAAATGCTGATGCAATTAAACAAGCAGACTTCAATTATGAAGATTGAGATTATTCATCAGAAGTTTTATGTAGAGATGTTTATTTACCAATGGTTGATGCTTGAAAAGAGTTTATTTCTAATACAGCAAATTTGAACACTGCTCAAAAAAACTATTATCTGTCTCAAAAAGAAGTTACAGGCGGTGCAACACATTACCGAGAATATGTAAAAAATATTAATGCAATCCTAGCGTATGAAATAGAAGCTAAGAAAATGAATGAGCTAATGAAGACTTTAAAAGAAGAAAGAGAGTTATATTTATTTTTAATTGAAACTTCTTTATATAAAGGCTCTCCCCACGCTTTAAAAGCTCATTATAATGATGCATTTAAAGAATCACAAATTGATGACAATAAATTTTTAGATAACAATGCAATTGAAGTAAGAATTGAAGCATTACAACGAGGAAGAAATAATCTTCAATTGTCAAGTAGACTTAAAGATGCATTAAAACAAAAAATTAATGAAGTAACTTATACTGAAGAAACATGAAGAACTCAAACTAAACAATTTATAGATACTAATTGAAAAGACGCTAATCGTGCTGAAATTAATAATTCAATTAAAGATGCATATAATAAAGCAGTTGCTGAATTTGAAAAATATTTGAATTCAATTTCAAATTTAAACAAAGCTCAAAAAGATTTATATAGAAGCAAGATTTTAAATTTTGAAGAACTAAAAATTGATGAAAATTTTGCTAAATTTGATTTATTAAATAATTTAAAACCTGAACTCGATTTACTGAACTTGTCAATGGAAGCATTAAATAATGAAAAATCAAAATACGCTGATGTAATTAAAACAATAAATTACACTAATGCAACTAAAAGTAAAAAAGATGCCTATGATCAAGCGTATGTTAGTTCAAACTTTTCAGATGCAAAAGATAAAGCAACAGTTGATATGTTGCTTCAAACTTTACAAAATACTAAAAATGCACTTGACGGTGAAATAAATAACCTGCAAGCTGCTAAAGATGCATTAATTAAAGAAATTCAAGAAGATTTATATCTTGAATCTCACCAAAAGCAATCTTTAATTGCGAAGGTTAATCTTGCAACTAAAGTTTCTGATTTAGATCCTATTAGACAAGAAATAGCTAACTATCATAAAGTAAAGTTACAAGAACTTAAAAATAATTTAAAAGATAAAATTAATGCAACTAAATGAACAGAACCTAGCGAAAAAAATCATTTAATTTCTAAAGTTGATGCTATGACTTTGGAAACTTATCCAAGTGTTCTTACTGAAGTTACAAATATTTTAAGAGATTGATTGAAACTAAAAATTCAAAGTTTTGTAAATCTAAGCCAAGCACAAAAAGACTTTTTAAGAAATGAAGCAACTTCTAAATTAGATATAGATACATTCATTACTCTTTATGATGTTACAGTAATTAATTTAGTTAACATTATGCAAACTTTACAAGATAAAAAAGCTGAAGGAACTACTCTTTTAACCAGTCAAAGATATATTGATAGTGACACAAACAAGAAAACTGAATTTGATAATGCGTTAAATGCTTTAACATTTGTTGATAACAAAGATAAGGCTCAAGTTCAATCTTTAATCACTAATTATGAAAATGCTAAAGCTAACTTAAATGGTGATTCTAGATTAGGTAGTGCTAAAGATGTGCTAAAAATGGAAATTCAAAATGATCCTTATTTAACAATTGCAAATAAAGTAACACTTTCAAATAAAACAGATGATGCTAAAAACCTTGCTGATGTTGAAAAGATAAGAGCTGAAAAGAATAAATTAAGTTCAACTAACAAAGCAAACCTTGAAAACAAAAAGCAAGAATTAACTGAAAAAGTTAACACTATTGAAGAGATTACTAATCCAATTAAACAAAATTTACTAGATAAAATAAATGAGGCAACTGTTGACAGCGTTGAAAGCGTAGAAGACGAAGTTAATTCAGCAATTGTTCTAATCTTAACAAACTCACTTGATTCTCTAACTTATTTAAATAAGGCTCAAAAAGATCATTATAAATCATTAATTATCGTTTCAAAACCTGCTCAAGAACTTAACCAAGCTTTCAATGATGCAAAAGCATTGAACATCTCTATGAAAGCATTGGTTGATATTAAGGCAGAATATAAAGATGTAACTAAATCAACTTTATATCTTGAAGATACTAAAGAAAAACAAAAAGCATTTGATGATGCTTACAATGCTTTAACATTTACTGATGCTAAAGACAAAACACAAGTTGAAAGTTTAATTAAAAACGTAAAAACTTGCAAAGAAGCATTGGATGGTAAGGCAACAACCAAACCTCAAGATCCAAGCAATCCTCAGGATCCTACAAAACCAAGTAAGCCGCAAGATAAAGATAAAGATTCTTGAACTGCTAACAAAGTTGATGCAAAATTAACACTGGCAGTCAATGTTGTAATGTTACTTTGCATATTAGCAATCATTATCCCTGCTTTAGTAGCAGCTTCAAAATCAAAAGCAAATTAATAATCATCCCAAAACAAAAAACCAAACAATTTAAGAACAAATTTAAAAATTTAACTCTTAAATACATTCACTAAATAACTCATTGTTTTTATATAAAAACATGAGTTTTTTAATACTCTTTTTATTAAATAAGAGTCAAAATAATATAAAACTTTAATTGAGCATTAGTTGAATTTATTCCTGTTTTTCAAAATTCCTTATTACATCATTTTTTCTATTAATATTTTGAAATTTTTTAAATAAAATCTAAGGTCTAACAAAGAAGAAAAAAAGGCGAAATTTGTTGCAATATTTGTTAAATAACATTGAAGTATGTAGAAAATGCTAAAAAGTTGCTCAAAAAACGTAGTTAAAAGCAAAAAAAGTAATGAATTTAAGAAGAAATTCGGAAATTTAGCACTTCAATATATTGAATAGTAAAAAGCAATGATTTTCAATAAAAAACCCGATTATTTTTATACATTTTAAAGATCAATAAATTCAATTTTGAATTTGCTCTATTTTTTCTCAAACTAAAAAAAAAAAAAAAGCAAAATAAAAAAGAAGTTTAGGTTATATTAAATGCAATATAATGAATATTCTTTTTATTTTTAAATACTTTTTTAATAAGTTGCTTATTATGTGTTTGAATGAAAAAACGATTAATATATAAATATATATTAAACGGCTTATTAACTTATCTTATAACTTGACAGTTTAGATCAACTTCGTTTGTTTAAGTTAATAGGCCTTTTTTTTATTCAATACAAATTTTTAAAAGGAAAATTTATGTCAAAACCTAAATTTAAGAAATTACTTGTTTTATTAACACTTTTACCTGTAACGGCCTTGCCACTTACAAGTATTTCTTTAAAAACTGATAAGCAAAACAATAATAAAAATGAACTTATGAATGTGACAAGAGCAGATCCTGCTTGAATCGAACGAGAAAGACAAAGATTCATTAAACTTATAAATGACTGTTGATGACTTCCTAGCGTGACAAAAAAAAGTTTTTTAAATATAGCTCAAAAAGACCCGCGTTTTCAAGAAAATTCTACTAGTTGGCAAGTTGTTATTGTTGCTATTCAAGCACTTTTAAACCCAGAAAATAAAGGAGCTGGTGAAGCTTATTATGTTGCTGAAAGGCTTAGGGCATCAGATTCTTATATAAGCGGGTCACAAAAAAAACAAATAATAAAAAGATATAACACCCCTAAGATTAAATGACCTATAAATGAAATTCATGATTTAGACAAAAAAGCTGAAAGCACTTACGTAAAGCTAAATAATCATTTACAAAATGACTTGCTTCCTTTCGCAAGGAAATTTCGTGAATTAGATAATGCTATGACAAAAATTAATGATTACTATAGACTAGATAGAGCTAATGTCATGAAAACTTATATGTATATAGGAACTACAGATGAGAATCAAACTGCATTTGATAGTCATTTAATTACTGCATCACAGTATTTATATGATACATCTGACAATGACACAATAGAAGCTTCAATTCAACTCGAAAAAACAATTAGTAAAGCAAAAGATAATCTTTACAAAAAAACGGTGCAAGACGATTTTAACGAATTGAAATCCCTTTTTAATGAATTTATAAATAATCCTGAATACATGATTTATCCA
Source organism: Metamycoplasma subdolum (assembly GCF_033546815.1). Classification (NCBI taxonomy): domain Bacteria; kingdom Bacillati; phylum Mycoplasmatota; order Mycoplasmoidales; family Metamycoplasmataceae; genus Metamycoplasma; species Metamycoplasma subdolum. Next base: position 212,707 of record NZ_CP137846.1, read on the forward strand.
ATGAACTACGGCCTAGAATTCACAGAACTTTATAATTATGTAAAAAATACTACATATGTTACCTTAAGCAATATCATTGAATTTAAAAAGAAGTTTTTCCAACTTTTTTATAGATATACTTCAAGAATTGTATTACAGGAAGCGAAACTTGATATTGGTGGCGAGTATTATTATATGAATAAGGCAACCAAACAAATGTTTCTTGATAAGTTTCGAAACTCTATGGCTGGAATGAATGAAGATAAAGACGCTGGCACAAATTATTCTCTTGAACCGTTATTATCTCCTTATGGGCCACTAAGGATGCTAATGTATTTGCCTTACACTTTTAATAAATTAAATGTAGCATTTAAAAATTTAAAAGACGAAATGAAATTATATACAAACTATCATCGTACTAGTAAGCCATTTAATGAAAGTTATGCTTGAAAAGCTGCAAACAAATCTTTACAAGATGCTTATATGAAAGTTTATACTGATGCACAGATTGATAGGGTATATGATGTTGAAAGTAAAGTCAAAGCTGTCCAAGATCTATTAGCACAAGCTAGAAAAAATATTGAAAATTCTCAAGAATATGTAAATGCATCAAAAATCTTTCTTGAAAATTATGTAAAAACTAAAACACAATATTTTATAAACCAAAATGGTTCTTTGTCATCCTCACTTTTAAATGATATTAAGACTGCTAAAACAATAGAAGAAATTAATATAATATTGCATAAAATTAATAATTCTTTCAAATTAGCTTTTGCAGTTAATCCACCTAGTGCATCTAGTGGAATTTTCAGACATCCTCAATATGACAAAATATTAACAAGTAAGCAAAAAGAAATACTTGCCGATAAATCATCTAATCTTTTTGATAATGATAATCTTGATGTTATTCAATCAAAATGACAAATGAATTTAGACATTATAGCATCTGAATCAGAAGAATATTATCTTGCGTTTGCAACTTGTGAAAATATTGACAAATTAATTAAAGACTCTAGTGGCTTAAAAACTAAATTGAACTTTTTATATGCCAGTGCTGAAACAGCTGGTAAATATAATGAAGCAATTGAAAAAGGTAAAAATTTAACTACTGTTGATACTACTGAACTTTTACAAATACAAAATAATATTTTAGATGCGAAAAGTGAAGTAAATGGTCATGAAATGATCAGATTAAAGTTTGTAGATGCAGTCAAAAATGGAATTTGATTAAAACCTGATGAAAGAAATGAAATTCTTACTAAAATGGGTGGAAACCCTGATTCTTGAAAAGTTGATGAATATTGAAATGACGATATTATTTACAACAATATCAAAACAACATATGATTTATTTGATCTAAGTTTAAAAAACTCTTTTAATAAATTTAAAAATGTAAATGCAAAACAAAACGAAACTTTATTAAATAAACGCCCTCCTTTTATTAATAAAAAAGTTGAAGAAAACTTAACCAATATGTCTAATATGGTTGCTTTATATGAGGAAGCATTATGATTAGAAAAAAGAATGAAAGAGTTAAATAGACTAAGAAAAGAATATACATCAATCACTAAAGAAACTGTTTATAAATATGCTTACCCTAGCTTAAGAAAAGCATATGATGATGCTTACACTGCATCAAATTTTACAGATTATAAAAATAAAGATGAAGTTGATAAATTAATAACTGATCTAGAAACTGCCAGAGATAACTTAAATGGAGATGAACTTGAATTAGGTGTTGAAAAAGATAAATTAAGAGCAGAAATTAATGCTAGTCAAGACTTACTTGACAATGAAAAAACAGAACTATTGCAAGATGTTGACAATGCAACTGATATTCCTCAATTAATGGCAGTAAGAGAAAAATTTGAAAACAAAGTTACTGCAAATAAACAAACTGTTATTGATACAAAAGCACTATTTAACAGTTTCATTGACGCAGTTAACTGAGAAGAAACTACTGTAACTAATGAATGAAAAAATGTTGTTACAACAATTACTAATATCAGAAACCTAGAGTCAGTTAAAACAAGTTTATGAGACACCATTAAAGCTTCAATGCAAACTTCTTTAGTAAATCTTGTTAACTTAAACGATGCTCAAAGACAAGTTTATATTGCAAAAATTCCTCAAACATTAGATGCAAGTTCAAAGAACTTTGCAACAGAATATACTAATGCAAAAGCACTTGATGCGTCAATGCTTGCTTTAAGTGAAGAAAAAGCAAATTATCCAATTGTAATAGCAACTGATAATTACATAAAAGCTGACCAAGCTAAAAAAGAAGCTTATGATCAAGCTTATGCAAATTCAACCTTTACTGACGCTAAAGATAAAGTTGCTGTTGACGCTTTAAAAAATGCTTTAATATCAACTAAAAATTCATTAAACGGTGATGCGAATATTCTAAAAGCAGCAAAAGATGCTTTAACTAAAGAAATTCAAGACCATCCATATCTTGAACCTTCACAAAAAGCAATCTTACTTCCAAAAGTAGCTGCTGCTACAAAACTTGCTGATTTAGATCCTATTAGACAAGAAATGGAAGATTACATTAAATCTAACCTAGATCTAATTAAACAAGCATTAAAACAACAAATTAACGACTCAAAATGAACAACACCTAGTGAAAAAACTTCTTTAATTTCTAAAGCTGACGCAATGACTTCTACAACTATTTTACAAACAGTAGCAGAAGTTACAAATGATTTAAAAATTATGCTTCAATCTCATCTACAAACCCTTGCTAACTTAAACCAAGCTCAAAAAGATGTACTTAAAACTGAAGCAGGTTCATTAACAAAAATTACTGAACTATTTACTCAATATGATAAAGCCATCCAACTTGATGGTACCATGAAGACTTTAAAAGACTTAATCGAAAGTCTAAGAGATGTCTTTAATGAACCTAACTATAAAGAAGCAGAAGAAGCTAAAAAACAATCATTTATGCAAGCTTACCAAGCATTAACCTTTATTGATGGTAAAACAAATGATGAAGTTCTTACTTTAATTCAAAACGCAAACGATGCTAAAAATAATTTAGACGGTCTTGCAAGAGTTCAAGCTGAAAAAGATAAACTAAGAACTGAAATTACCAATGATCTTTACTTAACTTCAGATCAAAAACTAATGCTAGGTGATGAAGTTAATAAAGCAAATACTATGGCTGAAGTTTGAACTGTTAAAAACTTAAAAGACAAATTAAGTTTAGAAAATAAACAAAAACTTAATGCTAAAAAAGAAGCTCTAAAAGCTAAAGTTAATGCCTTAGAAATAATTGAAGCTAGTGCAAAACCTGCAATTATTACAACAATTGACGATGCTACAATTACAACTATTGATTTTGTAGAACTTGACATAAATAACAAAATCAAAAATGCCTTTGATTTATTAATAGATTCTCAATTAAACCTAAATCAAGCTCAAAAAGATTTACTAAAAGGTGAAGCTTTACCTGAAAATGCCGCTTCAACTTTAAACGATTTAGTAACTAAAATTAAAGAACTTGAAAAAGCAATGAAAGATCTTGCTGATATAAAATACGCTTACAAAGATGTTAAAACATCAGCACTTTACACTGAAGATGAACAAGAAAGAAAAGAAGCATTTGACAGAGCTTATGATGCCTTAACTTTCACTGATGCTAAAACCAAACAAGAAGTTGAAACTTTAATTGAAAACGTTAAAGAAGCTAAAAATGCTTTAAAAGGTGTTTCAACTCTTGAACAAGCTAAAAAAGATTTAAAGACTGAAATTGAAAACAATCCTAAATTAAATCCAAGTCAAAAGAGTTACTTTAAAGGTAAAGTTGACGCTGCTTCAAGTTTTGCTGACCTTGATGCAATTAGAAAAGAAATTTCTGATCTTGAAGATTTAGATGCAAGTAAAGCTAAACTAATTACTTTAATTAATCAAACTAAATGACCAGAAAATAGTAAAAAACAAGAATTAATTAAAAAAGTAGAAGCTGCAGCTTCACAAAACTTTAATGTTATTAAAGATGAAGTTACTGGCGAACTATTAAGCATTCTAAAAGCCTTTGTTCAAGGTTTAACAAATTTAAATAGTTCACAAACTCAACACTTTAAAGACCAACTTAAAACTTTTGGTGAAGTAAAAACAATGAATCAAATCTTTATTGAATCTGAAGCTTTAGATAAAGAAATGAAAATAGTAAATGATTTGATTAATGATTATAAAGACGTTACAACTTTAAGTATTTATCTAGATGATATTCAAGCTAAAAAAGATAGATTTGATATAGCTTACTTAAACTTGAAATTCTCAGAAAACAAAAACAGAGAAGAAGTTATTGCTATTATCAAAGAAGCTCGTGAAGCTAAAGAAGCACTTAACGGTAAATTAAACAATGAACAAGAAAGCTTAGAAGATTTACAAAAACAAATTGCAAGAGCAACAGCTGAAGCTGAAACATTGATTGAAAAAACTCAACCATTGCACAACAATTTAGATATTAAAGCATCTGTTGAAAAATTAAAACAATTAATTTTAGATGGAAAAGATCCAAACAAAATTAATATTGATCTTGTAAATTCAATGAAAAGTGAAATTACAAAATTAAATGAATTAGAACTGGTGAATTTAATACAAGAATTGATGAAAAAACAATACTTAACTCAAGTTCAAAAAGATTGAACTAAAAAACAATATTTAGTTGCAAAACATTCAATTGACGTTAACACAGTATTAAACAACGCTCATGAACTTGACAACTTAATGAAGATTCTAAAAAGTGAATTTGAAAGTTTATTAACTAAAGAAGAATATGCAAAAACCTTGCCAGGTTACACAGAAGTTAAACAAAAATCAAAACAATTGCTTGCTCTTGATGGAGAAAAAGACTTGCAACAAGATGATGACCTTAACGACATAAAAGACTTAATTCCAAGAGTAAAGGACCTTAATAAAAAAGCAAGCGATGCAATGCCTGTTCCTTCTAAACAAGATAAAATCTCAGCTTCACTAAGAAATAGTGCAAAAGCTGGACTTGCTCTTAATATTCTTCTATTCCTAGGACTTGCTGCTATTGTTTCAATGCTACTAACAGTGTTCAAAAAGTTTAGATAATTAACTATAAAAAACAATTATAAAAAGCGAAGGAGAAAACTTTCGCTTTTTGTTTTTACCCCCTTTCTTTTGCCTCATTTCTTTAGAAATAACCTTTAGTTCCTTTTTTTCGCAAATCAAAAAAAAAAAAAAAAGCAAAAAAAGTAGAAGAAAAGTTAATTTTATTCAATAAAAGAAGGTTTAAATACCTTTGGTATTAGGTAAATTCATTACCATTTTCCTTATATTTTCTAATGAATAAAAAAATATTAACTATATTAATTATTATTAATTAATAAACTTATTAACTCATCTTATAACTTACTATATTTCATTTGTTATTTTAAAATAACTATTTCTTTACGTTATGAGTTAGTAAGTATTTTTTTATTCACTAAAAATTTTTTATAAGGAAAAATTTATGTCTAAACCAAAATTTAAGAAATTACTTGTATTATTATCACTTTTACCCGCAACGGTTTTACCTCTTACAAGTATTTCTTTAAAAACTGACAAGAAAAATAATAATTATGAATTAAGAACTACTAGAGCACAAACCTGACAAGAGCAAGCATATAATAGCCTTTTATCCAACATAAATTCAGCATGATGATTAGATCAAAATTTAAAAGCTTCTCTTTTGTCTGATTTAAAAATATCAGACTTCAATATTACTGAGGGCACCTACCTAAATAACAATGCCTTACGTGCTTATATGGAATTGTTTGATAAAACAAACATTGATAACAAAGATTTAATAATAGGTGAAATGTTTAGTTTTTTAGTAAACAAAAGCTTAATCTTTATGCATAATCCAATGACACTTGGGCTGAAAATAAAAAAAGATTATTCTAATTTACCACATATTGGATCAGATTATAAGGTATTTTTTTCAATTGTTAAGCAAGGGGGCATAGCTGTTGGCACTGTTTTTCAGCAATTTTCTAGATTCGAATATCTTTTTCAAGACAATATATTAAGTTTTACTAACAAATTTAAAAAAGTACATGATGAATTGAAAGAAATAGATTTTTCATATAGAAATCTCACACATGATTATAAATATATTGGCTCAACTTTAGAACAACAAAGAGTGTGTAAAAAAAAGGTATATGAAATTTATGAATCATTACAAACTTTTAAAGATTATAAAGATGTTTCGGATGCTTTAACTGAAATTTTAAATGCTAAGGCGAAATTATATCAAAAATCGCTTGATTGAGATGTCAATTTTTTTAAAAGCAAATTAAGAAATATTATAAATAGTAATAATTCATATTATTATGATATAAATCTTGATGCAATACTAAAAAATAAACTTGAAGAATTATTAATTTGAAAACCTGACACGAATGACATAAATGATTTTAAAACGCAATTTTACAGTGTTTACTATAATTACTTTTCTAACTTAATAAATGGAAAATTTATATCTAGATTTGGCTATTATATAACACCAAATCAACGTAATAAATTATGAGAATTGCCAAATCAACCAAAAACTCTTGATGAATTTATTTTAACTAAGGAATTCAATACTGATTTGATTAAGCAGTGAATGATTCTAAGAATCGATACAATATTTGACACATATGTAAGAATTAATGACAAAATGCGCTTAATTCGTGGTCTTGAAAATAAATACTCAAAGAGAATAAAATCAATTAATTACATTGAAGAAGCCGATCAAAATAAAAAAGAGACATATGACAGAAAAATTGCTGAAATTAAAAATATAACTTCAATTGATGTTTCAGAATTAAATCATATATCTGAAGAAATAATTAATGCAGAAAATAATTTAACTGGTACTTTTAAAATCTGAAATTTTTTATGTAATCTTGTTCCACGGGTGGAATGAAGGAAAACTGACACTGTTTGACAAAGTGTAATGAAGAAAGAAATAGGTGAATTTACTGGCTCTACCCCTCAACACTGAGAAACTTTTAAATGAGAAGATGATCAAGTTCATAGTAAAACTCGTTATATTTATAATCTAATAACAAACGACTTTAAAAATGAATATATTGCAAGAAGATTAGTTAATTTAAATAATGCTCAAAAGGATTATTATAAAGGTCTAGTTCCTAATTATGAAGCTTCTAATGATAAAATTGGTGATAACATGATGGCTCTTAATAAAGTAGCAATTAAACCTTGAGCGATGCAAGCAAAAGAACTTGATGATTATATGAAGAGATTAAATGATGAAAGAAACCAATACGCAACCGTAATAACAACTGACAATTATCTAAAAGCTGATCAAGATAAAAAAGAGGCTTATGATGAAGCTTTTGCAAACTCTACCTTTATCGATTTTAAATGGCACAGTGAAGTTTCTAACCTAAGACATGCTCTATTCTTAGCTAAAAATGCCTTAAATGGTGATGCAAACATTTTAAAAGATCAAATCAATGCATCACAATGAACAACATCTAGTGAAAAAACTTCTCTAATTCAAAAAGCTGACAAAATGACTTCTGCAACTATTGCCCAAACTATTTCTGAAGTTACAAATGATTTAAAAGTAATGCTACAAAATCATTTACAAAAACTTGTAAACTTAAATCAAGCACAAAACGATCAACTTAAAACTGAAACTGGTAAATTAACCAAAATCACTGAATTATTTACTCAATATGATAAAGGTCAAACACTTGATCAAACAATGAAGACCTTAAAAGAATTAATAGTTGATCTAAAACCAGTATTTGATAAACCTAACTATAAAGAAGCAGAACAATCTAAAAAACAAGCATTTGATAATGCTTACCAAGCATTAACATTTACTGATGGCAAAGCAAATGATGAAGTTTTAACTTTAATTAAAAATGCAAATGACGCTAAGGATAACCTAGATGGACTTTTAAGAGTACAAGCAGAAAAAGATAAATTAAAACTGAAATTGATAATAATGCCAAACTTAACCAAGGACAAAAAGATAACTTTAAAGATAAAACCAATAAAGCAACAAGTTCTGCTGATCTTGCAAAAATTAGACAAGAAATTTTAGACCTAGAAACTCTTCTAGCACGCCCTAAAATCTCAGCCTCACTAAGAAATAGTGCAAAAGCTGGACTTGCTCTTAATATTTTGTTACTTCTAGGATTAGCAGCAGTTGCCACTATCCTACTAACTGTATTTAATAAGATAAGACGTTATTAAGAAATAAATAAGACAAAAAAAGCGAAAGAATAACTCTATCGCTTTTTTAATTAATCTTTTTATTAAACTTTTAAACTCAAAAATTAATTGTATTCTTCATAGTCATCGTCTTCATCATCTTCATCATCAATTTTAGTTTCATCGTAATTACAGAAAAATTCTAATCCCTCTTCGCTGGTATCTGAAATAATTTCTTCGCCCTTTTTATAAAAAGGACTTCTTCTATATTCCTCATTTAAACTTTTAAGAGTTTGTGCTTCTTCTATCTCAGCACTTTCTCAAACAAGTCTTCCAGTTTTTTTATCTCTATACATATTTCTCCTTATTTTATTTTTTTCGCAACCTTAACTTGCTTCTGCATTATATGACATTTAAAATGCAATTTTGAAAATTTTGTGTAAAAAAATTCATTTTTACAATTTGCAAAAAACCGCAATTTTTGACCGAGTTTTTATGCTATATTTTATTAATAAACACCTACTCTTTAATATTATTGATTCGTATATATATTAAAGTAATAAGCTTGGTAAAATTAAAGAGAGAAAACAAAAAAACGAAAGAAGTGAAAAATGAAAAAAGTGTTAATTTTACATTCAAGCCCGATTTTGAAGGATTCCTCATTTTCATATAAAGCATGTGAAAAATTTGTTGAATTTTTAAAAGAATTTAACCCGACTTGAGAGTTTAAGGTTAGAGATTTAAACTTAGAAAAAATAAGTCAAAAAACTCTTACAAGTCAAAATATGAAAACTTATTGAAATGAAGAAGATAGCGACTTTTTTATTAATGAATTAAAAGAAAGCGATTATTTAATCGTATCTTCTTCAATGATAAATTTCAACGTCCCTGCAACTTTAAAAAATTATCTTGACCACATTTGTGTTGCAAATAAGACATTTTCATACAAATATGCTAAAGAAAATGGCAGTGTTGGGCTTTTAAATAATTTAAAAGTAAAAATTATTAGTTCACAAGGTGCTCCTCTTGGCTGATATCCATTTTCTAACACAACATCTTATTTGAAAGGAACTTTTGAATTCTTAGGAATGCAAGTTACTAAACCAATAGTAATTGCTGGAACAAAAGTAAAAGAATTTTTAGATAAAACTAAAAATGCGGATGAGTGAATTAATAGTAATTTAGAAGTTTTAAAAGAACATGCTAAAGAATTTAAGTAATTAAATTATTTAAAGCAAATAACTTAAAAATTTTCAAATTTTAGTATAATAAAAAAGCAATTATTACATTGCCCTCTAGCAAGTGGGAGAATTTCAAAAATTCATTTGCACCACATTAATCGAAAGGATTTATTTTTATGGCTAAAGAAATTGTAAAAGTAGCTAAATTACAATTCCTAGCTGGTCAAGCAAAACCAGGCCCAGCACTAGCTGGTGTCGGAATTAACATGCCTGAATTTACTAAGGCTTTTAATGATCAAACTAAAGATAGAAATGGAGAACCTGTTCCTGTACAAATTACAGTTTACAAGGACAAATCATTTGATTTTAAAATTTTTACTTCTCCAGCATCTTATAAAATTGCAAACGCATTAAAATTACAAAAAGGAAGTTCAACTCCTAACAAACAAAAAGTTGCATCTTTAACTTTAAAACAACTTGAAGAAATTGCTCAATATAAATTACCCGATTTAAATACAAAAGATGTTCGCTCAGCAATGAAACAAATCGCCGGAACTGCTAAACAAATGGGAGTTAGCGTTGAAGGCTATGAAGAATGATTGAAAGAAGGTAAAAACTAATGGCAAGATTTCTTTCAAAAAATGTAAAAACAGCAAAAAAACTTGTTAACAAAAACGAAGTTTTACCTCTAAAAGAAGCTATTGATTTAGCAAAAAAAGTTTCATTTGCAAAATTTGATGAATCAGTTGATATTGCAATCAAATTAAATCTTGACACAAGAAAAAGTGATCAACAACTACGTGGAGCAGTAGTTTTACCTCACGGAACCGGAAAAACTGTAAGAGTTATGGTTGTTACTGATGATGTTAATTTACAAAAACAATCAAAAGCAGCCGGAGCTGATTTCGTTTACAGTTCTCAAGAACTTCCAGAGGTTTTAGCAGCTGATAAATATGACTTTGATGTTATTGTTGCTGATCCTAAAATGATGTTAGTTTTAGGGAAATACGGTAAAAAACTTGGACCTAAAGGTTTGATGCCTAACCCAAAAACTGGAACTGTAACATTAACTCCTGCTAAGGCAGTTGAAGAACTTAAAAAAGGTAAAGCAAATTATCGTGCTGATAAAGGTGGAATTATCCACGCTTCTGTTGGTAAAAAATCAATGCCAACTCAAAAACTTGCAGAAAATGCTGAAACTTTAATTCAAACTATTAAGAAATTAAAACCAACTGCAGTTAAAGGAACTTACGTTCAAAATATTACAATCTCAACTACAATGAGCCCAAGTATTAAAGTTAAAATTGAACTATAATCAAATTAGAAAAAAAGCAGACCTGAGCGTCTGCTTTTTTAAGTTTACTTCAAAATTTTTACAATAAAAATTGTGCTAAATTTCACAATAATAAAACTTAAAATAAGAAATTTTGCACAACCAAATTCTAGCATAAATGCATAGTTTGGCAACATTTTATATTATCAAAACTACTAAATTAACAAAAAAACTAGTTTTATTGAAAACTAGCTTTTGTCAAGTATTATTTAATCTTTTTTAAGATTATAAAATGATTTTAAACCTTCGTATTTTGCTTTTTTGCCAAGTTCTTCTTCAATTTTTAAAAGTCTATTATATTTACAAATTCTATCTGTTCTTGAAAGAGAACCAGTTTTAATTTCACCTGTATTAAAAGCAACTGCGAGGTCGGCAATAAATGTATCTTCAGTTTCACCTGAACGGTGTGAAATAACAGGAACTAATGATGCTTTTTGGCTCATCTTAATAGCTTCAATAGTTTCAGTCAATGAACCAATTTGGTTAATTTTAATTAAAGAAGCATTAATTGCTTTTTTGCTTATTGCTTCTTTAATGTATTTTGGATTAGTTACAATTAAATCATCACCAACAATTTGAACTCTATCGCCATAAAGTTTAATCATTTTTCTAAAACCATTTCAATCATTTTCATCATGACTATCTTCAATTGAAATAATTGGATATTTATTAATTAAATTACCGAAATATTCAACTAACTCATCACTTGTGAATTCATACTGAGTATTATAAAATTTCTTGAATCCACTACGTTTTTCATCAATGGCTTTCTTAAGTTTTTTGAAAACGTATTTTTTAGTTTCAGGGTTGTAAAGTTCACTTGAAGCAGCATCAAGAGCAATAGCAATTGCTTTTCTTCCGCTTGTTCCTGGTTTGAAACCAGCTTTCTTGATTGCTTTAACTAAGAAATTTAATGCTTCTTCATGGCTTCTTAAGTTTGGAGCAAAGCCTCCTTCATCACCAACTTGTGTTCCATGTCCTGCCTCTTTTAAAAGACTTGCTAAAGTATGGAAAACAAAGTTTGCCATTTGTAAAGCTTCTTTAAAGCTTTTTGCTCCAATTGGCATAATCATAAATTCTTGAAAATCGATTGTATTTGAAGCATGTTCTCCACCGTTAATAACATTTAACATTGGAACAGGCATTTTATAGGCATCTCTTTTGTCAAGTTTTGCTAAATAAGCATAAAGTGGCATTTTATTTTCAATTGCTGCTGCTTTTGCACAAGCAAGAGAAACGGCTAAAATAGCATTAGCACCTAATTTAGATTTAGTAGCAGTTCCATCAAGTTCAAGCATGATTTTATCAATTTGTTTTTGATTTTTAACTTCGATTCCTACAAGGCTATCATTAATAATTGAATTTACATTATCAACTGCACTTTGAACACCTTTTCCACCGAATCAATTTTCTTCATATTGAGTATTTTTATCTCTCATTTCAAGTGCTTCTTTTGATCCGGTTGAAGCTCCTGAAGGTACAAATGCTTCAGCAAAAGCTTTATTAGTAGTAACTTCTACTTTAACAGTAGGATTTCCTCTACTGTCTAAAACTTCAAGAGCATGAATTTTTAAAATTTTTGACATTTTTCTCCTTATTTTCAATTAATTTTTTGTAAAAACTAATAATAAAATTATAAAAGATATAAATAAAGTTTTACCAAAAGTTTAAATGATAATTTTATAAATTAAGGTATCATTTTTATTATGAAAGAAGAAGAATTTCAAAAAACACTTGATGATATACAAATTGTTAGAGAAAAAGATTTACTTGAAGCCATATTTCTTTTAGATGAACTTGGCAAAAAAACATTCATAGAAGCTCAACTTCGAGAAATAAATGCAATGCGTGAAAGCATTATCTTTGAACTTAAAAGAAAAAATTTAAAAGCTCAAACAAAACTTGATACTTTAAAATTAATAAACTGTCTTAAAAATAAAAAAATGGACCATGCTTTCATGGTTATATATAACGAGCTTAAAACAAGAGATGATGTTCAAGACTATGCTAGCGAGTTTCAGTTTTTCTTTAATCAAAACGATTTTCAAGCACGTGGTTTTCAAACCTTACTTTATGAGTTTTTAGCATTTCAAAAAATTGATTATGACTTTATCGTTAATAAAAGAAAAATTAATCCGAAGAAATTAGGAAATCTTGCTGATAAAAGCGAAATTAAAAAAGCACAAGATCATGTGCTTGGCTTTTTTGAAAAAGATATTGCTAAATATAAAACTGCTTCAAAAGTATTTACTGGTTATCTTTTTACTTATTGAGATGAAATTTTATTCAATAATACTATTAATGATGAACAAGCAATTATTAATGTTACTCAAGTGCTTTTAGGCGATAAAAATAAAGACGAATTAAATGAAAATGAAAGAAAAATTTACGAAATTTTTGCTTAAAAAATATTACCTAAAATTTTAGGAATTACTTGTAATTTTATTTACTTAAAACTTAATGTTTTAGTTATAATTAATAAAGCAATTTTAATAAAAAATAAGGAGAAAAAATGTCAAAAACATTATTAAAAAAAGAATCACTTATTAGAATTGAATATGTAAGTGAAGGCGAAGAATGAGAAAGTGCTCTTGAAAAAGTTAGAGTAGAACTTAGAAAAAACATTACCGTTAAAGGATATCGTAAAGGACATGCTCCTACTAGAGAAGCTGATAAAAGAATTGATATATACGAACTATTTAACAAAGCAGTTGATGTAATTATTAATAAAGTTTATGATGATAAGATTTACAAACAACTTGATGTTAAAAAAGACAGACTTTTTGGACAACCTGATATTAAAGTAATTTCAGTATCACTTGATAAGTTAACTTTACAATTTGATTTTCCAGTACAACCAGAAGTAATTTTGGGCGACTATAAAAAACTTAAAACTAAAATGCCAAATTTCAAATTAACTTCACCCGACGAAGAAGATGCAAAACAAAACTTACTTGCTCGTTTTATGGTTACTCTTGATAGCGAAGGTCCTATTAAAAAAGGTGATATTGCCATATTTGATTTTATTGGAAAAGTTAATGGAGAAGTTTTTGAACACGGTTCTGCAGATGATTTTGAACTTGAAATTGGATCAAATACTTTTATTCCAGGCTTTGAAGATCAAATGATTGGACTTAAAAAAGGTGAAACTAAAGATTTAGTAGTAACTTTCCCTAAAGATTATCATGTAGATACATTAGCAGGAAAGCCAGCAACCTTTACAGTGATAATTAAACAAGTTAAAACCAAAACATATCCAGAAGTTAATGAAGATTTTGTTAAACAACTTAACTTTCCTTGAATTAAAAGCAAAAAAGATTTTGATGAAGCAGTTAAACTTGATGCAACTAAAAACAAATTAACCAGTGCTGTAAATGAATATGTTGACACTGCATCAATTGAAGTTGCAAAAACTTCAAAAATGAATATTAATGAAAGTTTAATTCATCAAGAAGCTAATCGTTACATGCAAGATTTAGTTGGGAAACTTAAAAAACAAGATGTTAATTTAAAAGAATATTTAGAACTTACTAAAACAACTGCCGAAGGGCTTGAAAAACAATTCGCTGAACAAGCCAAGAAAAACTTGAGTAAAATCTTTACTTTTGGTCAAATTGTTGCAGATAACAAAATTGAACTTAAAGATGAAGAGTTTGATAAAGAATATCAAATCTTTGCAGATCTATATAACCTACCAATTTCAACAATTAAACAATATATTTCAACCGAAAAAATTGCTGATACTTTATACCGTGATAAAGTTGCAGAACTTCTTTTAAAATTAAATCAACCTAAAGTTTTAGAAGACTATTTAAAAGTTAAAAAGGAAGTTGAAAAATTCACTAAAAAACAAAGTGAAACTTCAAAAGCATTTTATGAAGAAATGTTAAAAAAATCAAAAGAAGCTAAAAAAGAAACTAAAGAAAAAAAATAGAAATATAAAAAAATCCAACTTGTTTCAACATTGGATTTTTTATTTGATTTTGTCTTACTCAATTTCTTGATTTTCTGCTTGTTCTAAGGCTTTATTTGTAGTTTTGAAAGATACTTTTGCAACTTCATTTAATTTAAATTTTCCATATTTTTTAATAAAAGTTATGCATGTTTCAATTACTTTATCACTTGCACCTAGAGGAAAGTTTAATTCTCATTTTTGTTCTTGTTCTTTCATTCAATCAAGTAAAAGTTTTCTTGCAATTACTGATGCTGCTGCAACTGAAAGAGATTTATCTTCAGCTTTTGTCATTAGTAATATATTAGCATTAGGTCTGCTAAATTTCATTCAATCAATAGATTCAATTTTCTCAAAATGCTTTTCTAATGTTTCATCATTAAAAACATATTGGTCAATTAAAACATCTGCATCTTTTAACTTGTTAATTCTTAAAAGTCTATTGATTGAATTTGAATGAATTAAAGTTTTAATTTCATTATTATTCAAGTATTTATCAATTAGGTTGTTATAACCTTTTTGGCTCATAATTGTTTTAGTGAAACTAACAAGTTTAATTAACTCTGGATAAATTTCTTCAATCTTTTTATCAGTTAATTTTTTGCTGTCCTTAATTCCAAGTTCTAAAACTTTTGATAAGTTTTCTTCTTTGATAATGCAAGCAACTGAAACTATAGGTGTAAAGTAATCACCAACTCCAGTTTCATCAACACCTACAACTAAATCTAAATTTTCATTTTTCATATTTTATGTCCTAACTAATTTTCATTTTCACTGTAAAAGTGGTCGGCAGAAACAATTTTTGCTTCTTCAGCAAGTTTTTCTCTTCTCTTTTTACCTTTTTTAATGTATTTGTCAGGATTTTTCAAAAATGCTTCTATAAAATAGCCAACTGCCCCTTCTTTATTAGTTTGAGGCATAACAACAAGCGCCTTTTGTTGAATATATGGTTCTGCATTTTTTGGTGCAACACCAACATTTCCAACTTCAAACATAGGTCCGTCGTTGAATGAGTCACCAAAGACGATAGAATCATCTGGATCAATGTTGTAATATCTAAGCATTAATGAAATAACTTTTGCCTTGCTTACACCAATTGAAGTAATATCCATAACTGGCGAAAGTCCAGCACCTTTAGATCAAGTAGTAAATTCTCCTAAATCACCGTATCTTCTTTTTAAATAACTTACAAGTGCAACTGCATCTGTATCAGGTTTACAGTCGAAGATAATACCGGTTGGTTTTAGTGGAATTTTTGCTAGATTAATTTCTTCTCTAAATTTTGTAGCCTTATTAAAGCCGAAAACTTTTTCAAGGTTTTCATCATGATGCATAAGTTGGACTCAATCTGGTCCTTCAATTGCATAGTTCGTAATTTCTTTTTTTACTTTTTCATCACCTAAAATATATAAAACTTCATTTAAGTCTAAATATTGAATTGATGGAATGAAGAATGGATCAAATGGGTTATGAATGTGTGCTCCGTTATAATTTCCAACAATTGCATTCATTCCAAGTCTTTCATAAATAGGCTTGGTACTTCTTCATGGTCTACCGGTAATGATTGATACAATATGACCAAGACTAATAGCTTTTTTAATCATTTCTTCAGTTTTAGGATGAATAGTTCCTGCTGCTGAATCAGCTAATAAAGTCCCATCTAGGTCAATTGCAAAAAGAAATCTTCTTTCATTTGAATCTTTATTTTTTGCCATATTTTCCTTTCAAAATATTTGCTAATTTTTGTTAAGTATAGTAGTAATAATTTTGCACAAATTATAACACAAAAATGGTTAGGTTGAAATTTATGCTTATTAAAGAAAGTATTGAATTAAAGAAGAAATTTTAAAAAAAAGCAACTAATTTTAATTAGTTACTTTTCTAGTTTTTTTAATTATTTATTTTTTGTTTTTTAAATCTTCCATGATATCAACTGATTTTGACATTCCTAAACGGCTTGCACCAAGTTTTACCATTTCAATTGCATCGTCTCCAGATTTAATTCCGCCTGATGCTTTGATTAAAAGTTTGTTTTTAGCAATTTCTTTCATAATCTTGATGTCATCAAATGATGCTCCACGGAATGAGAAACCAGTTGATGTTTTTATAAATTCTGCACCAGATTGCATAACAAGTTCAGTTACTTTTCTAATTTCAGCTTCGGTTAATAACGCAGTTTCAACAATAACTTTTAAAGGAACGTTTCCACATTCTTTTTTGATTGCCTTAATTTCGTTTAAAACATATTCATATTTTTTTTCTTTTAAGGCACCGATATTGATTACCATATCAATTTCATCAGCACCATGATCAATAGCAATTTTAGTTTCAAAAACTTTAACACTGGTTACGTTATATCCTAAAGGAAAACCAATCACGGTAATAACTTTGGTGTCGGTTCTAGCAAGTTTTTCTTTGCAATGTTTTACTCAATATGGGGCAACACAAACTGTGTAAAAATTATATTGTTTAGCTTCATCAATTAGTTTCGTAATGTCTTTTAATGTAGCTTCTGGTTTTAATAAAGTGTGGTCAATTATTCTGTTATATTCCATATTTCTCCTTATTTTATTTTAAATTAGTTTTGCCAAAACTGGTTTTATAGAAAGTGGTGTCTTAGAAAATTCAATAGCCTTTAGAAGATCTTGTTCAAGGTTTTTATCAATTTTCTTTGAAGAATATAAGGTAAATAGTACTTCACCTTTTTTAACAAATTCGTTAGTACTTTTGTTTAAATAAATTCCAGCTTCAAAGTCAATTTTATCTTCTTTTTTAACTCTTCCAGCACCAAGTTTCATTGCTACAATTCCGAAATCTATTGCAGAGTTGATTTTTAAAAAACCGCTTTCTGTAGCAATAATTTCGTGTTTGTACTTAGGATTAAATCATGAAGATGTAAGCTGTTTTTCACTTGCACCTTGTGCATTGATTCACTCAACAAATTTATCATATGCTTTGCCATTTTTAATAACTTCATCAATCATTAATATTGCTTCTTTTTCATTTTTTGCTTTACCTGCAAGTTGTAGAAGTGTTGCTCCTGATGAATAAATTATTTCGCTAAAATCTTTTGGTCCATTTCCTTTAATGGTTTCAATTGCTTCTAAAACTTCAATTTTGTTACCAATAGTTTTACCTAAAGGTTGGCTCATATTAGTAATTTCAACAGCAATTTTTCTATTAAGTCTTTTGCCAATGGCAATCATTAAAGTACCAAGTCTTTTAGCTTCATCTAAATTTTTCATAAATGCACCATTACCGCATTTAACGTCAAGCAAAATGCAATTTGAACCAGTTGCAAGTTTCTTAGACATAATTGAAGAAGCAATTAAAGGAATTGAATTTACAGTTCCTGTAACATCACGCAATGCGTAGATTTTTTTATCAGCAGGAACTAAACTTTCATTTTGTCCTACAATGGCAATATCGTGTTTCTTAACAGTTTCATAGAATTTTTCTTCTGATAAAGAAATGTTAAAACCTTCTAGTGATTCAAGTTTGTCTAGTGTTCCGCCAGTATGACCAAGTCCTCTTCCTGACATTTTAGCAACGGTTAAACCAAGTGCTGCTAAAATAGGACAAAGGGCAATAGAAACTTTGTCACCAACCCCACCGGTTGAGTGTTTGTCGACAATAGTTCTATTAATTCATGATCAATCTAAAACTTTTCCTGAATACATCATCGCTTTAGTTAAATAAGCGGTTTCTTCATCATTCATGCCATTTAATTTAATAGCCATAAGTAATGCAGATGCTTGATAATCAGGAATTTCTCCAGAGGTATATCCCTTAATGAAAAATTCGATTTCATCATTTGTTAAAACTTGCTTTTCAGCTTTTTTAACAATAATATCGTTAATTCTCATATTGAATTATTGAAAATCCTTAGCAACATTTAATGCGATTTTCATCATTTCATTAAATGCAGTTTGTCTTTCTTCACTAGTTGTATATTCATGTGTAATTAGGTTATCTGAGATAGTTAGCAAGCAAGCTGCTTTTTTACCTAATTTTTCAGCAACTGAAAATAAAGCGTATGATTCCATTTCAACACAAACGGCTCCGCCTGCCATTTTTGATCTTTCTTCTGCTGATTTATATGAATAAAAAGCTTCTTCAGTTAAAACTCTGTCAAAGTGAAGCTTAATTTTTAAATCTTTAGCATATTTTTTGATTAAATCGTTAAGTTCATTTGAAGGATAAACAACATGTTCTGTTCTTCCTGGAAGCATTGCTTCTCTAAAAGCAATGTTTTCTCCATAAACATCTTTAGCTAGAACTACTTCATAGTTTTTAAGGTTAGCCTTAAAACTTCCTGATGAGCCAATTCTGATAATTGCTTCAACGCCGTAGTCGTTGAATAGTTCATGAGAGTAGATTCCAATTGAAGCTGATCCCATTCCTGATGCACAGACTGAAACTTTGTTTCCTTGGTAGTATCCTGTATACATTAAAACATTTCTTACATTTGAAACAAGTTCAACCTTTTCTAAGTATGTTTCGGCAATATATTTTGCTCTTAGAGGGTCTCCTGGCATTAAAACTAATTTAGCAAAAGCACCGTCTTTTGCATTAATATGTGGTGTCATTAAAAATTCTCCTTAATTTAATTTTGATTTTATATTTTTTAAAAAAACATACTTTAATTTTAAAGCAAAGAGAGACCTTTTAGATTAAAAATGTGATTAAAAATTTTTACCTTAAATTTATTTTTTTAACCTCATTTTTAAAATTTTAGTTTTTAAACTAATTAAGCACTTTATTAAAGTCATTGGTTATAAATGCACCTTGATTAATTAGATCGATGTTTTGATTAATTTTATCTTCACTAGGCTGTCCTAAACAATAAACATCTTTGCCAAGATCTAAAAAGTTTTCAATCAAATAATTAAGTTTATTTTCTTTTGAAGAAAGTAAAATCATCTTCTTAGCCATTGCTGCAATTATTCTGTTTCTTGCAATGAAAGCTTTTTTAGTTGCATGATATTCATTTGGATATTCACTTATTACTAAAACTTGATCTTTTCATTTTTCACACATTTCTTTTCATTCACGTGTTATTCCTGAGGCAAGAACATAAATTACATTTCATCCTTTTTTAAGTAATGTTTCGCATACTTTTTTATCAATTGAAGACATTCCTGTTGTAATTAAAGTGAAGTTTTTATTAACTTTTTCAAGTTCTTTTACATAATCCAAAACATAGTTTTGTTCATGGTTTCCAGTAATACAATAACATTCTGTTTCTTCTAATAGTTTCTTATTTCCTAATATATATATAATAAAAGGCGGTTTTGTTAAGTTTTGTAAACTCAATGGATAAATTTCATCAACAACTGAAATATATTTATCACTTTCGAGCAATGATTTTGTCTCACTTTGAACTTTTTCAAAATTTAATTTATCAATTTTCTCAAATGTTCTAAAAGCGTTGTAAATTTTTTCTCAATCTCCATTGTATTTATAACTAAAATAGATTAAATATTCATTCATTTTTTCACTCCTTTCTTTATTATTAATTTGTTTTTTGTTGTTTAAAGAAATTCGAGAAAACTTCGAGAAAACTTTAGGAAAACTTTGTGAAAACTTTGAGAAATTAAACTTTATTAACTAAAAAAAGATGAAAAAAATGAGACCACTTGGGTCTCAAATTCTGCACTATAAACCGCTTTTTGTCCTCTTTCGAGTGCCAATCATTTATCTAAGTTTATAAAAACTTCCAAGACTTAGTTTTATTCCCTTGTCTTAGTTCCCCTACCAAAATTTGGGTTTCTAGCTCACGGAGTTTACATCGTTTCATCTTAACTAAATAAGCTCGTCTCTGTTGCACTAGTCGTCAACATTACTGCTGCCTGGATTTATTTGATCCAGCATGAACACTACTTTCATTTCAGAAAGTGCTAGAGCGGATTTTCCTCTATTAATAAAATTATTAATAGCGATTGGCTATGCTTAAATTATTTTACTATATATAAGGGCTATTTTTAAAAAAAATATCTGCCAAAAGTGGCAGATTTTAATAAAATATGGAACTTATTTTCTAATATTTAGTTTTTTAATAGTGTCTTGGTAAAGTTCGAAGTTTTCTTCCCTTAAGTGAGAAAGAATTTTCTTACGTAGATTAACTTTAGCCATGAAGCCACGCATTGAGTGCAAATCATTTTCGTTTTCTTTGAAATGTGATTTTAGATTTTCAATTTCTTCTGTTAATATAGCAATTTGCACTGGTGCGTAACCTGTATCTTTAGCATTTCTTCCAAATTTCTTTGTCAAAGCTGCTTTCTTTTCTTTGCTAACCATAGTTTTTCCTTTCATATCCGAGCTAGATATAAATCATAACCAAGATAGATTTTCTAATTAATACTTAATTATTTTAACAAAAACTTACTTTTTTTGAAGAAAATATTTTTTAGCGTTTTCTATATCTTCTTCAAATATTCCATCATCTTTTTTAGTTTCAATAAAACGTAAGGAATCTAAAAACTCCATATAAACTTCTTCATGTTTTGAGATTACAAATTCAAGGTCAAATAAGTAACAAATATTTTCATTTAACCCAATCAAACTCAGCCCATGAAATTCATAATCTTTAATTACGCAGTTGACTAAATAAATTCCTTTTTTTGGTAAATTTAAACTTTCGGAAAATGTAAATTTTAGTCTATCAAAGTTTGTGATGATTGCATAATTTTCAATTAAAAGTTCATTCGCCTCTTTAATTTTTCCATCTAAAATTAATTCATTTATTAAGGTGCTTGAGATTTTATTTTCGCTAATTTTTTTGAGTTCTACGATATGAGTTTCAAAGTAATTTTTTAATAAATTTATATCACCTTTTCTTGAAAATCCAAAGCGAAAATCTTCACCACAAACAACTTTTTTAACATTGTTTTTTTCTAAAATTTCAACAAATTTTTCAGCATCAATTTTCATTATTTCTTCAACATCTTCAATTGCATATAAATAATCAATTTCAAGGTTTGCTAAAGTTATTGCTCTAACTTTTAATTGAAGTAGTTTTTTATCACTCATTTTTCCATTACGAATTGGGTTTTTAAACATTAATAAAGCGATTTTTCAGTTTTTATCCTCTTCAATGTTTTGAATTTCTTTTGCCTTTTTAATAAGAGAAAAATGGCCCAAATGAAGTGATTCAAAAGAGCCTAAAATCATGATTAAATTTTCATCATTTTGATTAATTTTTTCTTTTAAATTAAAGCGATAAAGTTTCATATTTTAATTATATATTTTTTTAGAAAAATCCCATTTCTTTTAATTTAAAGTAAGGACCATCTTCGGTAACTGGAAGGCAAATTTCACGAGCCGCATTTTTAGTTACATCTTCACCATTTCCCATGGCAATTCCAAGTCCAACAGCTTCCAACATTTCAACATCATTTTCACTGTCACCAAATGCAACCATTTCATTTAATGAATGACCTAAAAGTTTTGCAAGAATTCCTAAAGAATATGCCTTTGTAATTCCTTTTGCGGAAATAAAAAGTCCTCCATCTCAAGTTGCCAAAACTCAAACATTCATATTATTTTCTTTGAAATATTTATTTAATTTAGTAGCTCAAGCTTTAGGGTTATTTGTACTTACTGTAATTAAATAGTTTTTATCTTTATGCTCTTCATATTCATCATGAGAAATGAATTTATCTTTATAAGGTTTGTAAAATCAATGATTGATATTGAAAAGTTCGTTGTAATATCCTCACTTATTTCCAACAAATGAAAAAGCAAGTTTGTTTTTCTTTGCAAATTTATAGAATTTTTCATAATCTTCAAAGTCAATTGTTTTTTCAAAAATATATTCGTCAGTATTTAAATCAATAATAAATGTTCCGTTAGCACCAACAAAATAATCAACATAAGGATTATCAATTTGTTTACCAACTGTTAAAATATCTCTTCCTGAAGCAAGCACAGTAATGTATCCATTTGCCTTTAGTCTTTCAAACATTTCTTGCATTCTCATGCTAAGCTCACTAACGCCAAAAGGCAAAAGGGTTCCATCTATATCAAACACAATTATTTTATATTTAGTCATTTTGCTTCTCCTTTAAAATTTTTTCCATTCGGGGGAAAAAAATCTTGGTAAAACTTAAGTTACCATTAAAAATATTTCCAAACCCAATTATTACATTTTCAAAAATGAAGATTTTTTCTCCATTTTCAGTTTTTAAATTTTCTATAAAAATAGTCTTACTTTGATTTTTGAAAAGTCAAGAAATTTCCTCAACTTTCAGCGAATATAATTTTAACTCAAAAAGTTGACTTAAATTAGTGATTGCTTCATTTTTTTTATTTGGACTAAGTTCAATATTTCCAATTTTTATTCTTGTAAGTTTATTAACAACACAATCTGTTCCTAAAAATGCAGCAATATCATGCATCAAAGTTCTAACATAAGTTCCCTTACTTACACAAGTTCTTATTGAAAAAATTTGATTTTTTTCATTAAAATCAAGTAATTCTATACTTTTGATTTCAATTTTTTGAGGTTTTAAATTGACTTCTTTATTATCTCTTGCAAGTCTATAACTTCTTACACCATTAATTAGTTTTGCTGAAAATTTGGGAGGTATTTGTTCTTTTATATCTTTTATATAAGCAAGTGCTTTTAATAAATTATCTTTTGTAATGTTTTTTTTATTTTGAAGCAATGTTATTTCTTCACCTTCATCAAAACTTGGTGAAGATTTATGAAAAGTTGCACTAACTTCATATGTTTTATCACTAGCTGAAATTAAAGAAAGTAATTTTGTATCTTCTTCAGTTGCTACTATTAAAAGACCATCGGCAAGTGGATCTAAAGTTCCAGAATGGCCGATTTTTTCAATCTTATTTTCTTTGGCAAAAGTTTTAATGCATTTAAAAGAACTAATGCCTCTTTCTTTATTTAATTTGTAAAACATATTTTTCCATGAAAAATAATAACAAATAGTTTGCTAAAAATATAAAAAAAGAAGCATAAGCTTCTTGGGCACAATTTCTTTGTGATATGGTGCGCGAGGAGGGACTTGAACCCTCACGCCGTGAAGCACTAGTGCCTAAAACTAGCGTGTCTGCCAATTTCACCACTCGCGCAATTATGGTGCCGTTTATAGGACTTGAACCTACGACCTACTGATTACAAGTCAGTTGCTCTGCCAACTGAGCTAAAACGGCTCGTTGTAGCAAAGATAATTATATATAAAATAGGTTAAATTTAATAAAAAAATTTAAAAATAAAGCAATAAAAAAACTCGCCAAAGCAAGTTTTATAATCTATTTTCTAAAATCAATTACTGCTCTACCTAAAAATTTACCTTTTTCAAGTTTTTCAAAGATATTAGCAACTTCTTCAAGTTTTACAACTTTAGTTATTTCGCTTTTTACTTTGCCTTTAGCAGCATAATCAATTGCTTCTTTTAAATCTTGTCTTGTTCCAACAATTGATCCAACGATTTCGTATTGGCATAAAACGGTTCAAAAAATTGAAATTTTAATATCATCTTTTCCAAGTTTATCTTTAGCAGGAAGACCAACTAAAACTTGTCTTCCGCCACGACGTAAAGCATTCATTGCAAGTTCAGCAGCTGATGGATAAACTGAAGTGTTTATAACTGCATGTACTCCGCCTTCGGTAAGTTTTTTAATTTTTTCATAAAATTTAGGATCTTCTTTTGAATTAAAAGCAGCAATTGCTCCACTTTTTAAAGCAAGTTGAAGTTTTTCTTCGAAAATATCAATTCCAATTGGAACATAACCCATTGCTTTTGCATATTGAATGGCAAGTTGCCCAAGTCCGCCGACTCCAATAATTGCAACATAATCTCCTGGATGCAAGTTCGCTCTTTTTAATGCTTTATAAGTAGTTACTCCAGCACATACTATTGGTGCTCCTGAAACAATATCAAGTGATTCTGGAACTTTTGCAACAAAGTCTTCATGTCCAATTGCATATTCTGCAAAGGTTCCGTCTTTAGTATAAGCAGTCATATTTTGCTTTTCGCATAAAGTTTCACGACCAGTTAAACAAAATTCACAGTGACCGCAACTATCATGAAGTCAAGCAAGTGCAACTCTATCACCAACTTTAAATCTAGTGCAGCCTTCTCCTAGTTTAGTAATGATTCCAATTCCTTCATGTCCTGGAATTAGTGGATATTTTGGTTGAATTAATCAATCAAAATTTGCAGCGTGAAGGTCAGTGTGACAAATTCCTGAAGTTTCCATTTTAATTAAAACTTCTTTATATTTAGGTTTTGGAATTTCAACTTCTTCAACCTTTCAATTCTTTGGGCTTCTTACAACGAAAGCTTTCATTTTAGCCATTTTTAGTTCTCCTCTTTTTTTCTTTGATTCTAAATTATTATAATTTAGTTACTTTTAATAAAAGGAAAAAAAGAAATAAAAAAAGAGTCATTATTGACTCACTCGGTGTTGTATCAACAAATGGTGGAGAATGAGGGGCTCGAACCCACGACCCTCGCCTTGTAAGGGCGATGCTCTCCCAGCTGAGCTAATTCTCCTAATTTGGTGACCCTAGCGGGATTCGAACCCACGCGTGTATGGATGAAAACCATATGTGTTAACCGCTTCACCATAGGGCCAAATGGCGCCGACTATTGGGATTGAACCAACGACCAACTGGTTAACAGCCAGCTGCTCTACCGCTGAGCTAAGTCGGCAAGCCTTGATAAATTGCTTTATTATTATAACTATTTTTTTACTATTTAGAAAAATTTTTTCCTTTTTTTAAGCATTTAATTTGTAATTTTTAGATTTTAGTGCTTCATAAACAAATTTAACTCTATTAAATTTAATGTAATTTTTTTTAATTTTAGTCTTAATATTATTCTTTATTATTAATGCCCTTTAATTTGTTTAATCAATTATAATTATTTAGTTATGATTGAAGTAAAAAATCTATGTTTTAAATATCCTAATGCTAAAAAGTTAGCACTTGACAATATTAATTTAACTATTGAAAGCGGTCAATATGTTGCTATTTTAGGTCACAACGGATCCGGAAAATCGACTTTCTCAAAGTTACTTTCCGCAATTTACAAAGCAACAAGCGGACGTATTTTAATTGATGAAATTGAAGTCAATGCAGATAGTATAAGTGAAATTAGAAGCAAAATTGGAATTGTTTTCCAAAATCCTGATAATCAATTTATTGGTGCCACTGTTGAGGATGACATTGCTTTTGGGCTTGAAAACAAAGTTTTAGATTTTCACACTATGCATAATATTGTAAAAAAATATGCAAATGAAGTTGGGATGCTTGAATATTTAGATCGTGAACCTTCAAATTTATCAGGTGGACAAAAACAAAGAGTTGCCATTGCTTCAATTTTGGCTTTAGATCCACAAATTATTATTTTTGATGAAATAACAAGTATGCTTGATCCAAAAGGAAGAAATGATATTTATAAAATAATTCATGATCTTCATAAAAAAACAAATAAAACTTTAATTTCAATTACACATGATATGGATGAGGCCTTACTTGCTGATAAATTAATTGTTTTTTCAGCGGGAAAAGTTATTGCTGAAGGTAAACCTATTGATATTTTAAAAAATAAGGAAGTTATTGAAATTGCAAAAATAGATTCACCATTTATTTATAAACTTTCTGAATTAATAGATAACGTTAAACCAACTTATGATGAGAAGGAGTTAATCGATCAATTATGCAAATTAAAGTAAATAATATAACTAAAGAATACGATAAACACCTTCCAAGTTACATCAAAGTTTTAGATCAAGTTAACTTAGAAATTAGTGAAGGTGAAGCAATTTCAATAATTGGACCAACTGGCAGTGGAAAGACAACTTTGATTGAACATTTAAATGCACTTTTAATTCCAAATAGTGGAATTATTAATTTTATTGATGTTCCTTTGCAAGTTAAACAAAAAAAACCAAAAAAACCTAAATTAAATAAGAATGCAACTAGTGAAGAAAAAGCTCAATATGAAAAAGAATTAAATGAATATCCCGAGAAATTAAAAACTTGAAAAAGTTTGAAAAGAAAAGAACGTGTTGAGATAATAAAAACTGATATTAATATTGCAAAAACTATTAGAAAAATAAAAAATATCAAAGCTTTAAGAAAACAAGTTGGAGTAGTTTTTCAATTCGCGGAATATCAACTATTTGAATCAAATATTGAAAAAGATATCATTTTTGGACCAATTTCTATGGGAGTAAATAAGCAAAAAGCCAAAGAACTTGCTCAAAAATATTTAAATTTAGTTGGGCTTCCTGATGAATATTTAAAAAGAAGTCCTTTTGATCTTTCAGGCGGTCAAAAAAGAAGAGTTGCACTTGCCGGAATTTTAGCAATGGAACCTAAATTTTTAGTTTTGGATGAACCAACTGCTGGACTTGATCCTCAAGGCGTTGAGGAAATGCTTCAACTTTTTTACAACCTTTATTTAAACGGAAAAACTATAATTATAGTTACTCACGATTTAGATAATGCTTTACGTTGAACAAAACGTTGCATTTTTGTTAAAGAAGGCAAGATTATTAAGGATGATAACACTTATTTAGTGTTAAATGATGATGAATTTTTAGAAGAAAACAATTTAATCCCAACAAAACTTTTATCATTTGTAAATAAACTAAAAGCGAAAGGAATTGATGTTGGAAAAGTCACCAGTATTGATGAACTTGCTGATAAACTTAATAAAATATTAAATAAGAAAGGATAATAAATGAATACTAAAGCAATTATTGGTAAATATTTACCACTTGATACAGTTATTCATAAATTAGATCCAAGATTAAAATTCTTGGCTAATATTTTATTTATTGTTCTTTTCTTTATTGCAGAACACTTCATAACTTTGATAATTTTAATTTCATTTATTATGATAACTTATGTAATTGCTACTAAATCTATTCGTTCAGTTTTTAAAAAAATATTAACTCCACTTTATATTGCCCTCTTTATATTATTTGTTAATATGCTCACTATCAAAGGAGCGGCTGGGCCTGAAGGAACTGCATATATTCCTTTGGCTGGTGAAACAAATATTGATGGCTATGTTTTTTATCGTGGGCAAACTATTGTAAATGATATTTACTGAGCTCCATTTGGAATTGATAAACCATTTCAGCTAACTAAATTCACTCTTTTAAGAACAGCATCAATATTTGTTAGAATATATGCCGTTATTTTAACAACTACAACTTTAACTGTAACTACAAAGCCTGTTCTTTTAACTAAAGCAATAAATGATTTACTTTTGCCATTCAAATTAATAAGAATTCCTACTGAGATAATTACTATGATTATTTCAATATCATTAAGATTTATTCCAACTCTTTTAGATGAAGCTAACAGAATTATGAAAGCACAATCTAGCCGTGGAGTTGATTTTAAACATGGAAAAATCAAAGATAAATTTAAATCATTTATTGTTTTAATTGTTCCACTTTTCGTATCGTCTTTTAACAAAGCAAACGATCTTTCTGATGCTATGATAAGTCGTGGTTATCAACCTTATGCAAAAAGAAGCCATTATCGTCAACTTGTACCAAAATGATACGATCTTCTTGCACTTCTTTTAATTATGGGACTAACTGCTTTAGTAATAGTTACAAAAATTGACAGTGTAAATTTACCTTGATGATGATTAAAAACATTTCAAAGAGTATAAATTAGCATTAAGAAGGGGTGAATATGAATGAAAAAGATTTAATTCGTAAACGTTATTTTGAACTAAGAGACAAAATTGTTTTATGAGATAACGCATATTATAATGAAGATAAACCTCTTGTCGAAGATGCAATTTATGACAAGGCATACAATGAATTAAAAGAACTAGAAAAACAATATGCTAGTTATTTTTCATTAGATGAGCTTGCTAGTTCACCTACACAAAAAATTAATGCAAAAGCAAGCGATCTTTTTACCAAAGTTACTCATAAAACTCCTATGCTTTCATTAAACAAAGCTTATACATTTGATGAAATAAATAAGTTTATTAACAACGTGAAAAAAGTTACTACTTTTTATTCATTTTTCGTAGAACCTAAAATTGATGGTCTTTCAATTTCATTAACCTATGAAAATGGAAAATTAATAAGAGCAGTTACACGTGGCGATGGAAAAGTAGGTGAAGATGTAACGAATAATGTTTTTCAAATTAAAGATATTCCAAAACGAATAAATTATTCAAAATCACTTGAAGTAAGAGGCGAAGTTTATCTTTCAATACCAGACTTTGAAAATTTGAATTTAACCTTTATAAAAGAAGGAAAATCGAAATTTGCTAATCCAAGAAATGCTGCTGCCGGAACGTTAAGACAACTAAATAGTGACATTGTCAAAAAAAGAAATTTATCTAGTTTTATTTACTATGTAGTTTCACCAGAAGAGCATGAAATTAAAATGATGCAAGATTCATTTGAGTTTCTTAAAAATCTTAATTTTCATGTTTCAGATGAAACAAAACTTTGCAAAAATCTCGATGAAATAATTAGCTATATTGAAAATTTCAAACATCGTAAAACTCACTTAGATTATGAAACTGATGGAATTGTTATTAAATTAAATGAACTAGAATTTTATGAAAAATTAGGTTTTACTGCAACATTTCCTCACTCAGCAATCGCTTTTAAATATGAACCAAATACCGCGGTTACAATTATTGAAGATATTTTCATCACAATTGGAAGGACAGGCGTTGCAACTTATAACGCAAAATTAGATCCTGTTGAGATTTCTGGTTCAACTGTTTCTTCAGCAACTTTAAATAATTATCAGTACATTCAAGAATTAAACTTATCTATTGGCGATTTAGTTTATATTAAAAAGGCTGGAGAAATAATTCCTTGCGTTATTGGGCTTGTAAATGAAAAGGAAAACAAAGAAAATTTCATTAAGAAAATTACTATTTGTCCTTATTGCGGCAAGAATTTATTTGATAATGAAACAGGACTTGAACAGTATTGCTTGAACGAACTTTGCCCTGAAATTCAAAGAAGAAAATTAATTCATTTTGCCTCAAAAGATGCGATGGACCTTAATGGTTTCGGAGAAAAAGTTATTGATCTATTCCACAAAAATAATCTTCTAAATAAAATAACTGATTTTTATAATCTGCCAAATAAAATTAATGAAATAAGAAATATCAATAGTGAAGATTTTGAAGAAAATGAACTAATCAAAAATGAACTTTCAAAATTAAGGCAAAAGAAAAATAAACTTGAAAAAATTGAAAAAAACTCAATGGAACTTGCAAAATTAAGAGAAAAAATTTCAAAACTTCAAAGTGAAATTAAAAGAGGAAAAACTTTTCGTGATGGGCTTATAAAAATTTATTTAAAAAGTCTTGAAGAAAGTAAAACTAAAAGTTTGGATCGTTTAATTTTTGCCTTTTCAATCAAACTCATTGGTTCAAAAGTCGCAACCTTCATTGCCTCAAAAGTAGAAAAACTAGAGAATTTCTTAACTTTTGATTTTGATTCATTAATTCATTTTGATGAAATTGGACCTAAAATTGTTGATTCACTTAAAAAATGAGTAAGCGAAAAAGAAAATCAAACGATAGTTAATGAATTTATTAATTTAGGTTTAAATTTTGAATATAAATCAAATAAACTTTCAGATAAATTTGACCGTAAAACATTTGTTATCACTGGAACTTTATCAAAGCCAAGATCTTATTTTGAAAAAATAATTGTCCAAAATGGTGGCAAAGTTTCTGAATCAGTTTCTAAATCTACTCATTATTTAATAGTTGGCGAAGATGCTGGCTCAAAACTTATGAAAGCAAAAGCTTTGAATATTCCTATTATTACTGAGGAAGAGTTTGAAAAGCTTTTGAATAATTAGGCAAAGTTGTTTTGTTAACTTCGCCTATTTTTTTAATATTAATGCTTATGAAAAATAGCGTGTTGATTATAATTGGCAAAAGATAAAGTTTTTCGGGAACGGCCACTTTAATATTAGCGTTGCTACAAATAGTTATAAATTTATCAAGAATTAAAAAGTATACATAAGTTAAA
This sequence comes from Metamycoplasma subdolum, assembly GCF_033546815.1. Taxonomy (NCBI): domain Bacteria; kingdom Bacillati; phylum Mycoplasmatota; order Mycoplasmoidales; family Metamycoplasmataceae; genus Metamycoplasma; species Metamycoplasma subdolum. The sequence continues at coordinate 243,362 of NZ_CP137846.1, forward strand.
TATTTTGATCAAATAAATAGAATTGAAAAAATATAACTAAAAGAAATTATTGGCGTAAAAATTAATTGATAAAAAAATCCAAGCACACTAAATGTTTTATTAATAGCTAAACTTATAAAAAATGAAGAAATGTAAGCAGATAATAAAACCAATAATATTCTTAAAAATTCACTTTTAAATTTCCTCGTTAAATCATAAACTATCAAGATTATAAAAGTCAAGGTAACTGAATAAATAAAAGAAAATGAAAATATTGTTCAAGGATTAATCATTATAAAGAAAATAACTATAAACACTAACAAAGTAATTTTAGTAAATTTCTTATTGAAGAATTTTTCATTAATTCACCAGAGTACTAATAATAAAAATGCACGAGAAGCAGAAATCGGAAAATTTAAAACAATCAAATAGAGAAATAAAATTAACAAGATGATTGGTTCGCTAACATTCCTTGCAAACTTAACTTTTTTAATAATTTTATTGCCTGCGAAAAACAATAATCCAAAATGAAAACCACTTATTGCAAAAAGGTGAACAATATTTAAATTTATTAGTTTTTTATAAATCAATTTGTTGTTAAAGTTTTGTTTATTGAAAACAAGCAAAGAAATATAATGCCCAGCATTATTATCATAACGATATATAAAGTTTTCAATTGGTGTTTCATATGGTGCAAAATGTTCAATTTTAGCATCTAAAATTTCAAGAAAAATTTGTTGAGAAGTTTGGTAATAATTAGGAAAATTAATGATGGATATATTACCAGCAATTTTTAAGTAATATTTTTCCTCTTCAAGCATAACTTTAATCAGTACTTTATATCCATTTATCATTATAATCAAGTCTTTTTTTGAATTTTTGAATATTGGGAAAACTCCGTCTATTGGCCCAACCATTTTATTCAAATATACTTGATTAATTCAATAACTTAATACAAAAATTAGACATAAAATTGAAAAAGAAATTCATCATTTTCAGTTTCAAAAATTAATAAATAGAAACAGAGAAAAAATTAAAGAAAATAAAACTTTTAAAGTTGTTACAAATGCTAAAAATAAGGAGATAGCACTTAATAAAGCAAAAAGCAAATTAACTAAAAAATAATCTTTTGTTCAAGCTTTGAAATTGTCTTTGATCCTACTCCATCAATTTCTGAGATTTCCTTTAATGTTATTTTTCATTTTTTACTTTTAATTTTCTCAAAAATCTTTTGAGCAATATTTTTCCTAATTCCAATTTGGACCAAATCATTAAAAGACGAAATATTTCTAATTTGAATTTTGACATTTTCTTTATAAGGAACATAAATATATTTGCTTTTTTCAAATTTTTCAAAGTCATGAAACTTTGACAAATCAGCATCTTTGCGTGGCATACTTTGGTTGATTTTTTCAATGACACTTTCACCTTTCTTAACCAAATACTCGCCAGGCTTTTTGACTGCCCCTTCAATTTTCACAGTAAATTCTTTAAATTCTTTTTGCTTTTCTTCATTGCCTTTTTCACCTACTTTTTTAACCTTCATACTAATCAAATATGAACCTAAAATTATGAGTGAACTAAAAGCAAATGACAATCCAATAAATAATTTTTTTCTTTTCATTTCTTCTCCACTTTTTAATTTAACACACAGTTTTTAAGATGGCTATAATTCGAGAAAACTTTGTGAAAATATTAGGAAAACTTTGAGAAAACTTTAGGAAAACTAAAAGTTTGAAAGTTGTAAAATTCTTCACAACTTTCAAAATTTATTTGCTGAAAAAACTTAATAAGTTATCAGAATTTATTTTCATAAGCAAATTATTCTATTGACTAAAAATACAATCGCTTCATATTTAAATATTTTTGAAGAATCATTTTTAATAGAAAAAGCTTCAAGATATGACATAAAAGGGAAAAAATATATTAATAGTCCTAACAAATATTATTTTACTGATTTAGGGCTTAGAAATGTCAGACTAAACTTTCGGCAAATTGAAGAAAATCACTTAATGGAAAATATTATTTATAACGAACTAAGAAGTCGTGGATATTTAGTAGATATTGGTTCTGTTTCTATTAATGAAAAAAATTCAAGTCAAACTTATGTAAAAAAGCAGGTTGAGGTTGACTTTGTAGTAAATAGCGGAAGTAATAGATATTACATTCAATCAGCATACCATTTGCCAACAAATGAAAAGGAAAATCAAGAGTTAAGACCATTATTAAATATTTCTGATTCATTTAAGAAAATTGTAATTGTTAGGGATAATATAGCTTTTAAAAGAGATCAAAATGGAATAATAACAATGAGTTTAAAAGAATTTTTATTAAATCCTAATTCATTAGACCTATAAATCTTTATGTAATAAAAAGGTGAAGCCACTTTAAACTAGCTTCACCTTTTTTTTAATATTAATAACTTTTAATTAAAAAGAATTTTTCTATTCTTCTTCACAATATGCATTGTGAAATACTTCTTGAATATCTTCATCATCTTCCAAAAGATCAACGAATTTTTCAATTTGTTCCATTTTTTCTTTATTAACTTCAATTTCGCTTGTAGGTAAATATGTAACTTCAGCAGTATTATAATTTTCGATTTTGAATTCTTTATCAAGTGCATTTTTTAATTGTTGAAATGAACTTGGTTCAGTAATGATGGTATAAACTTCATCTTCATTTTTAAAATCGCTGGCACCGTTATCTAAACTGAAAAACATGATATCTTCTTCATTAATCGTAGAGTTATCAACTTCAATAATCCCTTTTTGTTCAAAAACATAAGGTAAAACTCCTTGTTTTCCAAGAGTTGCATTCGCTTTATTAAAATAATGCTTGATATTTGATGAAAGGCGATTGAAATTGTCACATAAGCACTCAACTACAAAAGTAACGCCACCAAATCCAGTTCCTGAATAAAGATATGATTGGAAATTAGCTGCTTCTTTAGAACCGCCAGCAACTTTAGCAATAGCTTTTTCAATATTTGCTTTTGGCATTGATTTTGATTTAGCTTTTGCAATAGCAAGTTTTAAACTAGGATTACTGTCGGGGTCAGGTCCGCCTAAAGTTGCTGCTACAATAATTTCTTTAGAAATTTTTTGAAAAATTTGACTTCTTTTGGCATCTTGAGCAGCTTTATGATGCTTAGTTGTTGCTCATTTTGAATGTCCTGACATATAGCTCCTTTACTAAAAATTTTAAATTAATTATAACATTAAAGACTTTTACCTTTATAAGGTTATTTAAGAAATTTAAATTTAAAATTAACTTAACTTTTATAATTAAATTATGTATTTACTTAAAGGCGATGAAAATTATTTCTTGGATGAAAATTTAAAAAAAATTGTCCAAGAAATTAAAGAAAATTTAAATGAAGAAGTGGAAATTTACCATTTTTCTTTTAAAGTTAATATTGAAGAACTTATAGGTGCAATTGAAAACAGTGACATTTTTTCATCTCCTAGAATTGTGATTTTAAGAAATTGTGATTTCATGAATGAAAAAAGTAAAGTTAATCAAAAAGTTAGCGAAGATATCATTAAGCTTTTAAGCTATGTTTCAGACGACACACACATAATTTTTACGCAGTATGTTGAAAAATTTGACAAAAATTTTGTTCCATCTGAAATTTTTGACTTTGTTTTAAAAAATGCAGAAGTAATAGAATGCAACAAAATGAATGAAAAAATGCTTTTTAATTTTGTTTTGAATTACGTGAAAAAGCAATGTGGTGAAATTGATGAAATGGCACTTGCAACTTTAATTTCGAATTTACCTAATGATCTTTCTATTATTATTAGTGAAGCGAATAAACTTTTAAGTGAAAATAAATATATAACTTTAACCATGGTTGAAAATAGTTCATTTTCACTTTCTTCAAAAATTGATTTTGCTTTTCTTGATGCATTGATTAAATTTGAATCATTTTCTGAAATTTTAAAAAAATTCAATGAACAAGTAAATTTTGGTCAAAGTTCAGCGATAATTATTAGTCAGATTGCTAAAACTTTATCTGATGCTCAAACCATTTATTTTTACAAAAAAGACAAAACTAAAATTGAAGATATTTGTCAAAGAATGCAAATTCATCAATACCGCTTGAAACTTTTAAATAACTTTTTAATCAGGGTAACATATGAAAAGATTAAAATTTGAATACAAGAACTTTCAAAACTTGATCAAGAAATTAAACTTGGAATAGTTGATGAAAATATTGGGCTTGAAACTTTTATTGTTAATTTATTTAAATAAGGAAGAAAAATGCAAGAAACTAAAAAACTTTTTATTTATGAGTTAAAGTTACAATCATTTCGTGATATTTCTGGTTCAGGAATAGGTGATTTTGCCGGGCTTTATTCAAAAATTCATTATTTTGAATTCTTGAAATTTAATACAATTTGTATTGATGATGTATTAAAGCCTTATGAAAATGCCTTTTCTTTAGAAGATGTTAATCAAAAATATGGTTCTTTAAATGATTTTGTAACTTGTGTGCTTGAATTTAATAAAAAAGGAATTGAATTAAGTCCCACAATTGATATTAAAAAGTTAAAACAAGCCTTTATTAACTGAAGTAATTTAATGAACTTATATAAAAGAAAAAAAGAAGAAAATCCCGCACTTAATGTTGCTGATTTAACAGCACTCGACACTTACATTTTGAATGAAAGAAATCAAACCTTAAATATAGTAGAGCTTGCAAATTCTGTTTTATATTTTGACAAAATTATTAATTTTTATTTGCAATGCGGCGTTAAAACTTTTACGATTTTAAACTTTGAAGATTTAATTGCAACACATAATTTTACTTACGATTTTCATTATCTTCAAGACTTTTATAGAATGATAAAAAGGCTTGAACCAGATGCTTATGTGATTTTGAAAACTAATAAAAATAATTACAAAATGTTTAAGCAAATGTTGAAGTTAAAAATCCCTTGTTTAGATTATTTATATCTAACCCATTTACCAAAACTTTCACTCGCAAAAGAACTTCCGTTTTCAAAAAAAGGTGCACTAAAACCTAACTTATTTTTTCAAAATTTAAGACACTATATTAATAATCCAAAATTTATAATTTCACTTTCAAGTGATGAAGTTGGAAGACTTTCAAGTAGATGGGGTGATGAAAAAGCCTTTAACTTTGAAGCAACAAAATCATTCATGTGTTTACTCTTCAGCTTAAAAAGTTCATTTGCAATTTATTATGGTGATGAACTTGGACAAATTAGAGCAAATATTAAGGGGCCGAGCGATTTTAAAGACCTAAATTATAATGAAGAAAAAAGATTTTACGAATCTAAGGGAATTAGTAAAGAAACTTATTTTTTGGCAAGATCAATATTAGACCCAATAAGTCAATATACAAACATGGCTTGATCTGCAAAAACAAATTCTGGTTTTTCAGTCGCAAATATTAGCAAAAATTTAAATAGTTTAAATTGACAAAAAAATAATGTAAACTTATTAACAAATGATTTATCAAGTCCTTTAAATTTCACTTCATTTTTATTTGAATTATTTGAAGATGAAAATTTGAAAAAAGCCTTAAATAAAGGAAAAATTAGGACAAACTGCTTTTTCTCAAATGGCCTTATAAAAATCAAAAGACAATTTGAAAAAACAAAGATTTATTTTCTTATTAATTTAACCAATAAACCAGTAAGATGTCCTACTTATCCAAAACTAAAAATTTTAGCAAGTTCTTATGCACATAAAATGTATGCAGATATGCCTAATAAATTAGATCCATTTGAATCAATTATTTTAGTTTCTGATGACAAAGTAATTAAGAAAGAAAACATTGTAAATTTATCTTAAATAATGATTAAATTTAATAATTTAATTTATAAAAATTTTATAATTTATAGATAACTTGATATGACGTTAAGTTTCTATTAAAAAAAGAAAGGAAAAACATGCCAAAAGGTTCAGCAAGCCAGACTATAGTTTTTGTTATCTTAGGTCTTTTACTAGCATTTTTCTTAGGTTGAATTATTTGAAAAGCAATTAAAACTCCGCTTATGAAAAAGAAAGCAAAAGCTCAAGAAATTCAAAAAGACAAAGAAACAAGACATCTGTTTTATGATTACGTTTTAAGTTTCAACGAAATCATAATCTACAATAGAAATCAACTTAAAAAGTTTGTGGTTTCAATTGGAGATATTAAAATGAATCAAATCCGCGAAGGCTCAAGAGCACTTATTCAAAAACTTTTAAATCGAAGTGATTTTGGGCCAAACTTTGCTGGTAATGAGCAATATAAAACTTTTGTTTCAAATTGTGAACTTTTAGGATTAACAAATAGCAATCTTTGAGATAGCAAAATCCCAGAAGTAATTGAATATTTCAAAACTCAAGCCGATGCTGTGCCTGAAAGCGACAGAAAAAACGATTACATTAAAATGGTAAAAGAATCTATAGAAAGGCAATTTTATGAAAAATAAAGCAAAGAAAAACACGATCGAAAGATCAGTGCAAAATATGCAAAGCAAAAGTAAATCTTTTGGCAAAGCAAATTGATTAACAGTTACAAGATTAATCTTAATGGTTCCATTTATTCTATTTACAATTGTAATTTCAGCACTTAGATTTCACGGTGGATTTATTGGTGCTGGAAATACAGTTTCTATTGTTTCAACAGTTTTCTATGCATTTTGTGTTGCAATTTTTATAGTAGCAATGGTAACTGATCTTTTAGATGGTTATATTGCTAGAAAAACTAAAACAGTTTCCACATTTGGAAAAATATTTGACCCAATCGCCGATAAAGTAGCAACTGCAAGTATGATGATCTTACTTGGGATGGTAAATGTAGTTTACTTTTCACTTATTATTCTATTTATAGTAAGAGACATTATTGTTGATGGCTGCAGAATTTATGCAGCAAGAAAAAACGTTCAAGTTGAAGCAAATACTCTCGGAAAAGTGAAAACATTGCTTGTTTCAATTTCTTTAATTGTTATTGCAATTTTAGGACCTTATTTAATTACCCTTAATTTTTATTGACTAATTTTACTAAATGCTCCACTAATGGCAGGACTAGTACTTGCGTGATGAAGCGGTATAGTTTATGTTAAGAAATACATTTCAGGTATTTTAAGCGAAATGCCAAAAATGGACAGACCAGATTCAAAATCTAAAGATGGCGGAGAAGATTCAGATTTAGATGATGAAGAAAAAAATGAAGATTTTACTGAAGCTTCAGATACTAGCAAAATAAAAGATGATAAAGATAAAACAATTGATTTTTCAAAAACAAATATCTTTTAAAAACGAACTAGACTTTAATGTCTAGTTTTTTTATAACTTAAAATCCACAGTTTAAAAAAGTTATCTATAAAATTAGTAAATTTCAAAAACACTATATAATATAAAATTATTAATTTTAATAAATTTATTTTAACTTAAATAAGGAGAAAAGATGCCAAGAGAAGGTTTAACTTTAAGATGTGAAAATTGTAAAATGGAAAATTACATAACAAAGAAAAACAAGAAACTTCACCCAGAAAAAATGGAAGTTACAAAATATTGTGCAAAATGCAATGCCCACACAACTCACAAAGAAAAGAAATAATATAAAGAAGGTTTAAAATGTTAAGAGCAGAATTAGAAAAAATTTTTGAAAGCAATAATTTAGATGCAGTTATCTCAGAAGCTCCACAAACAAGACTTTGATATGCTGGTGTGCAAACTACTGATGGATATTTAATTATTGAAAAAGAAAAAGCATATATTTTTGTTGATGGAAGATATATTGAATATGTTACAAAAAATGCTAAAAATGTTGATGTTAGACTACTTGAAAAAGATTCACTAGCACAATTTTTAAGCAAGAAAAACTACAAAGTTGTAGGTGTTGAACAAGATTATTTAACTCTAGGAGTTTTCGGAACAATTAAAAAAATCCTACCTGATGCTAAATATATTGAATTAAAAGCAAAACAATTTAGAATCAAAAAAGATGAAGAAGAAGTAACAAAAATTCAAGAAGCATGCAACATTTCACTACAAGCTTTAGAAGAAGTTAAAAAACTTTTAAGAGTTGGAATTACTGAAGAAGAAGTTGCAAATAAACTTGGATATTTAATGAGACTTTTTGGTGCTGAAAAAGAAAGTTTTGAATCAATCGTTGCATTTGGAACAAATGCAGCTGAACCACATCATCACCCAACAAATCGTAAATTAGCAGATGGCGACATCGTGAAAATTGACTTTGGTGCACAATTTGCCGGATTTGCAAGTGACATCACTAGAACATTTTTCTTTGGCAAACCAAAATCACCTGAACTTGTTAAGGTTTTAGATATCGTAACCGCTGCTCAAAAAGCAGGAAGAGAAGCTGTTAAACCAGGAATCTCTACTAAAGAAATTGATAAAATTTGTAGAGACTATATTGAAAAAGCAGGATATGGTAAATTCTTTACTCACTCAACTGGGCATGGAGTTGGAATTGATGTACACGAACTTCCAAACGTTAATGCAGTTTCTGATGTTGTCTTAGAAGAAGGAATGATTATTACCGTTGAACCTGGAATTTATATCGAAGGCTCAGGTGGTGCTAGAATTGAAGATACAATTCTAGTAACTAAAGATGGGTCAAAAGTACTTTCACGTCCTGAAGATTATAAATAATAAATATAAGTAAAAATAAAATCGCATGCATGTGCGATTTTTTTTATCCTTTTAATAATAAGGCAATCTCTTCTTTGTGAGCATTTTTATTTAAAGTTAATGGAGTTTCTAGCACTTTGCAAATATCTTTAAAATCTTCATCAAACACAAATTTTTTAAGTGTTTCAAGTCCAATATAACCTTTATCAATATTGGCGTGCTTATCTTTTTTAGATCCTCTTTCATTTAAAGAATCATTTAAATGAATTACTTTAATATAATCTAAAAAATTGTTTTCTTTAAGATATTTTTTAAAATTATCATAGTCTTGAATATTATATCCAGCATCTCAGACGTGACATGTATCTAAACAAATTTTTAATCTATCACTCTTAACTTCATTTATGATTAACATAATCTCTTCAAAGCTTCTACAAAGTTCATTGCCTTTACCAGCCATTGTTTCGAGACAAATGATTGCATCTTCAGTTTCGCTAATTACTCTTTTTAAAGAATTAATAAGTTGTTTGATTGATTCTTCTTTTGAAAAATTTGTTGAAGAGCCAGGGTGCAAAACTATATATTTGGCCTTAATATAATTCATTCTTTTTATTTCACTAATTAAAAAGTTTTCACCAAATTCATGTTTTAAAGGACTTGCTAAATTAATAATATAAGGCGCGTGAATAATAATATCGTTTGCTCTATATTTTTCACTATATTTTTCTAGATATTCTTGAAGCTTATATTCTTCTTTATTTGCCCTAAAAGTAGATTGGGGTGGACCTAAAAAAATCATCATGCAAGTTGCTTTGTTATTCAAACTTTCTGCACAAGACCCTACTAAATAATCAGGCTTTTTGAATGAAACATGACTTCCGATTTTAACCATTTTAACTCCTAAAATTAAATCTAATTACTTTAATTTTAAGTTTTTTAAGGCAAATTAACCCAAAAATTAAATTAAGTTTTGCTACTACTATCAAATAATTTTTTAGTCAACTTAAACTTTAAATTACTTCTAGCCTCATAAAGATGATCAAAAATTTTATATAATTAAATAGTTATGCTGGTTTAGCTCAGTCGGCAGAGCAACTGATTCGTAATCAGTGGGTCGGAGGTTCAATTCCTTTAACCAGCACCATATCTTTTTTTGACTAATTTACATGGTTTTAATGCCATGTTTTTTTATGCTTTTTTCACCATTTTACAAATAATGGAATTGAAGTTGAGGTGATGATTTTTGTCAAAAAGCATAATTTAAAAAAATTTTTAAATAAAAATAAAAAAGATGGAAAAAATAGTTTAGAATTAAGGTTGTAGTGGAAGGAAGTGGAAATGTTTGGAAAATATGACAGACAAATAGATCCGAAAAATAGAGTAGTAATTCCAACTAAATTTCTAAAAGAGCTGGGAGAAACTTTCTTTATTACGCTTGGATTTGATAAGTCACTTATTTTTAGATCAGAAGCTGAATTTGAAAAGTTAAAACAAAAACTTGAAGAAAATAACAGCTTGAACAAAGATATAAGAAACTTGACTCGTTTTATATTTGCAAACACAATCGACATGCAAGCAGATCGTCTTGGAAGAGTAACCTTACCTAAACATTTGCTTGAAAAAGCCACTATTAAAAAAGAGATTGTTTTCATTGGAACTGGTTCTGTGTGCGAACTTTTTGCTAAAGAAGTTTATGAAAAAGAAGAAAGTGTATATGAAGACAGTGATAAAGTAGATGAACTTGTCGAGAAACTATACAAACAAGGAGTTAAGTTATAGAACAACATATTCCTGTCATGCTTGATGATGTAATTAAAGAATTGGAAATTAAGCATGACGGTATATACCTAGACTTAACTCTAGGTAGAGCTGGACATAGTTCAAAGATACTTGAAAAACTTGATGAGGGAAAATTAATCTGTTTTGATAAAGACAAGGAAGCGATTGATTTTTCTCAAAAAAAATTAAGTCAAATTAATGATAGATTTCTGTTGATTAAAAGAGATTTTAGATTCTTAAAAGAAGAACTTGAAAAACTTAAAATCGAAAAAATTGATGGACTAATAGCTGATCTTGGTGTATCGAGCCCACAGCTTGATGATATTAAAAGAGGATTCAGTTATTCAAAAGACTCAAAGCTTGACATGCGTATGGATTTAGATCAAAACTTAACTGCTTTTGAAATAGTCAATACTTGAGATGAGGAAAAAATAACCAAAATCTTGATTGAAAACGCTGATGTTAAACTTGCTAAACAGGTTGCGAAAGCAATAGTAAAAAATCGCCCGATTGAAAGTTCTTTTTCTTTAAATGAGATTGTAAAAAAATCTTTGCCAGCGAAAGTTGTGAGAGAAAAAAATCCATCAAAGCAAATCTTTCAAGCATTAAGAATCGAAGTAAACGATGAACTTCATGCTTTGATAGATTTACTAAAAGATATAGTAGGTTTTACAAAAGAGGGTACGAAACTTTGTTTCATAACCTTCCATTCTAAAGAAGATAAAATTGTCAAAAACTTTTACCAAACTTTAGTTTATCAAGATCCTAGACTTAACAAGCTTCCAATTAAAAGCACTAAAAATTGAAAGCAAAAAATTATTTATCCATCTGCATTAGAAATTTCAAAAAATAGCAGATCTAAAAGTGCCAAATTAAGAGTTATTACTAGAATGGAATAAGATGTTAAAAACTGTAGTCACTGTATTAAAAGTAGAAGATAGAAAAATAACAATTGAAGCTTGTGAAAAACATGACTTCAGAGTTTTTAAAATTTTCGAAAAAAGTGACTCATTCACCAGTTTTGTAGATCTTAGGACAAAAAGATTTATTCTTGATTCAATAAAAGAACTTGAAAAGAAAGTAGAAGCAAAAATAAAAGATATTTTTATTTTAGTTTCATCTTCAACAAACACTTTAAAAGTTGAAACACTTTCTTACAAAATGCCTCTAAAAAATGAAGCTTATGAAGCTTATGAAGCTCAAAATGATTTAAACAACTTACTCAACGAAAGTTTGGAAAAACTTGAACAAAAGTTAATTAAAAAACAAATTATTTCAACTCGTATTGAAGATAACAACCTAATTCAAAATTTAAGTTTAGTTACTTTAGAAAAAACTTTTTTTGATGACTTAGTAAAGACTTTGAAAGAAGTTAAAGTAAATATTGCCCAAATTAGATTATTAGATGATTTTAAAATATCAAAAGTAAATGAAAAATCAGCTATTTCATTTATCAAACTTGATAACTTTAAATTGACCTTTTCTCTTTTTGCAAATAAAAATTTAATTAAAGTTGAAACAATTGATTTAGGTTTAAATAACCTAATTGAACAAATTAGTGAAACCTTTGATTTAAGTTTTAAAATGTCTTGAAATTTACTAAATCTATACTTTACACAAAACGAAAGTTTTGCAAGCAATGTACTTGTTAATAAATTTCAATTTGAAACTTTAGTTAAGAAGTTTTTTGAAAATGTTGAGCAAAAATATTTAGCTTTAATTTACAAAAATCAATTGACAAACTTAGCAATCAAACCTTACTTAGTAGGTGAAAAAAATCTTACTTTTTCATTCAAAAAACTAGTTTCTAGTTTTAATGAATTTAACGTTTTAAGTAATTCAAAAAGTTATTTAGTTTCTGATGAAATTAATGCTTTAGTTGAAGAACTTAGTCAAAACGTTGTAAAAAAAGATGAACAAACACTTACACTTGAATCTTTCCAAATTGCAAGCAAACTTATTTTGCAAACCAAGCGAATTAAACACAAAAAACTTGCACTGTTTCTATAATTTTCTAACTAAGTTAATATAATTTAGTTAAGTAAGTTAGGAGAAAAGATGAGTAAAATAGGATACAATCCAGTTGCTAAAATTGTTGTTATTGGTGTTGGAGGGGGCGGTAATAACAGTGTTAAAGAACTTTTAAACAAAAGGTTAGACGGTATAGAATACGTCGTTGCAAATACTGATAAACAAGTATTACAACAATTTGAAGAGGATGTAATTTTACAACTCGGAGATCAAAGAGGTATTGGAGCTGGTGCTAATCCTGAAGTTGGAAGACAAGCTGCCTTAACAAGTGCTGATGAAATCAAGGCTAAATTAAAAGGTGCTGACTTAGTCATTCTTACCGCTGGAATGGGTGGAGGAACTGGTACTGGAGCAAGTCCAGTAATTGCCAAAATCGCTAAAGAATGTAATGCTTTAGTAATGGCAATAGTAACTACACCATTTTCATTTGAAGGAATTAAACGTAAGAAAATCGCTGAAGAAGGACTTAAAGAACTTATTCAAAACGTTGATTCTTATGTTGTAATTTCAAACAACAAATTAATGGAACAATACGGTGACATTGACTTTAATTCAGCATTTACATGTGTTGATAATGTCTTAAAACAAGCAATTAGAACTATTACTGATATAATCGCCGTTCCCGGCATAATCAATTTAGATTTTGCAGATCTTGAAACTATTATTAAAAATAGTGGTGAGGCTGTAATCGGAATTGGAACTAGTTCAGGAACTGATAGAGCAATTAAAGCAATTACTGCTGCAATAAGCTCTCCAATTCTTGAAACAAGTGTCAGAGGGGCAAGTGATGCAATCGTTTATTTTGAAGTTCCTTCAAGTGCTAATTTAAATGAGATAAATAAAGCCGTAAATCAAATGCAAGAATATATTGGAGAAAAAACCAACATCATCTTCGGAATAACTAAAACTCATTCTGAAGAAAGAGAAAAAATGGGAGAAATTGCAGTTTCAGTTATTGCTACTGGACTTAAGAAAAACGCTGCCAAAGGTACTGAGAAGATTCAAAGAGAAGTTTCTGACATAATCAAAAATGGTCACAACTTACATCTTGAAGACGAAAGAACCCGTGAAATCCTAATAAACAGCCCTTTCACTCCATCAAATTTTTCAAATCAAAGTCAAAATAATTTTAATGACGATGAGTTAGCCGACATTGTTAGAAAATAGTTAAATGAAGTTAGAAATTTAATTATTTAAATGTTAAATAACTTGGGCCATTATAAAGTAAGGCGACCTCTGGTCGCTTTTTACTTTTTTGGTAAAATTTAAACATGTACAAATTTTTTGCAAATAAAAAAGAAGGCGAATTTTTCACTTTTAGTGAAGAAACTAGTAAACATATGAAAGTTTTGCGTCTTAAAAATGAAGAAATTTTAGTTAATTTTGAAAAGGAATTTTACCTATGCAATTTCATTGATCAAAATAAAGCGAAAATTATAAAAAAGACTGATATAAACAATGAAATTGGATTTGAAGTGGTTGTGGCTTTACCTTTAATTAAAGCTTCAAATTTTGAAATTGCACTGCAAAAAGTTACTGAATTAGGTGCTACTAAAATAATTCCTTTTAAATCAGCTTTTACTGATATTACGAATGTAAATATTGAACCTAAAAGGCAAAGATATGAAAAAATAATTTTTGAAGCGAGTCAGCAAAGTTTTCGTAATATAGTTCCAACTTTAGAGCAAACTTTAACCTTTGATGAACTTTTAAATTTAGATATAAAAGATAAGATTTTAGCCTATGAAAAGGCAAAAAATATGCCACTTTCTCCGGTAAAAAACGACGTTTTATTAATAGTTGGACCTGAAGGTGGATTTCATATACATGAAATTGAAAAAGCAAAGAAAAAATGTGTTAAAATAGTTTCATTGACCAGAAGCATATTAAGAGCAGAAACCGCGATAATTTTCATGCTCAGCAGATTGTTATAATTTTGTGAAAAATTTTTAACTTTATTGCTATAATCAATAGGCTTATTTAATAAAATCAAAAGAAGGAAAAATGCGTCAAACAACAATTATTAGAAAAGAATTAGTTGATAAAAAATGATACATCATTGATGCAAAAAATATCCCTTTAGGTAGACTGGCAACACTTGCAGCTAGCATTTTAAGAGGAAAGAAAAAACCTACATTTACACCAAACGTTGACATGGGTGATAATGTAGTTATTATTAATGCAAAAGATGTGTTATTAACAGCTAAAAAAGAAGAAAACAAAATTTACTACCACCACACTGGATTTCCTGGCGGACTTAAAAAAATTAATGCAAAAGACTTAAGAGCTAAGTTTCCAACAGCATTAGTTGAAAAAGCAATTAGAGGAATGCTACCACATACCAAACTTGGCAGAAAGCAATTCAAAAACTTATTTGTTTATGCTGATGAAAAACACAAACAAGAAGCACAAAAACCAACTTTAATCGAGGTTAAATAATGGCTAATAAAATTGTTAAATATTATGGTTTAGGTAGAAGAAAATCATCAGTAGCCAGAGTTACAATTCTTCCAGGAAGTGGCAAGTTCTTAATCAACACCAAAGAAGCAAAAAGTTACTTAAATTCAGATATCTTAATTCAAGATGCTTTAAGTCCACTTGAAGTTACAGAAAACTTGAAAAAATTTGATGTTAGTGCTAATGTTAACGGTGGTGGATTAACAGGGCAAGCAGGAGCTATTAGATTAGGTATTGCTAGAGCATTAATTGAAGCTTCAAATGGTGAATATCACAACAAATTAAAAGATGCTGGCTTTTTAACCCGTGATGCACGTGTTAAAGAACGTAAGAAATACGGATTAAGAAAAGCTAGAAGAGCAAGACAATTCTCAAAACGTTAATTCGTTTTATAATATCATTTATATATGGCAAATTTATTTGCCTTTATCTGCGAGCATAGCTCAGTTGGTTAGAGCACACGACTGATAATCGTGAGGTCGATGGTTCAAGTCCATTTGTTCGCACCATTTCAAGAAATTGACCTTAAAAGACCAGATTAAAAATGGTCTTTTTTTTATCTACTTTAAAAAGAAAAAAGTGAAGAAATTATCTTCACCTCAATTTTTAAATTTATTCTTTATTCAAATACTTTTTCAACAAATTTTGAATTAAATAAATAAAGCAAGCTCCCTCAATCTAAAGCAAATGTTACAATATCATTTATTTTATATTCTTTCTTAGAATTTGTAACATCTAAAATCATATGATCTGAAGAACCGCCAAGGATAATAATATCTTTATCATAAGGAAACATTGCATCAAACATTGTGTCAAGTTTTCCAAGTGCAAGTATTACTCTTTTTATCATTCCTTTGTCTTCAAAATAAGGCTTTTTGCCAAAGGCGTCAATGCCACATTCTCCTACTGGTAAAGAAGATTTATAATCAACTTCAACAACTCTTGCTTCGCATCTAAAAGCATCACGATACATTCCTTTAATAGTTTCGCGATACATATCTTCGGTTCCAAAAATCATGCCAAATCCCATTCTAATAAAATTAATTTCACGAGGCATTGTTTTTTCTCAAATCATGTGAAAACTATAAGTATTTCCGCCTGACATATGAGTCATTTTTATCTTATATTTATCTTCAATTTCATGTTGCAGTTTAACAAATAAATTCATGGCTTCAACTGAAGGTTTTCTTGCTCCATAGCATCCGAAATTGCATCCAAGTCCTACAAGTTTAACACCTTTTAATTTAATAATTTTGCCAGCCATGTCAACGGCTTCTTCAGGTAAAACTCCTTCACGTCTATCTCCTAAATCAACCATTAAAATAACTTCGTGAATTTTACCTTGTTTTATACTTTCTTCGCTAACTTTTTTAATTACACTAATATCAGTTTGCAAGGATGAGTCGCAAAGTTCAACTAGTTTTTTAACTTCATGCATTTGAGCAATTCTTAATAATTGCTTATGAACTTTAAAATCTTTGTAAACTTCAATATTTTCAAGTCTAGAATCGCCAAAGTATTTAATACCTGCTTCTAAATAAAGTTCGGCCATTCTACGATTTCCTACGAAGCCTTTTGTTACTGCAACTATTTGAACATTTCTTTCTTCGCAAATTTCAATCGCTCTTCTAACATTAGTTTTAAACTTTTCCTCATTAATAACAATTCTTGGTCATTCCATTTCTACTGTTCCTCCAAAATGTAAAAGTCCTTTTTGCCTTTCTTTAATAGAAGATATTTTTTGCCAAAATGTTTGGCAAAAACTTTGAGGTTTTCATCTTCAACAACTTCTCCATCTAACATGAATGATTTTTTGGATAAGAATTCTCTTATTTCTCTATTTGAAGATAAAATCCCCTTCTCTTTAATTATTTCAATAAACGTTTGGTTTTTTTGAAACTTTATAACAGGGAGATAACCTTTTAGAAGATCAATATCTTCAGCCTTTAAATTAAATTTTCCTTTATTAAATAAAGTTTGACTAATTTCTTCACATTTTTTGGCAATTTTTTCGCTATGAATTGTTTTAACTATTTCAAAAGCAAATGCTCTTTGAGCAACTCTTTTACTTTTATCTAAATTGTGAGTTTTGATTATTTTGTCAATTTCGCCAAGTTCTAGAAAAGTAAGTCATTTCAATTGTGCTTCAATTTTTACATCGCTTGTATTTAGAAGTTGTTGGTAGATTGAAAAAGGGCTTGTCATTTCTTTGCTAAGTCATAAGTTTCCACCACCTGAAGATTTTCCGATTTTATTATTATTTTCATCAGTAACTAAATTCAGTGTAAGACCGACAGCATCAGCATTTTCGCCATGTATTTTTCTTATCATTTCAAGTCCAGTAGTAACATTTCCTCATTGATCAGAACCACCAACTTGGATTTTTACGTTGTAATCTTCATATAAGGTTTTAAAATCTCATCCTTGAATAAGTTGATATGAAAATTCAGTAAAAGTAAGTCCGTTTTCAAGTCTAGTTGCAATTGAATCTTTGGCTAAAAGATAGTTAATATTAACCATTTTGCCAGGTTTGGTTAAAAAATCAACAAGAGTTCAATTTTTATAAAACTCTAAGTTATCAATTACTTCAAGTCCAAATGATTCAAGTTGTTTTTTGATATGTTTTTTATTTTCTTCAATTGTTTTAATATCTAAAAAACTTCTTTCAGTTTCTCTAAAACTTGGATCGCCAATCATTCCAGTAATTCCGCCAAGAACAGCATAAGCTTTATAACCAAATTTTTTAAATCTTAAAAGAGCACTAATAAGTAAAAAATTACCTAAGTGTAAGCTTTTAGCAGTTGGGTCAAAGCCAGTATAAACAGCACAATTTTTTGGTAAAGCATCAAACTTTTCCTCGCTTGAAATATTTTTTAAAAGTGAACGTTTTTTTAACTCATCTAAAATTGAAAGAGACATATTTATTCCTTATTTTGTTAATTAATTATACTTAAAATTTTATATATATTATATAATACTTACTGCTCTATATAAAGGAGAAATTAAACTTATGAAAGTAAAAATTATTGTTGATTCTTCAACTTCGCTTACTCAAGAACAAGCCAATAGTTTAGGTTGAGGATTTATCCCAATACTTGTTCAAGTTAATGAAAAAACTTATGAAGTAGGAGTTGATTTTAATCTTGAATTTCATAAAAAAGTTTGAGATAACAATAGACGTGAAAAATTAAAAACTTCTGCAAGTTTGCCAGGAAGAGTTCAAGAAGAAGTAAACAAATATATAAATGATTTTGACAAAATTGTAATTTATCCATTAAGTCGTGAACTTTCAAGCCAATGTCATATGATCAAAATGATGTATGCTGATAATGACAAAGTATTTGTTGTAGAAAGTCGTAAAGTTTCATATTTAATGACATTAGATTTATTTAGATTTGAAAACTTAATGAACGAAAGAGTTAAATTCGAAGAGGCTTGCAAAGTATTTGATGAACCTACTGATAAAGTACTTTTAATACCTGAATTTAACGATGCACTTGTTGCTGGCGGAAGACTTACAAAAGCAGCCGCTGCTGTTGCAAAACTTTTCAAAATTGTACCTGTAATAAAGTTAGAAAATGGATTTTTAGATAAAGAGTCTCTTTCAAGAGTTTTTCCAAAAACAATTGTCAAAAAAGCGAAAGAACTTTTTGAAAATTCAAAACACAAAAATGATCCTAATTATGAATTTGTTTTAGTAGATGCATTAAACAACAATGTTGAAACTTATATTAAACAAATTAAAGAAATATTACCAATTGATAAAATTAGATATATCAAAATGGGTTCAGATATAACTATTCATACCGGAATAGGAGCAATCTCTTTATCTTATATAAAAGTTGAAGAATCTATTAGAGATAGAATGGACAAATTTTCAAAAATTGTTTAAGAATTAAAAAAGCGAAAGATTTTTACCTTTCGCTTTTATTGTTTTGTTTTTTTGCTAATAACGTCTTATTTTCTTAAATACAGTTAGTAGGATAGTAGCAACTGCTGCCAAGCCTAGAAGTAACAAAATATTAAGAGCAAGTCCAGCTTTTGCACTATTTCTTAGTGAGGCTGAAATTTTAGGGCGTGCTAGAAGAGTTTCTAGGTCTAAAATTTCTTGTCTAATTTTTGCAAGATCAGCAGAACTTTTTGCCTGATCAACTTTATTTTTAAAGTTATCTTTTTGTTCTTTGTTAAGTTTAGCATTATTGTCAATTTCAGTTTTTAAGTCTTTCTTAGCTTGATCTAATATTGAATCACCTTTTAATGCTTCTTTAGCATCTTTGACATTTTTAATTAATGCTTCAACTTGAGTTTTATCTTTAGCATCGCTAAATGTTAAAGCATTGTATGCATTGTCAAATGCATCCTTTTTGTCTTGTTTTTCTTCAAGATAAATTACTAAAGTTTTGACATCTTTATATTCATTTTGGATATCAATTAATTCTTTCATTACTTTTTCAAGTTCATTAATTTGTTTGTGTTCAAGAATTAATTTATCAATTGATTTTATTGCATCAATTGCAAGAGCTTGTTTATCTTTTTGAGCTTTGTTTAGATTTTCTAAACTTTTAACTTCATTTTTTAGTAAGTTTTTTAGCTCGTATGTAACTTCAGCATATGTTTGAACAGAAGTTTTTAAGGTCATATTGTCAGCTTTAGAAAGTAGAAAAGTTTTGTCACTAGATGTTGGTCAATCTGTTGCATTTATTTTAGCTTTTAGATCATTTTTTAGTTGTTCTAATTTTGCTTTATGATAATTATCTATTTCCTCTCTAATAGGATCTAAATCAGAAAGTTGAGTTGCAAGGTTAACTTCTGCAATTAAAGTTTGCTTTTGGTTAGTTTCTAAATATTCATCATCTTGAATTTCTTTTATTAGAGCAGCTTTAGCAGCTTCTAAAAGATTTGCATCGCCATTTAAAGCTTCTCTTGCTTGTTCTAAAGAAGTTTTTAAGCTTTCAACTTCAGCTTTTGTTTTAGCATCAGTAAAGTTTGAGTTTGCAAATGCTTGATCGTAAGCATCTTTTTTATCTTTATCAGCGTGTTTATAGTTATCAGTAGTAATAATGTTTGCACGTTTTGCTTGTTCTTCTTTTAATAATTTCATTTGTTCACTTGTTTGAATTGCTTCAAGTGATAAATTATTTAAAGTAGTAATATGAGTAGCATTTTCATCAACTTTATTTGGTATAAAAGCAGGAACGAGTGAAAGTAGTTTTGCTCTTTGGTTATGGTTTAAATCTGAGCATAAACTAGAAGTAGAAATAAATGTTGTTAAAGAATTACTTACTGAGGTATATAAGTTTTGAATTTTTTCATATATTGAAATGTCGTTTCATCTTATACTATCTCAATTAGTTGCAGAATTTGTGATTGTAGTATTAATAATTTCAGTTTTTTTATTACTATCTAATCATTGTACGTTTAGCCCATTTATTAAATCATAGAATTTTTTTCAAATGTTTTTGTAACCATCAACTAAATTTGATGCTATAGTAATTTGTTTAATTTGTTCAGAAAGTTCTGCTTTATCAATTGAAGTGCTTGCATAGGCTTCTTCAATTTTTTGTCTATAATTTTGAGCATGATTTATATTTGAGTATTTAATGTTTAATGTATGTTGTGCGGTTGTGTGATATGTTTGATTCATTTCACCTATTTTTGCACACAAATCAATAATTTCTTGTAGTTCTAAAACTTTTGGTCTAAAAGTTTCAAGTGTTGTTTTTCAATCACTTGAATGAATATCAAGTTTAATAAGATTTAAAAATGATTGTGCTGTAGTGTTTATTTTATTTTTTCTATCGTTTGTTATTAAATTGTAATGTTCATGACGTCACAAACTATTAGAATCAAAAGCACCGGTAGTAAATAAATCAGCAAATGATTTTTGAATTTTAGCAAAAACTAAATTTAGTTTTTCCAAATCTGTTGCATTATCAATCTCAGTTTTAAGTTGCTGTGCTAATGGTCCAGAAGAAAGAAGTCATTTTGCTTCAGGTTTTTCTATTGAAATTACAAAGTTTTTAAGATATTCTTTATCAAGCGGTACACTGTTAGCTTCAATATCTTCTCTTGCTTTTTTAAGTGCAGTAAGTGCATTATTAATTTGTTCTTCTTCCATGAAATTATCATAATCTTTTGTGGCATTTAATCAAGCAGTATTATATGCATTTTGTAAATTTATTGGTGCATTTTTATATACTTGACTATCAGTAAATGCAGTTCCATTATAATAGTTTGCTTTTAAATTCAATTCTGTTTTTAAATCTTTAAATTTCTTATTGAATGTTTTAAATTCCTTTAGTAAATCAATTAACTGATTTAAGGGTAATATAACAGAATCTTTAGTATAAAGTCTGTCTCAACTACGATTTGGATCTTGATCAACCATAGAAATAATTTCTTCTTGAAGTTCTAGTAGAAAAAAATTTTTTATTGCTGAACCTAAATAATAACCTTCTAAAGGCACTATAGTTTCATTTAAAATATTTGTGGCATACTTAATTCCAAAATCACAAGCATCTTTTCTAAGTTGCACCATTTTTGGAAAATCATTCTCACTATTGAACATCCTAATATTATCATATGAATTCTGTAGTTCTGGATTTAGGTCAATAATATGAGTTCTATTTACCTCTTCAACGAATTCTTGAATTGAAAATAGATCTTCTTTTGCGGTAGGCAAATATAAATGGGGTGATAATTTATTGTAATACTCATCCAACTTGTCCACAGTAGCACTAAACTTAATTCCATCATCAGGCGAAGGATATAAAAATCGATCATCTGTGGTGTTATTTACAATTAGAGAAATATTCTGTTGCCGTTCATATGTTGCACCCATGAATTCATAAGAGGAATTTCTGTCGGTTCTAAGCCTATGGTATAGTTTGAATTGCTTAGATACTCTTTCAATTGTATATAAATAGGGAGTAACTGCGGAAAACATTCAGTGTAGTTTTTCATAAATATCTTCCTCATGTCTGCCATAATTTTCTTTGAAAAATCTATCTTCTAAATAAAAAGGGTGATCTTGAATCTCAAGCTTTACCAATTTCTTAAAATAAGATGTTTTATATCCATCAAATCCAGTTTCTTTGCTTAGATTATCTAATAAATTAAAAGCATAAGCATCTTTGTCTTTTAAAACGAAGTTTGCTGCCCCTGGTATATCATCAATTGAACTGTCGTCTGGCCATTCTGATATCACGGCACTTTTAATTAATCAATAAAATTCAAACACATGTTCTCATCCTATTGCAGTTGGAGTTTTTTCTCTTCATTCCTCTTGAGTTTCTTTACTAAAAAACTTTAGCCCTTCTTGAAAGTCCTTTTGAAGAACCGCTAATGCACCTGCATGTCAAGGTTCAGCTCTCGTTGCTCTTGTCTCTGTTATTTTATTATTATTTTGCTTGTCAGTTTTTAAAGAAATACTTGTAAGTGGCAAGGCCGATACAGGTAAAAGTGATAATAATACAAGTAATTTCTTAAATTTTGGTTTTGACATAAATTTTTCCTTATAAAAAATTTTTAGTGAATAAAAAAATACCTACTAACTCATAGCATAAGAAATAGTTATTTTAAAATAACAAATGAAATATAGTAAGTTATAAGATGAGTTAATAAGTTTATTAATTAATAATAATTAATATAGTTAATATTTTTTTATTCATTAAAAAATATAAGGAAAATATGGACCAATTTGCCTAATACCGGAGGTATTTAATCCTTGTTTTATTGAGTAAAATTAACTTTTCTTCTACTTTTTTTGCTTTTTTTTTTTTTTTTTGGTTTCCGTAAAATAAGAACTCAAGGTTATTTTTAATGTTTTAATGAAAAAAAGTAAATTAAAAATGCAGATTTTGGTCTGCATTAATTTATCTTTATAGATATTGAATTTAGTTCAGTTTTTCAGTTTTTTTAGTAACTTTTTTAACTGCTGGTTTTTTAGCAGCAGCAACTTTTTTGATAGTTTCTTTTTTAGGTTTAACTTCTTTAACTTCTTTTACTTCTTTAGTTTTAGTAGTCTTAGGAACTTTTGAAGTTTTTGAAGTTGGTTTTACTTCTTTAGTTTCCTTAGTTTTTGTGCTTGTTTTAACACTAGCCTTTTTGCTAGGTGTAGGTTTTACTAATGATTCTTTTGAATAAACTGAAGCAAATTTACGATTGATTCTGTTTTCAAATTTTACAATTCCGTCAATTAAAGCATAAAGTGTGTAATCTTTTCCCATTCCAACATTGTTGCCTGGAAAAATTTTGGTTCCACGTTGTCTAAAAATTATTGATCCTGCTAAAATGAATTCACCATCAGTAGCTTTAACTCCAAGTCTTCTACCTGCAGAGTCTCTACTATTACGGGTTGTTCCCCCGGCTTTCGTATGTGCCATAGTCTCTTACCCCTTGATTTCCAAAATTTTAACTCTTGTGTAAGGTTGACGGTGACCTAATTTTCTTTTATGAGTTGATTTAGCATTATGTCTATAAACAACGATTTTTTTAGCTTTTCCTTGTTTTTCGATAATTGATGAAACAGAAGCATTTTTTAAGTAAGGAGTTCCGATTTTACCATCAATAGCTAATACTTTATCAAAGGTAAATTTATCTCCTTCTTTGCCTTCAACCTTTTCAATAAAGATTGTGTCGCCCGGCTTAACAATTATTTGTTTTCCACCAGTTTCGATAATAGCAAACATTTTGCCCCCTTATATTTTGTCACATCTTTAAGGTACTATATAAAATAGTTTGCAAACCTTTTTGGTATGGTTACTCTATAAGTAACGTGCTAATTATAACATAAAAAAAGTAAAAAATAAAATGTATTTTGCAATACATTTATTTTCATTTTGAAGTTAATTATTCTTGGTTTTGATTAACTTCTTCTTCAACTTTATTTTCATATAAAGTTTCATTATTTTGAGCTAAAACTTTTAGCTTTTTAGCTTCTCTTTTTTCCTTGCATGTTTTAACAAATGCTTTGATTTTGTTATACCATCTTTCTTCTTTTGGCAAGAACGCTTCATAGATAGAAGCAATAATGAAGATTAATACCATCATAAACAGAGCAATCACAGGGCCAGTTAACCATTTAACATCTGGAATTGGCCCTTTATAAATATACATTGGTGATTCATCCGTTACATGAAGTCCATATTTTTTGCCTGTGTATTTTAAAATTCCATCAAGAGCAAGTCCAATTATTAGAACCGCTACTAAACCATAGAAAAATGAAATTAAATTTGAAACTCTTAATTTGATGTATTTTCCAACAAATAAATATAAACATCCAATTAACATAAATGTATGTGACATCATTGATTTCATTGTTCCTCAGTCAATTGTTGGATAATCCATGTAAAAGTCTGGATAAAATGTAGTTATTAATGAACCAATTGTTCCACCTCAAGCAACGAATGTTGCAAAATGTTTGAATAATCTGCCTTCTTTGTTTTTAAACATTGAACAAAATAGCAAGGCAAACATACAAAGGTTACAAAAATAAACTGTAATTAAAATTGAAGAGTGTCTTTGAATAACAACTGGATTGTTTATAAAGAAGTCAACTCAAAGTGTGCTTATGTGGATAAGAAAAGTTCCTCATGCAAAGAAACCTAAAAAAATGTTTTTATGTTCTTTCTTTTTAATGTAATATCCAGCCGCTAGTAAAAGGATAGTACAAACAAAAGTCAGAATAATATATGTTCAGTGAACTTTATCAAAAAGCATAATAATTCCTTTGTTAATTAATGTAATTTCAAAATTAACCTATGATTTTGTAAAAAAACTTTAAGTATTAAAGGTTTTTATGCAAAGTAGTTTAAAATTTTTCAGATTATATTAATTCAATTTTGATATTGTTTTTGTTTTATTTAATGTATATAATTGCTAAAAAATCATAACGCATTAATTATAGTAATTTTTAAAATAATTTTAGTAAATTAATAATAAAAAAGCAAGCATTATTTGCCTGCTTAATTCTTTCTTTAAAAATTTTATTTAAAATTTAATGTCATCTTCTCTTACTTGAAAAGGTACAAATTCTTTTATAGTATGTGATTCTTCTAATTTTAGATCATTAGAATAAATAAAAATTTTGCCATCTCTTTTTAAAAATTGTGTGATTACTTGTAAACAAGCTGCACATGGATATAAGATTCTATTTGAATTACTTATTATATGAATTTCTTTAAATTTACCAATTTCTATGCCGGTTACAACTGAGCCAAATAATGCACTTCTTTCAGCACAAAGTCCTGAAGGAAAAGCAGGATTTTCACAGTTTACACCATAAAATTCTTTACCATTTTCATAAATTGCACAAGCAGCAACTTGTACTTTTGAGTAAGGACAAAATGAATATTTTAATTTTTCTTTTAATTCTTGTTTATTCATATACAAAAATTATAAACTATAAGTTAATTTTTTAGAAAAATTTTCGCATTAAAATTTTGAAAAAACTACTTTAAATTAGAACAAATTTGAATTTTTAATAGAAATTTATTCTTTTGTTTTCACATTAAAAATAAAATAATAAATTAAAAAGTGTCAAGTATTTTTGCTTGACAGCAAAATTATGTGTTAAAATTAATTTATTAATTATTAAAACAAGACAAAAGAGAGGACAAAAATGGTTAAATTAAGATTAAAAAGAACTGGTAAAAAGTTCTATGCTACTTATAAAGTTGTAGCAGCTGATGCAAGAAGCCCAAGAGATGGAAGATTCATCGATGAACTTGGTTACTATGATCCAAATACTAAAAAACTTAATCTAAATTATGAACTAGTAACAAAATATCTAGATGAAGGTGCAAAACCTACAGAAACTGTAAGAACTTTACTTAAAAAAGACAATTTCTACGCTAAATACGTAAGCAGTAAAAATAGTAAATAAAAATTATGAAAATTAACATTCTTAGTTTATTCCCAAAGTATTTTGAAGCTTTCAAAAGTCAAAGTATGATTGCAAAAGCAATTAAACTTGGACATCTTGAAATAGAAATTATTGATTTTCGTAAGTTTTCAAAAGAAAAACATCACAAAGTTGATGATACAGTTTATGGTGGCGGAGATGGTATGCTTTTACAAGTTGAGCCAATTGATCTTGCCCTTGAATCAGTTAAAAATAGTTATAAAGTTTTACTAAGTCCACAAGGAAAAGTTTTTGATCAAAAAATGGCTCATGAACTAGCAAATAAAAAAGAAATTACTCTAGTTTGTGGACATTATGAAGGTTTTGATGAAAGAGTATTAAACTTTGTTGACGCAGAAATTTCTATTGGAGATTTTATTTTAACTGGTGGAGAAATTGCTGCAATGGCTATTTCAGAAGCAATAGCAAGATTAGTGCCTGGTGTTATTAGAAAAGGTTCACATCAAAACGAAAGTTTTGAAGGAGATGGACTTTTGGACTATCCCCAATATACTAAACCTGTTGATTATAAAGGACTTAAGGTACCTGAAGTACTTTTAAGCGGAGACCATAAAAAAATTGAAGAATGAAGAAAAAAAGCAAGTGAAGAAAAAACTAGGAAAAATAGACCTGATATTATTGAAAGGATAAAACATAATGAGAACTAAATTATTAGAACTTGTAGAAAAAGACCAAATTAGAAGTGACCTTCCTGAAATTAAAGAAGGATACAACGTTAAAGTTCACGTTCGTATTAAAGAAGGAAACAAAGAAAGAATTCAAATTTTTGAAGGTTTGGTTATCGCAGCTTACGGCACAGGAATTAACAAATCAATTACAGTTAGAAAAGATTCTTATGGAGTTGGAGTTGAAAGAATTTTTAAAATTAATTCACCTTTAATTTCAAACATTGAAGTTACTAGAAAAAATAAAGTTAGAAGAGCTAAACTTTACTACATGAGAGACCTTAAAGGTAAATCAGCAAGACTTAAAGAAATTAAAAAATAGATTGTTCTTTCTAATAATTAATTTTTTAGCTACCACTGGTAGCTTTTTATTTTATAAAATAAAAAAACTTACCATAAGTAGTAAGTTTTAACGGGCAAATTCTTGAACGGTTGAAGAATTTAAACTTTCAATGACGTCAATTGCTTCTTTAAGAATCTCTTTCGGGTTCTTATCATCTACATCAATTACTAGATATTTTAAATTTACTTTAGTAGCAAATTCTTTAAAAGTTTCTAAATAAATTTTGTGAAGTTCTTTGAAATAATCTTCATTCGCTTCAAAGTTATTAACTTCACTTTCTCTTCCTCTTTCAAAAATTCTCTTTTTGAAAGTATCAAAAGAAATATTTAAGAAAATAGCAAAGTCAGGAAGGGCGATTTTTGACAACACTTCTTCAAACAAGGCTTTATAACCTTCTAAATATTTTTTATTTTTATTTTTAAGGCTTAATCTTGCAAAAATGTAAAGTTCAAGTGGTAAACGATCAAGAAATATGTGATCTTTTTTAAGATCTTTTTTTAATTTATGAAATTCTTCAAGCTTTTGACTAAATTTAGTTGCATAGTTTTCTACCATATATGATTGAAAACTAATTTCAACATTTTCCTTCTTTTCATAAAATCAGTTTAAGTAAGTGTTGAAAACTTCATCTTCTTCATCAAATTCGTGCAATATTTCTGACGTTGTGTAGTGTTTATGCAGTCTTTCGGCAAAACAACTTTTGCCTGCACCTATCATACCGCTAATACTTATTATCATATTCTCCTTACTTCCTTTTTCTTTGTTTGATAACGATATTATTTTACTTACTTTTTGAAGAGAAAAATATAAAAAAAATCAAAACTTTTTTAGTCTTCAAAATGGATAAAAAAATAGTAAAAACTAAGAAATTTTGATTAATAAATTACAAATATTTAATTATTTCTTTATAATATTCTCCCTTTTTTGGATTTTGCAAAATGTAAGATTTTATAAGATTTAAAATCAATGAAATTACAGTCATAGGCCCTACACCGCCTGGCACTGGAGTTATAAAGCTTGCCTTCTCTTTGCATTTGTCAAAATCTAAATCGCCGTAAATTTTTCCATTAATTCTATGAATTCCAACATCAACCAAAACAACATTGTTTTGCAACATATCATAAGTAACTGAATTTCTCTCGCCAGTTGCAACTATGACAATTTTTGCATTTTTGATTGTATCTTTTGAAGTTCCTTTTTCATAAGTAAAAACTTTATTTTCTTTGAAAGTTGAAAAATAGGACGCTAAAGGTTTACCAACAATAAAAGATTTCCCAACTACAGCAATAGTAGTATTTTTAAAATTTATATCATATTTATTCAGCAACAAAATAATGCCTTTAGCAGTTGCAGGCATGAAATTGTTTTTTCCATCATATGAAGAATTTTGATTAAACATACTTAGTCCATCTATATCTTTTTCAAATGGAATTAAATCTAAAAGTTCTTGAACTTTTTCTTTTTCAAGTTTAATATCAGTTGCTATTGGAAGTTGAACTATTAATCCACTGCATTTTTTAGTTAAATTAACTAATGCTTCTTTTATTTCATTGAATTTTGAAGAGCTTTTTAATTTAACGCTAAGTGCGTTTATTCCAAGCTCTTTTGCAACTTTTATTTTATGTGAAACGTAATAATTTGAAGCGGCTTCATCGCCAACTTGCAAAATACCTAAAATAGGCAAGTTATCTTGCCCAAGCTTTAAGGTATTATTTTTAATTTCTTCTTTCAAGACTTCAGAATAATTCTTTCCGTCTAAAAGTTCAAACATTAATTACGCCTTTCTAAATGATCCTTTTGTGCTTTGAACCATTACTGATGAAGTATCAGCTAAACTATTTGCGTATTTGATTGCTTCTAGTTGGGTTTTAAAAGTTTTGATAACTTTTTTAGCGTTTGCATTTGTAACTGCTCAGCCTTTTTCGTGATTTACAACATAACGAATTGCCATAGGGACCTCTTTAAAATTTATAAGTTTTATTTTCTTATTATAAAGCAAGAAAAATTTAGTTTTTAATTTTTTGCAATAAAAAATGGTGGAGATGCGGGGAGTTGAACCCCGGTCCACACACCTTCTGCAATTAACATCTACAGTTTAGATACAATGCTTATTTTTCGCTAGTTAACACATAGTATCATAACTTAACTAGAATAGTTAATTTGCAGTTTTCATACAATAAAAAATTAACAAAATTATTGCAAATAGCCCTATAGCCAACTAGATTTTCGGGCCAAAAATCTGTGGACTAGTATTCAGTTAGGCGAATGCTAGGTTTGATTGGTAGTTGTATGTTGCAACAACTGGAAGGCTTACACCTTCAGGTTTTTTATCCTTTGCGTTTAAAAAGCCTAGAGCATTATGGTTTGCAAAACCACTGCCGCTAATTACATTGGATGCATGTCGAAACCATGACATCCCCAAGATAATTTTAAATGAATTGTTTTAGTTTTTTCTTGGCTTCTAATTCTTTTTCTTTTTGACGTTTATCAAACTTTTTGAGTTTTTTAGCAAGAGCAATTTCAACTTTTATTTTATTATTATCTCAATACATTGAAGTTGGAATTAGAATTAAATTAAGTCTTTCAAGTGAGTTTTTAATTTTTAAAATTTCACTTTTATGAACAAGAAGTTTTCTGCTTCTTTCACTATCGCCTTTTACATTCATATATTGTGCAATATATAAATTATTAAGTCAAAGTTCCATTTTTTTTGAGATATAGCAAAAACTATTTTCAATCTTAGCATTTTGTGCTCGCAAAGATTTTACTTCTCAACCAAGTAATGAAATACCGCATTCAAATTTTGAATGTATTTCATAATCTGATTTTGAAAATTTGTTTTTTAAAATTAATTTTTGCATAATTAAATTTTAATAAAAATTAGCCCTGTTAGGCTAACAATGCGTTTATTTTGCCTTTTTCAAGATCAACTGAATCTATTTTTATGTTATAAAAAGATCCAACTTTAATTTCAGTTTTATTGCCTTTTGCAAGAAAGTCATTGATTTTTACAATATTATCGCCTAAATTTTCAAACCTTGCTAAGGTTGAAACTTGATAAGGTTCAATGTTAAAAAAGATTCCAAATTTTTCAATTGAGGTTACTTGAGCATTAAAAGTTTTTCCAACAAATTGAGTAAAAAATTCTGATTTTTTGATATCAACAATATCTCTTTCCACTGAAACAGCAACGTTTTCTGATTCAGAATTTTGAATAGCAATTTTCTCAATTTTCTCTTTATATAAGTCATATTTCTCTTTATCAAATTTTTTGTTAAAGATAAATTCACGAATTAATCTATGTAAAAGTAAATCAGGGTATCTTCTAATTGGACTTGTAAAATGTGAATAAGATTTTGAGGCGAGTCCAAAGTGTCCAATGTTATCAGATGTATATTTTGCTTTTTGTTGAGTTCTTAAAAGCATCATTTTAACATACTCATCAAATCTTCTTGATTTTACATTTTCAACAACTTTTGAAAAACTCTTTGGATTTTTATCATATGGTACTTTTAAATCCTGCATTTTTAAAAAATCTAGAATGCCTTGTAAAATGCCAAGTTTTTCATCTGCTGGTGCATCGTGAACACGATAAATTGAAGGAAATTTGTTTTCTTCCATCATTTTGGCTACTGTTTCATTTGCTCTTACCATGAAATCTTCAATAAGTTTTTCGCTAATTCCTTCGCTTCTTGCGATAATGTCAACAACTTTGTCACCTTCCATAATCACTTTAGTTTCAGTTATTTCAAAGTCAATATATCCTTCTTCAAGCTTTCTTTTACGAATTATTTTTGAAAGTTCTAATGAAGTATCTAGCAAGGTTGAAATTTCTTGTGGAACATCTATTTTTTTATCATAATAATCGTTAACTTCATTATAAGTTAAACGGTAATCAGATTTAATTGATGAGGGATAAATTTTTACATCTTTATTATTTCCCAGTTTATCAATTTCGAGTTCTAATGTTAAACAATTTCTAACTACATCGGGATTTAAAGAACAAATTCCATTTGAAAGTTCAAAAGGAAGCATTGGGACAACTTTTGAAAGTAAGTAAATACTTGTTCCTCTTCTTAGAGCTTCTTCGTCAATTAAATCGTTTTCCTTAACATAATATGAAACATCAGCAATATGAATAAAGAGTTTAAAGTTTCCATTTTCTAGTTTATAGCATGAAATAGCATCATCAAAATCTTTTGTATCAAGTCCATCAATTGTTACTGTTAAAAGATTGATTAAATTCTTTCTTTGTTTAATTTCTTCGCCACTTACTTCTTTTGGAAGTTTTTTAGAAGCTTCAATTACTTCTTCACTAAACTCAGTTTCAACTCCGTTTGATGCAATTACTGATTTAGTTGGATAAAGTGGATCTTGTAAGTTTGAAACTAGCATATCAAATTTAATTAAAATTGCAGCATCGTTTGGTTCTAATACTTCAACGCGAATGATGTCATCGTTTTTTAAGTTTTTTAAGAACGCTTTGTTAACAAAAAAATAATTACCTTTATCTTTTTCGTTAAGAGGGTCAAAGAAAACTTTGTGTTCAAAACGTTGAATTTTTCCGATTATATATTTTTGATTATGTTTTTTAAGTTCCAAAGGTATTGCTTTGTATAAAGTTTGTCCTTCTTCACCTTTATAAGAAAAAATATCTACTTTTAGTAAATCTTTATTTAAAGCGTTTTTAATTAATGATGGCGGAATAAAAGCTGAAAGTTCTTCACCATTTTCATTTTTAAAGTCAATAAAGCCAAGTCTTTTGCTAGTAATAGCAATTTCAGCTTCAACTTGTTTGAGGAAGTTAATTGCTTGATAAAAATCGTTTCTATCAATTTCGATTTTTTTGTCTTTAATTAACTCTTTTATTATTAAAGTTAATTCTTTGTTTAAATAATGTGGAATTTTTAATGATTTAGCAAGTTTGATAAAGTTTACTTTGGAATTTGATGAAATAAAATTTAAAACCTCATCTTTTTGAAGCTTTAAATTTTTTTTAACCTTATTATCTCGAAAATTGTTCATCTGTACTATTTTATCCCTATTTAATATGTTGCATTACGACTCTTAAAACAATAGATAAGATAAATAGTAAAAGTCCCATAGTTAGCATTGAATATTTAAGGACTTTTTTAATGCCTCTTTCTTTTGAAACTTTGAAAAGATCCAAATCGCCGCTACCAACTAAAGCTCCGCTAAAACTGTTGTTGTCAGGAGCCATTAAAAAGGCAAGAAACATGATTCCTAGACCAAGAATCATTAAAATAACGATTATAGCAATTGCTCCGCCTGTCATATTTCCTCCTTAATTTATCTTTCTTCAATTAGTTTGATTGAGTATTCTTTTAATTGTTCTTCGCTTACATTTGAAGGTGATGCTGAAAGCAAGTCAATTCCTTTAGCATTTTTTGGAAATGCAATTACATCACGAATTGATGAAGAATTCGTTAAAATCATAAGCAGTCTTTCAAGCCCAAATGCAATTCCGTTATGTGGTGGAAGACCATAATCAAATGCTTTTAAAAAGAATGAAAATTTATCATGTTGTTCTTTTTCACTAATCCCAAGCACATCAAACATAAGTTTTTGAGTTTCAGCATCATGTATTCTAATTGAGCCTGAACCAAGTTCAAAGCCGTTTAATACTAAATCATAAGATTTGGCACGAACTTTTTCAAATTCACCTGTTTTTAAATATTTAAGCGTGTTTCTTTCAAATTGAGTAAATGGATGGTGAGCTGAAACATATTTATTTTCATTTTCATCAAATTCAAACATTGGTCAATTTACAATCCATAAAAAGTTTAATTGATTTGGATCAGCAATTTCAAAAATTTCATTTAAAAGTGTTCTAATTGCTCCTAATGATTTTAAAGCATTTTCTTCTTTGTTTGCTAAAGAAAAGACGCAAATTGGATCTTCAAGATTATCTTCTTCATATGCTTTTTGTAAAAGTTTTTCTTCAATTTCAGGTCCAAATTCTTTTAGTTCTTCTTTAGTTTTGATTAATAAAGTTTCACCGTTGTTTTTTCTAAATGTTTCATTAATTATTTGCATATGTTCTGCAACATCTCTATCAAAAAACATAACTTTTACATAATCTTTAACTAACATTTGGCATAATTCTTTAGAAAAATCATTAATTAAGAAGCCAAAACGAGTATCAGGTTTGTCATTTCCGTAACGTAACATTGCAGTTTCAAAATCCATTTCTGGAAAAGGAGTTTTTATTTTTCATCCAAGTGGTTCTAAAACTGTTTTTCAAAGTTTTTCACAAAGCTTAAATAATTCTTTTTGACCTCCAAATGACATCTCAATATCAAGTTGAGTAAATTCAGGTTGTCTATCTTTTCTTAAATCTTCATCCCTAAAAACGCGGGCGATTTGGAAATATCTTTCAACACCGGCCGCCATTAAAAGCTGTTTGTAAAGTTGAGGTGATTGTGGAAGAGCAAAGAATTTTCCTTTTCTTCTTGTCGGAACTAAATAATCACGTGCACCTTCGGGAGTTGATTTTGAAAGAATTGGAGTTTCAACTTCAATAAATCCTGCTTTATTAAAATAATTTCTTATTAAAAGGAAAAGTTTGTGACGAAGCTTAAGATTATCTAACATCTTTTCTTGACGCAAGTCTAGAAAACGATATTCAAGTCTTAAATCTTCATTTGCTGTATTTTCTCGGCTGATTTCAAATGGAATTTGATTTGATATGTTTAAAATTTCATATTGTAAAACATGAACTTCAATTTTTCCAGTTTTTAGTTGTTCGTTTTCTTCAATTCTTCTTTTTACTATACCCTTAACTTTAAGGCAACTTTCTTTAGTTAAAGATGGATCAGAAATTCCGTGCATTACAAGCTGAATAATTCCTGATGAATCACGTAAATCAATAAAATATTGATCTTTAAATTTTCTTTTATTGCTAATTCACCCATAAAGTTCAACAGTTTTATTAATGTCTTTTACTGAAAGACTAGTATTATATGTTTTTTTCATATTTTTTCCTTACTCCAATTTTTTAATCGCTTTTTCAAAATCTTTTAAGTCTTTTAAAACTAAAGTGACTTCATTTTCTTTTGTTTTTATTTTTATTTCATTTTCTTTAGAATTTAATTCTTTAAAAACTAAGTATTTTGGATTGAATTTATAAAACTTTTTGAAAAGTTCTTTTGTGCTTACTTTTTCAAAAAGTAATTTAACACGATATTTTTTACGTAAAAGATTGGTAATTTTTAAAATTTCATCTTTTTCTTCTTCATTCAAATAAGCAATTAGAATGTCAAGAGAATCATTTAATTCATCATATTTGTCAATTTGTCATTTGATTATTTCAATTAATCTTGCGTCGCCAAAAGCAAAACCAATTGAATCTAAGTTTGGGCCTTCAAAACTTTTAATCATTCCATCATAACGGCCGCCAGCTAAAATAGTTGATTGTGAGCCAAGTGCAGGTGATGTAGATACAAATTCAAAAACAATATCATTATAATAATCTAATCCTCTAACTAAATTTTTATTAATTGAGTATTTGATATTAAATTTATTTAGTAAATTTGTTAATTCATTGAACTCGTTTTTTTCTTGTTCAGTTAGAAATTCAAAAAGTTTTGGAGCATCTTTTACAAAGTCTTTTTGAATTTCTTCTTTATCATCTAGGATTCTTAAAACGTTTTTTTCAAGTCTTTGCTTTGAAATTTCTGATAATTTATCGCTATATTTTTCAAAATATTTTTTAAGTACATTTATGTATTTATTTCTGCTTTCAAATGAGCCTAAACTATTAATTTCCAGAACAAAATCATTAATTTGAAGTGATTTTATAAATTCATATGCCATTTGAATTATTTCAAAATTTGAAAGTGGAGATTTTTTGCAAATAAGTTCCGCTCCGCCTTGAACAAATTGTCTTGAACGACCTTTTTGTGGACGCTCATATCTAAACATAGGACCAAAATAATAAAATTTGCTATCTTCTAAGTTATTAATTTTATTTTCAACAAATGCTCTAATAACAGAAGCAGTTGCTTCAGGACGAAGTGCTACATCTCTTCCGCCATTATCTTTAAAGGTATACATTTCTTTAGTAACAATGTCACTAGTTTCACCAACTGAACGGACAAAAAGAGATTTTTCTTCAATAATTGGAGTGTCGATAAATTCAAAATCAAAGCTTTTTGCAATCGCAAAAAACTTTTCTTTAATATAGTTTAGAATTTTTGCATCAAGTCCATAGTAATCTTTTGTTCCTTTTAACTTATTAAACATTTAGCCCCCTTAAAAATTAAATTGAAAAGTCATTGATTCCAATAAATGATTGCTCTTCAACTTTTGGATTTGCTCAAAAGTTGGTATCAATTCTTTTTTGTTTAATTTTGTATTTTAATTCAATTAATTTCTTTCAAATTAATGGCATAAAGAATAAGTTTAAGATTGGAATTGCACCCAAAATAAATGCAGTTGCTGCGATTACAGTAATACTTAATGAAGTTATTAAGAATAGAGAAAGTGGAATTAGAGATAAGTAAATAAATAAGTTTGTAAATTCACGGCTAATTGTTTCTCTACTATAAGTTAAGAAAATTTCTTTGATTTTCTCTTTTGGATAAATGTAATTTATAGTATTTAAGTCTTTTCTAAATTCTTCTTTTACTCTGGAAGCTTGAATAGCACTGTCAATAATTACAAACATTGTTCCAAACATAATCGTGTCAATTAAAGTTGGACTAATGCTTGATCTAATAATTATTAGCATTAAGAACATAATAATAATTGCAAGAATTTCTTTAATTCAAAGAATTAGAACTGAAGAAAGTGAGTATCTAATTCATAAGTAAATTGAACTCAAAGCAAGTGCTGAAGAAATTATTGCAGCTGTTAAGCCGATATTTATTTTTAATGAAACAGGACTTGTGACATTCGCTATTATGTTGGCTTCGCCAAGTAAAGGTGTTACAAGTTTTAGTTTATCAATTTCACTTGCAATTTCAACTTTTGAACTCAAGATAATGCTGTAACTTTCTTTGGTTATACTTGTTAAAATTGGAGTTATCTTTACATTATCTAATATTCCTAAAGAAGTAATAATGTTGTTGGCATCATCAATGCTAAAATAAGTTCCTTCTTTTGGAGCAATTATGTAAACAAAATTTTTGCTTAATTCATCACTTAGTGAAATGCTATTTGCAAATGATTTATTAATTCCGGCAAAACTAAAGAAAACAATTAATGCTGCTAAACCTAAAATTGCTAAAGCAATGTAGAAAAATCTTGATTTGGTTATTAAATCTAACTTAGAGAGTTTTTTATTAAAGTTTGGCCTTCACCAAATTAATAAATAACCTTTTGAGTCAAAAGCTTCTGTTTTTACAAAACTTCGCATCAGTAGCGACTGAATAATTATTCCTAATAAAAACATAATTAATAATGCACTAAAGAAAAGCATTCCAGTTATTTTTGAATATGAAACACCAATATAAATTGCACTAATTGAAGAAAGAATTAAGGCAGCGATAGCATCCAGGGATGAAATAACTGTAGTTTTCAAAGTTTTATTTACGGCTTTGGTTGCATTAGCCCCTTCGTTTTTCTCTTTTTTAAATGTGTCAAGTTGATTGTGAACTAAATCAAATGACATTACAAAAACTAACATTAATACTAAGGCAATGATTGGACTAACATGAATTGTAAAGGCTGTGGTGAATACTAATAATATAAATAGTAAGAACGCCAATGTCACCGCTGCCACAATTCCAAAAATTCTATATCTTAAAACCAAAAATACTGCAAACATTGCATATAAAGTGCCGAGCACAATTAGATATTTATTAGTTGCTTTTGAAGATGTTGTTTGATAGTAAGTGTATTGTTCTTTTAATTCAAAAGGTGCCATTGAATAATTTATGGCATTTGCAAGTTCTTTATCTGTGTATCCATTTTTGTTGCTATTAATTATATAGATAGAAGAGTCGTTAACATTTTGAGTTCTAATTGCATTAGGATTTGCATAACTAATTAAATATTTCTCAGCATTAATTTGATTAGTTTTTAAAACAAGGTCAACTTTTTCAGTTCCGGCAGCAGGATTTGCAGGATCTTTAGGCTTAGTTCCGTCAGCATTGTTTCCTACAAAGGCAAAATTAACAGGGTTTCTGCCTGCTTTTTCCCATTCTTCAGGAAATAATGTTTCAGCTTTTTTAACAAAATCTTTTAAATTAATTCAAATGTAAGTGTTTAAAGCACGTGGTTCTCAATTAAAAAATTTGCTATATTGAGGGTTTAAAACAGTTGAATAATCAATGAATTCACTTCAGCCATCATCAGTGAAGGTTAAAGTTACTCTTCCTGAAATTCCTTGCTTATTAAAGCTTGAAGCAGGATTTTCAACAAGATCAGGTAAAAAATCTGAACTTTCGCCTTTCATAAAATCATCTAATGTTTTATGATCTGGATTAAACATTGAAGGAATGTTATATTTTCCTTTGAAAAAAATTGGATCACCTTTATCATCAGTGAAAGTTATATGTGGTTTATTAACTATTGAATTAATAAACTCATTTTTTTCTTGATCGGTTTTGTCCACTAAATTAATGATGTCAATAGTTTTTTCACCGCTTAATTTAATGTCATACGATGCTAACTGGTGAGCATTTTCTAGATAATTTTTTGTTTTTGATAGAACAGTATTTGCATTTGGCAATTTTTGATTTTTTAAGTTTTTATTTTCGGTTTCAACAATTTTTAGAGAAGTTCTTAAACTTTCAATATTTGAAGTTGAAGATTGTAGTTTTGGTTTTAAATAAAATATTGAACCGAAAATAATTACTAATAGCATAGCTATAATCGCAAAAATATTAATAAATCATCTAAATTTGTTACTTATAAGCTTGGTTTTTTTCATAATGTTTAATTATATAATAAATTTATTTTAAATATTAAGGTTATTTATATATTTAATGCCCTCTTGGGTTATCCTTCTTCCTCGTGGTGATTTTTCAATTAATTTATAAACAAGTAAAGTTGGCTCAATTTCATTGACAATCGTGTAGCGATCATCTTTGGCAATTGAAGCTAGTGCATC
Source organism: Metamycoplasma subdolum (assembly GCF_033546815.1). Taxonomy (NCBI): domain Bacteria; kingdom Bacillati; phylum Mycoplasmatota; order Mycoplasmoidales; family Metamycoplasmataceae; genus Metamycoplasma; species Metamycoplasma subdolum. The sequence continues at coordinate 281,236 of NZ_CP137846.1, forward strand.
AAGAGATGCAAATTTATTTGTAAAAACATCTTTTAGAACTTTTAAATATTCAATTTGTGCTGAGATTAACCCAAATTTATAAACGCCAATAAAATTAAAGGCTTTATGCACTAATTTTTTAGTAACTATTTCTTTATCATCATAGACTGCAAAATCATAAACACGACTTAGTAAAATATTAGCAACTCTTGGCGTTTGCCTTGCATGCTGACTAATTAATTTAATCGCATCTTCTTCAATATTTATTCGGTTTCTTTTAGCTGAATTTTTGACAACTTTTTCAATTTCTTCATCTGAATAAGGATTAAGTTTTGCAATAAAACCAAATCTATCTTTTAATGGTTTTGAAAGCAAATTAAACTTAGTAGTTGCTCCTATTAATGAAAAATTTTTAAGTTGCATTCGCATAATGCGTTTATCGCCATCAACTCCAATTGGAATGTCTATGACATTATCTTCCATTGCTGAATAAAGAAGTTCCTCTAAATTTTTATTAATTCCATGAATTTCATCAATAAAAATGATGTCATTTTCTTTTATTGAAGAAAGCAAGGTCAAAAGATCGCTTTTTTTCTCAAGCAAAGGACCTTGTGCATAAATTATGTTTCTTTTTGTTTCACTTGCAATAATTTTTGCAAGAGAAGTCTTTCCAAGGCCTGGCGGACCGTAAAAAAGTAAATGATCAATTGGGCGTAAGTTTTTATCTGCACTTTTAATCATTACTTTTAAGGTTTTGCAAATTTTTTCTTGTCCAACAAAGTCTTTGAAAGATGTAACTCTAAACTCTGATTTCATTTTGATGTTGACTAATTAAATTAATTGCATCTTCAACACATTTTTCAACATTATCATTGATTACAATATGATCCATTGCATATTTAATTTGTTTATGTTTAAATCCAAGCATTTTCATTGTTTCTTCAAATTTATTAATTGCTTCATTAACTTTGCTTGAAGCTTTAATTTTTAATGCATCTTCATCGTTCAGTTTAGCTAAGAATTTTGCATACTTATCTTTGTAAGCAAAAACTATTGCATTAGCAACACGTGAAGAAACATATGGAATTTTGCCAAGGCTTTCAAAGTCACCATTTGCAATTAAACTAATAATATATTCTCACCCTTCATTTAAAATAGAAATTGCTGTTTTAGGTCCAACTCCTTGTAAACTAATTAAATCTTCAAAGACAACCAATTCCTTAAAGTTCTCAAATCCATAAGTCACTTTTGAGTACTCATTATCAATGTTTGAAATGAAAATTTTTCTGCTTTCTTCTCTTTTAAATCTATCAATTTTTGGTACATATATCAATTCTCCTTCCCCGTTATGATCTAAAATTAAATAATTTGTATTTACATGCATAATTTTTCCGTATTTGTAAATAATCATTTTTCCTCCTTAATTTCATTGTGAATATGTTTTTCAACTTTTTGTTAAATTTGAGAAAACTTCGTGAAAACTTTAGGAAAACTTTGAGAAAAATACAGGAAAAGTAAAATTTTGAAAGTTGTATCATTTTTCCACAACTTTCAAACTCAAATTTAAGCCATAGCATACTTTTTATTGAGTTTTTTTACCCTCCTTTTGCTAAAATTAAAATATGAAAAATATAGAAGTTAACATAGAAATTAGCAAAGGGTCAAACATTAAATATGAATATGACCGTGCAACAGGAAAAATTAAAGTAGATAGAATTTTGAGAGGAGAATACAAATATCCAGCAAATTATGGATATATTCAAGAAGCTTTAGATTGAGATGGAGATGAACTTGATGTTTTAGTTTATTCACCAGAAACCTTTATTCCAGGAGTTAGTTTAAACGCTAGAGTAATAGGAGCTATGAAAATGATTGATTCGGGCGAAACTGATACCAAATTAATTGCAGTTCATGCAGATGATGCAAGACTTGAAAATATTAAAAGCTTAGCTGATGTTGATAAAATGTGATTAAAAAGTATTGAAGTTTTCTTTTCAACTTATAAAGCATATAAAGGTGAAAATGTAACTAAAGTAACTGGCTTTGAAGATATTAAATGAGCTGAAAAAGAATACCTTGAATGTGTTAATTTAATGAATAAATATGGCAAAATGGATAAGAAAGATTTTGTCAAAAAGATGCAAAAAGAACACCCTGAAAAATACGTTTAATTTACTAAAAATTAAAAAAGAACAAAAAATTCCTTCAATGAGGAATTTTTTTTGTTTCACTATTTTTCTATTATATTTTTGAACGCAAAAATATAAGTCGGATTTTTAAAAAACTACTTTGAACAAGTAGATTTTTAAAAAAAGTAAAATTGAATTACCTTTAAAAAAAATAACCAAGGAGGATAATATGAATCTTCGGACAAAGTTGAATTTTGTCATCAAATGATACCAAATTAGAAAATTAATTGATGAGTTAAAAGAGATTGCGGAAAAAATTAAAAAGATTCCAAATAAAAACGATCCTTTTTATGAAATAGATATACTAAGAGAACTTAGAGTAAAAACTTTTGAAGAAATAATCAAAAAATTGAAATCTAAGTTGAGTGAAGATGAACTTATTATATATGTAAACATTTTCGAAAAATTTGTAAATATAAATAATACAAAATGATATGAGAAGTACTTCACAAGAGCTAGTTATTACCGCAAATTGCCTGGACTTTTAAGCAAGATTTTCTACTATGTTATCTCAACTTAATGAAGAAAAATAAAAAAAAGAGGAAGTTAGTCATCTAGTTGGCTAACTTCTTCTATTTCTTATAACTGACAAGCTTCTAAACTCTCGCTTAGAATACAACCTCGAGGTTGATAAACAACTGAGATTGCAATTTAATTATAACAAACGAAAAAATTTTTTTTAATATTTTCTTAAAATTTATTAAAAATACAAAATTTTTATCCATATTTTTCTAATTTTTTATTGATTTTAAGAATAAATTTGGAAATTGCCCTATTCTGATGAAAAATTGTTTTCATGATATGCTTTCAACTTTTCTCTACGTTTTGGATGCTTCAATTTACGTAAAATTTTAGTTTCCATTTGTCTTACTTTTTCTTTGGAAATGCCAAGTTCTTCAGCAAGCTCTTCCAATTTGTGTTCATGATATGGATTACCGTTTTCATCAGTTCCTACACCAAATCGTTTTTGAATTAAAGTTTTATCATCTGGATCAAGTTTTTCCAACATCTCATGTAAAATAGTGCTTAGTTCTTCTTTTGAAGCAAAATCAGTAGGATTTATTACTGATTCATCTTTTACGAAGTCTGAAAATGATGAGTTTTCTTCTTTGCCAATACTTTTATCAAGTGAAATTGGATCAATATTAATTTTTCTTATATATCTAACTTTTTCGGCAGTAAAATCTTGACCGTATTTTTTAGCAATTTCTTCATAAGTTGGTGCGTAGCCGTTTTCTTGTTGAAGTTCTCTTTCAATTTTCAAGATTTTATTGATTGTTTCAACCATGTGAACTGGTACTCTTATAGTTCTTGCTTGATCTGCCACTGCACGAGTAATTGCTTGGCGAATTCATCAAGTAGCATATGTTGAGAATTTAAAGCCTTTTTTGTAATCATACTTAGAAACAGCCTTCATAATTCCAGAGTTTCCTTCACTAATTAAGTCAATAAAGCTTAAACCTCTGTTTTTGTAACGTTTAGCATTATTAATAACTAACCTTAAATTTCTTTTAACAAGCATATCGCGCGCTCTTTTAAATTTATAGTAATTATTACTATTTTGGGCTTCTTCCATCTTAACAGCGAGTTCTTTTTCTTCTTTAGGGGTTAAAAGTTTTCCGTATTTACCGATTCATCTCATATATCATTTAACAATGTCATTAGTTTCGGTAAGTTTATTGCCTAAACGCCCTTCATCTTTAGAACCACGATTTGGATCATCTAATTTAATTTCAAAAGTATCATAATTTTTCAAAAGCGAGTCAGCATTGAATTCATATTCATCATCTGACATATCAACATCTTCTTCATCTTCATCATCATCTTTTGTAGAAATATAAAGTGAATCATCTGTTTTTTCTAAATCATCATCGTCTTTTTTTCTAATTGAAGAATCATCATACTCTTCATCAATGTTTAATTCTTCATCGTCGTCTTCAACATCTTCTAAACTACTTTCATCAAATAGTTCATCGTCATCTGGTTCGGAAAGTTTAAAATCTTCATCATCTTCAAATTCATCAAATGAAGGCGCTTTATCTTTCTTGACAGGTTTTTTTGTTGATTTCGCTTTTTTTACTGAATCAATAAAGTCAGTTTCTTCAATATCGTCTTCATCGCCAAAATCAACTTCATTAATTAAAATATTTTTATTTAATAATTCTTCAAAAAGTAAATCAATAACTTTTTCATCTTCCATAAATAATTTTTGTTTTTCTAAAATGGCAAAAACTTCTTCTTGATTGAATGCTACCTTTTTAGGATTTTTCTTTTTAGCTTTTTCAAGCTCTTTTTGAATTGACTTTACTACTAAATCAATTGATTTTTTTATTTCATTTTCTGTGCTCATATTAACCTACTTTTTTGTTCCTAAAATTTTTTCAGCAGTTAAGTGTTCTTTTTGATTTTCAACAACTTCATTTTCTGCGTTTAGCGATCTAAGATGATCTTGAATTTTCGCTTCATTTATCGTTTCAATATTAAAAGAAATTTCTTCAAGTGCTTTGAGATAATTTTCTTTAGTTGCTTTTGTTATTTTAGCTTCTTCAATCTTATGTTTCAGTTCATCTTTATTGTTTAATTTGAAATTATTATCGATTACAAACATCAATAGTTCTCTACGCCTTTCTTCAAAATCACGTAACTTCACTTGTGACAACATATCTTTATATTTTTCAGCTAAAAGCGGTTCTCTTAGAAAGGTTAGAATAAGTTGAGAAATGATTTTGTTTCTTCCAAATTGTCTTATATTCTTGTTACTAAATTTTGAATCTTTTTTCTTAAAATCTAGATCTTCAATTGAAACAAAACCAGTAAAGCCTTTTTCAATTGGAGGTGGTGAAAAAATAGAGTCATCAAAATCGAAATTGTTCATAAATGAAGGAGTTTTTGGGAAATCAGCACCTTCTTTTTTATTGAATCTATTAATAATTTGTTTGAATGAAGGATCACTTGGAAAGTTAGGTACTAAAAATTCACTTTCAAAGCTTCTATAAGTTTCTTCAGAAAGATAATTTTGTTTTAAAACTCTATCTTTAAAAAGTGCTCTTTCTTGATTTGTTAAATAGTATAAATACTCAAACATTTCTTGATAATTTTTTGTTCTTTGTTTTGCCAAAAGATTTTCAGATCCAATTATATATTCTTTAAAAAGATATTCGCTTGCATCTATTTTTGCACCAAGAATTTTGGTTAAAGTTTTACCTTCATCAATATTAAAAATTTCATCAGCGTCTTTAGTTAAATTATTAACAATTAAGTTAACTTTTAAATTAAATTTGCCAGCAAAAAATAATATCATTTTTAAATTCTTTTTGGTTGCAATTTTACCTGCTTCATCACTATCAAAAAATAAATTTATTTGACAATTTTTGAATAATTCAAGATGCTCTTCTGTGAATGCAGTTCCCATAATCGCAACTACATTTTTAATACCAACTTTATGTAAAGCAATGCAATCAAATTGGCCTTCTACAAGATATACTTCTTTGCTATCATTAATGAAAGGTTTTGCCTTAAAATAATTGAATAAAACTGATCCTTTTTTGAACACTGATGTTTCAGAACTATTTAAATATTTTGAGGTACTTTTTCCGGAAATATCTCTTCCAGAAAATGCAACAACATGTCCGTCTTTGTCCTTTATAGGAAACATCAATCTATCAACAAAAAAGTTGCCGGTGATATCTTTTGATGAAGTTAAACTTGATTTTAAAATATCTAAATCTGTGTAACTTTTTTGTTTTAAAAAATTATAAATTGACTCATCTTTTGGTGCAAAACCAAGTTCAAATTCTTTGATAAGTTCATGAGTGAGTTTTCTTTTTTCTAAAAACTTTTTAAGTTCATCGTTATTAATTTTTGCACTTATCATATGATATTGGAAAAACGTGTGAGCATCATTTTCAATATCAATAATTTGAAGTTGATCTTCAGTTAATTTGCTCCCTTTATCATATCTTTGTAAATAATTTGAGGCATCAACTCCAACTTTTTCAGCAAGATATTTTAAAGCTTCAATAGGTGTAATTTTTTTATAAAGTTCAATAAATTTAATTACGCTTCCACTCTTTTTGCAACCAAAACATGAGAATATATTTTTTTCTGGGCTTACTGTGAATGATGGAGTTTTTTCGCCATGAAAAGGGCATAAACCTAAATAGTTTTTCCCTCTTTTTTGCATTTGTACAAATTCAGAAATAACTGACACTATGTCAGTTTTTTCCAAAACTAAAGTTCAAACGTTTTTCTGTTCCATCTATTTACTTACTTTCTAAAATTTTCAAAATATGTTTTTAAATCGTTAATTGGGATACGTTTTTGTTCCATGCTGTCTCTTTCACGCACGGTGACAGTTTTATTTTCTAAAGTTTCAAAATCTACTGTGATTGCAAATTTAGTTCCAATTGCATCTTGCCTTCTATATCTTTTGCCAATTGAACCGGTTTCATCATAAATTAATCTCAAATCTGTTGTTTGTAAAAGAGAATCGTAGATTTCCAAAGCTTCTTTGTTAAGTTTTTTCATTAATGGAAAAACTGCAACTTGATATGGTGAAATATTAAAATCTAGTTTTAAAACAATTCTGATATCATCTTTTGCAATTTCTTCTTCATTGTAAGCATCAATTAAAAGTGCTAAAAGCAGACGATCTAAACCAATTGAAGGTTCAATGCAATAAGGAATAACTTTACTTCCATCTTCTAAAAGATAATCAAGTTCAGTGTTTGAAAATTTTGAATGTTGAGTTAAATCGTAATTACCACGATTTGCAATTCCTAAAAGTTCGCCTCAACCAAAAGGAAATAAATATTCAATATCGCTTGTTCCCTTTGAGTAATGGCTTAGTTCTTCTTTTTCATGAGGTCTAATTCTAATATTTTCTTTTTTAAGACCTAAAAATTTAACAAAATCAGCACATTTTTTGATTCAGTATTTATAAAATTTGTCGCTTTCTTTTTCTAAACAGAAAAATTCAAGTTCCATTTGTTCAAATTCTCTTGTTCTAAAAATAAAATCACGTGGAGTAATTTCATTACGAAAACTTTTACCAATTTGCCCAATTCCAAAAGGAAGTTTTGCCCTTGTAGTTCTTGCTACATTTTTAAAGTTTACAAAAATTCCTTGTGCAGTTTCAGGACGTAAAAACGTATGACTTGCTTGTGTATCAATGGCTCCCATTTGAGTTTTAAACATTAAATTGAATGGTCTAATTTCGCCTCAATTAGTTTTGCTGCCGTCATATTCTTTAACTTTTTCTTTAATAATTTTTTCAAGTTCAGAAAGAGTGGATTTTTCAACATTAACTTCTGGAAACAAATCTTTAACGATATGATCCGCACGATAACGTTTTTGATTAACTTTATTTTCAATTAAAAAATCTGAAAAGTTGTCAACATGACCACTCGCTTTTCAAACATTAGGATTCATAATAATTTTTGAATCAATTTGAAAATTCTTTTCGCGAGTTATGAAATCTCTAATCCAGTATTTTTTAATTTGGCTCATGATGTTGCAAGCCAAAGGTCCATAATCTCAAGTGTTGATTACACCACCATAAATCTCTGAGTTTTGATAAACAAAGCCTTGAGTTTTTAAATGATTGATTATTGTTTGAATATTTTTTTTCTGATTTTTAGACACAGGCAAACTCCTCAAAAAATCACTATCTTGTTAATAAATGATTATTTTATCACAAATTTATTAAAAGATTTAAATTTTTATAAATAAATTTAAGAATGTCTAAAAATCAATAATTTTAATTAGTTTTTTTACAAAAAATAACTTTATAAAAGCAAATTTTTGACTTTTTTGAACAAAAAAATCATATAAAATTTTGCTTAAAATTGCCTTTTCATTTTTCTAAGTAATTATGTATAATTAAAATATGTTAGATTTTATACAAAAAAGAATGCAAAGATCAATGGAGAAAATTAATAAAAAAATCTCCATTACTGAAGAAGATATTTTAGAAGTTTTAAGAGAAGTAAAGTTAGCTTTATTAGAAGCTGACGTTAATTTAGAAGTTGTTAGAACTTTTACAAAACAAGTAAAAGAAAAAGCCTTAAGTTCACAAATTATTGGAAAACTTAATCAATCACAAACATTTCTTAAAATTTTCAAAGATGAACTTACTAATATTCTTGGTAAGAAAACTCTTGATATTAAACTTAAAAATATTCCAACAAAAATCATGATGGTTGGACTTCAAGGGTCAGGTAAAACTACAACCGCGGCAAAGTTGACTACATATTTTAAAAAGAAAAAACTATGTCAAAATCCACTTTTGGTTGGAGTTGACGTTTATAGGCCTGCCGCACGTGAACAATTAGAACAACTTGCAAAGCAAACTCAAACTCAGTTTTATTCAGAAACTCACAACGATCCTATAAAAATTGCAAAAAATGCAGTTGAAAAAGCTTATCAAAATAAAAATGATTTAATTATTATTGACACTGCGGGTCGTCTTTCAATTGATGAAGCATTAATGCAAGAAATTAAAAACATTAAAAAAACAATTCACCCAGATTACATTTTATTAGTTGTAGATGCACTTTCAGGTCAAGATGTAATTAATGTTGCTAAAACTTTCCATGAAGAAGTTGAACTTGATGGAACAATTATTACCAAACTTGATTCAGATGCTCGTGGTGGTGCTGCACTTTCAATTGCTCATATTCTTCAAGTTCCAATTTGCTTTATTGGGGTTGGTGAAAAAATTAGCGGTCTTGAAGTTTTCCATCCTGATAGAATGGCAGATAGAATTTTGGGAATGGGTGACATGATGTCACTTATTGAAAAAGCCAAAGATGAAGTTGATGAAAAACTTATGAAAAAAATTGGCTACAAAATGCTTACTGGAAAATTTGATTTAGATGATTTAATGAATAGTTTAGAACAAATAAAAAAGCTTGGAAAAATGCGTGGAATTTTAAAAATGATTCCAGGTTTGGCCAACAAAATTGACGATGAAAAAATTGAAGAAAGTGAAAAGAAATTCAAAATTTATACTGTGTTAATTAATTCAATGACACAACAAGAAAAAAAGAGCCCTAAACTTCTAAAAAACGCCTCTAGAAAAGAAAGAATTCTAAAAGGAAGCGGAAGAAGTGCTCACGAATATAATTTACTAGTTGCTGACTTTGAAAGAATGTCAAAACAAATGAAAGAAGTTTCAGACGGCAAGCTAAAAATTGATCCAAAAATGTTTAGTTAAAAAAAGGCCTTGCGGCTTTTTTATATTTTATTTTCACGAATTATTCATTTAATTTTTAAAATTTTACGATAGATTTTAAATGTTACAAAAAATATGTCTCTGAAGTCAACAAAGCTTTTTCATGAAAAGATTTTTTTGATTGGTTTTTTATTTAGAAGAACATCATAAAGATTTATTTTTTGTACTTTTTTAAGAAGTTTATTAAATGTTCTATTTAAATAAGCGGGGTTTTCTTTCAATGAGTAAAATATTGATTCAATAGTATTTCTTAAAGATTTGCTGACTTTTTCATCCAAATTTTTAAGTCTAACTAAACTAGTTATATTTTCAATAATAAAATCAATAGTTTGATTCATGTTTTCTGAATTAATTAATTCCAAAAATAGTTTGTCAAAAAGATAAATGATATTGTATTTATTTTTGGCAATTCAGTGTTTTCAGAGCTCGTCAAATGACTTTAGTTTTGCATATCCATATGAATAAGTTGTAATTGAATCAACTATAAAATTTGCAAGTTCCTTAAATGTTTCCATGTTGGCAACAAATGTTTTGATTTTTAAATATTTTTGATTGATTTTTAAGTCAAACATAAATTCAAGAATGTCAGTAGTAGTTGCATCTTTTATAAATTTATCAATAATATTCTTAATAATGTCTTTATTATCTTGAATAACTTTTGCATTAAAAAGTTGTTTAAAAACATCATAAGTTAAACTTTGCCTTGATTTAACAAGATCTATAAAAGTAGATCTAAAAAGTTGCAAATCAAGTTTTTTACCTCTATGGATTTCATCAATTATGGTTCTTTGCCATAAAAAAGTAAATTTTTCCAGCTTTCCATTTTTAAAAAAGCTTATAAAAAATTCTTTTGCATTTTTTTCATCATTCAAGAATTTATAAACCTCATTTAATGATGGATATTTAGTTCTTTTCCTTAAAAATTTTGAGGACTTAAATCCTTCAATTATTACTTGAACATTCTCTTTAGAATATCAAATAAAAGATTCTAAAAAGGGAAGTATAGATAAATATGGAGATTTTAAGTCAACCAAAGCATGCTCAATATTGCTTATTGTTAAAAGATTATTGTTTTTGTTTACACCAAAAATTTCTTTAAAAATTTGTTGTGGTGCTTTATTTAAATTAAATATCTTTTTATTTGTTGATTGACTAAGCCAGTAATTAATATTTTCAATATGATTTTTTATAAAAGTTTTGTCTTTAAAAAGTTCATTTAATTCATCCGAATTTAAAGTTAATTTTGTAAACAAATCGAAGGCAACTTTTTTATAACCGTTTTCAGTCGGCCAAATTGAGAAAATGTTTTCTGCTAAAAAAGTAATATGATTTTTTCAAAAAATTTCGTCGCAAACATTAACAAAATTTACTTCATTAATTTGTTTTGATGCTTTGTTTAATGACATGTTTAACTTTGATAAAAAGTAGTCAATAATGGTTTTGTTTTCTTCTTCATAAATTGGAAAAAAACTATTGAAAATATCATCAAAATATATCAAAGGTTTTACGTAAGAAACCAATACAATTTTTGCTGAAGTTATTGAACGCAATTTTTTTAAAAAATTACTTAAGTCAAGAGTTAATTTAGAAAAAAGTGTGTCAAGATTTTTAACAATCTCAACTCAACCTTCTTTTTCTTTATTCCCACTTTCAATGTATTGTCTAAATCTATCATATGGAAGATTAAAAATTAAATCATTAAATCCTAAACTTACAGTAATAAAATTAGCCTCTTTTATTTTTTCACTAACAACTTTGAAATCATCATTTTCAACATTTCAGTTTTTAAAATATGAAGTAAAAAAGTTTTTGAATGGGTTCAAACTATTTCAGTCCAGTGCTTGAATAAAATCAAGTTTTTCTGATTGATTTAATAACATTTTATGATTATTTTCAATTAAAGAATCTCAAAATTTTACGTTGCTTGTACACATTGAAAAGTTGTCAAAGCTTTCAAGTTCAAGGTCAGTTTGGTTTTGAATAAGTGATGCTAAAAATGAGGGATAACCAAGTCCAACAACTCTTCCTTCAACAGTTTTTTTACCGTTTGCAAAAAACCCAAATTTAGTATTATACCCTGCAGAAAAATCGTCGCCAATAGCAACATATTTGATTTTTTTTGGTTTTGAATTTGTTTCTAATTTTTCCATATCTACCTAATCATAAATGACGTTAGTTAAATTGCTAAAATAATTGATGAGATTATTTGCAGATTTATTAAAATCTAACTCATTCCCTTTTAATAAAAAGTTTGAATTTTTAGCGTGTTCGTAAATTTGCTCATATATTTCTTCTTCAGAAAATGAAGGTTTTAATTTTATTTCTTCAATTTTTTCTGGGAAATATTTTGAAACAACTTTATAAATTTCTACAATAAATTCATTTAGTGAAATTGCATCTTTGCTAATTGAACCAACTAAGGCAAGTTTTGGCCCAATATCACCTTCTATTTTTGGCATAAGAAGTCCCGGCGTATCTAAAAGCATGTAATTTTTGCAGTTTATTCATTGTTCACTTCTAGTAACTCCTGCCATTGCTCCAACTTTTGCAACTTTAGATTTTTTAAGTAAATTTATTAAAGTTGATTTTCCAACATTTGGCATTCCTACAACAACGCATTTTAAAGGTGGAGTAAGTTTGTTTTTTAAATCATTTCTCTTTTTTGATTCTAAATAGTATTTATTAATTATTGAATTTATTTTGGCAAATGCATCCTTAGATTTTAAATTAGTAAGAATTACTTCGCCTTTTTCTTTATATTGATTTGTTATTTGTTTAAGTCTTGTTAAATTAGTTAAATCAATCTTGTTGAAAATGAATAAAATCTTTTTATTTTTTGCAATTTCAAAAATTTCAGGATTAAAAGAAGAAAGGGGAAGACGAGAATCTAACAAAATTATAAAAAGATCAAAAAGTTTTTGCTTTTCTTTTAATAGTCTAAATTGTTTGGCCATATGGCCCGGAAATCAATTTATCATTTCTTCTCCTTTCTTTAATTAAATAAATAAATTATTTCAAGATGAAATCTTTTCCTTTTTGAACTTCAAATTCACTTAATCCTTCAAATTTGAGTTGCCTTAAAATTTCAAAGATAACTATTGAAACTGAGTTTGCAAGGTTTAAACTACGGCAAGATCCGTTCATTGGAATTCGCAAGCAATTTTTAATCTTCTTTTGCATTATAGTTTTAGGAATTCCTGTACTTTCAGCACCAAACATTACTCAAATTTCGCCAGATTTTTTATTTTCTTTTTGAAAATTTACTTTCGTATAATTTTTAAGACCATAGCGAGTTATATAAAAGATATTCTTATCTTTATATTTTTTAAAGAAAGCATCATAATTTGTATGAATTTCATGAGGAACTTCGCTCAAAAGATGACCAGCACCATTTCTTTTAAGTCAATGTGGATGTAAATCAAAACCAGTTGGTTTAATTATGTGCAATTTTGAATTTGTGGCAAAGGTGGTTCTAATAATATTTGCAGTATTGCCATTTATTTCTGGCTGATATAAAATAATGTTAATCATCATTTACTCCTTATTTTAATTTGGGACCTTTAGGAATTAATTCACGTTTATGATTTGAAATTTTATGCAAATATTCAATTCTTTCGCTGGTTTTATTACTTACTAAATTTTTATCAAGTTTTCATTTTTCAAACTCTTCATAAGTAAAGCCAAGTTCAATTTCATCATATTGCTTTTTATATAAATTAGCTGATGGATGTTTTTCAATGATTTCTTTTGGCACACTTAAAAGATTAGCTAAAACATACACTTCAGATTTTTTCAAATTAGCAAATGGTAAAAGATCACATCCGCCATCTCCATACTTTGTAAAATAACCTAAAAAATACTCATCAAAATTATCAGTTCCTAAAACCAAAGTATTTTTTTCTTGGCTTTTAGCATAAAGAGATGCCATAAAAAATCTTGATTTTAAATTAGCAATAACTTTTTTATTTTTCACCTTTAAATCTTTAGTTAATTTATCAAAACTTTCAGTCAATTCAATTATTTTAATTTTATGATTCAATGTTTTTTCAAGTTTTTTAACATGATTTTCAGTAACTAAATCTTCGCCGGTTTTGAAGTAATAAAAATAAGCATTTTCAGCAAATATACGCGAGCAAAGACAAGCAAGTGTGGCAGAATCTACACCTCCACTAATTCCCAAAGTTATGCCTGAAGAAAAAGATGATGCAACTTTTTGTTTAAGTCAAGTTGAGAGTTTGGAAATTAAATTTTGATAAATTTTTTGCTCTTTTTTTGTAAGTGATTTGTATTTAAAATTCTCTTTTTTCATATTAGATATTTTAGCAAATTATATAGAGATGTGGCCTGAAAATGAGACTTTTAAAATGACTTATTAATTAATTTAATAATTAATAAAAATTTTTGAAAGTCTCAAAATTTAAAAAAATAAGAAATTTTGCTTCAAAATAAAAATGCCTACCTGTGTAGGCAGAAAAGAGTAACATGGCGAAATGAATTACTTCCGATTACTATTTAAGATATTTAGTTAATTTAAAATGCAATTCGACATCACCATTGGAAAACTGCAAAAGTTTAATCAAGACAAACGTTGATTACTCTTAGTCAAACACAGCGATCAGATTATTGAACAATTAACCCGCACAATTTCTGAGTTAAAGCACAAAAAGTAGCATTAATTAGAAAAGCTAAGAAAAGGCCTGATAGATACTACTATTCTGATTTAACTGAGTTAAACCAAAATCCTATTTTAATTAATTTTGAGCGAAAGGAAGGCATCACCTTCGCTCAAGCAATAGTACACAAAAAGTTTGTAACACGAAAGAAAAACTCGAATGAAGAACCATGAAATTTAGCCTTCACAATCGATGGTAAAAAATTTGATAGTTGTTATAAAGATGAAGATTACTATATTTTCAAATTTTCTCTTTATGATAAATATATTTTCGAAATTGAATCAGTGTTTTTTGACAATACTTTCACAATTGAAAGTGGTCACGAACGTGAAGGATTTTTAAAACTAAAAGTTGACTTTAAATTAAATAAAACTTTTGATGAAATGACTCTTTATAGTCGAAATAAAATTGCAATAAAATATGTGGATAAATTTACACTTAGATTAGATGAAGATTTACTAAATGAAACTAGTGCAAAAAATAACTTTAATTTTAAGATGTTAACTTTAGATTTTAAAATGCTTCCTTATAAACAAAATGAACCTTATTTTAATATTTTAGAAGCAGAAGTTTATGATGAAGAATCAATTGATTTAACTCAAAAATACAAACTTTTAAAACAAAAACTTTTAACCAAAAGAATATATTTAGTTGATAAAAAAACTGGCAGAAAATTTGCCCTCACTCCAAACATTGATCAAGACTTAAAAAACAAAAAATTAAGAGTAAAATTTCATTTCAATAAATCTTACTATTTTGACAAGCAAGCTAGAGATTTTGTCGAAAGTCAAAGTGTAGCATCTTATGAAAAAGGATTAAGATTTCCTGCTAATTTTTCAGGTAAATATGACTTTGAAATTGAAATACAAAGTTTAAATGATGGAATAGATAAAACAATTAAGATGCCTATTAATATACCAATTGCCCTTTTAGATAAAAATAGTGGTCTTATCAAATTAAAATTGCAAAATATTAGTAAGAAGTTGGATGAAAAGCAAGGTAAATGAAAGGAAATTAAACTAAATGCTACCAGTTCAAATTAGTGCTAGTGAAACGGAAACATTTCAAGAAGAATGAATTCAACAAAATGAATATCTTCTTAAGATCTTAAAAGTTAAACATCCTATTGAAAACCATAATCCGGCTAAATTTTATAGACAAGTTAAAAAGAGGCAAACTGTATTTTTTGAAGTTAAAAAGAGAGAATTTGATGATCATGAAATAAGTATTTATATGCATAAAGACTATATTTATGGCGAAGTGAATATTTTTAAAAAATGTTTTCAATTCAAAATAAATGGAAGCAATCAAAATTATGAAATTGAATTAAATAATTATAAATATGGAAAAGATTATGTAAGAATTTATACAAATATAAAACGCTTTACAAAGAGAAAAGAAAACAATATTGATTTTAGATATGTTTATAGTAGAAGGCAATCAAAATACAATTTAGCATGAGCTTTCACATGCCAAGTGGAATCAAATATGATAAAAAACTCTGAAGTTTCAACCAAGAATTTTCAAACAGGAAAATCAGTTTATAAATTTCAAGATTATTCTATATTATTAGTCAAATTTGATGAAAACTTAATGGAAACACCTTTAGTTAATAATAAAGCAAACCCAGAATATTTTTGACAAGAAAATATCTATACAAAATTCATTTTTTCAACAATTAAAAGCAATGAATTTTGAACCCCTGCTTTAACACAATTTACTTATTTACAAGATGCAAGTAGAAAAGATGCAAGTATATTTCCTGCAGAATTTACAATATTTGAACCTCACAATATTTATATAATCAATGGAAGGTCAAAAGAAAGTGTTGAGTTTGATAAAATTTCTGAAAAAGTCAAAGACAATATGCTTGTTCAAACTTACAATCCTGCAATCAAAATGCGTTATGATGAAAAAGCTAGAGAATTTGTAATTGATGAAAATGGAACTTTACCTTATCACTTACCATTACGTTATAGCGGTAATATTTCAAATAGTTTTTTACTTTCTGATAAAACAAATAGAGATTGAGTTGAATTAAATTATTCACAATTAATAAAAAAACCTATTTTTGATAAATACACCGGTCAAATTAAATTAGAAATGAAAAATTTAAAATTTACTAACGAAACAAAAGATAAACTTTTCACAAACTTTGATAGTCTGCATAGTTTTAATGTGAGTGAATTGAAAAAAATATAATTATTTAAAGTGTGCAAATACTTTGCACATTTTCTTTTTACTTGCTTGTTGCAAAAACATAAAATTAATAAAATTTATAGATTTTTTTTGTAACAAAGTAGCAAAAGAACTAACACAATATAGTGTATAATGTTTTAATAATATTATTAAGACTAGGAGAATTTTATGATTAATGTTAATGATTTAAAACAAGGCGTAACTTTCCAACTTGAAGGAAATATTTATGTTGTTTTAGAAGCACAACATTCAAAACAAGGTAGAGGTCAAGCTAACGTAAAAGTTAAAGTTAAAGACTTAAGAACTGGCTCAATTACTATTAAGTCATTCACTGGCGGAGAAAAAGTTGAAAAAGCAATGATTGAAAAAGTAAATATGGACTTTTTATACAACTCTGGCGATGGAATTGTTTTAATGGATCAAGAAACTTTTGAGCAAATCGAAATTCCAAATGAACATGTTAAATGAGAACTCAACTTTTTAAAAGAAGGACTTAAAGTTCAAGTTAGAAAATTTAATGAAGAAGTTTTAGATATCGAACTTCCTGTTAATGTTGCTTTAAAAGTAACATCAGCACCAGATGCTGTAAGAGGAAATACAGTTCAAGCAGCACAAAAGAAGGTTATTGTAGAAACAGATTTTGAAGTTGAAACTCCTTTATTTATTAAAGAAGGCGAAGAAATTTTAGTTTCAACTGAAACTGGTAAATATATTGGAAGAGCATAATTATGGAATATATTAATGTAAATACAAGAATGAATATGATCTTTCAAGTTGAAAAAGAAGCTATTTATAATTCTTTAAAATCAATCTTTGATGATATAAAAAACATTAAACTTGTTAGTGAAATTGAAATTAATATCAATTCATCAAAAACTAATGTTACTATAAAACTTTCTTATCGTCTTTCTAAAACTGCTAACTTTAGTTTTGAAACTAAAAAATTAATTTCATTAATAGAACAAAAACTGTTTTCATTAATCAACACTAAACCAAATAATATAAACTTAATTTACGCAGGAGTATATGATGAAATATAGTGCTAATATTGACCAAATTTGTATTGATAATTTAAAAATCAATGCTCTTGCAATGATTGAAAAAGCAAATTTTGGTTTCTCTGGTGCTGCTTTAAGTGCAGCAACCATCATGCACTCTTTATTTTGTTATCATTTAAAATTCGATTTAACTGACCCGACCTGAATCAACCGTGACAGGTTTATTTTATCTTCATCTCATGGTTCTTCAATTTACTATGCAATGCAATATATCTTAGGACTTTTAAGTAAAAAAGATTTAGAATCTTTTCATGAACTAAACTCAAAAACACCAGCTTTTATTGAAAAAGATGTTCAAAGAATGCAAGAAATTCATGCTGGACTTCCAGGCCATGGAATTTCACATGCAGTTGGTCTTGCACTTGCTGAAGAAATAATGTCTTCAAAATTTCCTGAAATTTCACACAATACTTATGTTCTTTGTTCCGATAGCGACTTGCAAGAAGGAATTAGTCAAGAGGCAATTTCATTTGCAGGAACTCAAAGACTAAGTAAATTAATTATTCTTTATGATGCTAACGGCGTTCAAAACGATGCATATATTCCTTATATGTCAAAAAGTGATAAATCAAAGAAATACAATGCAATGGGTTGAAACTATATTTTCTGTGAAAATATTACTTCGAAAATTAATAAGGCAATAAGAAATGCTAAAAAAGGAAATCGTCCAACTATTATTGAAATCAAAACCATAATTGGCGAAGGAACAAAAGTAGAAAACTCTGTTTTTGCCAATGATTATATTCCTTCAAAGGAAGATATTCAAGAAATAAAAGATAGAATAACTTACAAAAGACATAATAACTTTGAAATCAAAGATGATGTTATTAATTTTTATAAAGCAAATTTAGAGAAAAAAATTGAAAATAACAGCTGATTTGCAACAAAAAAACTTAAAGAATTTCTAGAGAGTGAAATCAAAATTAACTTAAATGATGTAATAAGTCAAAATGAAAAATCTTTAAGTTTTCTTGCTGGAAAAATCATTAACAATATAAGTAGTAAATTTGACCAACTTCTAATCTCAACGGCAGATATTTCACGTGAAACAAACATAAGAGGAGCAACTGGCTTGCTTGCTCCAAACAATAAATATGGTAGAGATTTATTTTTTGGAAAAAGAGAACAAGCAATGGGAGCAATTTCTTTAGGAATTGCTTCATATGCAAATTTAAATGTTGTTTTAGCAACTAAATTAATCTATGCGGATTTAATCAAACCTTCAATAAAACTTGCAAAAGATATGAAATTAAAAATTATGTTTGTTTTCACCCATGATTCAGTTTTTGATAACCTTGAAGGATATTCAAAGCAACCTTTATATGAAATTGCATCTTTAAGAACAATTAAAGATCTAAAGATATTGCGTCCGGTAGATGAAAAAGAATTAAAAGGGGCTTTTGAACTTCTTTATAACAAACTAAATGAACCTTGCATACTGTTGCTTCATAACCAAGCAGTAAAAAATCTCGAAAAAAGTGATAAATTCAAATTTATTAATGGTTCATATTTTTTAAGAAAAGGCAAATCGGATTTCACACTTATTTCGACTGGTTATGATTTACAAATAGCAAGTGAAATTGCAGATGATTTAGATTTAAATTTAATTTCTGCTTCAAATATAGATAATCTTGATAAGTTAAATTACAAGTGAGATAAGTCAATTTCTTTAGAAAGTGGCAGCACTTTAGGTTGAAAAAACTATGCTAAATACAATTTGGGCCTTGAAAAAACAGGGAAAAGTGGTAAGCTTAACGAATTAAAAGAATACTTTGAATTTACTAAGCAAAAATTAATTGAAAAAATTAAAAAAATAATGTAAAAATTGTAGTAAAATTAAATAATCGTATTTCTCTTCATAAGAAGAGTAATTTTTCTTATTTCAAAATTACTTCATGATAAGCAAAAAAATAAGGTTTTTTCATTTATAATGAAATTGTGTAAAAAATTCAAACAACACATAAAAAAGAAGAGGTCAAAATATGAAAAAATTTAACAACTGTATTGTAAAAACACCAGCATCAAGCATGGTTGATGGTATTACATCTGCTCCAGAACTAGGAAAACCAATTTACAAACTAGCTCTAGAACAACACAAAGACTATATTAAAAAACTTGAAGCAACTGGCGTTAAAGTTACAATAGCTGAAAAAAATGAAAAATTCCCAGACTCATGTTTCGTAGAAGACACTGCTGTTATTCACCCAGGAGAATTTGCAATTTTAACAAACCCTGGTGCAGCATCACGTAATGGTGAAAAACATGAAATGCTTCCTATATTACAAAAATTCTTTGATAGTAAACATCTATACAAAATTGAAGCCCCAGGAACAGTAGACGGCGGAGATGTTATGATGGTTGGCGACACATACTTTATTGGTATGTCAGAAAGAACTAACCGTGAAGGAATTCGCCAATTCTTTAACATTATGGCAAAACACGGCAAAAAAGTTTATCCAGTTCCAATGACAGAAATGTTACACTTAAAAACTGGAGTTAACTATCTAGAACACAACAACTTATTAATTTCAGGAGAATTCCTAACCTACCCAATTTTCAATGACTTTAACAAGATTGTAGTTCCAGCAAGTGAAGGATACGCTGCAAACTGTATTTGAATGAATGAAACCGTTATCGTTCCTAAAGGATACCCAACAGTATTAAAGGCTATCAAAGATTTAGGTATTTACAATGTTGTAGAATGTGACACATCTGAATATAAAAAACTAGATGGTGGACTAAGCTGTTTATCACTAAGATTCTAATTAATTTGCTACTTTAAATAGAAAATCTTGCCCCTTGAGGAGCAAGATTTTTTTTAAATAATTATATGTGTGTAAGTCTTGATTTTTTTGTTTCTTTGTAAAGATATGAAAAGAAAGGAACAATAAAATACATTATGAATTAATATAATAATAAAACATTAATGAAAACGACTTTAACGAACGAATATAAACCTTATTTAAACATTTAAAACAATAATAGAAATGAATTGAATTTAATATACCCTTATATCGCAATTGTATATAGAAACCAATTTTAATTTTAATAGAAAAAATATAAAAATGGGGCGTACGAAGGGGATCGAACCCTCGAATGCCGGAGCCACAACCCGGAGCGTTAACCACTTCGCCACGTACGCCGTATAAGTGCATTAATTATTTTAGCATATTTTAACCAACTTTTTAAAAATCCAAAATTTAGTTTTATAAAATAAAATCTACTCTTTGTTCTTAATTTTTATACTTATTAACCTTAACACTTGCAGGCTTTTTAATGGTAAAAACAATTGTAAATTCACCCTTGAAATTTCCATTAAGTTTTTCTAAAATTTCAAGTGGTTTTCCTTCATAAGTGGTTTCAAAAACTTTAGTCATTTCTTTGATTAAAAATAAGTCAATTTCATTATTAAAAACTAATGCAAAATCTTTTAAAGTTTGTTCAAGTTTGTGTGGTGAAACATAAGCAACATAAGTATTAAAAGTTAAATTTTTAAGTTCATTTTGTCTTTGTAATGTTTTGTCTTTTAAGAACCCAAGAAAGGTAAAAGTTGAACTTTGATTTGCTTTAATAATTGCATGAATTAAAGCGGTGGGTCCGCCAATTACATCAACAAAAATATTTTCTTTTTTAGCAAGAGAAATTATGCAAAATCCTGGATCAGAAATACAAGGCATTCCAGCATCAGAAATTAGAGCAACTTTTTTATTTTCTTCTTTAATTAGTTTAATAATTTTTGGAGCAACTTGTCTTTCATTAAAGTTATGATAACTGATTAAACTTTTATTATTTATTTCAAAATGTTTTAAAAGTTTTTGACTATTTCTAATATCTTCACAAAGAATTATGTCAACTTCTTTTAGGGTGTTGATTGCTCTTAAAGTAATATCGTCAAGATTTCCAATTGGAGTACCAACTACAAATAATTTAAAGTCCATAAAGTTCTCCTAATTTTGCAATGAAATTAGCCTTTTGAATTATGAAATTTTCATTTGTAGTAAGAGATTTTTTAAAATTCAAAACAATTTTATAAACCTCTTCATATTCACCAAATGTTGCAATCTTACTAATCTCTTTTTTGGTTAAAAACATAAACTCAAATTTTGAAGAACTATTGTATAAAAATATATCTCTATAAAAATATTGCAATGCTGAAAGTAAGACATAAGCATTGTTTTTATTTAACTTTTCAGTAATAAATAAAATATAAGCATATTGATTTTTGTATGAATTAGTAAGTGCTTCTTTAAGTTCATTAATAAGTTGAATATTCGCATCGCTTTTTATTTCATTTAATGGTATTTGAGGTGATGCAATTTCTTTAAAAAAGAGTGAAAAAGGATCAACAATTTCTTCATCATTTTTTTCATAAATCGTAAGTAAAAACGCTCTTGATTTTATTGTTTTTAAAACTCTGTTTATGGCATTTGTGGTTAAGATAACAATTGCATCTTGAGGTGGTGATTCTAAGAATTTTAATAAAGCATTTAAGGTTTGTGCTGAAGCATTGTCAATTTGTTTTACAATCAAAATTTTCTTGCTTTTCTTTTCACTAAGTTTTGATTCAGTAAGTTGTTTCATTGCTTCAAGCATTGTGTCTTTACTAATAGTTTTTTCTTTTCCATCAATTAAAAAATAGATTGGATGTTTAGTTAAACTTTCTAAAAAAACAAAGGTTTCATCGTTGATTTTATTAATCATTTCAATTACATAAGAATCTAAATCAACATTTTGTTTTGCGGATAAAAGATAAACCTGTGAAAGTTTATTTCTTTCTATTGAATTTTGCAAAATTTGATTAAATTCTTTGCTTTTTGTCATTAAAAAATACCTTCTTTTTTAAGAATATTTACTACTTTTTGATAAAGTTCTTCAATTGTGCAGTTTGAATCTATGACTCTAAAAATTTCAGGATCGTCCTTAATCACTTCATGATAAGCATCTCTTAATTTCTCATAATAAGATAAATTATTATGTTCTAGCCTATCCATTTTGTCTCTGAGTTTTGTTAATCTTGAAAGAGAAATTTCTGGCTTAAGATCAAAAAAGATAACCAAATCTGGATTTGAATTGTCAGTTGCGATTTTATTTAGAGTTTTGACTTTGTCAAGCCCAACCTTCCCAAGGATGCCTTGATAGACAAAAGAAGAGTGTCAATAACGGTCAGAAATTACAGTTTTTCCTGCCTCAAGTGCTGGTCAAATTCCTTTTTCTAAATTAATTCTTCTTCCGGTTGCAAATAGCATTGCATCAGCCATAGTAGAAAACTCATTATTATTATCTAAAATTAAATTGCGAATTTTTTCAGCTTCTTTTGAAAAGGCAGAACCAGGTTCGCGAGTAAAAATAATTTGATCATCTTTTTTATCTTTTGCAACTTGCTTTTTAAGCATTTCAACTATTGTACTTTTTCCAGAACCATCCATTCCTTCAATTACAATAAACTTACCTTTTTTCATTTTTAACTCCATTAAATTTTTACTTTATTAATTAAAGATTCTTTTAGTGTCACAGGATCTATATATTCAATTTCAGCTGCTAAAGGAATTCCAGTTGAAAGAGTAAAAACGTTTTTAAATTTATTTTTATCAAGCAATAATTTCTTAATTTGTTGCATTGTTAGTTGTCCTTGCAAAGTTGATGATAATGCTAACACTACTTCATCAACATTTTCAGCCAAAGCGACAAAATTTATAATATTTTGATTAACAATTTCTTGGCTAGTTTTTGTATCTAATAGTCCTTCTAGAACAAAATATCTACCATTTCATATTCCAATTTCTTCAAATTTAGAAACTTCATCATATTTTTCAACTACAAGATATTTTTTGCTTCTTTTTTTATCACTACAAATTTCACAAGTTTCTTTATCGGTGTAACTATTGCAATACTTACATTTTTTAATATTTTCTCTTGCTTTAGAAATTGCTTGATTTAGATTGAAAATTTCATTTTCAGATAAATTTAAAAGATTAAATGCAATCTTTTTTACTTGTTTTAGTGAAAGTTTAGTTATTTCCTTTAGCTTCTTTTCTAAAATTTCAATTTCAACAAAGTTCATTAGATTGGCATTCCTGAATTAGAATATTTAGAATTTACATCATCATATGCATCATCTATGATTTCTAAAACTTCATTAATAGCTAACATAACTAAATCTTGAACAAGTTCAGGATCATCTGGATCAATCAAAGCTTCATCTATTGTAATAGATTTAATTCTTCTCGTTCCAAGCATTACTACCTTTATTCCTTGTTTTGTAACTTCAAATTCTTGGTTTTGTAATGCTTTTTCGTCTTTTTCCATTTCAACTTGTAATTTTTTTGCTCTTTTGAGCATTTCATTCATGTTCATAATTACTCCTTATTTTCTTTATCTTCATCGATGTATTTAAAGTCATCGCCAAAAAGACTTTTCATTGTTTTTTCAAAAGCGGTGTCTTTTCTTTTATACATTTTAGATAAATCTTTTAGCGGTTCAAATACTTTACCAGTTTCATAAGTTTTTTTATGTTTTTTTCAAAGTTCATTTAGTTTCAAAAATTGTTCTTCAGTTATTGCGAAAATGTGAACAAACCTTCCAAATAGTTTTTCACTACCTAAAACTATGTCTTCTGAGTAAGCATTTTCGTTTAAATATCAAACACGAGATTTAACTGATGATTTCATTAAAATACATTCATTAGTTGAACGTAAAATTTTCATAGTTTGGAAAGCTTCTTTTGCTTGTTTATAATCTTCATTTAACACTTTTTCAAAAGTTGAGAATTTTAATTTATCACTTGTTGTGATATCAATTTTATTTTGTTCCACACAACGTTTTTGATATAAAGCACATCTTGCAATAATATCAACAAATTCAGTTTCACTTAGTTCTTTAGAACGTCCAGTTGTTTTTGTTTCTTTTGTTGAAACTTGTTGGGTTATTTCAAAATCATCATAGTCTTGAAAATTTGAGTTTGCAAAACTTGGATTTTTAGTATTTACTTCAAAGTCACTGTCATCATTTGGAGAAAGAATGGTAGTTTCTTGGGTTTGTCTTTCAATTTCTTGAGTTTTTTCATTTATTAAAAGCTCATTAGTTTCTTCTAAAATCTTATCAACATCTAATTTAGTAACTTGAGTTTTTTGTTTGTTTGCAATTGAAGATAGATCTAGGAAATTGTTTAATTTATCTAAACTGCTTGATTCAATTTTTTCAACTTTTGAAACTTCTTTTTTGTCTTGTTTTTCTTCTAAAACGACAAAGTCATTATTATTTGTAACTTTTTCAATATTAAAAGTTTCTTCTTTAATTTCATTTTTGAAATTTTCATCATGAGTTTTTAATGAAGCAAGTTTCATAAGTCCTAATTCACAAACTTGTTGTGGAAAATCGGCAAATTTTACATCTTTGAAAATTTCAACAAGCAAATTAATAAATTCATAACATTTATCTAAAGAAAGATCAAGCATTTTTAAATCTAAAAGAGTATAGTTTTCAAGTAAACTTATGCTTTGAGTTTTGTTATAAACAATATATTCTTTTAAAAGGTTAATCATTGAAGTTATTAATCGTTCAAGATTAATACCTTCTAAAACAAGCTTGTTATATAGTTCAATTAAATCTTTAATGTTATGGTTAGCCGAAAGATTTAAAAGTTTAATAACATTTTCTTTATCAGTTATTCCAAATAACTTTTGTACATCAGTTAGTATTATTTTTTTATCATTACTGTAAATTGAAACTTGATCAGCAATAGAAAGAGCATCTCTAAGCGAACCATTTGCAAGTTGACTAATTAAGTCTAATGCTGCTAAATCTGAGTTGATTTTTTCATTTCCATATACAAATTGCAAATGTTCTAAAATTATTTGTTTATCAATTCTTTTGAAATTAAATCTTTGTACACGAGAAAGAATAGTTAAAGGTATTTTTTGCGGATCTGTTGTTGCTAAAATTAAAATTGCATGTTTAGGCGGTTCTTCTAATGTTTTTAAAAAAGCATTAAAAGCACCTTTTGAAAGCATATGAACTTCATCAATGATATAAATTTTGTATTTTGAATTAGTTGGAAGATGTTTAATTTTGTCTCTTAAATCACGAATATCATCAATTCCAGTATTTGATGCGGCGTCAATTTCAATAATATCTAAATTACGATCAATGTTGTCAATGCAATTTTGACAAGGATTTAATAAATCTTCTGAATGAGAGCAATTAATTGTGTTAGCAAAAATTTTGGCCACTGAAGTTTTTCCAGTACCATGTGGTCCGCAAAATAAATAAGCATGATTTATTTTGTTAGAAATTATTACATTTTTTAATGCTCTTACTATATGTTCTTGTCCTTTAACTTCACTGAATCTTTTAGGACGATATTGACGATATAATGCTAAATAATTTTCATCTACTTCACTCATTTTAACCCCTTATACTATATTAAATTTTAACAACTTATTTAAATTATTGGTTATAAGTTTTTAAATCTTTAAATGTGGTGCTTTATAATTGTAAATATGAAAATTAACTTTGAAAAAAATCAAAATGAAAGTGATTATGAAAAGGTTGAAAAGGCATTAAAAAATTTTTTTAAAAATGTTCTAATTGCCTTTTGTGTTGGCTTGGTAGTTTTACTCTTTGGTTTTTTAGCATTTTTTATTAAAAATAAATCAATTAGTTCTAATCTATCAGCACCAATGTTTATAGGATTTTTCGCTTCTTTTGTAGTCTATTTAAGTCAAAGTAAATCGTATGTTAAATTCAATGAAATAGAAGAAGCAAAAAGTGAACATAAAAAGTGAAAAGCAATTTATTTTTTAAACTTAATAAACATTCTTTTAGGCATCTTCTTTGTTTCAAGTGCAATATGTTTTACTGCCATTAATATCAAGCTAAAAGCTTGAACTGCAACAGCTACGCAAAAGCAAAATTTGGAAAATGCATTTGAAAAGGTAAAAATTGTTTTACTAATTTTAGCAATAGTTTATACATCTATTTTTATAATTTTAGTAGTACTAGCAAAGCTTATTTTAAACTCATGGGGTGAAAAAGTGAAAAATCAAAAAGTATTTAAAGAAAAATCTTGTGGTGCAATTGTATTTAAAAAAGTAAATGATCTTTTACATGTTTTATTAGTTGAACAAAATGTTGGAAATTGATCTTTTCCTAAAGGCCATGTTGAAGAAGGAGAAAGCGAAGAAGAAACTGCCATTCGCGAAGTAAAAGAAGAAACAAATATTGATATTAATATTATTCCTAACTTTAGAGAAATATCAACCTATTCACCAAAACTATTCACAATGAAAGATGTGATCTTTTTTGTAGCAAAACCAACAAGTGACATACTCATTAAACAAGATGAAGAAATTAAAGTTGTTGAATGAGTAAGCATTAAAAGTGCAAAAAACAGAATCACGCACGATTCAGATATAGAAATATTAAATAAAGCCGTTGAATTTTATATTCAAAAAGTTGATTTGTTCAAGTAAAGAAAAACGAAAAAAGAGGAAGCAAAAAGCCTTCTCTTTTTTTGATTGCAAATTTTCAAAAAATAACTTAAATAAAGAATAATTTTAAATTTTTAAACTAGTCATTTTCATATAAATTATAGGCTTGTTTAATAACAACTTCAATTGTTTGATCACGGAATTCAGGCGGATAATTATATTTTTGTAAACGCTTTTTAATTTCAATTTTTATTCTTGCTTGTGTTGCTTCTTTTTTGCCCCAATCAGTTGTTTCACTATCGTATTTATCGAAAAACTCTTTTAACTCAGAAGCAATTAACTTTAAAGTTTCATCTTTCATAAGATCTCTTGCAGTTTTACCTTGAACAAGTGCATCATAAAAAGCACGTTCTCTTCCTGTGAGTCCTAATTTGTTTGCCTTTTTCTCATCATCAAAAATTTCTTTGGCAAATCCCACTAAAGCAATTATTCCTTTTTCAGGTTCAAAATTAATTCCACGATTGTTGTATTTATCTAAGATGTGTCTTAACTTTTGAGAATACTCTTGTGATTTATAATAATTATTTTTTCTTGTTTCGCTTATGGCTTTTTCAAGTAATCTTTTAATGTTTTCAATAAGAATTGAAGTTGGGTTTTGTGCCCTTAATTCTTTAATTTTTTCTTCACTTAATAATTCTATTGCGTCACTAATATCATTAAATGATTGTTCTTCAGTTAATATTTTAATTTCATCGCTTTGAATAGCGTCAACTAGTAATTTTTCTACATATTGATTCATATGTTCAGTTGAAACTATTTGTGCATGACTATTCAATTTAAGAATATAACTTCTAATTGCTAAGTAATATTGTATGTTCCATTTTATTTCTTTTTCTATGATACTTAAACAAACACTATGTGCTTGTTTTAAATCTAAAGTCAATCCAAGGAATTCTTTCTTCCTTCTTTCATCTTGCAGCACAAAATCTGCACCATTTTGAATTGCTTCAAATTTTTGTTTCGCATCATTAGATTGAAATGAAGAACAATTAATAGTTTTAAACATTGCATTTAAAATATTAAGTTTTTCAATTAAAATATCATAAATTTCTTCTTTGATATCTTTGCAGTTGTTTTTTTGGTCTCTTTCAGTATATTGGCTCAATGCTTTATCTAGGAAAGATTTTAGATTTAAGTAATCTACAATTAGTCCGCCATTTTTTCCAGAAAAAACACGGTTAACACGAGCAATTGCTTGCATTAAATTGTGAGATTGACGAATCATTTTAATTAAATACATTGTGTCAAGATCTGCAACATCATATCCAGTTAATCACATGTCGCAAACAATAGCAATTCTTTTCTTAGAATCAATTTTCTTGAATTCTTCAGCAAGAGAACTTCTAGAATAAGAAGTGCCATATAATTTTCTTTCAGCTTCGCTGTCTTTATTAGAATCAGTAGCAACAAGAATAATTTTTTCTTTCAAATCATTTCTATCTTTTAATGAAGTAAGATACTTATATATTTTTAGTGCTGCTTTTCTTGTTTGACAAACTATCATTGCCTTTCCATTATTTACTTTTGATCTTGCATCAAAATGTCTAATAATATCATCAGCAAAAGCTTTTATCATGTCATCATCTTCTAATAATTTAGTGATTTTTGACATTTGTGATTTTGATCTATCAATATCTTCTTGACTTGCCTTATTGCTGATTTCAATTTGTTTATAAAAATTGTCAATTTTATTAAGAATATTTGAATCAACTTTAGCAGTAACAAATCTTGCTTCATAATAAAGTTTTACAGTTGCTCCATCTTGAATAGATTGAGTCATATCGTAAGAATCAATAATATCACCAAAAATTTCGGTTGTTTGTCTTTCGGCCGTATTTACTGGCGTTCCAGTAAATCCAATAAAAGTTGCATTTGGTAGTGATTCTCTAATATATTTTTCATATCCATATTTAAATAAAGCTTCTATATCGCCATTAATCTTTTTATAGTGAATTGCTTCTTCCAGTCCATAGTGACTTCTGTGTGCTTCATCAGCCAAAACAATTATATTGTTTCTAGTGTTTTTAGCTATTTTATGTTTATCAAATTTTTGAACTGTTGCAAAAATTATTCCACCTTGTTTTACAGTTCCGAGTGTTTTTAAAAGCTCTTCTCTTCCTTCAATTTGAATAGGCTCGCATCTTAAATACTCTTTTGCAGATAAAAAAGTATTATAAAGTTGATTATCAAGATTAATTCTGTCGGTTAATACAACTATTGTAGGAACCCCATCAAAATTTTTGCTAGTTAAAATTTTGTGGGCTAACATAAGCATTGAAAAAGATTTTCCACTTCCTTGTGTATGTCAAATAATTCCTGCTTTACCGCTTCCTTCAGGTTTTTTTGTTTTTAAGATAGACTCATATGCTTTTTTAACTCCAAAATATTGATGATATTGAGCCAAAATCTTTTTGGGTTCATTATTTTTATTTTGAATAAAAAATAAATTATTATGAATAATATCAATAAGTCTTTCTTTTTGAAACAATCCTTTAATTAAGGTGTCAGTTTTTTTGGTTTCATTTGAATTTAAACCGGTTTCACCTTTTATGCTTTTTCATTCATTGAAGCGTTCAAATTTTGAGGTTAAGGTTCCAACTTTTGAGAGTACGCCATCAGAGATAACTAAAAAGGCATTATAGTTAAATAAAGTTGGAATATCATATCTATAACCATCACCTAGACTATCAGAACCAAGTTGAGTATAAGCTTCATAAAGGGTGTTTTTTTGTGCATCTTCTGCAAAGGATTTAAGTTCCATCACTATTAAAGGAATTCCATTAATAAAAACTACTACATCAGGAATTCGTTTTCTATCAAATTCTTTAAATTTTATTTGATGTGCAACTTGAAAGACATTATTGTTTATATTTTCAAAATCTATTATTTTAATCAATGGCCTTGGTGTATATTTTTTAGAATCAATTTTGATGCCGTTGATTAGCAAATTATGAAATTCTTTATTTCTTTCAAATAAAGAAAGACTTTCAAGTCTCATAATTTTTTTTATTGCTTGTTCTAAAACATTTTCATCGTTTGAATATTTAATATTTATTTTTTTCAAACAATTTAAAAGCAGTTCTTTATTAATAAATTCATCAAGTTGCCTTTCTTGAAATCAAGAATAATTTTCATCAATTAACTCATATTTTTCTTCTTGTAATAATTCAAGAATATAATCTTCAACTTTGCTTTCATTAAAAATCATGAAATTTTCCTTTCTTTAAGATTTAATTTTATAAAAACCCTTTTTACTCTTCATATAATATTTTAACTTAAAATTCACATAGTTAACACTATAG
Organism: Metamycoplasma subdolum; assembly: GCF_033546815.1. NCBI lineage: Bacteria > Bacillati > Mycoplasmatota > Mycoplasmoidales > Metamycoplasmataceae > Metamycoplasma > Metamycoplasma subdolum. Next base: position 311,358 of record NZ_CP137846.1, read on the forward strand.
GAACAGTTGATGATTTGATTGAAAAAATAGAGCAAAATTTTAAAAAAATTGAATCATTAGCATTACACTTTTTTAATAAATATGAATCAGAATTAACTCAACAATTTCAAAATTGTTTTTCTTTTTTGAGTGGTAAAGCTTTTAAAAGTGATCATTTTGTGAAAAAATCACCGAATAAACTTATTACTATTAAAAATATAAGCGATTTGGGTTTTGATACAGAATCAACATCGTATATTTGCAATAAAAACAAAGATATAAAATATTTGTTAAACCCTGGAGATATTCTCTTAACGATGACTGGAAATATAGGAAGGCATGGAATTGTGGATGAGGAAAATTGTTATTTAAATCAACGAGTTTTAAAAATTAATTCAATTTCAAAATTGTATATTTACTGTTATCTAATAAAATACAAACCAAAAATTATTTCCTTAGGCAAGGGTACTGCTCAAAAGAATTTATCAATAAAAGATTTAAATACTTTGTTGGTTTACAATTCTTTAGACGAAATTACAACATTCAAAAAATATGAGAAATTATTTGAATTAATGCTTAATCAAAGAAAGAAAATAAAAAAATTAAAAAAAATAAAAATGATTTTATTAGAAAAATATTTTTATTAGTGAGATACCTTCAAATTGGAGGTATTTTTTTATGAAAGACTTTAAAATTTTTTTATTACATCAAAATTTATCAAAAAATACAATTGAATCATATAAGACTTCTGTTTTACAATATTTTGAAAATTTTGAAGAAATTACAAAGCAAAATTTGCTTGCTTTTAAAGCAGTTTTAGTTGATAAATATAAAGGAAAAACTGTAAATTTAAGAATACAAGGTATTAATAAATATCTTGAATTTATTAATAAAGATAAGTTAAAACTTAAATATATAAAGGTGCAACAAAAAACTTATTTGGAGAATGTAATCAGTGATGCTGATTATGAATTTTTCAAGAATAAATTACTTAAAGATAAAAATTATGAATGATATTTTGTTATCCGTTTTTTAGCAGCAACTGGTGCAAGAATTAGTGAACTTATTCAATTTAAGTTTGAACATTTGACTCGTGGTTTCATTGACCTCTACACCAAATCAGGAAAAATAAGAAGAATATTTATTCCTAAAAAATTAAGAAATAAAGCAATCGATTACTATGAATCAATTGAAAGAAATGAAGGATATTTGTTCTTAAATAAAGACAAAAAACAAATAACAACTAGGGGCATTGCACATCAACTTAAGGCTTTAGGCAAAAAATATAAAATGAATTTAAATGTGATTTACCCCCATTCTTTTAGACATAGATTTGCTAAGAATTTTTTGGAAAAAAGGAAAGACATTGCCCTTCTTGCAGATTTGATGGGACATGAATCTATTGAAACTACAAGAATATATTTAAGAAAAACAAGTGAAGAACAACAGCAAATTGTTGATTCTATTGTTGATTGGTAAAGTATTTATTAAGCAAAATTGATTTAACTTTATTTAGTTTCTTAATAATTGATTGATTTTGGGCGTGCAAAGAGATTATATAGTTTAATTTATCATCAAAAAGCAATAATAGTTCTGACTTATTTATTGCTTCTAAAGTTATTTGAGGTTGTGCAGCCCCTGATTTATAAGAAACAAAACCATTTTGAAAATCAATTGCAAAAAATAAATTTCCATAATTTGATGAATTATTTATAAAAAAAGCTGTGTTTAAGACAAAGCATTCCCCTTGTTGGAAGAATACTTTTCCTAGTGTTCCCCTGCAACCAAAAACAACAGCATTTTTTGCATTAAAACTATTTGAGAAATCAATAATTCCATTTGAAGCAATTAAGGGGACGCTCCCCTTATTTCTTTTTGATTTTGGAAGCGACTTTCCATATTTAAGGTTTAAATCTTTAACTTTTATTATGCTTGAATTATTGAAAACATTCACTTTATAATAGGCTCTTCCAAACTCAATTAACAATACGTTTATTTTTTGATAATTTTCAATCAAATCATCAACTGTTCCCATAGTGTTAACTATCTAGAAATATTTTTCCAGTAATTTTTGTTTTATTTTCTTTAAATTTTCAATTTCTTTTTCGACATTTGATATTAAATTGTAAATGTATTTTATCTTATTATTTATTGAATTTGAATCTTTAGATATTTGAATTGAAATAACTTCAAGCATACCTTTGGTGATAAATTTAATAACTGAACCTTGTGAGCCGTTTTTTAACTGATTAATATTTAATTCAACTTCTTTTAAAAATAAATAAAAATACTTTGTTGGATTCAACACATATGTTCTTTGATATGCGTTGAATTTACCCTCATAATACTTGCAAGTAAATTCTCCATTTCCAGATATAATAATTGCCTTGCCGTCAAAAGCGTAATTATTTATTCTTAGGTTTTCTTGAGAACAAGTAAAGAATAAATACTTTCCATTTTTATCTTCTTGGTTTGCATTTAACTTCCCAGTTTTAATTACGCAACATTCACCCAAAGTTAAACTTTGCTGAGATTTTTCTAATTTATGTGCTTGATATATTTTGGTTGAAATATGAACTAGTTTATCAAGAATTTTTTGATAATTTTCAATCAAATCATCAACTGTTCCTATAGTGTTAACTATCTAGAAATATTTTTCTAGTAGTTTTTGCTTAATTTTATTTAAATTTCTTATTTTATTTTCCAATTCAATAATATTTAATTGAAGGATTTTTAATTGATTGATAATAGAAGGATTTGGTGACAAAATGCATGATTTTTCAACAATATTCTTATTTAGAGATTGTTGAGCAGAACCAGTGGCATACCCTTTAATTTCATCAACTAAAAATCTAGCAGCAAAAAATAAGAAACCACCATTGTTTTTATCCTTTGGAGATATACAAATAATTGATTGATTAAAATATACATTATTGTCCATTATAATTGCGACTTTATTTTTTGAAGGTTCAATGATAGACAAAACCGTATCTCCTTTTTGTGCCGGCTTTTTAGCACTATGTTTTATTCCTAATTCAGTTATTGTTTCTGACTCATATAATATTGCGGGGGTTCCAGTAATTGCTCCTGAATTAATTCACTTAAAATTTCCATTTCAATATTCTGGATGCTTTTTAGATGGAGTTCCTCCCAATGAAACAAAAGCATAATCTAAAATTTGTTTTTTCTTTGAAACAAACCTTAATTTATCATCTCCGAACTTAATTATTTTCTCAACTTGTTTTTGATAATTTTCAATCAAATCATCAACTGTTCCTATAGTATTAACTATGTGTCGTTGATCATTATATTTATGAACACTAATTTCTATATTTTTAATGTCATTAAGAAATAAGCAAGGTTGAGCAACACCTTTAATCCTTGATTTAATTTCTCGTTGTCCTTTTCCGGATATTAAATAATATTCTAAATATTTAGACATTATTTTATTAGAATTAGGCTTTATTAAGGCGACACTTCGTTGAAATTCAAAATATGGATGGCATTTAATGGTGGCAACCTCACCAATAGTGCCAACAGAAGTTATGACAACATCATTAATCTCTAAATTAGTTCTTTTTCTTAAAGAAAGTAAAGTTGATTCACTTATTGTTCTATCTTGATCTGTGATTTCAATTTTTCCATCTTTAACATTTTTACAGCTTAGCAAATAAAAATTGGTATTTGGAGTGTCAATAACCGTATTATGAGTGCCATCTGTAATGTTTATACAATAATCTATAAGTTTCATAAAAGATGCAGAACGTTAAATTAAAAGATTTAGTTGAGATTTGTTATGGGAAAGACCAAGAGCAAGTAGAAGTAGAATTTTCTACTATTCCTATTTTAGGGACTGGAGGAATAATAGGATACGCTAGTAAACCGCTTTATAATCATCAGTCTATTTTGATCGGTAGAAAAGGGACAATAAGTAGGCCTTTTTATATAAATGGGCCTTTTTGAACTATAGATACATTATTTTATACAAAGATTAATAAAAATCTTGTGGTTCCAAAATACCTTTATTATTTATTATTAACCATTAAGTTGGAGCATTATACTGAAGGCACTGCTGTTCCATCTTTATCAATCAAGGCTCTTAATGAAATTGATTTGCTTATTCATAAATATAATGATCAACAACACATAGTTAACACTATCTTAATTCTTTTTCTAAAATCTCTTTAACTTTATCTTCTAGTTCCTTCCCCTCCTTCATTAATTCTAATAATTCAGCTGTAGTCTTTCTTAATTCCTCTTGAATTTCTTCTTGAGACATTTTATCGGACTCATCAGCTCCGACATATCTTCCTGGATTTAAAGAGTAGTCATTTGATTTAATTTCTTCTAAAGCAGCAGTTTTAGCAAATCCAGGTTGTTTTATTTCATTGCCAGCTTTAAAATCTTTATAAACCATAATTATTTTATCAAGATCATCTTGTTTTAAAACTCTAATTTTTCTAGAAATTAGAGTACCAAGTTGATTGGCATTAATAAATAATATGTTGCTATTATTTTTTCCTTTGTCTAACACTCAACATTGTACTGAAATAGAAACATTGGCAAAAAGTTTATCAGGCAATGCTAAAATTGCCGAAACTTTGCCTGATTCAATCATTTTCTTTCTAATTTCGTAATCGCTCTTTTGGTTGCTAGTAGTAGCCCCATTTGGCATCAAAATAGCTGCTTTACCACTATTATTAAGTTTTGAATACATTAAAGAAAGTCAAGCATAATTAGCGTTATTGTCGCTAGGTTTTCCAAAAACTCACCTTTCATCCCCTTCAAGAGTAGACTTTCAGTATTTTTTAACATTGTAAGGTGGATTAGCAATTATAAAATCTGCTTTTAAATTTTTATGTTGATCATTTGTAAAAGAATCAGCATATGTTTGTCCAAGATCGCCTTCAATTCCATGAATTGCTAAATTCATTTTTGCCATCCTTCATGTTTCAGGATTTATTTCTTGGCCATAAATTGAAATAGAGTCAATATTTCCTTTAAATTCTTGAATAAATTTAGAACATTGTACAAACATCCCGCCTGAACCACAACAAGGGTCATATACCCGACCTTTTTTTGGTTCTAAAAGTTCGACCATAAGCTCAACAAGAGATTTGGGTGTAAAATACTCGCCACCTTTTGTTGGAACTTCTAATGCAAACTTTCCAATATAAAATTCATATACTTGCCCAAAGAAATCACCCTTAACATCTTTCAGGTTCAATTGTGTTGTGAAAAAATCAACAAGTTCACCTAATGTAGTCAAATCTAAATCACTTTTAGAATAAATTTTTGGTAAAAGTCCTTTTAATTTTTCGTTTTCTTTTTCAATTAAAATAAAAGCTTCTTCAATTTTTTGCCCCAAATTTGCTTGTTTTGAAAATGAAGCAACATAGTCTCATTGTGCTTTTTCAGGAACGGTAAAAACATGATCTGCAATATAACAATTCTTATCTTTTTCACTACCATCATTATTTGCCTTTAATTCTTCATATTTTTTTTGATATTTATCACTTACATATTTCAAAAAAACTAGTCCTAAAACAATATTGGGATAATCGGCAGGTGAACATTTATTTCTAAGTTTTTCAGCTGCTTCTCATAAAATATCTTCATTTATTGGCGCATCCATAATTACTTTTTATTTTCCTCTCTAATTTATTAGTTTAATTAATTATACATTACCTTCATAGTTAGTAATTTGAAAGAATTTTTTATTCAAAATTAAACTTTTAATTTCTTAAAACAAATGCATAAAAAAACTCAAGTTTTCTCAGTAAAAACATTGAGTATTTTTTTGTGTTTATTGATAATATAAATTTTTAAATTTCTTCTTGTATATGTTAGTTTTTTACTTTTTCATCTTCTTTATTTTCTTGATTTGCTTGAACCTTTTGGAATTCTTCAAATTTAATTCTTAGTTCATCTAAAACTTCACGTTTTTTAGCTTCAACAATATCATTTGCTTCAAGTTCGCTTACACCTTTAGCAATTAGTCTTGCTCTTTCTTCATCAACCATGCTCTTAATAAATGAGACAATTAAAGCATTTGCTTCTTCGCTAGTTTTTGATTTTGGAGAAATAAATTGAGAGTCCATATCTTCAGCATTAACAGATTTAACAGCATCATAGTTATTCATTAGGTTAACAGTAGCTTCTAAAGCAATTCGATTAGTTAATTCTTTAAATTTCTTAGACCCTAAATTAGTATAAATTTGGTAAGGGTTTTTTTGTGAATATTGTACTAAATGAGATGAACGTCTTAGTTTATCCATAACGTTAATATGATCTTGTCAAGCAGCGTCAAATACATTCAAGATAATATATCTTTCAGATTGGCTTAATGCTCCCACTCCATATTTTTCAACAATGTTTTGTCTTAATTTATCATATTCACGGTTTCATATTTGAATAATATAATCAATTAAATCTTCTTTATCAAATTTCTTAATTTCTTCATAGCTAAATTTATGATCAGTTAAATTCATTCAGTTTTTATTTAAATGTTCAACAAACCCTTCGTAGTCAAGGGTGCCGTTTTTATTAATAAAGTAAGGATTATTAACGGTTTGTTCGGCACAAACTTGAATCATTTTTTTAATAATAGAACCTAGATCATCACGATTTAAAATTAAATCTCTTTGTTCATAAATTAAATCTCTTTGTTGTCTAATAACATCATCAAAGTTTAGAACTGATTTACGGCTATCAAAGTTAAACCCTTCAATTTTCTTTTGTGCTCTTAAAAAAGCTGATTTGATTGCTTTACCAGCAATAGGATTATCACCAAATTCTTTGAAATATTCTTTTCAATGATCTTGAACTGAAAAACGCAAAATTAGTTGATCATCTAAAGACAAGAAGAATTTAGTATAACCAATATCACCTTGACGTCCAGATCTACCTTTAAGTTGGTTGTCAATTCTTCTCGCTTCAGCCTTTTCTGTTCCAAGAACATAAAGACCGCCAAGTTCAAGGGCTTCTTTAGTAGGTTTAATGTCAGTTCCACGACCAGCCATATTGGTTGCAATAGTTACAGCTTTTACTTTTCCAGCTTCAGCGATAATTTGTGCTTCAGAAGCATCTTGTTTAGCGTTTAATACTGTATGAGGTATTCTTTCTTCTATTAAATATTCATGTAAGATTTCTGAATCTTCAACTTGTGCTGTCCCTATTAAAACAGGCTGACCTTTTTCATATACTCTTTTAATTTCTTTAACAACAGCTTTTCATTTTGCATGAGCTGTTACATAAATTTCATCTTCATCATCAACTCTAATTAAAGGTCTATTTGTTGGAACTACATTAACACGCATGTTATAAATTTCAATAAATTCGTTTTCTTCAGTTTTAGCAGTTCCTGTCATTCCGCAGACTTTTTTGAAAAGTCTGAAAAAGTTTTGATAAGTAATGGTTGCTAGTGTTTTTGTTTCAGCTTCAACCTCAACTCTTTCTTTAGCTTGAATTGCCTGTTGAAGTCCTTCTGAATAAGCACGACCTTCCATAATTCTTCCAGTAAATGAGTCAACAAGTTCGATTTTATCATCACGTACAATGTATTCAACATCAAGTTTCATAACTTTGTGTGCTCTTAAAGCATTTTGAATTCTATGTACAAGTTCTGAGTTTTGAATATCATATAAGTTATTGAAACCAAAGTATTTATTGGCTTTTTCAATTCCGCTTTCACTTAAATAAACAGATTTTGTTTCTTCATCAATTTCATAATCTTTTTTAGTTAAGGTTCTAACAAAAATGTCGGCAATGTTATACATTTCAGTAACACCTTCATCACCGCCTGAAATAATTAAAGGAGTTTTAGCCTCATCAATTAAAATAGAGTCAACTTCATCAAGTAAGATAAAATCAAGTCCTCTTTGAACTTTTTCTTCACGAGTTAAAACCATATTGTCACGTAAATAGTCAAATCCAAGTTCAGAGTGAACTGAATAACAAACATCGCAAGCATAAGCTGCTCTTTTTTCATTAGATGACATTTGTGTTTTATTGATTCCGACTGTTAAACCAAGAAAGCTAAAAACTTGACCCATTTCCTCGGCATCACGTTGAGCAAGATATTCATTAACCGTTGAAACAATTACACTTTGACCGGTAATTGCGTTTAAATAAACAGGAGCAATTGATGTAATAGTTTTACCTTCACCAGTTTTCATTTCAGCAACTGATCCAAGATCTAAAATCACTCCACCAATCATTTGCACATCAAAAGGACGCTTTTTTAAAATTCTTTTAGTTGCTTCACGACTTACTGCAAAAACTTCAGCTCTTATATCATCAGCAGTTTCGCCTAAATTTAACCTTTGTTTAAATTCGGCAGTTTTAGCTTTAAGTTCTTCATCAGTTAAAGCACTTACTTTTTCTTCTAAAGCATTGATTTTCTTTAATGTTGCTTCTGCAATTCGCATTTCGGTTGATTTAAAATTAAATAATTTAAACTTTGACATAATAATAATTTTATAGTATTTATTAATTTTCTTTAAAGATTATAAAAGAGGTTGTAAAAATGAAATTTCTAGGGTTTAGAAAAACTTTTTTATGAGTTTTTTTCCATTATTTTTGCCATTTTAACAAAATCTTTTGCATTTAATGCAGCCCCACCAACCAAAAAACCATCTAAACTCTTGATTTCTAAAAGTTTTTCAATATTATTTAACGAAACAGACCCGCCATAAAGAACAGGACATTTATTTTCAGTTATTTTTTTAATGTATTTAATGCAACTTTCAATATGTGAGTTTTCAGGAACAAGTCCGTTTCCAATTGCATAAATTGGTTCATAAGAAATGATTAAATCTTTGCTTCATTCAAAGTCTGCAAGGGCATTTTTTATTTGTCTTTTTAGCTTACTTTTTGTTTTATTATTTTCAAATTCCTCTTTGTTTTCACCAATGCAAAGAATTGGCATAATCTTTGATTTTTCAAGACATAAAATTTGCTTATTAATTAATGCCTCAGTTTCATTGAATAGTATTCTTCTCTCACTATGTCCAACAAGGCAAAAATCTAAGTTAAAATTTTCCAAACTTCTAATTGAAATTTCGCCTGTAAAAGCACCTTTGCTTTTTGGGTAAAAATTTTGTGTTCCAAAAATAAAACTATAATTTTGCAAACTTTTTAAATACATTGAATCATGTCCAAAAGCAGCACCAACTGTAACATTTTTTAAATTTGCATTTTGAACTTCGTTTGAAAGTTCTTGTGAATAATTTTTAGCTTCATCTGGTGAAAAATTCATTTTTAAATTTCCAATTAAATATTTCATTTCTTTCCTTTGCATTTTTCTAAAAAACATTTAAATTTAAGAGTAAATTTAGAATTTTCAATATTCAAAAATTGCTTGTGTTTTTCTATATGAAAATTAAATTTGTGGCTTGCATACCTTATAAAATTATATGCTTTGTTAGTTTATTTTTAATCAAAAGATTAATTTTATATTTTCATTATTATATTAATATACTTTAATATATCTTTAGAAGAAAATTGAAAAAGTGGTATAATTAAAACCTTAGAATTAATTTAGAAATTTTAAGAAATATGTTAAAATGCTTTAAATTATGTTTTTAACATAATTGAAATTAGTTTCTATTCACATTATTTTTATTTAAAAAATTTAAGGAAAAAATATGAATAAAAAATTACTGAACAAAAAAATACTAACCACACTTTCAGCGCTCGCTTTAACCTCTGTGCCTTTAACAATATTGTCAGCAAATACTAATGAAAAAAATGAAATATTCTACAAAAAAGAATTAGTTACAAATGACGCAATAATTGCAATACAAAAAATCAAAAATAATTTCTCATGAATTAACGCAAAAACAAGAAATGAAATTATTGAATCAATCAAATATTATTTTGTTGATTTTAATGAAAATATTGATGCTACATTCTTGGATAAAAACGCCAATATTTCATTGACTTGAATTATAAAAACTTGAAAGAAAGCACTTAATCAAAAACTTGCAAACCAAGAAAATTCTTTAACTGATGCTATTGTTGCTTGAGGAAAAAAGGAATTTAAATCTTTAAACAAACCCTGATTTAATGTTTACTTTAAAAATTTAGTAAATAACGCAATTGACACTCATCTTTACAAAAAGAGCACTGACACACCCGCTAATGTTTTAATAAAAGTGAATGAAAAAATCGCTTTTTCTTCAATCGCGTTAAAACAAGTTAATCAAACTTATGAAAATATTGACACTCTTGTAAAAGAATTTCAAACTTTCAAAGCTGATAAAAATTTTGGTCTTTGCAAAAAAGATGATATTGAAAAACTTGAAGAACTTGAAAATGTTTTCACAAGAAAAAAAGCAGGAAGAAGCAATGAACTTGCTTGATTTTATGCCCCAAATCCAACCAATGAATTAGAAGTTAATGAGTTTAACAAGAAAGTTAAAACTCTTTTTGTTGATTTAAAAGAAGGGCTTCCAAGAGCTAAAATCGGTGCAAGAAGTGTATCTGTTTGAAAAGATAGACTACTTGATAAACTTAATAATTGTCATTTTATAGAACCTACTTTTAAAGCAAATATGCTGCAAGAAGTTGCAAATGTGCATACAAAACCTTGGCCTGAAGATGAAATAATGAAAATGGAAACAAGGTTTTTAGAACATTTTAAAGCTCAAATTAAAAAGAATCTTATTTATTTAAACGAAGCCCAAGTAACTTATATAACAAAAGATATAACCTGAGACTATGATAAAAATGGTTACAACAAAAAATGAAGCGAACTTGCAAGCTTAAACAATATTATGAAAATTGCAAACGACAAAGCAATTGAATATAGAGAAATTATAAAAACTCCAAGATATACCGAAGCAAGTGATTTCCGCAAACAAAACTATGATGCTGTATATCAAAATATGATTGAAAATAGATACATGAATTGACACCAAGTCAATTGATATATCAACTGATATGGAACTTGCTACATCGGATTAAACGGTGATGCTAACTTAACTAACGCTAAAAACGATGCTAAAAATCAAATTGTTTCACCACTTTTAGATGATGTTAAAAAACAAGCATACAAAGATAAAATTGACAATCAAGTTACAAGAGGAGATATTGAAAAAATCCTTGTTGATTACAAAAATGAAATTGCAAACATTATCGCCCCTTTAAAAGATGAACTTATAAGAAACATAAATGTTTCTGTTTGAATTGAAGCAGGCAAAAGAGATGAACTTATTCAAAAAGTAAACAATACTGACGATTTTGGAATTAATAAACTTTACGAAGAAGTTTTTGATGAATCAAGATGACATTTATTTAAATTTCTTAATGATAAAGATTTACCTAACCTTAACGCTAATCAACTTAAGTCATTCAAAGATACTCTTCCTTTATACAGTGAAGGAAGTCTTTCAAAATTAATTGACACTCTAGGTGTTGCTTATAAAACATCAAGAGAGCTTGATCAAATGATGGAGAAACTATTAAACGAAAGAGCACTTTATGGTCAAGTAATTAAAAGTAAAGACTTTATAGAAGATACTGCTAAAAAACAAAAAGCATATATTCAAGCCTATAATGCATCATTTTTTGATGATAATAAAAATGAAGCAGAAGTAAAAGCAATTTATGATAACTTATTAAAAGCAAGAACAGCACTTGATGGAATTTATGATCAACTTGCAATTGACAAAAATGCTTTAATTGAAAAAATAAAAGCAACAAAATGAACAACCCCTGAAACTAAAGACACTTTAATTGCAAGAGTAAATAGTGCAACCGAAGAAAACTTTAATGACATAAAAAATGAAATTATCTTAGCCTTTACTACAACTTTAAAATCTGAAGTTCAAAAATTATCTAATTTAAAAGTTGAACAAGTTGCTGCATTAAATAGCAAAGTAATTCAAAGTGAAGATATAAATCCTTTAAATAATCTTTATGACGAAGCTTTAAAACTAAATAAAGCAATGCAAGATTTACAAACTTTAATTAGTGATTCTGATGCTGAAAAAATCAAACAAAATTACATAGATGCAAATGATTTACTTAAAGAAAACTTTGATAATGTTTTAATTGAAGCACAAAATACTAAAAGTGAAAATTTGGCTGATATTGAAAATATAATTTTCAGACTAACTAGTGCAAAAAATCTTTTAGATGGTGATAAAAGAATTTTAAGTAAAAAAGAAGAACTTAAAGCAAAAGTTGCTTCTGAAGATTTTGAAATAATTGACAATGCAAATAAAACAAAATTCACACAAGATATTGATTCTCAAACAACACTTGCACAACTTACAACTTTTGAAAAATCAATTGATAAATTAATTCAAGAAAATGTAAATAAAATTAAAGAAACTTTAAATCAAAATATTCAAAAAGCAACTTGATTAAACACAGAAAACAAAAATCAAGCCACTCAACAAGCAACAAAAATTACCAATAAAAATTTCAAAGCAATAAGAAATCAAATTATTGAAGCTTCAAAAGAGGATTTAAACAAACAAATTCAAGCTCTAACAAACCTAAATCAAGCACAAAAAGATGCAATAAAAGCAGAAGTCGCTGCTGAAATAAAAGTTGTTGAACTTGTAAAATTCTTTGACAAATCAAATGCTTTAAATGGCACAATGAAAACTTTAAATGATTTAAAAGCAACTTGTCAAGATGTTTATAAAACTTCAAACTTTAAAGACGCCGAATTGCAAAAACAAAATGACTTTATCAATGCACACAATGCTTTAAATTTTGAAGATAATAAAGATAAAGTTGCAGTTGAAACTTTAATCAATACTTTAAATAATGCAAAAGACGCTCTAAATGGTGACGCTAAAATACTAGAAGCAAAAAATTCATTAACAACTGAAATTACAAATGACGAATTTTTAAAAACTAGTGAAAAAAATGATCTAAAAAATAGATTAACTTTGGCAAAATCACTTGCAGAAATTAATGAAATCAAAAATGAAAAGATTAAATTAAGTGACAAAAACAAAGAATATTTAAATAATAAAAAACAAGAAATTACTTCAAAAATTAATCAAGTAGAATCAATCGACGTTGCAACTAAACCAACTCTTCTTTCAAAAGTTGAAAATGCAACAATTGAAACAATTGATAATGTGATAGTTGAAATTAATGAAACAATTGCATCAAAAACAAAGGAAGAAATTACTAAACTTACTTATCTAAACGATGCACAAAAAGATTATTTCAAAGGCATTACATTGCCTCAAACTGAAGCCAACGAACTTAACTTAACTTTACAAAAAGCTAAATACTTAGATAATTTAATGAAACAAGTTAAGGAATTAAAAGATTCAAATACAAACACCAACACTACAACCAATTATTTAGATAGTGAAAATAACATCAAAGCAGAATATGATGCAGCATACAATAACTTGACTTTTGCAGATGCTAAAAATAAAGTAAAAGTTCAAACCATCATCGACAATTTCAATAAAGCTAAAAACGCACTAAATGGTGATGCTAGAATTAGTGCCAAAAAAGAAGAACTTAAGGCAAAAGTTCAAGCTGAAGATGAATTAATTATTGACGCTGCCAAAAAGCAAGAATTGACTCAAAAAGTTGAACAAAAAACTTCACTTGCTGATCTTGCTTTAGTTGAAAATGAAATTGAAAATGCAATTCAAACTGGTATTGACAAAGTTAGACAAGATTTAAAGCAAAAAATTCAAAAAATGGCTTGAGCAGAGGCTCAAATTAAAAATCAACTTGATGCAAAAGTTGATTCATTAACCAATAAAAACTTCAAAGCAACTACTGATGAAATTGTAACAACTGCTAAACAAACACTTCAAGCAAAAGTTGATACATTACCCAACTTAAATGAAGCACAAAAGCAAGCTTTAAAAGATAAAATTAGTCTCAAGAAAACTATTGCAGAATTTGTTATTTGCTATGAAGAGGCTAATAATCTTGAAGTATCAATGAAAACTTTAAATGAAACAAAAACCAATAACTTAAATGTTAAAGATACACAAAACTTCAAAGACGCTGATTTAGAAAAACAAAAATGTTTTGAAGAGGCTTACAATGCTTTAACATTCATTGATAATAAAGACAAGGTTGCTGTTGATGCATTAGTTCAAAAATTAAATGATGCTAGAAATGCTTTAAACGGAACTCAAAAACTTAATGATGAAAAAGCAAAATTAACCCAAGAAATTAATAATGATGAACTTTTAAAAGATGATCAAAAGAATACTTTAAAATCTCAAGTAACAACTGCAACTTCATTACAACAACTTGAAGAAATTAGACACGAACAAGCAAGATTAAATTCAGCTAACCAAATTGCTTTAGATAATAAAAAAGAAGAAATCTTAAATAATTTAAGGCAAGTAAAAGCAATTGAAGAAGTTGATAAAGAGCCTTTAAACTTAAAAGTTCAAAACGCCAAATTAAATACAATTGATACTGTTGAAGATGAAATTAAGGAACAAATCAAACTTGCTTACGAAGCGAAAATCGGGGCTTTAACTTATTTAAACCCTGCTCAAAAAGCAGGCTTAAAAGCACAAGTTATTAAAGGCTTGCCAGCGACTTCATTAAACAAAATTTTAGATGATACTCAATTACTTGAATTATCTATGCAAGATTTAAAGCAAATCAAAGATGCTTACAAAGATGTTAAAACAACTCATGTTTATACAAATGACACACCTGCTAAAAAAGAAGCATTTGACCTAGCTTATGCAGCACTTGATTTTGTTGATAATAAAGATAAAGCAAGTGTTGATTTATTAATCAAAAACGTTCGTGAAGCAAAAGAAGCATTAAGTGGACTTTCTACACTTGAACAAGCAAAAATTGATTTAACTAATGAAATTACTAATAATAGTAAATTAAGCAATGAACAAAAAGATGCACTTAAATTAAAAGTTAACGATGCAACAAAACTTCAAGACTTAGACCCAATTAAAGCTGAAATTAAATCTTTAGAAGAACTTAGAGATAAAAAAGATGAATTAATTAGCAAAATTAATGAAACTAAATGAACTTCTACTGTTGAAAAGCAAGCTGCAATTGATAAACTTGAAACTGCAACTTCAACAAACATTGATCAAATCAAAAATGAAGTAAAAAACGATTTAGTAGTAATTCTTGAAACAAAAATTGCTGCAGATAAAAACTTAAATGCTAAACAAATTGAAACTTTCAAAACTCAAATTGATACTACTGTTTTAGTTTCAATTCTTAACGAAACTTACACAATTACTATTCCTACATTAAGTCAAGTAATGAAGGAATTAAATGATGTAGTTAGTCAAGCAGAAGCTGAAAAAGCTAAACAAAATTATTTAGATTCAACCTTAAATATCAAGCAAGATTTTGATGATAAATTAAACTTAGCAAAAACTATTGAAACAATTACTTTAACTGAAGTTAACCAAATAAAAGATGATCTTGTTGTAGCAATACAAAATCTTGATGGTGATAAAAATATTGCCAGTGAAAAAGAAAAACTTGAAGCCAAAATTTTCGCCGAAGATAAAGAAATTATTGATTTTGCTAAAAAACAAGAATTCAAACAAAAAGTTGACACAGCAACTTCACTTGCAACTTTAACTACAATTAATCAAGAAGTTGATGAATTTATTAATCAAAAAGTTAGTGAAATTAAAAATAATTTAAAAACCGAAATTACAAAAATTTCTTGAATAGATGACAAAACTACTTTAAATCAAAAAGTTGACACTATTACTAATAAAAACTTTAAAAACATTACTCTTGAAGTAATTAGTGAAGCTAAAACTAAATTAAATGAAAAAATTGACTCACTTGCTAATTTAAATGACAATCAAAAACTTGCTTTAAAAGAAAAAGCAAACCTTAAATTAAATATTGATGATTTAGTATTAGTTCTTGAAGAAGCAGATGCTTTAAATCTTTCAATGCAAAAATTAAATGAAGCTAAAATTGAAAGTTTAACTATTATAAATAGTCAAAACTTTAAAGACTCTGATTTAGATTTACAAACAGAGTTTGAAAATGCAAAATCAGCCTTAGAATTTAATGACAATAAAGATAAACCTTCAGTTGACAATTTAGTCAAAAACTATGAAGAAGCTAAAGCCAAACTAAATGGTGAAGCAAAACTTAATGAAGAAAAAGCAAAATTAACTACTTTAATTAATGATGATTCACTTCTAACTTCTTCACAAAAAGATGATTTAAAACAAAAAATTGCATCAGCTAAAAATCTTGACGATCTCAAAAAGATTATTAATGAAAAAGATGCTTTAAATCAATCAAATAAAAAGGTACTTGATGACAAAAAGCAAGCATTAAAAGATAAAATTTCAAATACCAATGCTATTGGCCAAATTGAAAAATTAAGTTTAAATGAAAAAGTGGAAAATGCAACCGCTGATACAATTAGTGCAATTGAAAGTGAAGTTAACTTAGGGATTGCAAAGATTGTTATAGATGAATTTAACAAACTTGTAAATCTAAACGCTAAACAAAAAGAATATTACACTACATTAGATTTAAGCTTAAAAACCTCTAATGAATTAAATCAACTTATTAATGATGCAAAAGCATTAGATAGTAAGATGAAAGAATTAAATGATCTAAAAGAAGAAAGCAAAAATGTTAAAACTACAATTAATTATTTAGAAGCAGATAACACTAAATTAAATAACTTTGACGTTTCTCAAAAAGCACTTGAATTTGTAGATAACAAAGACATTAACGCCGTTGAAAAATTAATTCAAGATTACAAACTTACCCTTGCAGCCTTAGATGGTGAAACAAGAGTTAATGCTAAAAAAGCTGAAATTAAATCTTTAATTTCAAGCGAAACTGATTTTGTTCTAAGTGTTGATAAAAAGAATGAATTTAATAACAAAACTGATTTAACAAATTCAATTGCAAATCTTTCTTTAATTGAACAAGAGCTTAAATCATTTATTGAAACAAAAGTTAATGAAATTAAAGATGAAATTAAAGCAAATATTCAAGAAGCAAAATGATTAAGTGAAAATGAAAAAGTAACTCAAAATCAAAAAGTTGATTCAATCACCAACAAAAATGCTCACCCAATCAAAGATGAAGTTTATGCTGAACTAAGAACGAAATTAATTGCTAAACTTGATACAATTGAAAATATCAATGATAAACAAAAAGAATACTTCAAATCTAAAGTTCCAGCTGATATTAGTTTAGATTTCACCTCAGTTCATACTATTATTAATGATGCAAACTCCCTATCTGGTGCAATGCTTTCTCTAGCACAAGAAAAAGCCAAAGCAGATCTTGTAAAAACAAGTTCAAACTATTTAAAAGCAAGTTTGGATAAAAAAGAAGCTTATGACAAAGCACTTGCTAATGCAACATTTGATGATGCTAAAAATAAACTTCAAGTATTTAGCCTAATCGGTGACTTGCAAGATGCAAGAAAAAAACTTGATGGACTTAACAACTTATTAAAAGAAGAAATTAAAAACTTAATAAATGAACTTGATGATTTTAAATGAATGGACAATGAAATTAAATTACAAATTACTACAAAACTTCAAGAAATTACTTTAGACAATCAAGATCAAGTTAAAGATGAAATTACTAAATTAATTGAAAATGATTTAAAAGAAACAATTCAAAATCTTCCTTCATTAAATCAAGAACAAAAAGATAAATTAAAGGCAAAAGTTTTTGGTAAAAATCCAATAGAACTGAACCAAATTTATGATGAAGCAATCGCTTTAGATAAAGTAATGCAAAATTTAAGAATTGCTTTAGAAGATTTAACTTCAATTTTAATAAAAGCAAATGCATTGCAAGATGAAAAAGAGGTAAAAACAAGCTTAGAAAAATTAAATACTTTACTTCAAAAAGCAGACAATTTAAATAATATTAACGATCAGCTTGTTCGTGATATTGAAGATGAAACTAGCAATTTAGTTAACGCAATTAAGCAAGAATATAACACTAAAATTGATAGTAATGAAAACTTAACAAAAGTGCAAAAAGATTACTTCAAATCATTGCTTGCAAAAGCAAAAGATGACAAAGATATTACTCGTGCTTTAAATGATTCAAATAGTGTCAATGAGCAAATGAAGAAACTTAAAGACCTATATAATCTTTTACAAGTTAAAAGAGATTCAATTAAATATGAACCTAACTTTGATGACATCGAAAATGAAGCAAAAGAAATTCTTGCACTTGATGGAAAGCAAGATTTAAATCAAGAAAATGATGAAAGACAAATTAAAGATTTAATTGAAAAAACTCAACCAATTTTAGATGCATTAAAAACTCATGAAAAAGAAGAAAAAGTTGAACCTAAGAAATTCAAATTTACTCTTAGAGAAGCAACAATTTTGGCAATTGCAGGTAATGGAGTATTACTACTTGCAATGTTAATATTAGCAATGACTAAGCCTAAAAGAAAAGCTAAAAAATAATTAAAGAAAAAGCAGAAAGTTTAAGGCTCTTCTGCTTTTTTTATTGCTTTGTTTTAAATTAAACTTAAGAGTAAAAGTAGTCCAATTATTATTAAGAAAAAGAATGCAAAATCACCATTTCTTTTTTTAGGATTTTGATTGTCGCTTTCAAAAGATTTAGATTCTTCATATTCGTATCTTTCTCTTTCATCAGCTAAAATTTTATCCTTTTCAGCGATGCTCATTCCTAGTGTATATTTTGTTTTTGCATTTCTTCTAATTTTTCTTTCACGTGCTGATCTTTTAAACATTCTAACAAATCCATTGCCAAGACCATACTTAAAGAAAATTGCTAAAAGATTGAAGCATATCATTACTATTCCAACAATTGATAAAGTTTCTTTTCAACTTATTAATTTGTAATGTTTTATTTTATTGATTTCATCATAATAATCAAATCTTTTAACAGTAAATTTAACTGCTAAAATCATAATTAAGAATACTAAAAGAGCAGCGAAAAAATAGATAATGTATCCTTTTTTTCAACTGGTTTTTCAATATTCTTTGAAGGTTTGTTTTTCTTGATTCATATTATGTAAATTTTACTATAAAGTTCGAGTTTTTAAGTTATGTAAGGAAAGGAAATTAAAAAAAGATGAAGTTATTCGGCTTCATCTTTTTTCATTATTTTTCGCTATTTTAGTTTGTTAGGTTAATAAGCTATCATCAGCAAAAGATTCATTTGTTTTAGCTTCTTTAATTCATTTTTTCGCTTGTTCTTTTGTACCATAAATGAAGTGATCTTTTGAAACTTCGCTAACTTCAGGAATATTTGGAAATTGTTGTTCATTTAAATAATCAAGTTCAAAAGAAACATCTTGGAATTTTTCATTTGCATTTGAAATTTTAGGAATTGCTTTAAATAAGTTGATTGTGTATGGATGAACTGGTTTAGCATAAATTGCTTCAGTTTTACCAAATTCTACGATCTTACCTAAGTGCATAATTTGAATATTATCAGCTACATATTCAATCATTGAAAGGTCATGTGCAATAAAGATAAGTCCTATGTTTTTTTGAATACATAATTCTTTTAACAAGTTAACCACTTGAGCTTGAATAGAAATATCAAGTGAAGCAATTGGCTCGTCAGCTACTACTACTTTTGGTTGAGTAATTAAAGCACGAGCGATTACAATTCTTTGAAGTTGTCCTCCTGAGAATTCATGAGGATAACGATATGCAAATTGTTTTAAAAGCCCAACATCTTCTAAAGCACGATAGATAGTAATTTTGTAAAGTAATTGAGTTACTAAATATTTTGCTAAAGGCTTGAATAAAGTTCAATTAAAGATATTGAAAGTTTTCTTTCATTGTGTTCTTGTTGCATCAACATCTTCCTTGATATTGTCACTTATTTCTAAGTTCTTTTTAACTCAGTTTTTATCCACTCCTAAAAGAATGTATAAGTTTTTAATATCACGATTTAAGTATTTTCTTTCAATGTCGAATGAACGAAGTGTTTCTTCTTTAATAGCAAGATCAGATTTATAGGTTGTTACATAAGTCTTAACCATATCTGCTTGGGATTTGTCTTTTCCAAGCTCTTCCATGAAAACAAAGAATTTATCTTTTAATTCTTCATATTTTTTGTTACATTCTGTTTGTAAACTAACAAGTTCTTCATAAAGAGATTGCTGTTCATTAATTTCTTCATAAAGCTTTTTGATTTTTTGTTTAAAATCAACTAGAATGTCAATTCTTGCAGTTGCATATTCTGCTTCAGCAAGTTTGAATTCTTCTTTGGCTTTTGCAAGTTGTTCTTGAGTAAAGCGAGGATCTTTTTGTTTTTCACGAGCTAGCAATAGTTCATTTTCATGAATTCTATCTTTTAATGAATCAATTTGATTTAAGATTTTTTGTTTATTTTTGTTTGAAAGTTCTTCATATTTTGAAAAATCAAAAGTAAAGTTTTTCTTAATTGTTTCTTTAACGATATTTTTCACATTAGGTTGAAAAATGATTTGTTCTAATTGAGTTTTGTAAAAATCTTTTTGATAGTCTGAGATTTTACTAATTAACTCTTTGATTTGATCAAATTCTAAATATTTGCAACTACGTGATTTACCAATCATAATTTGTGCTGATTTTTTGTATAAATATTCGTTTTTTAAACAATATAGATAGTAATCTAAATCAATTGAAGTTAAACGAGCAATGTTAACAAGTCCTTGTTCACTCTTAAATTCTTTACGATAGTTGTAAAAAGCATTTTTGGCTGAGTTAACTTGTTCATTAACATTTGCTTTGAATTCTTTAAGTTCTTTTTTAAGTTCTTTAATTTTGGTTTTAATTCTAAAACCATCTTGTGTGATTTTGCTTAATTTCTTAACTTTAGCAAGTTGTTCTTTTGCTTTTAAATAATCAACTTCAGGTTTAGTTAAATTATTATTTCTAAACTTTTCTTGATTGATGTAATAAATTTTTAAGAGTTCATCAGTGTTAGAGTAAAGGTTGTTAATTATGATGGATTCAATATTTTGTTTTTGTTCTAGATAACCAAAAAAGGAGTTAAAGTTATCTTCCAAAGGGATGTCTTTTGAGAACTCTAAGTTTTTTAATTTTTCAACTCACTCGTAGAAAAATGGTTTAGCTAAAGTATTAATTTCTTTTAAGTTGTTTCTTTCAAGTTCAAGTGCTTTTAAGTTGTGAGTAAATTTAAAAGCATCTTTTACTTTTTGTCAATCTTTAAAAATGTCATTAACTTTTTCTTTCATTATCCCATTAACTAAAAGAGGTTCTTTTAGAATTGAATAAATTGGTTGTTGACCGTTTAAAGAAGCGTGAGGATCTTGGAAAATCATTTGAATGTTACGACGCATGAATTTCTTAGTTCTATGAGAAATTCTTCTTCCGGAGATTATTTTGTCATTAAGTCTTACAAAGCCATTAAAGTCTTCATAAAGTCTTAAAAGAGTACGTCCAACGGTAGTTTTTCCTGATCCTGATTCTCCAATAAGACCAACTATTTCACCTTCATGCACATCAAAAGTAACACCGTCAACTGCTTTGTTAATAAGTCCGTGGTTAACAAAGTATTTTTTAAGGTTATCTAAAGATAAAATAACTTTTCGGTTTTTGAAATCTTTATTTTGTGTCATCTTTAAATACCTTCTTAAATGCGTTTAAACGTTTAATTAATTCTTTAGATAAAGTTACTTTTGGGGCTTCTGGATGCAAAAGTCAAGTTGCTGCAGCATGAGTTTCGGTAATTGGAATTAGAGGAGGTTCTTTTAGAAAGTCAATTTCCAAAGCATAGTCATTTCTAGGAGCAAATGGATCACCTAATGAAAGGTTTGACATATCAGGTGGTGTACCTTTAATGTTGTAAAGTTTTTCATCTTTATTTTCTGGTATTGCTGAAATTAAAGCTCAAGTATATGGATGGGCTGGTTCTGTGAAAATTTCTTTTTTAGTTCCTCTTTCAACAATTTTTCCAGCATACATTACGTAAATGTAATCACAGAATTTAACGATAACAGAAATGTTGTGACTAATTAAGATGATTGAAACTTTCATTTCTTGTCTAATTTTTTCAAATAAAGCAAGAACTGATGCTTGAACAGTTGGGTCAAGGGCAGTTGTTGGTTCATCAGCAATAATTAAGTCAGGTTTTAGAGCAACTACCATCGTAATAACAATTCTTTGTTTCATACCTCCTGAAAGAGTGTGAGGATATGAAAGAAAAATTTTTTCAGCATCTCTTAAACCAAAAGTTTTAAGTAAATTGATTAAATAATCTTTTTTATCAGTGAAAGATCTATCTTTTCAGTCAGGATTGTTATTTAAGGCATCAAGTAGTTGTTTTCCGACTGTTCTTGTAGGATTTAAACTAGTAAGAGGATCTTGAGGAATATAACCAATTTTTGAACCGCGAATATGTTGCCAGTGACCTTCTCTTTTGATTTTTGTAAGTTCTAAATTTCCAAGTTGGATTTTATCAGCGGTAATAATACCATTTTCATTAACATTGATAAGTGTTTTTGAAGTTACAGATTTTCCTGAACCTGATTCGCCAACAAGACCAACAATTTGTCCACGATGGATGTCTAAATCTAATCCACGTACGATGTGAATTGTTTTTTTACGTCCAACTGGAAAAGATACGTGTAAATTTCTAACTTCTAAAATTTTGTCGCCTTCTAAAGGACTAACTTCTCATCTTTTTAAGATAGAATTAATTTTTTCACGGTTTTTTTGAGCTAAAGAAACGTTTTTAAGTTCTTTAGTACTAATCACTGTGCTTTGACTATTTAATGAAATGTTTGAAGTTTCGTTTGAGGCTACATTGTTATTTTTATTATTTTTATTTTCCATTATTTCCTCTTTCCTTTAGAAAGTACTTTTGGATCTAATGCATCATGTACTCCTAGTGCAATAAATTGCAATGAAAGAGAGATAAATAATAGGATTAATGCAGGCAATAATAAGATTCAAACGTTTGTTCCAGATTGTTCAATAGCTTCAAATAGTAATTGGCCAAGGTTTGTATCCTTTGTTTCTTTGAAAAATCCAAGGAAAGCAAGTGATGCAACAGAAACTATAACACCAGGAACACTTCTAACAAATGCAGTTGAAATTTTACCTAAAATTGCGGGTAAAGCATGTACAAATACTTGACGTGAAGTAGATGCACCAATTGATTTAGCAACAGTAATGTATTCTTCGTTTTTAACAGTGATTACAAAAAGTCTAGTTGTATAAACTGGTCAAGGTCATCCAATGATAATAAGTGAGGCTATTAAAGCACCGTCATTTGTTCCAAAGAATGAAACGAACATTAAAAGTCAAATTAAGTATGGAGGTGCTTGGAAAATTTCGATTATTCTCATGCAAATTGTGTCAAGCAATTTTCCGGCATGGAAACCTAAATAAGCACCAATTGCAACACCGATAAATGTTTGGGCTGCAACAACAATTAGAGCAATTTTAACGGCTCTTCAAGTTGCATACCAAGTAGTTGTTCAAATATCTGCACCAATTTGGTTTGTTCCTAAAATTGTTTTTAAAGGAACAATTTGGTTATTTAAAATGTCATTTACAACATCTTGAGTAATTGTTTGACCTGAAGCTTGTAAAGCGACAAGTTTTGAGTTTAAAATGGTTGCTGAGTATAGCTTGTAGCCATCATAAGTTAAGTTAAAGAATACTCCTGCTCCACTTTCAGAAACAGTATTTAAGAAAAAGGCATAGTAATCATGAAATGGACTTTTTCTTAAATTTTCAATATGTTTGTAAATTTCATCATCCACGGAGACGGCGACTGTTTTTAAAGGCCTTGATAATGGTGGAAGATATTCAACGAAAATTACATCACTAACTCTTCGATTAGGGGTGTAATTTCTAATGCCAGGTAATGGAATAATTATTGACATTAATAAGATTGTTATAAAGACTACTGTTGCTATAACAACAACTGGGTTAGTAAAGAAACGTTTAAAAATTTCTTGAACTAATTTTTTTGGTTTACCAGCAATAGAAGAAACGTTTTGCTTGCTGCCTTCTTTAATGAAACTAAATTTTGTGGCAAGATCTTTACTTATTTTATATTGCTCATTGAATTCTTTAACACTCTGTGCCATTTTATTTAACTCCATTTAAAATTTGTTCATTCTTCTGATTTTCATTTGCCATTTTTGCAAAACGTTCTTTAGCAAGTTTTCTTCTAATAAAGAAAGCCTTGATAAATCAAATGTAATTTCTTTTGTTAGTTTTACCATATTTAATACGTGGATCAAGTACAACGTACATAACATCAACAAATAATTCTACTAATAGTGAAACAAAAGTAAAGAATTGAATTGAAAACATTACAATGTTAATTTCACCATTTGGGAATGAGAAAGCAATAACTTGTGATGTACCTTTAATATTTCAGAAACGTTCAATGATAATTCCACCTGATAAAAGTCCGATGAAAGAAGGGAAGACTATAGCAAAGATAGGAATTGAAATGTTTCTAAAAACATATTTGAAAAAGATTTGTATATGACTTAAACCTTTTGTTTTGGCAATCAAAATATAGTTTGATGTTAAAACAGTAATAACTTGATTTCTAGCGTAAATTGTATAAGATGCGAGTGAGCTGATTGTGATAACTAAAATAGGGGGTAATAATGCAGCAAACACAACCCCAAAAGGTTGTGAGCCGTCCATTTCTGGAACAACTGGCAAGATCCCAAGCTTGGTTGAAATTGAAATTGCAATCGGAGCGATTATAAATGAAGGTAAAGCGATGAATATCATAACGAAGACATTGATCGCTGAGTCAAATAGTTTACCTCTTTTATATCCGGCAAAAATTCCAAGTGTAACACCGGTAATTGATGAAAGCACAAAGGCTGGGAAAGTTACCATTAATGAATATTTAAGTGGTACAAAGAAAAGTTTTGGCATTGTATCGTAATTAACTGGGTCAGGGTTATTTTTTGGATTAATAACAAATCCATAATCGCCTTTTAGAAAATTACCAATGTATCTAAAATATCTAACAATAGCAGGAATAGGTCCGTTATCAACTATGACTTTGGTTTCATCTAGAGAGATTTCACCATAACGAAGTCCATGTTTTATTTCAAGAATTTTAACAAAATCTTCATAAGAACCTGCGGGTTTAATTCCAGGTTTAGCCCATTGTTCATCAGCAAGAATTTCATATGCGTTTGGTCCAAAACTTGCGGTCAAAACGTAAGAAAGCATACTGATAATAAGTAGGGTTAGTGCTGCAAAGCCTAATCTTTGTAATATGTATCGTGTCATTTCAGTTTTTAATTTTAATAGATTTTTATATATAAATTGTAAATTTGTTTAATTTATTAATACCTCTTCCTAATTTTAGTTATTTTTTACTAATTTTTCAGTCTTGGAATAGATCCACTCCTGCACCAAAGTCACTTACAGTTGTAAATTTGTATTCTTTACCTAACAGTATTGGTGAGAAGTCACTTCTACCAACTGCAGTACTATAAGTTCAGTTAACAGTTACATAAGTAGTTAATTCTTGAATTAACTTAATTAAGTCAGTGTTTTGTGAATCTTTAACGTAGTTAAATCAGAAGTTTGCTGAGAATCCAAATAAGTCAGTTGAATCTTTAAATTCAATTGGTTTTCCGCCTGATAGTTTTAATGTTCAACTTTCTCCTGATTTTTCAAATTGGCTATTGACATGGGAAGTTGCATAGTCTTTAATTAGTGAGTGTGAGATTTTGTAAAGTTCAGCGAAAGGAACTGGACCTTTTACTGGGTGTTTTGATTCTCAATCAATCAATGCATCAGCAAGTTTAGCAATTTGTGGGAAAGTAGTTGCAAAATTTGCTGGTTTTTCTTTAGCAATATAAATTAATTGAGGAAGTAAACAAGCTGTTCATGAAAGCCCATCATAGCCTGAAGCAATTGAGTCAAAGTCATAACCTCATGGAGCAATAGATTCACCGTTTGCTCCAAAGTATCTGAAGTTTTTGAATCTAATTTCATCTTTATTAGATTCTCAATCAAATTTAATTTGAATTCTTTCATCTAAAAGTTCACTAATTGCTTTTGAAAGAGCTTCAGCAGCACTAATTAGAGTTTGTGGCGCGTTAGTGAATGGGAATCAGAATGTTCCTTTAACTACTTGTTGGTCTTTTGGAAGCCCGCTAAATTCTGGTTTTGCAAATAACTCATCTAGTAGTTCTTTCATTTTTGGTTTAATTGCACTTAGACCAGCTGACATTAATTTTTGAGAAACAGTTGAGTGGGCAGCGTGTGATTTTTCATTTTCGCTTGGGCTAATTTCTTGTCCAAGTTCAGTACCAAAATCAATTTTCTTACCATCTTTATCAATAGCAAATAATGAGTTGACTTCATCTGCATATTTATAAACTGTATCACCTGGTGTACCAATTCCACCTAATGAACCATCTTTCGCAAGTTTTGCCATTCAAGCTTTTCCAACACCGTTAGTTGCAAGTCCTTGTACAGCATCTCAGTCAATAGCAGCAGTTAACATAGTTCTGAATGAAAGTCCAGTTCCATTAATAAATGTGTTTGGTTTTTGTTTTCCTGCTTTAATATCTTCTAAGTTTGAACCTCAAACTAGAGTTGCATAAGCATCGTTAAATCCATAGAATGATTTTGGATCAGCACTATCTGTAGGTTGAACGAAAGGTGTTTTTAATAATCAGTAGTGTGGGTGAGTTTTGTTTTCACCTTTAACATATTGAAGTCCAAATTTGTCTGGATTTTTTAAGATTTCTTGTTTTTGGCTTTCGTTTAGTTGGTTAAAACTAATTTGTGAAAGTTGACCTAATTTATATTTATCAAATACTCTTGTTTGATAAATTGCTGTATCAACTGGTTGAGATTGATAAATATTTTCAATTACTTTAACACTTTCTTTATCTTTAACTCAAGCTTGATCTCAGTAGTGAGGGTTTTGTTTATAAACTTCTTTTAGGTTACTCTTTTCTCTTTCGGCGTAGTAAGGACCAGTATATAGAGTGTGGTCACCTGAAATACCGTATCAGTAAACTCCGGCTTTGAAAACAGCTGAGTCTTTGTTAAGTTTATTAATTTCAGCTTTAATTGCTTCTGCATCAGAACTTGATTTTCCTAAATAGTTGTAAATTTCTTGTTTACCTTCTGCATTTAGTTTGTCAATGTATTCTGATGGAGCTGGATAAAAGTCTTGTGATAAACACATAACTTTGTCAAAGAATTGTCCAAGTTTTCTACTTGTTTTGTCATTTGATTCAAAGGTTACTGCTTTTCCTGTAAAGCCTGATGAAGCAGCAACATCTTGAAGAAATGTTTCTTCTTTATAGAATTTTTCTGAATCTACTCCGAAAACACCATATAGATATTCGTTAGCATATTCTTCTTGTGAAGTTAGGTAAACGTTACCTACTTTTTCAAATAGTTTGTCACGAATTAATTTATCTGTTGCATCACTTCCACCAAGAGAATGTCTGGTTGAAGTTGTTAAAGTAGCAGTTCTAATTCATGAATATCAGTAGTCACGAGGTTTAACAGTATAACCTGAATCTTTACCATCGCTTGTTACATATTTTTGTCCTTCACGAACTACAAATTGTACTTTTTTAGAATTTTCTAAATCTGTAAAGAATGTTGGGTTGTTTATTGACTTAGCATCTTTTGAAAGTAGTTGCACTGACATTGAGCTGTAATATCCATCAGCTCCTGGTTTTGCTTTGTCACTTGCTTCGTCATTGTCATAAACTTTAACAGTGTTATCATCAAATGTTAAAACAATAGCTTTGGCACCATCAAGTCTATATTTTCATCAAGAAGGATCAACAATCTTTTGTTCACGGCCTTCAGTTTTAACTTGTGCTTGATTTAGTCCTTGTCTACGAACTAAAGCAGTTCCTGTTAAATAGTGTAAGATACCTGAAACGTATCCTCCGAATGAACGAGATCCATCTTTAATGAATGGTGTATGAGATAGTTTTGAGTTATACTCAATAACAACTTTTCGATCTTCTGCTTGGTTTTTCTTAACACAAGAGCATGAAGCTGAAAGACTTGCTACTGCGAGCGGAAGTGCACTCAGACCAACAAGTCATAGTTTTGATTTTTTCATTTTTCTCCTTATTAATAGCACAAAATTGAATCTAATAGTAATTGCATACTAATATTAAAAATGTATTTCCAATGTAGATAATAATAATTAATATACAAATATAATTATAAGTTTATATATTAATATAGAGACCAATTTGTGCGGTTTTTTTAATTAATTTAATTAAAATAGAGCATTTTTTACTCAAAATGAGCAAAAAATTGTTTGATAAGTTTTTTAAAATTTCTAATAGATTTTTTAAAGTTGTTTAATTTCTTTTTATATTAACTTTGAATTTAACGAAATTTAATAAAAATTAGGTTTTCCACTCCCTAAACTATTACTCTTGAATAAAATAAACGCTTAATTAATGATTTATTTTTATAAAATTATCAGCGACAATTATTAACTCATGAAATAATAGCTTTTCCCGGTTTCATAATATTTGTCTTGCCATTAATTTCAAAGTTAATAATAGTAAATGCAAAAATAGCAGCCTTGATTGTGGCTGTTGATAACATATACATAGTTTTATTTACTAAGTTCTGTTTATCCATGATTTTTCCATTTCTATGCTTAGAATTTTACCCTAAAATCACTCTTCATATGAAAAAAAGTATTTTTTTTGCTTTTTTTGCTTGTTTGTAAAAAATAAAGGATAAATCAAACTTTTTTAATGTTATATTTAGTTTTAATCTTATTTACACATTTGAAAGCTTTATTTTAATAAAGGAAACAATTAAAAAAAATTGGTTTCTTAGAACACAATCATTAAAAAGATATAATCATTATATGAGGAATTAGTAATGGAGGTACTCCTTGATACTAAAAGAAAAAATAAGTTTTATTAAGGAAAATAATTTTTTGAAAAAGAAATTAGCAACTGATTTCTTTTTCTTGTTTTTTTCTACTTTTCTTTTCTTTTCAAGCTTGGCATTTTTGCTCGCTTTAAATGATGGCGATCCAAAGTATGTGCTTCAATTTTTTCACCCCAAAACAACTGGGCAAAAACTTTTTTGATTCATTTTCTTAAATATTATAAGCATTATTGTGCTATTGTTTTTACCATTTTGATTTTTAAGTTCTTTAGCAACCATCTTGATTAATAGATATTTCAACTTTAATATATTTAGAGCTATCCATTGACTCAAAATAAAACTAATCGTTACTTTTAAAATCAAGTTATATAAAGAATTTACAAAACCAATTAATTTGGAAAATGTTGAAGAAAAGACGTTTGTAAATGATTTAGATAAAAATTATTTAATATTGCATGGCAGTAAAGCTATTAGTTATAAATATAGAGATTTTTGAAGAACTCCAAATGACTTAGATTTTATTTCTTATTCAATTTTCTCTAATCTTGATAATTTAACTAACTATAAAAACTTAAAAATTGAATTTAAAGATAATATACTTGCAAAAATGATTTTAAATAAAACTCAAATTGAAATTTTACTTTCAAAAACTATTCCACAAAGTTTTATTGAAACTAAAAAGAATATTAAACTTCCAAATATATACTGAATGATCGCTTCTAATATCCACCAAATTTTAAAATATTTTCTTTTAGAAGAAAACAGCAAAGAAATTCCAAAAGAAAAAGTAAATAATAGTTTATTAGATCTTCTATTTCTATTAAGTAAAAAAGGTAACTTAAATATTAAAAAACTTCTTAAATTTATTAAATACTCATATATTTCAAATTTCTTTTTATCTTATTATTTAATCAACACTACATTTTATGATTTTAGCGAAAAAACTCTTGAAAAACTGTTTAACTACTTAACTTTAAATATTAAAAATATTGAAAATTCACAAGAACTATTTTTCCTATTTGATATGCTTTTTGCCCAAATTAAAAAAGATAAAGAAATAATTGCATTATCAAAATCAATTTACGAAATAATACAAAATAAAGAAGAATTAGAACTTAAGTTTTTAAAACATTCAACAGCCGAAAATAAGGAAATATCATCACTCCAACGAGTTTTCGAAAATGAAACACAGAAAAATGAATTTATTTATAGCAATTACAGTAACTGTAAATTTAAATCAAAAGCTATTATGCTGTTCTACAACAATATGCAAGATATTGCAAACAATAAACTCGATATAAGAAAACTACTATTACTTGAACTTAATAAAAGAATGGAGTTAACTAATGAATAAGAAAATAAAAATCATTATTATACATACTTCTATTTTATTGAGTTTACTTTTTCTTGTATTACTAACAACTTTTTGAAAATTAGCAGAAGATATTGTTATCCTCAAGCCTTATTCGCCTGGACAACCATTTACATATTATCTAGAAACAACTATGGGTGCTTTAAATTTTGTTTTCTTGGTCTTTATTGTTTTTTTATCAATATTCATAATAATAGAATTGGAAACTATACCAAACTTTAAAAAATATAGGATTTGGTATTTGACTTTGTCAAGTCTATCATTATTACTATTTATAGTATTCATATCATTATTTATAAAATCTCTTTTAATAACTTATGCATATTTAAATTTACTTTATTCAGTACTTAGAATAGTAATCTCAATTATTTTTGTTTCATTTATTTCTTGTTTCATTTATCAATTAAAGAAAAAAACATTATTCACTTTTTTCAAAATAAGCGAATTAAATTTATAAAAATCTTTAGTGTGCAAAATCGATGGGTTAAAATAAAGCAAATTAACTAAGGCAAGTCTAATCGACTTGCTTTTATTACATTTTTTTACCACTTGATTGTTGATTTTAAAGCATTGAATTTTATTGTTAAATTGTCTTTTATTTTTGCATTTAATGGAAGGGCTCGTTTATTTAGGATTTGAAGTTATAAATTTAAAAAAGAAAAAAGTTTTTTCATTTTAATTATGTTATACTTTAGTTAGTTCAACTATTCGTAGTTGGATTTACATAGTAAATGTCTTATCCGAGTAATTTACTTTACTTATTTCACTGAATAATTGAAAATAGGGGCTGAGGCGTCTATTTTCTTTTTGTTTTTAGGGTAAATTATTGAAATAAAAAATCATCACAATTTAAGTGATGAAATTTTTAAATTTATTCTTTATTTAAAAGCAAATTTGATTATTTTGATTTGTCATTTTTAGCAACTTTAATGATTTTTTTGCCTTTGTAAAAACCACAAAATTCACAAGCACGGTGAGGTAAGATTAATTGTTTGCAATTTGCACATGGAGTAGTCATATTTTCATCTAATGCGTGATGTGATCTACGTAATGCTTTTCTTTGTTTACTAGTTTTTCTCTTTGGTACAACAGCCATGATATTTCTCCTTTTTTAAATTATTTTTAATTAAATTATTTAAGTAGTTTGATTAACTTTGTTCAGGTTAATTAAACAAATGAAATAATAGCCATTTTAGCATTGTTGCCTTGTGCGTTTGCAATTTTTGTAATTCTAGTATATCCACCATTTCTTGTTTTGTATTTTGGTGCTAAAATGTCAAATAGATATTGAACAACATCTTTGTTTGCAACTTTAGAAGGAACGTTTCTTAAGTATTTAATTGCTTGTCTTCTGCTAGCTAAAGTATTAAGTTTACCTAAAGTAATCATTTTTTCAACTTTTGAGCGAATTCTTTTAGCTCTTTCTAAAGTGGTTTTAATTTCACCGTGAACGATTAAATCAGTTACTAAATTTCTTTCGACATGATTTCATCATTCATGGTTTCTTCTAAAAACTTGTTTTGGATTTGCCATTATTCTTCTCCTTTTTCGCTAGCTTCAATGTTTTCTTTTATTTCATCTTCATCAAGATGTTTTTCTTTTCAGTCGTGAATTTTTTGAATAATATCTTCAACTGATTTTTTACCTAAATTTTTGATATTAGCTAAATCATCATCGGTTAATTTGATAAGTTCTTCAATTGTTTCATATCCTGCTCTTCTTAAAGCGTTTAATGAACGAATAGTTAAATTTAATTTTTCAATTGTTTGAGAAACTTGTTTAGTTTTTTCTTTCTTAACTTTGTTTTCATCAAATAATTCGATTGTCTTTTTAGCGTCAATGTTTCCAATAATTTGGAAGTGAGCAATGATTATTTTTGCAGCTTGTTCCATTGCTTCGTCACAATCAACGGTTTTATCTGTAACAAGTTCAATTCTAAGTCTTTCTTCGATTGTTTTTGAACTCGTGTTAAGTTCTTCGGTTTTGATTGCACATCTTTTTACAGGACTAAAGTCTGAATCGATTGCAATGAATTGTCCGTTTTTAATTTTTGATTCAAGTTTTGGTCCATATTCTAAAATAGTGTTTTTATTTTCTTCAAAGTCAATGTATCCACGACCTGTTCTTAAAAATAGATCAAACTCAAAAACTTGTTTTTTGGTGATTGTACAAATGTATTGATCTTTATTAATAATTTCTATTCCACCTGTAGTTAAAAATCCTTCAATGTCTGATGCAAAAATTTCACCTTCTTTGTTAGTTTTGAATGAAATTTTGGCAAGGTTATCTTTTCCAAATGCTTCTGGTGTATAAGTGAAACGAATTTTACGAATGTTTGAGATTAAAGTAATAACATCTTCTTTAATTCCTTCAATAGTTTCGTATTCATGTTTAACGTTATTAATTTTTATTGCAAATGGAGCAGCTGAGGTTATAGATGAAAGTAAGGTTCTTCTAATTACTGTTCCGATTGTATTTGCGAAACCTCTCATAAGAGGTTCAATAATATAAACAGTGTCAAAGTCGCTTACTCTTTCGCTTTTAAGTTCTTTGTAATTAATTTGCTGTATTTTTTCCATTTTTACCTCGTTATATTAAGCTCTTTTTAAGATTTTTTTAGGTGGACGGGTTCCGTTATGTGGAGTTGGGGTAACATCCTTAACTTCTTTAATTTGTAAACCACTTGTTTCAATTTGTTTTCTTGCTGTTGATTTTCCAGGGCCAACACCTTTAACTAAAATTGAAACTTCTTTTAAGCCAAATTCTTTTGCTTTTTCTAATGCTGCAGCGGCTGCAAGTCCAGCAGCATAAGGAGTTTTTTTCTTAGTTCCCTTATAACCAATAGCACCTGAAGATGATCATGCAAAAACATTTCCTTTTAAATCTGAAAAGGCAACGATTGTGTTTTGATAGGTTGAGTGAATATGGGCAATTCCAGATGTAATAGTTTTTTTATTCTTTTTAGCCATTTCTATTTACCTTTCTTTCCAGCAATTGTTTTTCTAGGACCTTTTCTAGTTCTTGCGTTTTTCTTAGTGCTTTGTCCTCTAACTGGTAAACCTTTTCTGTGTCTTATGCCACGATATGATTTAATTTCCATAAGTCTTTTGATGTTAAGGTTTACTTCTCTTTTTAAATCACCTTCGGTGATATAGTTTTTAGCTTCATCACGAATACGAGTAAGTTCTTCTTCGCTTAAATCTTTAACTCTTTTATCTTCATCAACTTTTGCATTTTTTAAGATTAATTTTGCAAGTGATGGACCAATACCAAAAATGTAGGTTAGAGATACGACTACACGTTTGTTATTAGGAATTTCAACGTTTAAAACTCTGGCCATATTTTATCCTTGTCTTTGTTTGTGTTTTGGATTAATACAGATTATTCTATTAATACCATTTCTTTTAATTAATTTGCAATCTTTGCAAATACGCTTGATTGAAGCTCTAACTTTCATGCTTTCTCCTTGTTATTTATGTCTATAGATAATGCGACCCTTAGTCATGTCATAAGGACTAAGTTCGACGTCAACTTCATCACCAGGAAGCATGCCAATATTGTGTAAAGTCATTTTGCCTGATGTGAAAGCTCTGATAGTTAAACCATTTTCAAGTAATACTTCATAATCTTTGGTTGAAAATTTTTTAACTATTTTACCTGACATTTTTATTGCGTCTTTTGCCATTAAATATTATCTCCTGAGAGTATGTATGCTTTATTGTCTTTGATTAAAACAGTTTGTTCATAATGAGCTGTGTTTTTGCCTGAGGCACTAATAACAGTTCATCCGTCATCTTTAATTTTGATTTGTTTAGTTTTTTGCAAGATCATTGGTTCAATGCAAATAACCATATTATTTCTAATAAGAGGGCCTGTATTTTTTTCACCGTCGTTATATACATAAGGATCTTCATGTAAACTTTTGCCAATACCATGGCCGGTAAATTCGTCTGGTGTAAAAAAGCCTCTTTCTTTAATTAGTTTGCCAATGGCAAAGCTAATGTCGCCTATTCTTTTGCCAACTTTGATGGCATTAAATCCAGCGTAAAATGCGTCTTTGGCACAAGCAATTAATGCTTTATCTTCTTCACTTATATTTCCAACGCCTTTTGTAAAAGCAGAGTCTGAATAATATCCTTCATAAATTGCTCCGCAATCTATTTTGACAATGTCTCCATCTTTTACAATATAGTCACTTGGAATTCCGTGAATTAGTTCTTCATTAACTGATATACAGCAAGTTGCAGGAAAACCATATTGTCCTAAAAATGCTGGTTTTGCACCTCTTTTATTAATTTCTTTAAAAGCTACGCTATCAATTTCTTTTAAAGAAACTCCTGGTCTTATGAAGTCATATAAAATGGTTTTTACTTCTGCCAAGATTGAACATGCTTTTTTAATCTTTGAAATTTCTTCGTCTGTTTTAAAAAGTATCATATTTAAAGCCTCTTTTCGAAAATTTAAGGTATGTATTTTTGAATATATTTTAAAGCAGTTTTTTAATGCTTTCAAAGACATCTTTAGCGCTTCTAAAAGCATCAATTTCATAAAGCATGTTTTTCTCTTTATAGTAGTTTATTAAAGGTTCAGTTTGAGTTGAGTATACTTGAATTCTTTTTGTTACAACGTCTTCATTATCATCGCTTCTTTTAACAAGAACTGCGTTACAATTGTCACAGTGAATGTTGTCCTTTGAAGGCTTTGTTACAAGGTGATAAATCTTCTTGCAATTTGGGCACATGCGACGTTTGGTAAGACGTTCAACAATTTGTTTTTCAGTAATATTTAATAAAATTACTTTATCAATTTCAATTGAATCTTCTTTAAGTTTGATTAAAAAATTTGCTTGGTCTATTGTTCTTGGATAGCCATCTAAAATAAATGATTTATTTTCTTTTTTAAGTTCTATTAATTTATTTTTAACAATTAAGTTTGTGATGTTATCAGGAACATATATTCCTGAATCTAAAAGATTTTTAACTTGTTTGCCAAGGTCTGTTTCATTTTTAATTTCTTGTCTGAAAATATCTCCAGTAGAAAGGTGAAAATAACTAAATTCTTTGGCAAGCATTTTAGCAAGTGTTCCTTTTCCTGCACCTGGAGGACCTAAGAAAATTAAGTTTGGTTTATTTATCATATTAAATCCTCTTCTTCTTCGCCATAAACCTCTTTAAGTTCACGAATTTGTCTTCTCTTTCTTGCAAGTTCTTGTGATTTATATCTTGCTTTAATTTGTTGAACAGTTTCATATGCTGTTGATACTAAAATCATAATAGTTGTTCCACCAAATGCAATTGATGCAGGCATGCCTAACATTTGTTGAATATATTGAAGTGCACCAAGTAAGATTAGATAAATTGATGAGAAAAATGAAAGACGAATTACGACATCAAGAAGATAATTTTCAGTTTGTTCTCCCGGTCTAATTCCAGGAATGAAGGTTGAACTTTTAGCAAAATCTTCACTGATTTTGTCAATTTTTGATTGTTGAATTCCCATTAAAATTGTTAGTCCGAAACTAACTAATATAAAGAGAATAAAACCTAAAGGTTGAGTTAATTGTAAGTTTTTATAAACTCAGTTGTAATAAGCACTAGTGTTTGGATCCATTAAGTTTGCAATCATTGTTGGAACTGAAAGAATCATTAGTGAGAAAATGATTGACATAATTCCAGCTGGGTTTGCTTTAATTGGCATGTAACTTAGTTCTTTTTCGTTTTTAGAAAGACCAGCACCAACTTGTTGAATTGGAATATGTCTTTCAGCAATAGTGAAGATTATTACAATAAATATTACAAGTAAATAACCTAACATGTAAACGGAAAAGTTTATAACATCTCTTAAAACAACTGAAGATTGTTTTGCACTTGGAACAAAGAATTCAAATGCAGATTTGAATGTAGGAATTAAGTTTGAAGCAATACCTACAAAAATTAGTAAGCTTGTTCCATTTCCTACACCACGGTTTGTAATTTGTTCTGATAGAAACAAGGCAAAGAATGAACCTGAGATTAAAATCATAGGAACAATTAAGTAACTAAATAGTTCTCTTCCTTTTGAACCTAAAACTTTAATAACACTATCGTCATATTTAATTCCAAATCCAGTGGTTGTTTTTGCTAAAGCACGAGTTAATAAAAGTGCTTGAATGATAGCGAAAATTATTGTTAAAAAGTAAGTGATAAAATTAATTTTTATTCTTCCCTGAGGTCCAGATTGACTGAGTCTGTGGATGGCTGGGAAGGCTTTTGTTTGTAAAATCATCATAACTAAACTTGCCGAAATGAAAGGACTTATTCCGAGTGCTAAAACTGAGAAGTTTCTAAGTCCTCCACCACCTACAAGGTTTAAAATTCCGACAAAGTCGCCTTGTTGAATTTTGTCTTTATTAACAAGGCTAACTCCAGGTATGGTGATTGTTTGTGCTGCTAGAAAAAGGATTAAAATTGCAAGCGTAAATAATATCTTCTTAAAAAGAGAATGGTTTTTTCATCATTCGATTCAAGCATTTCTCTTTTCGTTGAAGAATTTATCAATCGCAAGCTTACGATCTAGCTTTTCGGTTATATCATCTTTTTCTTTACGCAACTTTTTCGCCATTATTTAACCTCGATTTTGCCTCCGGCTTTTTCTATCGCTTTTCTAGCTGAAAGAGAAAGTGAAGGAATTTGTACGTTTAATTTTTTTGTTAAAGTTCCATTACCTAAAATTTTAACTGGTAATTTTCCTTTAATTAGGTTATGAGATGAAAGTGTTTCTTCATTAACTTTTTCTCCAGCTTTAAAAGCTTTTTCCAATTGAGAAAGATTAACAACTTGGTATTCAATGTGATTTACATTGTTGAACCCACGTTTTGGTATTCTTCTAAATAGTGGGTTTTGTCCCCCTTCAAATCCAAGTCTTACTGTGCTTCTTTTTGTTTGCCCTGATTGTCCGCGACCTGCTTGTTTACCTTTACCAGCAGCGTGTCCTCTACCAACACGGTGTTTTTCTTTTCTAGCACCTTCAGTAGGTTTTAATGTATGTAGTTTCATCATATTCTCCTTATTTTACTAATTTTGTGAAAGTATTCAAATAATTAAATGAAATTAATTATTTAGATAATAGATGTTTTACATCAATGTCACGAAGTTCAGCGATTTTTTCTACTGTTCTTAATTTTTTAAGAGCATTAATTGTGGCTTGAACAATGTTTTGTTTTGTTCTTGAACCATAAGTTTTGGTAGAAATGTCGCTGTAACCTGCAAGTTCAACTACGGCACGAACAGTGTTTGAGGCAATGATTCCGGCACCCTTTGGAGCTGGACGAAGTTGCACTTTTGAAGCTAAGAATTTTTCTTTAATTTCATGAGGGATTGTTCCTTTAATAACAGGAACGAAAATAATATTCTTTTGAGCGTCTTTTACGGCTTTTTTGATGGCATCTTGAACTTCGTTTGCTTTTCCGTGTCCAAAGCCAACTTTACCTTTTTTATCGCCCACAACAACATAAGCTGAGAATGAGAAACGACGTCCACCTTTTACAACAGTTGTAACTCTGGCAACATCAATAACTTTTTCTTCATATTGTTGTTCAGTTTGAAAGTTTGATTTTCTGAATGGTTTTTGATCTTTTTTGAAGGTTTTGTTTTGTTGTGGTTTTTTATCTTTTAAATCTTTGTTTTTATCTTCGATTTTACGACTTACTACTTTAGTAGCTTTGGCTTTTTCAGCTGCTTTGATTTCTTCTTCAGTAGGTTGTTTAACTTCTTTATCTAAGATTTCTTTAAGTGTTTTGTCTTGCATTAGAATTTAATCCCTTCTTCGCGTAGTGTGTCGCAAAATGTTTTAATTTTACCGTGATAAATATAACCTGAACGATCAAAAACGATTTTGTTAATTTTTGATTTTTTAAGACTTTTTGCAAAGTCTTGTGCGACTAGTTTAACTGAGTCATTATTTTTGGTTTTAAGAGCTAATTTTTGAGTTGATGATGAAGTTATGGTTAAATGATTTAAATCATCAATTGCTTGAGTGTAAAAATGATGTAAAGATTTATAAACTACAACTCTTGGGCAAGATTTTGAGCCTTTTGCAAGCTTGTTTGTAATTTTTAAATGTTTAGCTTTTCTTTTGTCATTTCTAGATAAAATCATATATTCTCCTTTTAAACATGCTATTTAGCAGCAGTTTTTCCTTCTTTACGACGGATAACTTCATCTTTGTACATAATTCCTTTTCCTGAATAAGGACTTGGTTTTCTAATTTTTCTTAAATTAGCTGCAAATTCACCAACAATTTGTTTATTAATACCTGAAATTGTAATGTTAGTTGGTTTAGGTACTTCTACCTTTAATTCTTGAGGAATTCTTAGTAAGGTCGGATGTGAATAACCTGCAATTATTTCAATTTCACTTCCTTTTAAGGTTGCTTTATAACCTACCCCTTTAATTTCGATTTCTTTTTTGTATCCTTTAGATACTCCGATTAGCATATTGTTAATATTAGCATTAGTAGTTCCGTGAAGCTGTTTTGTGGTTTTTTCTTCATTCGCTCTTATAGTTTTGATTTCTGAATTTTCAACTACAACTTTAATAAGAGGATTGAAGGTATATGTAAGTTCGCCTAAGTTTCCTTTTACTTTAATAGTGTTTTGGTTTAGTTCGACTTGAACGTTTTCTGGTACTTTTAAGATTCTGTTTCCAATTCTAGACATAATTTTTTACCATATGTAGGCAACTACTTCGCCACCTACGTGTGCCTTTCTTGCTTCTTTATCGGTTAAAAGTCCTTTTGAAGTTGAAATGATTGCTGTACCAAAACCTGAAAGTACGTAAGGAACTTGACTTGCTTGAGCATAAACTTTTAAGCCTGGTTTAGAGATTCTTTTAATTCCTGAAATCGCAGAGATGTTTTGATTCATTCCTTTGTATTTTAAGCTAACCTTAATTTCTTTGAAATTAGGTTTGTCTTTAACTTGTTGAACTTCAAAGGCTGAAATGTATCCTTCTTTTTTGAAAATTTCAAGAATTTTTACTTTTTTGTTTGAATGTGGAATTATAACTTCATTGTATTTTCTTGCAATGGCGTTTTTAATTCTTACAAACATATCTGAAATAGGGTCAATGATGATTGCCATAATTATCAGCTCGCTTTCTTTACACCAGGAATTTTTCCTTCATGTGCAAGTTCTCTAAAACAAATTCTACAAATTTTGTATTTTCTTAAAACAGCATGCACTCTGCCACAAATTTGGCAACGTGTATATTTTCTAGCTTTGAATTTTGGTTTTCTTTCAGCTTTTACCATTAATGATTTTTTTGCCATATTTAAGCCTTCCTAATTATTTGCCTTGCTAAAAGGCATTCCTAAGTATTTTAATAATGCTAATGCTTCTTTGTCATTGTTTGTTGAAGTAACAATAATGACATCCATCCCTTTTAATTTACGGATTTTATCGAAACTAATTTCAGGGAAAATAATTTCTTCTTTAATTCCAAGGGCAAAGTTTCCTCTTCCATCAAAACTTTTAGGACTAACTCCTGAAAAGTCACGAACACGAGGAAGTGCTACTTCAATAAGTTTAGTTAGAAATGATCACATACGATCACGTCTTAAAGTAACTTTTCCACCCATCGGCATGCCTTCACGTAGTTTTCATGAGGCAAGTGATTTTTTTGCTGTAGTTTTGAATGGTTTTTGTCCAGTAATTTGACTTAGTTCATTTAATACTTCTTCAATTGCTTTTGAGTTAGTAACTTCATTTCCGGCGGTCATGTTTACAATAATTTTTTCTAAACGAGGAGCTTGCATAGGTGAGGTAAAATTAAAATCTTTGATTAACTTTGGTCTAATTTCAGTTAAATATTTTTTTTCTAAAGCTAATTTTTTCATTTTTTCTCCTATTCTGCTACTGGTTTGTTTACCTTACGCATAACTCTAATTTTTTTGCCGGTTTTGTTGTCAATTTTTCAGCCAATTTTTGTGCCAACTGATTTTTGATTTTGGGCACCTTTTTTAAGTAGAAATTGAACGTTTGAAACATGAACTGGATATTCTTTTTTCTCAATTTTACCTTCTTGGTTTTCTTGACTTGGTTTGTGGTGTTTGGTTTTCTTGTTAATGTCTTTTAAAGTAACTGTTTGATTCTTTGAATCAGTTGCAAGTACTGCTGCAAATTTACCTTTTGATTTACCTGAGATAATTAAAACTATATCGTTTTTCTTGATCTTTGATTTAGCCATTATAAAACCTCCGCTGCAAGTGAAATTATTTTTAAATAACCTTTATCACGAAGTTCACGAGCTACTGGCCCGAATACACGAGTTCCTTTTAATGTGCCATCTTCTTTAATTAATACAACAGCATTATCATCAAAACGAATGTATGAACCATTATCTCTAGCAAGACCTCTTTTAGTTCTTACAATAACTGCTTTTGAAAGTTGTCCTTCTTTTACAACACCATTTGGAATTGCTTTTTTAACAGTAACAACTACAATGTCACCAATGTTAGTAGAACGAACAATTGATCCACCTAGGTTTTTAATAATCATTACTTCTTTTGCTCCTGAATTATCAGCAACATTACATCTTGAAAATTCTCTAAGCATTGTTTTTTCCTTCCACAGCTCTTTCTCTAATTTCTACAAGTCTGAAGTGTTTTGTTTTTGAATAAGGACGTGTTTCTTGAATTTTTACAATGTCGCCAATTTTTGCTTGGTTGATTTCATCATGAACTGCAAATTTCTTTGATTTCTTGAAACGTTTAGCATAAAGAGGGTGTTTTTCGTATGTTTCAACAATAACAGTAATAGTTTTGTTGTTTTTTGTACTTAAAACAGTTCCAACTAAAGTTTTACGACGATTTTCACGTACAACTTTTTCACCAGTTTCAACTTTAGCAGTAACTTTTTTAGCTTTAACTTGCTTAGTTGGTTTAACAGTTTTAGCTGGTTTAGTAACTTTAGCTGGCTTGGCAACTTTGGCTGCTTTAGCAGTTTCTGCTTTTTTAGGTGCAGTTTTTGTTGTAGTAGCTTTTTTAGTTTCCACTTTTTTAGCTGTTGCTTTTTTAGTTTCTGCCATTATTTTTTATCTCCTTTTTTTGCTTTAGTTTCTTTTTTAACTTTGACTTCTTTAGTTACTTCTTTTTGGGTAACTTTTGCTTTTGCAGTTTCTGCTTTTTTAGGTGCAGTTTTTGTTGTAGTAGCTTTTTTAGTTTCTTTAACTTTTGCTACTTCTTTAGTCTTGCTTTCTTTAGTTTTAGTAGTTTTAACTTCTTTTTTAGGTTCCTTTTTAACTTCTTTTTTAACTTTAATTTCTTGAGTTTTAGGTTTTAGTTGAGAAGCCTTAGTTGCTTGAAGTTTTTCTTTAGCTTCTTCTAATTTTTTGGCTTTTATTGCAGTAAGTGCTCTTGCTATGTCTTTTTTAACTGTAACAATTTTGTGAGTTTGATCTAATTGACGGGTTGCATTTTTGAAACGTAGAGAGAATAGTTCTGCTCTTAAATCAGCTACTAAATCATTAAGTTCTTTTAGTGATTTATTTTTTAATTCTGAATAAAGCATTATTTAACTCCTTCACTTTCTCTTGCAAGAATTTTTCAAGTAACAGGCAGTTTGTGGCCACCTAAACGTAAAGCTTCTTTCATAACGTCAACTTGATTTCCTTTAACTTCAAACATAACAGTTCCTTCTTTAACAACAGCAAATCATGCTTCAGGGCTACCTTTTCCAGAACCCATCCGAACACCAATTGGTTTAGAAGTTTTTGACATGTGTGGGAAGATTTTGATAATAACTTGACCTTCACGACCCATATGACGAGTAATAGCAATACGGGCAGCTTCAATTTGTCTAGCACTAATTCATGCAGATGAAGTTGATGCTAAACCAAATTCGCCAAATGAAACAGTATTGTTTCTGTGAGCTTTAACTTTGTCGTGGCGAATTCTAAACATTTTTCTGTGTTTCGTTCTTTTTGGTTGAAGCATTTCTTTCACCACCTTTTCTTCTATTATTATTAAATCTTCTATTGTCTCTATCTTTGTCTTGTCTGTTTGGTTTTTCTCTAAGTTCTTCTACAAGTTTTCCGTGTTTACTTTCATCTTGTGAAGATAAAATTTCACCTAAAGAAACTCAAACTTTAACACCAAGAATACCATAAGTTGTTTTAGCAGTTGTTACAGCATAGTCAACATTTTGTCTTAAAGTGTGAAGTTTCATTTCACCTTCAGTATAACCTTCAGTTCTAGCCATATCAACACCATTCAAACGACCAGCAACTGAGGTTTTAATTCCTTTAGCTCCAGCTTTCATTGCTGCTTTAATTGCTGCTTTTTGAGCAAGTCTAAAGCTTGCACGGTTTTCAAGTTTAATAGCAATTTGTTCAGCTAAAAGTCTTGCATTAACATCAGGTCTTTTTAGTTCTAAAACTTCGATTGTGATGTTAGCATTTTTGTTTTTTAAGAATTTTTTAAGAGATAAAAGTAATGATTTTAGATTGTCACCATTTTGGCCTAGAATTGCTGCTGGTTTAACAGTTTCTAAATAAACAATGGTATGTCCTTTTTGATCTCTTTTAATTTTTACTGAACCAATTAAGTATTCACGAACCTTTCTATCAAAGAAATCATAGATCTTTTGGTCTTCTAAAAGGAAGGTTGCAAATTTGTCTTTATCAGCATATCAAACAGTGTTATGTTCTTTGCTGATTCCATAACGAAAGCCATTTGGATTAACTTTTTGACCCATTATTTATCTCCTTTTTTAGTTTCTTTTTTAACTTTAGGTTCAACTTTTTTAGCTGGTTTTTTAACTTCTTTAGTTTTAGCAGTTTCTGCTTTTTTAACTGGTTCTTTTTTAGATGTTTTTGAAGTTACTTTTGTACTGTCTTTTTTAACTTCAGGTTTTTTAATTTCTTTTTTATTTGAAGTAGTTTTTTCAGTTTT
Source organism: Metamycoplasma subdolum (assembly GCF_033546815.1). Taxonomy (NCBI): domain Bacteria; kingdom Bacillati; phylum Mycoplasmatota; order Mycoplasmoidales; family Metamycoplasmataceae; genus Metamycoplasma; species Metamycoplasma subdolum. The sequence goes on from NZ_CP137846.1 coordinate 354,471, forward strand.
TGGTTTTACTTCTTTTTTGGTTGAAGTTTTCTTTGCAGATTCAACTTTTTTAGGTTGTTTTTCAACTGATTTTTTAACTTCTTTTTTAACTTCTTTTTTGCTTTCTTTTGAAGTTTTGTTTTCTTTTTCCATTTCTTCAACGAATGAATCAAATGAACTATTTAATTCAGCAAGTTCGATGTAGAAGTGGCTTGTTCTTTTTAAGATTGGATAAGCTCTACCACGTGAGTGAGGTTGATATCTTTTTAAGGTTGGTCCATCATTTACTAGAAGTTTTGAAATTACTAATTGTGTAGCATCAAGTCCAGCATTGTTTGTTGCATTAGCAATTGCTGAATTTAAAAGTTTTAGGATAATACGAGCAGCTTTTTTGTGAGTAGTTTGTAAAATAACTAAAGCTTTGGTAGCAGTTTTGTAACGAATTAAATCGGCTACAAGTCTTGCTTTTCTTGGACTAATGTGTTGCATTTTAACACTAGCATGTACAGTTGATTTAAGGATGTCTTTTGTCATGATTTACTATTTCTTCCCCTTATCTGCACCATGTCCAGAGAATGTTCTTGTAGGTGAAAATTCTCCAAGTTTGTGTCCAACCATATCATTAGTTACAAAAACATCAACAAATGCTTTTCCATTATGTACTTGAAAAGTTAAGCCAACGAAATCAGGATAAATTGTTGAACGTCTTGATCAGGTTTTGATTGGACGTTTTGGGTTTTTACCTTCAACGATAGCCATAACTTTTTTCATTAAATGCTCATCAACAAATGGAGGTTTTTTTAATGAACGTGCCATTATTTAGATTCCTTTCTTCTTCTAATAATAAATTGATTTGATGCTTTCTTGGTTCTTCTAGTTTTAACACCAAGTGCTTTTTTACCTCAAGGTGTCATTGGTGATTTTCTACCAATAGGTTGTTTACCTTCACCACCACCATGTGGGTGATCATTTGGGTTCATTGCTGAACCTCTAACAGTAGGTCTAATACCTTTTAATCTGTTTCTTCCAGCTTTTCCAATATTTACAAGTGAATGTTCTTCATTTCCAACTTCACCAACAGTAGCACGACAAAGTCCTAAAACTTTTCTAACTTCGCCTGATTTAAGACGTAAGATGATGTATCTTCCGCTTTCATCTTTACCTAGAATTTGAGCACTTGATCCTGCTGAACGAGCAATAATTGCTCCTTGTTTTGGTTTAAGTTCAATGTTGTGAACGAAGGTACCTTCAGGAATGTTTTTTAAAGGCAATGAGTTACCAATTTTGATGTCAACATTATCTCCTGAAATAATTTCTTGACCAACTTTAATACCTTTTGGACTGATAATATATCTTTTTTCACCATCTTTGTATACTACTAATGAAATGTTTGCTGATCTATTTGGATCATATTCAATAGTACGTACAGTTGCAGGGATTAAATCCTTATTTCTTTTAAAGTCAATTAGACGATAAAATCTTTTAAGTCTTCCACCTTTATGACGGGTTGTAATTTTTCCTTGACTATTTCTTCCAGCTTTTGTAGGAAGTGGAACTAGCAATGATTTTTCAGGTAAGTGACCTGTTAAGTTTGCTTTGTAATCAAGTGAAGACATATTACGGCGACCGTTTGTATAGGCTTTAAATTTTTTAATTGCCATAATTTCTCCTTATCTAAAAATATTTGTTTCTTTTAGATTAATTAATTTATTTTTTTGATTAGTTTTATATTTTTTTCAAAACTAATTATTTGCTTTTAGGTGCAATTTTTCTTGTAGTTGCACTCTTTGTAGTAGCAGTAGAAGTTTTGGTTGCAGCAATTTTCTTAGCAACTGGTTTTTTAACTTCGTTTGCATTTTTTGAAGAAGATTTTTCGCTTTCTTCTTTTTTAGCTTTTGCAGCAGCAATTTTTTCAGCTGCTTTTTTCTCAGCTTCAGTAAGTTCGCCTTTTTTAGCATCTTTTTTAGCTTTTTTGGCTTCTTTTTCAGCTTGTTTTCTAAGTTCTTCAGCTTCTTCAGCATATAGAATGATCTTAGATTTTTCATCTAGATAAACGAATGCTTTTTTCAAAGCGTTACCAAATCCTTGTGATCTTCCAAGTCTTTTTGGCTTTTTATCATAGTTAGTTATATTAACTTTTAAAACCTTAACATCAAAGATGAATTCAACAGCTTTTTTAACTTGTATTTTATTAGCTCTCGGGTCAACTGCAAAGGTATAAATATTTCTTCCTGAACGAGCCATTTCTGATTTTTCAGTAGAAATTGGATATTTAATAACTTCATTAATATTCATTATTTCACCATCCCTTCTAAGTATTTAACATCATCTTTGGTTAAGATAAGTGCATCGGCAGCAACAAGTTGTTCAACTGATAGAGATGTAACTTTTGTAACTTCAACAAATGGTAAGTTTCTTGCTGATAAAAATACATTTTCGTCGCCTGATACAATCACAACTTTTCTTGTATTTAAAAGTCCGTGTTTGTTAAGTTCGATTAATAAAGTTTTAGTTGATGGTTGTTTGATTTTGAATTCATGAACTAAAACAGCGTGATCTTTAGCAAGAAGAGTAAGTGCTGATAATAGAGCATTTTTTCTTACTTTTTTGTTTACTTTTAGATTGTAATTTCTTTCAGTTGTAGGTCCAAATGCTCTACCACCACCGACCATAATTGGACTTCTTAATGATCCAGCACGAGCATTACCTGTACCTTTTTGAGCGAATGGTTTTTTACCAGTTCCGCTTACTTCAGCACGTGATTTTACTTTGTGAGTTGAAAAACGTTTTGATGCTCTTTCAGATAAAATTGCATCAAAGATTGCTTGTGAATAAACTTTACTAATCCCAAATACTGATTTTGGTAAAGTTGCTTCTAATTTAACTTTGTTTTGAACTTTTGCACTTTTTACTTGAACTTTAACAGCTTCTTTTTTAGTTGCTTTTTTAGGTTTAGTTTCAACTTTTAAAGAAGGTTTTTTAACTTCTTTAGTAGTTGATGAATTTTTAACCACTTCTTTTTTAGTCTTAACTACTTTTTCGGTTTTAACTTCTTTTTTAACAGTTTCTTTTTTAGGTTTAACTACTTTTTCAGTAGGCTTCTTAACAGCAGTTTTTTTAACTATTTCTTTTTTAGCAGTAGATTTTTTGCTGTCTAGTTTTTTACTTTCAGCCATTATTTATCTCCTTCTGCTTTTTCTTCTTTATTTTCTTCAGCTTTTGCCTTTTCAGCTTCTTCCTTAGCAATAGCTTCATCTAGAAGTGTTTTCATTTGTTTAACTGTCATTTGTGAGTTTAAGTCTAAATTATATTTTTTAGCTTGTTCAAGTAATTCGTTTTTAGCAAGTGCTTCTTTTAGATTAACAAGTTCAATTGGTTTTTCAGCTTTTTTAACTAGTGAAGTTTTTGCTTCTTTAATAACTACAAAAGCACCTTTTGGTCCAGGAATTGAACCTTTGATGATTAATAAGTTATTTTCGCTGTCTTCTTTAACAATTTCTAGGTTTTGATTTGTTACTTGTTCAACTCCTAGATGTCCAGCACCGTGCATACCAGGTCAAACGCTATTTCCGTTAATATCTCCTAGTGATCCAACTTGTCTGATAGGTTTAGAACCACCCCCACCACCATGAGATTTAGGTCCAATGTGTTGGTTTCATCTCTTAATGGTTCCGGCAAATCCTTTACCTTTTGAAATCGCAGTCACGTCAACAATTTCACCAGCACTAAATAATGAGGCATCAATTGTATCACCTAATGCATATCCTGACATGTTGCGGATTTCTTTTACGAAGCGCTTAGGTGTTGTGTTTGCTTTTTTGAAATGGTTAATTTCAGGTTTTTTGAAATGTGTCTTCTTCTTATCTTCAACGGCAAGTTGAGTAGCAACATAACCGTTTTTTTCTAAAGTAAGAATGCTAGTCACAACATTTGGTTTAACTTCAACTAATGTAACAGGAACTAAACGTCCATCTGAAGTAAATAGTTGAGTCATTCCAACTTTACGTCCTAAGATTCCTTTCATCATTTTCCTTTCATTCTGTGTTTTTGTAAGCATTTTTTGCACAAAAAAAATACCTTAAAAAAAATAAAATACTGTTAGCTAACTACTTAACAGTTTTTACACTAATTTGAACTCCGGCTGGAAGTTCAAGTCTTTTTGCTTTGTCAACTAAAGCATCTGAAACATTGCTTAAAACAATTAACCTCTTGTGAGTTCTGCTTTCAAATTGTTCACGGCTAGTTTTATTAACATGAACAGATCTTAAAATTGTAATGATTTCTTTACGAGTAGGTAAAGGAATAGGACCACTAATTGTAGCCTTTTCACTTTTCGCAAGCATTACGATTTTTTTAGCAGCATCATCAATTTGATTAACGTCAAATGACTTTAGTTTAATTTCTAATTTACTCATGTTGTTCTCCTTTGTTCTTATTTTGAACTAACTCAACATAAATTGTCAATACCCGAGTAAAACAACTAAGCTCGGCGTACCGTAACCTTATGTGTCAAAGTTGTAGTTGCTTTTCAATTATAACAAGAAAATAAAAAATACTATAAAAAAATATTTTTTTCTTTAGAAAGGTTAATTAACTTAATGTTTTAAGTTAAAAAATTTCCTTAATTTTAAGCAGTTTTTTGGCTAAAAATTTGACCTATAATTTACCACAAAATGAAAGAAAAAGTAGTTAGAAAAATATAAAAATTAAATTTGCAATAAAAGTGGAATTTTTTTGCTTTTTTATGTGTTAAAACTTGAAAAATTAGCAAAAATTAAGCCTAAAAATTTAAAATTTATATAATAGTTGAGAGTTAAAAAAAATGTAATTCAAGGAGATAAAATGAAAAGCAAAAAAATATTTTTAGGTCTAGGTGCTGCAGCAGTTGCTCTTTTACCTTTAGCAACAATTAGCTGTACAAAAGAAGACATGGAATACAAAAAGCTACAAAAAAGAGCTAAAAAATTACTAGGATCAAACAAACTTGACAAAGCAAGCAAAAAAAATCTAGAAGATCTTTTAGCAAAAGACAGAGAAAACTTCAAAAAAGCATCAAAAGAAGAAAAACAAGCTATTAACAAAGCATTAGACACAATGATTACTGCATTAGAAAAACTTGTTGAAGCTTTCAAAGAAAGATAGTTGTAGTTTCAAGAAAAAGGTGACTTTAAATAAGTCACTTTTTTATTATGTTTTTTTATAAAACATACTAATTTTTATCAAATAAAAAATTTATTTTTTGTCTTTTGAATAAAACAAAAAAATTAAATTTATAGAAATAATGTAACTAAATTAAAATTGACTTTTAGTTTAAAATTTAAAATCTTTTCATATACAATTTAAATACTATTACATAATAATAAATAAGGAATTTTTATAAAAATAAGGTAAGGAAGTAATGAAAAAAACAATTTACGATTCAAAAGAATATCTTGAAAAGATGAATAAATATTTTAGAGCTGCTAACTATTTATCAGTAGGTCAAATGTATTTAAGAAATAATCCACTTTTAAAAAGTGAATTAACAAGTGATGATGTAAAAATCTATCCAATAGGACATTGAGGAACAATTCCTGGTCAAAATTTTATTTACGCTCACTTAAATAGGGTAATCAAAAAATATGATTTAAATATGTTCTATATTGAAGGCCCGGGACATGGCGGACAAGTTATGATTTCTAACTCATATTTAGATGGATCTTATTCAGAAATTTATCCTGAAATTAGCCAAGATGCAAAAGGAATGCAAAAAATGTTCAAACGTTTTTCATTCCCTGGCGGAACTGCAAGTCATGCTGCACCTGAAACTCCTGGTTCAATTCATGAAGGCGGTGAACTTGGTTATAGTTTAAGTCATGCAACTGGTGCAATTTTAGATTCACCTGATTTAATCGCAGCAACTGTTGTTGGTGATGGAGAGGCTGAAACTGGCCCACTTTGTGCAAGCTGATTCTCTAATGTTTTTATTAACCCAGTAAATGACGGAGTGGTTTTACCAATTGTTCATGTTAATGGTGGAAAAATTTCAAACCCAACAATTTTAGCAAGAAAAAGCAACAAAGACTTAATTGATTATTTCTCAGGAATGGGATGAGATGCAATAATTGTTGAAGGCGATGATGTTAAGAAAATGCACGTTTTAATGGCTAAAGCAATGGATAAAACAATTGAAAAAATCCTTGAAATTAAAGCATTTTTCAAGGGGAAAAAAGCAAGCGAAGCAATTAGACCTAAATGACCAATGTTGGTTGTTAAAACTCCAAAAGGTTGAACTGGTCCAAGCGAATGAAATGGCCAAAGACTTGTTGGGAGTTTTAGAGCACACCAAGTGCCAGTTCCAGTAAGTGCTAAAAATATGGAGGCTGTTGACGCTTTAACATATTGACTAAAATCATATAAACCAGAAGAACTATTCTTAGATGATGGAAGTGTAGTACAAGATATTAAAGATACAGTTCCATCTGGTTTAAAAAGAATGGCAATGAACCCAGCAACTAATGGTGGAATTAATCCAAAAGTTTTAAATTTACCTGATTGAAAAAAATACTCTCTTGATGTTAAAAAAGGTGAAACCAAGAGTCAAGACATGGTTGAACTTGGTAAATATTTAAGTGAAGTTATTACAAACAACCCAGATAATTTTAGAATTTTCGGTCCTGATGAAACTAAATCAAACCGTCTTTATGACATTTTTAAAGTAACTAAAAGACAATGGCTTGAAGAAGTTAATCCATTATTAGATGAATGAATTGGACCTGAAGGTAGAGTTATTGATTCACAACTTTCAGAGCACCAAGCCGAAGGCTTCTTAGAAGGTTATGTTCTAACTGGAAGACATGGATTTTTTGCTTCATATGAATCATTTTTAAGAGTAGTTGATACAATGTTGACTCAACATATGAAATGAATGAAAAAATCTTTAGAACTTCCTTGAAGAAAAGATTTTCCTTCATTAAACGTTATTGCTACTTCAACTGCTTTTCAGCAAGATCACAATGGTTACACTCACCAAGATCCCGGACTTTTAGGCCACCTTGCAGATAAAAGACCAGAACTTATTCGTGAATACCTTCCAGCTGATACCAACACTTTATTAGCTACAATGGATAAATCACTAACCGAAAGAAACGTAATTAACTTAATTGTTGCATCAAAACAACCAAGAGACCAATTCTATACTAAAGATGAAGCCGAATATCTTGTTGAAAAAGGTTTAAAAGTTATTGATTGAGCTTCAACTTGTAAAGATGATGAAGAACCAGATTTAGTTATTGCTGCAAGTGGAGTTGAACCAAACATTGAAGCACTTAGTGCTATCACTTATTTAAATAATCACTTTAAAAACTTAAAAATTAGATACGTTTATGTTCTTGATTTATTAAAACTTCGTCACCCTTCAATTGATCCAAGAGGAATTAGCGATAAAGAATTTGATAAAATCTTCACTACAAATAAACCAGTTGTCTTTGCATTCCATGGATTTGAAGCACAACTAAGAGATATTTTCTACCCACGTAAAAATAGAAAATTAATTCCTCACGGATACCGTGAAAATGGTGATATTACAACTTCATTTGACATTCGTCAACTTTCAGAAATGGATCGTTTCCACATCGCAAAAGATGCTGCTCTTGCAACTTTAGGTAAAGATGGTGACAAATTTGCTAAATTAATGGATGAAAAGGTTGCTGAACATAACGCATATATTAAAGAATATGGTTACGACATGCCTGAAGTTCTAAATTGAAAATGAGAAAATGTAAGCAAAGTTAAAAGTAAAAAATAAATTCTAAATTAAAAAACCAAACATTTAATTCAAAAAATTACTTAATTTAGTAAAATTAAAACTCCAAGTTTTCAATTTTATGCTAAAATAACAATCAGTTAATTGAGAGTTAAACAATTTTAATTTTAAAAAGGAGTAAATATGAAGAAAGACATTCACCCTAAATTTCAACAAATTACTGCAACATGTACTTCATGCGGTAAAGAACACGTTTTCGGTTCAACTGCTGAAAAAGTTACTTTAGATGTTTGCTCTAACTGTCACGCATTTTACACTGGCGACCGGTCAACTGTTAAAGCACGTGGACGTGTTGAAAGATTCCAAAAAATCTTGGAAAAATCTAAATCAAAAAAATAATTCAATATTTATAAATTAGCGGTTTCGCTAATTTTTTTTATCTTTTAAATGAAAAAGCATGCCTAATTAGGCTAGCTTCTTAAACTACATAATGAATGCCAAAATTGTATGCTGTTGAGCTTTCACTATTATCTCATTTCATTGTTGCACCATCTTTTGTTTTAAATTCTCCTTTTGGTGATGACATAAGTTTAACAGCTCCTACTATTGATGTAACTGCACTAACTCCTAATGGAATTAAAGTAAAAATTGTTGTTAATAAGGCTGAAATTGCTAGGCCTCCTTCAAGGTTTTTTCACTTGGTTTTTTCTAATGGTTTAAATTCATGCATTTTTTTATCCCTCCAACTTTTACTTTACGCAACAAAAAACAATTTTCTTCAAATTTGAGAAAACTTTGTGAAAAGTCGCTTAATACATTATGTAATAATGTTATGAAAGAAAAAAGCCGCATGTTGCGGCATTTTATTTCACTATGATATTTAATATTTTATCCTTGACATAAATTTCTTTAACTATCTTTTTACCGTCAAGTCATTTTTTAACACTAGGTTGAAGTTTGGCTTGCTTAATTATTTCTTTTTCATCTCAAGAATCTAAAATTTCAATTTGTCCTCTTACTTTTCCGTTTACTTGAATTCCAATTGAAACATTCTTTTGAATAATTTTTTCTTTTTCAACAAAAGGTCAAGTTTGTTTTTCCAAACTTTGAGCATTAATTAGTTCTAATATTTCTTCAGCTAGGTGTGGCGCAAAAGGTGAAAAAATAATTGCAAATTTTTTCAGAACATCATATGAAGGAATTGATTTTAATGAACTTAAATAATTAATAAATACCATCATTTTTGAAATAGCGATATTAAATTTCAACTTGTTAATATTATCTTCAACATCCAAAATAAGTTCATTAATTTTTGATTCAAGTTCATCGTTTTTATCATTTGGTTTTAAGTTTCCACTTACAAAATAATTAACTTGATTATATATTTTTTCAATTCACCTTCTAATGCCATTAAGCCCATCAGTGCTTCATGATTTTGAATCAGTTAAGGGCCCTAAAAACATCTCAAAAACTCGAATAGCATCAGCACCATGACTTGCAACGATTTCATCAGGATTTATTACATTTCCAATTGACTTAGACATCTTTTGTCCATCTGGTCCTAAAATAAGTCCTTGATTAACTAATTTATGAAAAGGTTCTTTTGTTGGGACAACTCCTATATCGAATAAAAAGCGATGTCAAAAGCGAGCATAAAGTAGGTGTAGAACAGCATGTTCTTGACCACCAATATAAAGGTCAACTGGAAGTCATGATTCAAATCTTCTTTTTGCCTCATCGCTATCTAAAGGAACATAACTTCCATCTGGATTTTTTAAAATATATGCTAAGTAATATCAACTTGATCCAGCTCATTGTGGCATAACGTTTGTGTCGTGACTAAATTTTTTACCATTAATAGTAACGTTTGTTCAGCTTTTAATATTCGCTAAAGGCCCTTTAGTTGATTTTGAAGGTTTTATATTATTTGTTTCAGGAAGCATCACAAGTTCTTTTACTAAATAGATATTTCCATCTTCATCAAAAAGAACTGGAAAAGGTTCTCCTCAATAACGTTGTCTACTGAAAATTCAATCTCTTAATTTATAAGAAACTTTCTTTTTTCCAATGTTATTTTCAATCAAGTAGTTTTCTAAAATCTGCTTTGATTCAAGAACATTTTTAGAATTTATCAATTCACTATTTATATGTTTTCCATCTCCTAAATAAGGAAGGTTTTTATCATCAACATCAATGATTTTATTTACTGGTAAATTGTACTTTTTACTAAATAAAAAATCTCTTTCATCATGTGCAGGAACTGACATTACTGCCCCAGTTCCATAGCTCATTAAAACATAATCTGCAACTCAAATAGGGATAAGTTTTTTTGTTAATGGGTGAACTACAAATGAACCAGTATTAACTCCAGTTTTATCCTTTTCAAGTTGTGTTCTTTCAAGTTCAGTTTTAAGCTTAGTCTTTTTTAAATAAGCTTCAACTTTACTTTTAAATTCACCTTTGGTAAGTTCTTTTACAAGTGGATGTTCAGGACTAATTACAACTGCTGAAACACCGTAAATTGTGTCAAGTCTAGTAGTGAAAGTTTCAATGTATTTTTTAGTATTTGAAACCTCTCATTTAACAATATGACCCTCGCTTTTTCCAATTCAATTTTTTTGTAAAAGTTTTAAACTTTCTGGCCAGTCAAGTTCTTCAAGTCCTTCAAGTAATTTTTCAGCATATTGAGTTATTTTTAAAACTCATTGTTTCATTGGTTTTTTAACAACTGGAAAATTACCCCTTTCACTTACTTTTACACCATTTACTTCAATAACTTCTTCATTTGAAAGCACTGTTCCAAGGCCTTCACATCAATTAACATCAACTTCTTCAATTGATGCAAGCCCTTCTTTATAAAGTTCCTTAAAAATTCATTGAGTTCAAACATAAAATTTTGGATCAGTTGTATTTACTTCTTTGTCAAAATCATATGAAAAACCAAGTGATTTTAATTGTTTTCTAAAATTATTGATATTCTCATTAGTAAAAGATGCAGGATGATTTCCTGTTTTAAGTGCATATTGTTCAGCAGGAAGACCAAATGCATCTCATCCAATTGGATGCAATACATCAAAACCTTTTAGTCTTTTATATCTACTTATAATGTCAGTTGCAGTATAGCCTTCTAAATGTCCGACATGCAATCCAGCACCTGAAGGATAAGGAAACATGTCTAAAATGTAAGCTTTTTTATTAGCTTTTTCTTTAGTTTTGAATGTTTTATTTTCTTCCCAATATTTTTGTCATTTTTTTTCAATCTCTGAGTGTTTATACATATTAAAAAATTATAGCAAATTTTAAAATAATATTCGTCTTGCCTAAAAGCGTAATAAGCAAATTAAAAAGTGAAGTATTTTTCTACTCCACTTTATTTTTTTTATATAAATCTATTTTTCTGGATAAATAATTTTAGATAAGATTAACTTACTATTTAAAACTATGTTATTTTTGCGCTCCATATCAGGCGCAAGATTTTTAATAAACCAACTACATTTTATTAAACCGCTTTCTTTTGAGGAAAAATCTAAATTAATTTTAGCTTCTGAAATTGCTATTTCAGTTTTAGGACGTTTAGTTATTGAATTGTCAACATGACAATAATGTAATTTAAAAATTAACTGTTTGTTTTCTTCATCATAGCAAAAATCTTCAAAAATTTCACCAAACCCTTTGCCACGATAGCCTCAATAGGTTTCTAAATCATAATACTTATCATTTTCTGAGTATACATTTGGATCGTCATATAAACCAATTATTGTTCCAAACTCTTTGTTTAATATTAATGAAACAATATTTCCTTGCTTTTCAGTTAATAAAGGTTTGGAACCATCATCTTCTGGAAATCTTTCTGTATTGTCATGAAAACTTCTAATAGGCATTACATCTATTACAAAATAATCATTTGAATACTGTTTTTGTATGTTTTCATAACTTCCAATTGCAAAACCATAAAAATAATCTTTAATTTCATATTTTTTATCATTTATTAATATTTGTGAGTCAGGTTCTGGTTCAATTTTATATTCAAAAATTTTATTTTCAATTGTTTCTTTAATTAGTCTTTTAATTCTAGATCTTTCTTTTCTGTCTGTGCAAGCACTTGATATTAAAACTGGCGAAATAAGAGCTAGTGAACTTATGTTTAATAATCAAATATTTTTCTTCATTATTATTGATTTCCTTCTTAAAATGTGTATTTTTTTCTATTGTTTTAAATGTTTTAAATGCAATAGTTTTAACTTAAATTAAAACTAACTAAATGTTATTTTCTTGGTTTATTTAATAACAAACTTTATTGAATTTGCATTTAAAAAACCAAAATAATTGAAATGTCGGTTATATTATTTGCTCTTATTTAAAAGTCATTGAATTAAAATAAAACAACCGCTTTTCAGCAGTTGTCTAGTTTTATTTTTTCGCGTATTTTTTCATCTTACTTAAAAGATGATATGGCTGCCCCTGTTAGATTCGAACTAACGGATGGCGGTACCAAAAACCGCTGCCTTACCACTTGGCTAAGGGGCAAAATAATGGTGGAGGGGGAGGGATTCGAACCCCCGAACCGTGAGGAAGTGGGTTACAGCCACCCGCGTTTGGCCGCTTCGCTACCCCTCCTTATTAAGTGCAATATTTATTATATATATTTTTTTAAAATTTTTATGTTTTTTAAATCTTTTTTATACATAAAAAAAGAACAAAAATAAAAAAATAGACAAGCTATTTTTTATATTATCTATATTTCTTTGTTTAAGTATTTATTTACTTTGAAATGTCTTTTTTATACTTAGCAACAATAGCAATTGTAGCAATAGTAGCAATAGCGGTAACAGCTCCGCTTACAATTAAAGCAATTTTATATGGTTTACTTAGCATAGTGAGTCCTTTATTAATTATTTTTCTATATTTTACCATTTTTGAGGCCGTTTTTGAAATAACGTTCGTAAATTTAGTTAAAAAAACATTTATTGTAATGAATTATTTAAATTTATTTAAAAACTAAACGAAATTAAACAAATTTATAACTTTTTTTAACTAAAATTAAAATATGATTAAAAAATACTTCTTTAGAAATCAAGATTTTATTTGTTTTAGTTTTAATTACGACTTGAATAAACAAGAAATAAGCAGCCTTAATAAGGAAGCTGACTTTTCTAAATGTCCTATTTTTTTATCTAATTTTGAACCATCAATTATTCAAGAGTATTTAGAGTATGAAAGACCAACTCCTTTGAATAGACAAGGATATGAGAATTTATTTGACAAAAAATTTAATCCATTTTCTTTTTATGAAATTGGGCTTGGACTTTCCATGCTAGATAATTTTTGAATTTGCGACGAAAAAAGTTTAAATTTAAAATGAAAAGACATAAATTTATTTGATAATTTTAAAAATGAAATAGATAATATTTTCTTACTTTCTAATATTCAAAAAGAAAAAATAAAAGTAGAAAATAAACATATTTTTTCACCCGATTTTATGCTTCCGGGAGAGCTTAGAAAGTCAATTAAAAAAGAAGAAGATAAATTTTACTTAAAAAAGGCAAATAGTAAGTTTGGAAGCAAGATTGAATATATGCAAATTTATGCTGAATTTTTTGCTAGTCAAATTGCTAAACAATTAGAGCTCAACGCAGTTTATTATGATATTGAAAATATTGAAGAAAATCTAGTAAATACTTGTGAATGATTTATTAAAAAGGGTGAAAATTTTATTCCTTTTTCAACACTTTTCATTAAAGGAAATGATAGCAAAGAAAGCCTTATTAAAAATCTAAATATTGTCTTTGGCAAAGAGAATTTTCAAAATTTAATGCTTTTTGATTCAATAATTTTGAATGTTGATAGACACTTAGGAAATTTTGGAATTATAGTCGATAGTTTAACCAATAGTTTTATTTCACCCGCTCCAATTTATGATAATGGAAAAAGTTTTCTTTTTGATTTCAATTTATATGATAAAAAAAGCTTAAAATTTTCACTTGAAAATTATGGCGGGAGAATTGTAAATCTTTGGCCAAGTTTCGATCAACAAATGTTTGAAAATTTGGACATAAGACACAAAATTTGAATTGATAAATTAGAAGATTTTGAACTAAAAAATCATGAAGATTTTCCAGCCCCTTCAAAATATTTCAAAGCATGCAAAAAAATGTTAAAAGATCAAGTAGAAAAACTTAAAAATTATTACTCAGTAAAATTTGAAAAAATAACCGAATAGCAGCATTGCTATTTTTTTATTATCTTAATTAAACTTAAGAAATAAAAAGTCTTTATACTTTAAAGTATGAAAGAAATTATCGTTAAAGGTGCAAAAGAAAATAATTTAAAAAATATTGATGTAACAATTCCTAGAGATAAGTTTGTTGTTTTTACTGGAGTAAGTGGTTCTGGAAAATCTTCACTAGCTTTTAATACTATTTATGAAGAAGGCAGAAGAAGATATGTTGATAGTTTGTCAAACTATGCAAGACAATTTTTGGGCGGAACAAAGAAACCAAATGTTGAAGTTATTGAAGGACTAAGTCCAGCAATATCAATTGAACAAAAAACAACTCACAACAACCCAAGATCAATCGTTGGAACTGTTACAGAGATTTATGACTATTTTAGATTACTATATGCAAGAATTGGTCATCCGTTCTGTCCAAATCATAAAATTGAAATAACAGCTCAGAAAACCAAAGATATTATCAATTCAATTTATAAAAATGAAGAAGGTAGCAAGCTTTTTATATTAGCTCCAATGATAATCAATCAAAAGGGAAGTCATCAAGTACTTTTGGCAAAACTTAAAAGGGATGGTTATATAAGGGTAAAAATAAACAATGATATTTATAATCTTGAAGATAATATTGAACTTGATAAAAACAAAAAGTGAAATATTTCTGTAATTGTTGATAGATTTTCATTGTCGGAAGAAACAAGATCAAGAGTTGCTGAAGCGATTGAAGTTGCACTAGAGATGGCCAACGGTCTTGTTACTGTAGAAGTTTTTGGCAAAGAAAGGCAAACTTTTTCAATTTACCATAGTTGTGAACATGGCGATTTTGAAATGCCAAAAATTGAACCGAGACTTTTTAGTTTCAACTCGCCAAGTGGTATGTGTTTAACTTGTCGTGGTCTTGGCTTTTTACAACAAGTTGACTTTGACTTAGTTTGTCCTGATAAAAATTTAACTATTAATGATGGAGCATTAAAATATTATGCAAATTTCATGGACACAGATAATCTTGAATGACAAGAGTTTTCATTTTTATTAAAACATTACAATATTCCACGTAATGTTCCAATTCGCGAATTAGATGAAGAACAACTTTTTATAATTCAAAATGGTTCACTTGAAGATTTACACATAATTAGAAAATCAACTGGTGGAATTGTTTATGACCAAGTTAAACACGTTGAAGGTGTTTGTGAAAAAATTTATCGTAAGTTTAATGAAACTAAAAGTGAAGATATTCGTGATTGATTAAAGAAATATTTCACGGAGCACACTTGCCCAGAATGCAAGGGTCAAAGACTCAATAAATACGCAATGGCAGTTAAAGTTGCTAATTTAAATATTTTTGAAATGTCAAATCTTTCAATAGAAGAAATAAATGAAAAAATTAATAAATTGGAGCTAACTGAAATTGAAAAAGAAATCGCTGAATTAATCATTAATGAGCTTAAACATCGTTTGACTTTTTTGATCAACGTTGGACTTCAATATTTAACCTTAAATAGAAGAGCAGAAACTCTTAGTGGTGGCGAAGCTCAAAGAATAAAATTGGCCACACAAATTGGAGCAAATTTAACTGGTGTTTTATATGTTTTGGACGAACCCTCAATAGGACTTCATCAAGCAGATAATCGCAAACTTTTACAATCACTAAAACATATGGTTTCTTTAGGCAATACTTTAATTGTTGTTGAACACGATGAAGAGACTATTAGAGAAGCAGATTTTATTGTTGATATTGGAAAATTTGCTGGTGTACATGGCGGAGAAATTATTGCAACTGGAACTGCTGATGATATTGCTAAATGCGAAGAAAGTATTACTGGGAATTACTTGTCCGGAAAACTCAAAATTGAGGTTCCAAAATATAGAAGAAGCGGCAATGGTAAAATTCTTAAAATTAAGCATTGTACAAGGAATAATTTAAAAAATATTGAAGCAACGTTTCCGCTTGGAAAATTCATTTGTGTAACTGGTGTTTCAGGTTCAGGAAAATCAAGTTTAATCAATGAAGAACTTGTATCAAATATCAACAAGTTTTTAAACTCGGCAAGTTATGATATTAGAAGCGATGAAAAACTTGTTGGTCAATTTAATGTTGACAAACTTGTTCAAATTACACAAAGTCCAATTGGAAGAACACCACGTTCAAACACAGCAACTTATACTTCAATTTTTGATGACATAAGAGACGTGTTTGCAAGCGTTGAAGAATCTAAAATTAGAGGCTATACAAAAAGTCGTTTTTCATTCAATGTTCCTGGCGGAAGATGCGACAAATGCGAAGGCGATGGAGTTATTAGAATTGAGATGCATTTTTTACCTGATGTTTATGTAACTTGTGACCATTGTGATGGTAAAAGATATAATAGAGAAACTTTAGAAGTTAAATATCATGGAAAAAGCATTAGTGATATATTAAATATGACTGTTGAAGAAGCACATGCTTTCTTTATTCAAAGAGCAAAAATCCGTGAAAAACTTGAAATGCTTTTACACGTTGGACTTGGTTATATTGCTTTAGGTCAATCAGCAACAACACTTTCTGGTGGTGAAGCTCAAAGAATAAAACTTGCAACTTATTTACAGAAAAAACCAACTGGAAAAACCATTTATGTTCTTGACGAGCCAACGACTGGTCTTCATTCACATGACATTAAAAATCTTTTAAACGTTTTAAACAAAATTGTTGATGGAGGAGACACTGTTGTTGTAATTGAGCATAATTTGGATGTTATAAAATGTGCTGACTATATCATTGATCTTGGGCCTGATGGCGGAAAAGGTGGGGGTGAAATTGTTGTATCAGGAACACCTGAACAAGTGGCAAATCACCCTTATTCTTACACCGCAAAATATCTAAAAGAAATGCTTAAAAAGGTTTAAAAATCTTGTTACTTATTATTTAGTAATAAAATTTTTATAATATAATTAACTTATTAAATTAATTAGGAGAAAAAATGCTAGAAACTATTGAAAAAGTAGGCGAAAAAGTTGATTTTGCTGGCGTGCATTTAAAGATTGGTCCTTTTTATGTATATTCTCTTACAATGATGCTTGGAATGCTGACTGCAATTTTAACTGTTTATTTTTTCTGAAGAAGAGAAAAATATAAATTAGAACAATTAACAATTCTAGTTTTAATTGGACTTCCTACTGCTATTGTTGGAGCAAGACTTTTCTTTATTTTGCAACAAGCCTTTGCTGGAAATTGAGAAACTGTCAAAAGATTTTATGCCATATGAGAGGGTGGTCTTTCCATTCATGGTGGGGTTATTGTTTCCTCAATTTGTTGTACCATGTATGTTAGCTTTGGAAAAAGCGGCAAAAAAATCAATTTAAGAAAAGCAATGTCTATTATTTTGCCTGCCGTTTTAATAGGACAAGCGATTGGAAGATGAGGAAACTTTGCTAACCATGAAGTTTATGGACGTGAACTTAGTGAAACAAGTTTAGCTTTCCGCCTTCTACCCGAACTAATTAGAGAACATATGTATATAAATGGAGCTTACCATTTCCCACTATTTTTATACGAATCAATGTTTAACTTAACTGCTTATATAATTATTGTTTGAATTTTAAACTTATACAACTGACTTCGTCCAGGAACTACTGGTGGAATCTACGTTCTTTACTATGGAATTATTCGTTTTGCTATGGAACCTTTGCGGGAAGAAAGCTTTACAATCTATAAAGTAATTTCTGCCCTTTATATTGTGACCGGTCTTGTAATGATTATTATGTTTGAATTTGTAATGAAATTGAATTACAACGTTTACAAAATTCCAATGTTCAAAAATGAAAAAACCTGAAAATATTTTTACTTCATAGTTTATGAACCTAAACAAAAAGTAAAACCTATTCTAGATGAAAAAACTAAAAATGCTGTAAGAATCAAAGCTTAGGAAAGGAAAATATGACTAAAAGTCACTATGATGTTTTAATTATTGGTTCTGGGCCTGCAGGACTAAGTGCATCAATTTACCTTTCAAGACAAAATATATCTAATGCTTTTATTGAATCAACTTTGCCTGGAGGCAAAATTGGACAAACTGAAAAAGTTGAAAACTATCCAGGAATCGAAAAGATTTCTGGTTTTGAACTTGCAACTAACTTTTTAAATCATGCAAAAAGTTATGGTGCAAAAATGATTTTTGGAAAAGTTGTAAACTTTTCAAAAACAAAAGATAATCTAATTGAAGTTAATTTAGAAAATGGCGACAAATATTTTTCACAAGCTTTAATTATTGCAACTGGGATGAAAAGCCTAGTTCCTGAAGAAATAATTAATATTCACACCTTCAATCATCGTGGCGTTTCTTATTGTGCAGTATGTGATGGAAGTTTATATAAAAATGAAGTTTGCGGAATTATTGGTGGCGGAAACAGTGCATTTGAAGAAGGTGCATTTTTAGCAAATGTTGCTAAAGAAGTACACATATTTGTTCGCGACAAAATAATTGCTGAAAAAACAATCCAAAATCAACTTTTAGAACATAAAAATGTTACTATCCACAAACCAAGCCAAATTAAAAAACTAATTGGCAAGGACAAACTTGAAGAAATTGAGTTTGAAGAAAATTGCAAACTAAAGCACATGAAAATGGCAGCACTTTTCCCTTACATTGGCTTTAAACCTTCAACTGATTTCATAAGTCAAAAAGAAATTTTGGACCCAAGAGGTTTCATTAAAGTTAATGAAAATATGGAAACAACTATTGAAAATGTATACGCTGCAGGTGATGTTATTCAAAAACAAATTAGACAAATTGTTACAGCAGCAAATGATGGAACAATTGCAGCTAAAACAATAACAAATAAAATAATTTCAAAATACTAAAACAAAAATCGGCCCTCTCTTACATTAGGCTGATTTTTTTATAATCTTTAAATTTTTAAGTCTTCTTATTTCATCATTTGTTAAATTTCTGAATTCACCAACTTTTAACCCTTTATCACTTATAAATGAAAATGATTTTCTATGCAAGGTTTTAACTGGCTTATTTACAAGTTCAAAAAGCTTTTTAACATGGTGATTTCTGCCTTCTTTAAGGATAACCTCATAATTATTTTGCCCGACACATACTATCTTTTGGGTTGACTTTTTGCCCTCTAAAATAACTTTATTGCTATTTAGAAACATAATTTCATCCAAGGTTAAACTCTCATCTGTTTTAACTAAGTATTTTCTTTCAATCTCACTACTTGGATGTGAAAGAAAACTTGCTAATTTACCATCATTTGTTATCAAAATGATTCCTGTTGTATCTCAATCAAGCCTTCCAATTGAGTAACAATAATCTTTAATTCTTATATGATCATAAATTGTTTTTCTTTTTTCAGGATCTTTCAAACTACAAATAGTTTTAGCCGGTTTGTTTAAAACTATATAAATTGGTTTTACAAAGTTTTTTAGTTCTTTACCATTAATTTCAATTTTGCAAGTGCGCAAAACCTTTTGCCCAATTTGAGCTAAAATTCCATCAACTTTAACTTTCTTTGCCAAAATAAGTTTTTCAGCTTCTCTTCTTGAAGAATATCCAAGCTCTGAAATTAACTTTTGAATTCTAACTAATTCTTCATCTTTTTCCATATTTTACCTTCAAAGATTATAAACAATTTTAAAAACTGAGAGTTTGAAAAATTTTTATTAATTTATTAATTAATAATGCAATTTAAAAGTCTCAAAATTAAAAAATTCAGCTTTTTTTAATTGAAAATGAGACTGGAGGAAAAATATGGAACAAATAAACGAGCAAATAAGTGAATCACTTTTTAAGAAAAGAAGATTTATTGAAAGCTTTTGCAACTATGCAAAAATAGAAGACAGTTTTCGCTATAAAAATAATGGCGAAAAACGCAGCGGATTTTTAAATCATTTTGTAGAAAATTTAGACAACGATGCAAAAACAATTTTCTTAGAAAACTATATTTTTAAAAACCGTAGCGGTGAATGATATTTAAGTCATTGGTCAAAAGGAACTTACTACAAAAAATTAAACGATGTAACAAATTTATTTATGAGGTTTATCAATGAATATTATTAATCAAGTAGCATATGAGGAAAATAGAGTAATTGATGCTGAAGAAAAAGTAAACTATCGTGTAGAAAAACAAGTTTATGATTGATCAGTTTCAACTGGAAGTGAAAACATAATTCTGAATATTAGAAGGCTAGTAAATAGTGATGAAATTTTACTAGAATTTGTATGACAAAACTTCTCAAATCAAATCAAAAATCCTTTTTTAATTTCAACTATTAATAACAAGATAATATCGTTAGACTACTCATTTCAAAGTACAAGAGGTCATGTTTTTCAAGCAATTGTAAATCAAAAAGAAGGCTTTAAAAATTTCACCTTCAACGATTTAAAAAACATGAATTTTGAAATAGGGTCTCACTTTGGACGCAAATTAAATGAAGCAAGAAAATTAATGCGTTTTACTTACTTTTTTGATACAGGATTTTTGAACAAAAATTACATAATAAGCAATGAAACTTTACGCTTCAAAATTATGACTGATTTATCACTTAGATTTTTTACACAAGCAAGCAATTTAGATGCTTCAGTCGCAACAAATTCTAGCATGTGTCAATTACACTTTCTAATTGAACCAAAGAAATTTGAACTAGCTAAAAACAATGTTGCTTTAGCTAATGTTCATATGTACAAAAAATGAACCAACTCAAGTAGTGTTCAAACAAACTTAAATCAATCAGATACATCTGCAATAACTGTAAGTGATGACGGAACAAAAAATGACTTAATTGAAGGGAAAAATGAGATTTTTCTAAACTCTTTAGATTCAAGAAAATCTATTCAATATTCAAGTAGTAGTTTCTATGATGTAAAAGCTAAGAAAACAATCATTTCTCCAAGCGATGCAAGAACTAGTTTAGGTCTTATTATTCCTCTAACTTTTGTCGGAACTTTAACTAATCAAATGAAGGTTGAGTTCGGCAAAGGTTTGCAGGGTTTTAAAGTAACATATAATCAAGCAATCGCAAAACCGTTTTTCAATGTTGAATCAGGACTAATAAAACTAAAAATAGAATCGGAAAAATTGCAATTAAAACCATACAAAAAATGGGAAAACTTAACTGTTAGTTCGCTAACAAACAAAATAGAAGCTGAAAGGTAAAATGAAAACAAAACAAAAAGTTTTTCTTGCAACTTCAATCGGCTTAATTGCTCTCGGAACTATTGCTGGTCTTACAACAGTCATGGTTTTAAGAAAAAAGAAGCAAGATAGACAAAACATAGAAAACAAACAAAATGAAATAAAAGAAACAGAAAAAGAAAATCAAGAAAACAAAAGCAAAGAAACTGAAGAAGAAAAAGAAATAAAAGAAACAGAAGCTGAAAGTATTTTCACCTCAGATAAAAAAGAAGAAATTAACTCAAATTTGGTTTTCCCAACTTTAAATCAAGCTGACTATTATGATCATTTAAACTTTAGAAATAATCAAGCATGAATCGATGAAGAAATGATTAAATTTATTGTTGATGATATTTTGGCTAAAATTTTAGTTGAAAACGGAGTTATCAAATATAACATTGAAGTAATAAATGACCAAAATGTTTTATTAAATTTTATTTGAGCAAATAATTCACAAAAAGCATTTAGAACTTATAAAATTAGCACTAATGTTCTATAATTAATGCATGAATATTAAGGAAATGGTATTTAATCAAATCAAAGAACTTACCAAAGTTCCTTTTGATGAAAAAAGCATTATTCGTGACTTAAAAATAGATAGTTTAGATCTAGTTATTTTAGTATCAAAATGCGAAGAACAATTCCAAATAAGCATCACTGATGATGAACTTATGAATCTTAAAACAGTTGGTGATGTGATTAAATTAATTGGGCAAAAAATAAGCTAAGGCTTGTTTTTTTGTTAAAATTAAATGGCAACTTTGAAAAAAAGTAGGGGTATAGTTCAATGGTAGAACAACAGGCTTCAACCCTGTGTGTTGTGAGTTCGAGTCTTGCTACCCCTGCCATATGTCAATGACAATTTGAACCTTTTGGTTCATTTTTTTTAAACAAAAAACATTATTTAAACAATAAATAACTTTAAAGAATATTAGAATTTATTAAGAAGAGATATTTTATTAATCTTTAGGGGATTAGTTTAATGGTAGAACTGAAGACTCCAAACCTTCTGACGTGGGTTCGATTCCTACATCCCCTGCCATATAAGAAAAGTCAGGATGATACAATAGATGTCATCCTTTTTTCTTTTGCATATAGGACAATTCTTCCTATCTGCCAATTATTTATAACTAGAATTGATTGTTTTGCAGCAGCTGTTCTAGTTTTTATTTTATCTTCAGATATTACAATTTACCGAAAGGTCTACAATTTACCGAAAGCCTTATTTTTATAAAAAAAGTATACTTTTATATTTGCTAAATGAATAGACAATGCGAGTAAAAAGTGATATAATTACGCTATATACAAATAGGAGGTTTTTGATGAAATATTCAGATGCTATTAAAAAATTAAGAACCTATTTACATTTAACTCAGACTGAATTCGGAGAAACTTTAGGAGTAACCTTTGGAACTGTTAATCGTTGGGAATCTGGTATATATGAACCAACAATGAAAATTAAAAGAAAATTAGCACCTATGTTTAAAGAATATAAGATTGAAGTTGATGAATAGAAAGGAATTTATTATGAAAGAATACTCAATTAATGAAATTGCAGAACTTACTGGTAAAACTGTTAAGTTTGTTAGAAGAGAAGTAGCAAGTGGCTCTTTAAAAAGTTATAAAAAAGGGAATAAAACACTTATTACTGAAGAAGATTATAACGAATGGAAAACAACGATGGATGAAAAATACAATTCATTCTTGGAATCAGCTGATTTTTCTAAATCATCAAAAATTAATAAAGAAAAAAAGAAAAATGATATTATCAATTGGATAGATATATCTGATGAGATGAAAAACATAGATGGTTGGGCTAATAATAAACAAATTAGAGATTTTAATTTTATTGATTTGTTTACTGGAGCAGGTGGATTGTCTTGTGGATTAACTATGGCTGGTATGATGCCTGTTGGATCAGTAGAAATAATGCCACAAGCTGTTGATACTTATAAATCAAACTTTTCTAAGATAAAAGGATTTAAAGAAAATGTTTCAGATAGAGATATAAGAGAGGAAAAAATTAAGCAAGACCTAGTTGATTCGGTAAAAGATAAACACGTTCACTTAATTGCTGGTGGTTTCCCTTGCCAGGGATTTAGTATGGCGGGTAATAGAATTGTTGCTGATCCTAGGAACTCTTTATATTTGGATATGCTTGAAATTGTTAAAAGAATTAAACCTGAATTTGTTTTAATGGAAAATGTAGAAGGTTTGCGTTCAATGATGGACGGAAAGATAGAAGAGAAAATCATCAGCGACTATAAAGAAATTGGATATGATATTAATGTTACTGTTTTAAATAGTGCTGATTATGGTGTTGCACAATATAGACATAGAGTTATTTTTATTGGAAATAGGGTAGGTGCTACAAATTATCATCCACAACCAATTTATAATGAATCTAACTATATTACTGTAGGCGATGTTTTACAAAAATATGTCGATATGCCAGAAAACATTTCAATCAACCATATTTTTTCAAAGACAAGTGATGATATGAAAAAGAGACTTGAAGCAATCCCTATCGGTAAAAGTTTATATGGAAATTATAGCGATGCTTGGAAAAAGGTTGATTGGAATAAACCATCTTGTACAGTAAAAGAAAATCACGGTGGGGTAAATGTTCATCCTATTCTTAATAGAGTTATGACTCCAAGAGAGTTAGCAACATTACAATCATTCCCAGAAAATTTTATATTTAGTGGTTCTAAAAAATGGCAATTAGTTCAAATCGGTAATGCAGTTCCTTGTTTGCTTGGTAAAGCAATAGGATTAGCAATATTAAAATCATATGATGAATGGAGTAAATAATATGAAAACTTACTATGAAAAAATAATGTTTGTTAAAGAGAAAGTAAGCTCTTATTTAAAAGAAATATTCAAAGTTTATGGTAATGAGTTGTTATTAAGACTTGAAGAGTACAATCTATTGACAAGCACCAATAACTGTATAGAAACTTCCACAGCAACTGGATTTATTATGGAAGAATTCATAACATCTAAATTAGAAATCTATACAAAAGATCATAATGGAGTAGATGACATTGTAATTCATAAATTATCAGGACAATCTACAGTCAATTCGAGTTATGATTGCTTTGCTAATTATGATGGAATCTTTGTAATGATTAATATTAAAGTTCAAAAGGATGGCTCAGCCAACAATGCCGTTGCAGCCATTAATATTTTACATAACGATTATGTTTCAACTAACCCTGCTCAAGAAAAATGCTATATGCTCCTAAAGTCTTTCTATGATTTTGGTATGTCTAAAAAAGATGGCGAAAGAAAAATTATGGTTAGTGGTGTTGGCGGATATTGCTTAGAAGAGATTGATTTTTCTCGTGGACATAAACAAGACCATCGAAATTGGTCCGCTAACTTTAATGCTAATTCAGGCAGATTACAGGTTCCTGCAACTTGGCTTAAAGAGAATAAGCTTGATGAAAAAGATGTATCTTATTCTAAAACAAAATCATTTATTGATGATATGTACAACGGAAGGAATCCTGAAATTTAATGTATGGACTATTTATGATAGAGCCATACGGTAGTTTAATACTTGATGGCTTTAAATCATATGATGCTAGGTCATATAGTACAAATATTCGAGGAAAAATAGCAATAATCGATTCTAAAACTCATCTTATTAAAGGCTATGTGACTTTAACTGATGTAAAAGAAATATCGTTTAAAGAATATGTTGTTTGGCACAATGATGCCTATAAGGATTTTGAAATTGTTAATAATCAACCAAGTAAAAAATATTATGCTTGGATTTTAGAAAAACCAATAAAAGAAAACAAAAAAATAAAAGTCCAAAGATTATCTAGAAATCCGTGGATCAATTTGGAGGGATTAAATGGCAACTTTGAAAAAAAGTAGGGGTATAGTTCAATGGTAGAACAACAGGCTTCAACCCTGTGTGTTGTGAGTTCGAGTCTTGCTACCCCTGCCATATGTCAATGACAATTTGAACCTTTTGGTTCATTTTTTTTAAACAAAAAACATTATTTAAACAATAAATAACTTTAAAGAATATTAGAATTTATTAAGAAGAGATATTTTATTAATCTTTAGGGGATTAGTTTAATGGTAGAACTGAAGACTCCAAACCTTCTGACGTGGGTTCGATTCCTACATCCCCTGCCATATGAAAAAAGAACGCAAAAAAGCGTTCTTTTTCTTTAATTTAGTTTTGAGAGCTTAACAAAAAAATGCAACAAAATCTTCGGCAAGAACTATAAAACTTGCTAAAGTTTTGCGTTTGTTGCCGAATAATTTCTAATTATTTAAGGAAGAATTATGACTTTAAAATGGGCTTCAATTAAATGAAATTTATCTGAAAGAAGCATAAGAAATTACTGTTCTTTAGTAAAGATAAAGAATGCAACTTTAGTAAATGGATCTTGAATAATTCTATATGATTCTAAAAAAACGGTAAAAAGGAATAAAAAAAATTACTTACTAGAAAAATTAAGATTTGAGAAAAAACATTTAATTAAAAATGGTATCGATCATAAATTTCAAATTGATATGATTTTTAATTCAAATCACATGGAAGTAAATGAGCTTAGTCATGAAGAAACCATATTTATCTTTGAAACAAGATTGGTTGGCTTTGAAAATAAGATTAATAAAGTTGATGATATTTTAGAAATAATAAATCATTTCAATGCGATTGATCGTGTGATTGGCTTTTGTAATTGTGAATTGAGTGAATCTTTTATTAAAGAACTTCATAAAATTTTAAAAAGCGGAATTGCACAGTCAAAGATTCCAATATTTTCAATTGGTAACTATAAAAGAGAGCCAAATACTGTTGGAAACATTGAAACGGTTCATCCTAAATTAGTTAATGAAGATATGAAAAAACTATTAGAAAATACATTAAAAAGAATAAACATACATTTGAAGAAATTATTGAATTTCATGTTTGTTTTGTGAAAATTCATCCCTTTCAAGATTGGAACGAAAGATTGGGGAGGCTCATTGCAATTAAAGAATGTTTAAAATAATATTGTGCCGTTTATTATTCTTGATAAAGAAACAATGTTTTATTATCACGGATTAAGTAACTGAGATCAAGAAAAAAATTACTACTTGACACTTATTTACACGGACAAGACATTGTAAAAAAATATTTAGACTATTTCAATATTACTTATGAATAAAGGTGAAATTTGAAATTTCAGTTGTTTGCAATTTGTTTACAACTGAAATTTCTTTGCTATAATTTTTTTATGATAAAACATTCGATTAGATTTTTTTTGAATAAACCTGTTAGAGCAATTTGAGACTATAAAAATAGTAAATGATGATATTCAGCAGTAGATATTATTCAAATAATTTCAGCTTCTAAAAATCCAAGAATTCTTTGAAACACTTTAAAAAGAAGAAATGGCCAATTACTAAAATTTTGCAAGCAATTTAAATTATTTGCAACTGATGGCAAAAAATATAATTCTGATGTTATTTGTGAAAATGGAATCAAAGAACTTGGATTTATACTCAAATCAAATTCATATGCAAAATTTAAAAAATGATTAGAAGGCAGTAATGATTCTATAGATGAACAAAGCAGAAGAAAAGCATATGAGTTATACAAAACAACTTTAGTCAATGATGATGAAATTGGAAAAACTATTTCATTAGTAAAAATACATGGATATTTATTTGAAGGACTTTATAATTTCGCTGGAAAAATTAGAACCAAAACTATTTCAAAAGGAAATTTTACGTTCGCAAATGGTGATTTTTTACCGCAAATTTTAAGTGATTTGGATAAAATGCCTGATTCAAATTTTGATGAAATTGTAGATAAATATGTGGAAATGAATATTGCTCATCCATTCATGGAAGGAAACGGACGAGCAACAAGAATTTGACTTGACTTATTATTAATAAATAGAATCAATATGTGCATTGATTGATCAAAAATTGAAAAATCAGATTATCTAGAAGCTATGATAGAAAGCCCTAATGATATAAGCAAGATTAAAAATTTACTTAAAAATGCGTTAACTTTTGAGATTAATAATAGAGAACTTTTTATAAAAGGAATTGACATTTCTTATTACTATGAAGAAATTGAATAAAAAGACTTGAAAACAAACTTCAAGTCTTTTTTTGCAATTAAAATAAATTGATTTCTAGCTTTGGACAATTTCTTGAAATGGTGCCGTCTACTGGAATTGAACCAGCGACCCCTTCCTTACCATGGAAGTGCTCTGCCCCTGAGCTAAGACGGCAAATTGCTTTATTTATTATAAATTATTTTTAAATTTTTACTCACTTTTTTATAATAAAAACGCATCTGTCAAGTCAAAAAGTGACTATTTTTGATATAATAAAAAACTATGGAAAAAACAATGTATGAATCATTGCTTGCAATCAAGTCAAGACATGATGAAATTTTAAAAAAATTGACTGAACCAGAAGTGTTTAATGATATTAAAAAGTATCAAGAACTTAATAAAGAAGCAAGCAAAATTGAAGAAATTGCTACTACCTTCAAGGAATTTTTAGCCTCTGAAGAGCTTTTTAAACTTTCAAAAGATATTTTAAATAATGAAAAAGATCAAGAGTTAATTACACTAGCAAAAGAAGATATTGAAATTCAAGAAGAAAAAATGATGAAACTTGAAGAAAAATTAAAAGAACTTCTACTTCCTCAAGATGAAAATGATGATAAAAACGTTATTATGGAAATTCGCGGTGCCGCTGGTGGAGACGAAGCAAACATTTTTTCAGGTGATCTTTTTAAAATGTATCAAAAATATTGTGAAAACGAAGGCTTCAAAATCAAAATTGTTGATTCAACATATGGTACAGCTGGTGGATTTTCACAAATAGTATTTACTATTAAAGGTGAAAAAGTTTGATCTAAACTTAAATTTGAAAGAGGAGTTCATCGTGTTCAAAGAGTTCCTCAAACTGAAACTCAAGGAAGAGTTCATACTTCAACAGCCACAGTAACAGTTCTCCCTGAAATTGATGATACTATTAATATTGAAATTAAACCTGAAGATATTGAAGTTAACGTTTTTCGTTCATCAGGAGCAGGCGGTCAATCAGTTAACACTACTGACTCTGCAGTTAGAATAATTCACAAGAAAACAGGAATTGTAGTAACGTCTCAAGATGAAAGAAGTCAAATAACTAATAAAGAAACCGCTTTAAAAATTCTTAAATCAAAACTTTACGAACTCGAAGTCAAGAAAAGAGATGAAGAAGAAAGTGGAATGAGAAAACTTGCTGGAACTGGCGATAGAAGTGAAAAAATTAGAACTTATAACTATCCGCAAGATAGAGTAACTGATCACCGCATTGGTTTTTCAACCTCGTTAAAAATAGTTATGGAAGGTTCACTTGATAAAATAATTGATGCTTTAATTGCTTTTGAAAAAGCAGAAAAAATTAAAGAAGCAGGGTACTAAGTGATAGAAAAAGAAGTTTT
This sequence comes from Metamycoplasma subdolum, assembly GCF_033546815.1. Taxonomy (NCBI): domain Bacteria; kingdom Bacillati; phylum Mycoplasmatota; order Mycoplasmoidales; family Metamycoplasmataceae; genus Metamycoplasma; species Metamycoplasma subdolum. The sequence continues at coordinate 383,040 of NZ_CP137846.1, forward strand.
ATTAAGAGAAAAAAGAAGATACGATCTTGAGCCTTATATTACTCGTAAAGAATTAAGGCAACTAAAAAGAGATGTTCCTGTTCAAAAAATTATTGGATTCCAAGTAATGCAAAATGTTTATCTTGATTTAAGATACAATGTTTTAATTCCCCGTTATGAAACAGAGGAAGTAATTTTGGTTGCTTATCATTTTATAGATGAAGGTTCAAGAGTTCTTGATTTAGGTTGCGGTTCAGGTTTTATTGGACTTGCAATTAGAAAAAATAAGCGAGCAATTGTAGAAATGGTTGACTCTGCAAATGCTGCAATTAAACAGTCAATTTTAAATGCAAAGTATAACGAGTTAGATGTAAAAATTTATAAATCAAATTGATTTTCAAATGTTGAAGGAAAATTTAATGTAATTATTTCTAACCCTCCATATCTTGATAAAAATAAAGAATACCCTGTAAGTTTAAAGTATGAACCAAAACGTGCACTGTTTGGAAAACAAAGTGCAATAAGTGAATATGAAAAGATTTTGAAAAATGCGAAAAACTACTTATATGATGAAGGAATTCTAATTTTTGAAATCGATTTTAACTCAGCAAAGTATATTAAAGACAACTATCCAAACGCAACGATTTTGAATGACATAAACGGCAAAGAAAGAATTGCAATTTTACAGAAAGAAGATTTATAAAATTTAGCACTCTTAAATTTATTGTGCTAAAATTATTTTATTATGGAAAAGAAAAAAAGAGATTACTACGAAGTTTTAGGCATTAGTAAAGATGCAACTGAAAAAGAAATAAAATCAGCATATCGTAAATTGGCAATGCAATATCACCCTGATAGAAATAAAGAACCAGACGCTGAAGAAAAATTTAAAGAAGTTAGCGAAGCTTATGAAGTTTTATCTGATGCAAGCAAAAGAGAAAAATATGATAAGTTCGGTCACCAAGCTTTTGACCCAAATAGTTTTCATTATTCTGAAGATATTTTCTCAGACTTCTTCAAACAATTTCAAGATGCTTTTGATGGCGGAGGATTTGGTGGATTTGGCGACTTTTTCGGTTTCAATTCTTCAAATAGTCAATATGAAAATAGTGGCAAAGATTTACAAATGACACTTACAATTGATTTTTTAGAAGCATGCAAAGGCGCAAGTAAAACTATAAAAATCAAAAAGTATGAACTTTGCTCACATTGTAAAGGAACACTTGCTGATAGTCCAAGCGATATTAAAAAATGTTCAACTTGTCGCGGAAGCGGAAAAATTCAAAAATCTCTTGGCTTTTTTTCTACAGTTATGATGTGTTCAACATGTAACGGGACCGGTAAAGAAATTTTAAAGACTTGTCATTTATGTAGAGGTAAGGGACATTTAGTAGAAGATGTTGAAAAAACAATTGATATTCCCGCTGGAATTATTGAAGGTCAAAGTTTAAGACTAGCTGGCTGAGGAATACCTTCAAAAAATAGCGAGGGAGATCTTTACATTTTAATTCAAATAAAATCTCATCCTTTTTATCAAAGATTAGGCAACGATATTGGTCTTTCAGTTCCTATTTCTATTGTTGATATTTTGCTTGAAAAAGAAATTGAAATACCAACTCCTTGAGGAAATAAAAAGGTAAAACTTAAGAAAAATATGCCCTTGAACGGATCAATTAGACTAGATAATTATGGTTTTTCAATTTTGCATTCATCTAAAAAAGGTGCTTTGATAGTTTCATTTAATCCTTACATGCCGAAAGTAGATAAAGAAACACAAGAAAAACTAAATAATATATTCGCAAATATCAAAGATGAAGAATACTTAAAATGATTAAAAAAATTTAATTAAGAGTTGATTTATAAAATCAACTTTTTATTTTCTTTTGTAGTCATTTTATAGAAAGATTAGAATGATTTTGAATACTTAAAATACACAAAAAATCAAAAAAAATAATAAGTTTTTTATTTAATTCATTTTTTTTATTATGATTATAAAATCACAACAAGAAGTTTTAGGAGGTAAAAATGGCTTACACTAAGGTCATGATTGTAGAATCACCGAATAAAGTTGCAACAATTCAAAAATATGTTGGAAAGGATGTTCAAGTTCTTTCAAGTGTTGGACATATTTTGAAACTTTCAACAAGTGGAGAAAAAGGTTTAGGTATTGATTTACAAAACTGAGAACCTCGTATGATTGTTGATAAAAGTAAATCAAAAACTATAAAAGAATTGAGAGAAGCAACTAGAAAAGCAAGTGAAGTTTTAATCGCAACTGACCCCGATCGTGAAGGTGAAGCTATTGCCCAAAATTTAGTTGACACATTAAAAGTTAATGATAAATACAAAAGAATTAAATATAATGAAATTACTGAAGAGGCAATTAAAAATGCTCTTGAAAATCCAATAATGATTGACATTGATTTAGTTAAAGCACAAAAAGCAAGAAGAATGCTTGATCGTATTATTGGATTTGAACTTTCTCAACTTATGAAGAAAAAAGTAAAAAATGCACCAACAAATCCATCAGCCGGAAGAGTGCAATCAATTGCTTTAAAATTAGTGTGCGATAAGGAAAAAGAAATTGAAGCATTTATTCCAATTTTGTATTCAAAAATTGAAGCAAAAATTGCTGAAGATGTTAATGCAACTTTCTACTATTTAAATCACAAAGATTTTGCAGATGATGCAACTTGAATTAAACCTGAAAAATCAAAACAAATTCTTGATGAACTAAATAAAGATAAAAGATTAAAAGTTTCAAACTTTGAAATAACTCAAAGAAAAGATAAACAAATAACACCTTTTAAACAATCAGTTTTATATAAAGAAGCGAAGTATTCTTCAACTGTTGTTCAAGTGACTGCACAAAAACTTTTTGAACGTGGGCTTATCTCATATCCAAGAACAGATTCAACAAGACTTAATGATTCTTTTATTGCTAAAGTTAGAAAATTTATTGAAGAAAATTATGGTCAAAACTATATTGCAAATGACATCAAAAGTTTCTCAGGAGCACAAGATGCTCATGAGGCAATTAGACCAACAGATATTTACTTAAATCCAAGTTTAGCAAAATCAAAATTCCGCTTAAATGAAGAAGAAAATTACATTTATGAGTTAATTTATAACAAGACACTTTCAGCAATAATGCAAGTTCCTATTCGTGAAATTTATCACTATGATTTAATAAGTTCATCAGGTCACAATTTTAGAATGAGTTATTCAAGAATTATTTTTGATGGATATTATAAATTAACCAAAAATTATGAAGCTTCTAAAGTATTACCAAATTATAAAAATGGTGACATTTTAGATGTTCAAGAGTTTGAAAAACTAGATAAAGAAACTCAGCCACCTGCACTTTACAATGAAGGTTCTTTAATTAAAATGTTAGACGATATTAAAGTTGGACGTCCTTCGACTTTTGCATCAACAGTTAAAGTAATTAAAAGTAGACTTTTTGTTGAAAATAAAAATGGAGCACTTCACCCTACTGAATTTGGTAAAACCGTTATGAGCAAATTAATTGATGGTTTCCCAACAATAATGAATGAGGAATATACAGCATCAGTAGAAAATGATCTTGACTTAATTGCTGAAGGAAAAGAAGATTATAAATCTTTAATGTCAGAATTCTATAGTCGCTTTAATGTTACTTTAGATGAAGCAACCAAAACAATTGAAATTGCAATAATGCCTGAAGAAACAATTGACGAAAGTTGCCCTGATTGCGGAAACAAACTGATGTACCGTTATACAAAAGCAACGCGTGAAAAATTCATCGGTTGCACTAATTTTCCAGCATGTAGATACACAAGAGATGTTGCTGGAAAGAAGAGAAAATTTTGAAGATTTAAAAGAAGCACAAAATAATGTGTTTCTTTTTTTACTTTAAAATAACTTCAAAGTATGAGAATTTATTATAAAATAATAAACATGAAAAACAAATTCACTGATACACTTGAAAATGATTTTAAAGAAAAAGCAAAAAAGAAAAGAATCGTTAGTAAAGCATTATTTTGAACTTTAATTCCTTTAACAATTGCAGCCTCAGTAGGCGGTGCAATTTATTTTGTTATCAAAAATAGTAGACCTCTTAAAAAAATAAATTTGACTAAAGAGCTTTTTGACCAATGATCAAATATTGAGTTTGAAAAGAAACTTAATAATTCAAAATCAGCAGCTGACATTATTAAAGATTTTGAAAAAGCTAAATTAGAAAATGAAAACAAAACTAATGAATTTAAAAAACACAACCCCAAACCCTCAAAGAAAGATTTAGAAGATTTTGAAGAAAATTTAGTTGATTTAAATGTTTTTATTGCTTCAGTTGTAAGCAAAAAAGGAACATTTAAACAAGATAAATACTTAATATTCAAATTTTTAAATATTGAAAAAGTAATTAAAAATGATGGAAAAGTTGATGAAAATGCTATCAAAATTACATATGAAGTTTTTCCTAACTTAGAAACAGCAGAGATAAATGAAAACAAAAAAGTTTATGCAACTAAAAAGTCAAAGTTCTATTTTAAAACAAGCAAAATCGTTGAAATAGTTTCAAGTACTGAAAATTGAGAAACATCTGCAAAATTCCTTGAAGTTTTTGATAAACACATGAAAGAAATTAAAGATATTATCAGATATAGAGAAGACCCAGTAAATGATAAAGATGGCGAAAAATGATTCAAAAGCGAAAAATTTCAACAACAAGTTTTTGAATGATTTAAAAAACTAGTTGAAGAAGCAGAAACCCAACCTCAACTTTTCAAAAAAGAAATTTACGATATCAAACCTTACACTGAGCAAAGCAACACCAAAACTTATGTTCAATGAAATCCAACAAAAGGTTTGAACGAATTAACAATTGATTATTATTACCAACACAAAACTAACGCAACCGCTAGAAGTGATGGGAAAAGAAAGATTTTTACAATCTTAGATATTTAATTTATGAAAAGAAATGATTTGGAAAATAATAAAGCAACATCTTCACTTGAACTTCAAGATGAAGAAAAACTTTTAAAAGAACAAAAAAAATATGCGAAAGAATTTGCGAAAAGAATGGAATCAATCCGTGAATTTTTTAATATTAAAGAAAAAGTTGATAAAGATGAGCTGCTTTCTTTAATGAAGCTTTTAAAAACTGAAAAAAATGATTTTAGTGAAGAAATTAAAAACTTGCAAACTGAAAAAAAATGACTTCAAAATCTTAAAAAAAGAATTAACACTCAAAAACAAATTGAATCAACTGCAACATTAGATTTAGATAAAATTTTCAAATTTGATTTAGAATTTGAAAATGCTTTAAAATTAATTAAAAATGAACTAAATAAATACAACATTAAGGAGGAACAAATGAAGAAAAAAATCAATATTGCAATTGATGGTCCTTCTGGTGTTGGCAAAACCGTAATGTCAACAATGCTTGCAAAAAAATATGATTTAACCTTTATTAGTAGTGGAAACATTTATCGCCTAATCGCATATAATGCAATCAAAAAAGGTATTAAAATCACTGAAGAAAATTTAGAAAAAATTAATAATGCTTGAAAGTTTGAAGACATAGTTTATAAAAGCGATGGAAAAATTTTTCTAAAAGGAAAAGATGTTTCATCAAATATTCGCGAAAATGAAATTTCAATTGCTTCAAGTAAAGTTTCTAAATATAAACCCTTAAGAGAAAAGGTAAATAAATACATTCAAGAGATTGCAAAAAACGTTGGTGGAATTATTGTTGATGGACGTGATGCAACTTATAGAATTTTACCTGAAGCAGATTTTAAATTTTACCTTGATGCAAGAGCAGAAATAAGAGCGAACAGAAGAATTAATCAAGACATTTTAGCAGGTAGAAAACCAATTGAATTCAATAAAATTTTAGAAGATATTAAAAACCGCGATTATGAAGATATGAATAGAAAAGTCGATCCTTTAAAAGTAAGTGAAGGAAGTGTTTATATTGACACATCTAACCTTTCTGTTGATGAAAATCTTCAAGCTATCGTTGATGTAATTGAAGGTAAATAATGAAAAATATTGTTGCTATAATTGGCAAACCAAATGTCGGAAAATCAACTCTTTTTAATAAGATTATTAATAAAAGAAAATCAATTGTTTATGACACGCCAGGGGTTACTAGAGATAGAATATATGACAATGCTTCGTGAGCCGGTAAAAATTTCAAGATCATTGATACAGGTGGAATAACGCTTGAAGAAGCAAGTTTTAAAGAACAAATAAAATTACAAGCAAAAATTGCTATTGAAGAAGCTAATGTAATTATTTTCATAATCGATGGAAGAGAAGAAATTACAAGTGAAGATTATTTTGTTGCTCAACTTTTAAGAGAATCAAATAAACCTGTAATTTTAGCAGTAAATAAAGTTGAAAATTCAAACTACAATTTTGATTCTTCAATTTATAGTTTAGGTTTCGCTGAAATCTATCCAATTTCTGCAATCCATGGAAATGGTGTCGGAAACTTACTTGATAAAGTGTTAGAAAAACTTAATTTCACAGAAAATGTTGAATCTTCTTTATTTAAATTAACACTCTTGGGAAAAACAAATGTTGGAAAGTCAACTCTCTTAAATACCTTGACTCATGAAAATCGTTCAATTGTAAGTGACATTGCAGGGACAACTCGTGATTCGGTTAGTTCAAAAATTAAAATTAACGGCGAAGAATTTGAAATTGTTGATACTGCTGGAATTAAAAGAAAATCAAAACTTTCAGATTCAATTGAACATTTTGCTTTGATGCGTGCTAATGATTCTATTGAAGAAGCAAATTTGGTACTTCTGATTTTAGACGCAAATGAAGAAATTAGTTTATTTCATCAAAATATAGTAGGAATTGCTTTTGAACTTAAAAAACCAATTATTGTTGTAGTTAATAAATGAGACTTAATCCAAAAAGATGAAAAAACAATGGATGAGTATAAAAAGAATTTGAAAAAGAAACTTAAATTTATTGATTGATCACCAATTTGTTTTATATCAGCAAAGGAAAATTTAAGAATTAATAAACTAACTGACGCTATTTTTAAAGTTAAAGAAAATATTAGTCGTAAAATACCAACTAATGCTTTAAATAATTTAATTATGAACGCTCAAATGATGAGGCCAGCATCATCTATAAAAGGCAGAAGACTGACAATTGCGTTTGCAAAACAAGTTGAAAGCAGGATTCCAACATTTATAATGTTTGTAAATGATAAAAATTTAGCTCACTTTACTTATTTAAGATATATTGAAAATCAAATTAGACAAAATTGAGATTTTTCAGGTGTTCCAATTGAGATAGTGGTTAAAAATAAAAACAAAAAAGAGGGGGATGATTAACATGAATAAAAAAATTTTAGTGATTGGTTCGGGTGCAATGGGAACCGCATGTGCAAACATTTTAGTAGATAATAAACAAGAAGTTTTAATTTATGGTGTTTGCGAAAAAGAAATTAATGAATTAAGAGAAGGAAAAAATCTAACTTATTTTGATGAAAAAACTAAACTTAATAAATTTGATACAACCTTAAATTTAAAAGAAGCTTTAAAAGACGTAAGATATATTCTCTTAGCCGTTCCTTCAAAATTTATTCCTGATGTAGTTAGTGAAATAAAAAAATACGTTCAAAACAAAGTTTTGTTAATTAATGTGGCTAAAGGTTTTTGACCAAATGAAACCAAAACAGTGCATACAAAACTTGATGAAATTAGCAAAAAATTTGAACTTTTTGAAGGAGTAGTTTCATTAATGGGCCCTTCTTTTGCGTCAGAAATTGTAAATAGAAAAATCACATTTATTGACGCTGTTAGTCATTCATTAAAATTTGCTCAGGAGGTACAAAAACTTTTCTCAAATGAATACTTAAGAGTTTATACTCAAGATGACATAATCGGTGCTGAAGTAGGAGCCATTTATAAGAATATGTTAGCCATTGCTTCAGGATTAATTGTCGCCCTTGGTTATAACATAAACACTCAAGCAGCACTACTAACTCGTGGGTTTAAAGAGATGAAAAGATACTGTAAATTTGTTGGCGGAAAGATTGAAACCTTAAGCGGTTTGACAGGGCTTGGCGACTTAATTTTAACCGCACTCAGCGATAAATCTAGAAACTATAAATTTGGCTTAAATTTCTTCAAAGATAGCGAAAATAAGAACAATATTACAGTGGAAGGAATCAACTCAATTAAGACAATTTATGAGAATTATGTGGTCACCAATAAACTCAACTTACCCATAATAGATGCCTTATATAAAGCAGTTTTTTTAAAAAAAGAACCCGAAAATATAATAAAAATTTTGATGAAAAGACCTTTAATTAAAGAATAATTAAAAAAAATTAATTTAATTAGTTAAAATAAAAACTAGAAAGGTAGTTTATATACATGAATAAAAGAGAAATGATCGTGAGAACAAGTGAAAAACTTGATGTTCCACAAGTAATGGTTGAAGCTATTTGAGATCAATGTGAAAAAGAAATAATTGAAACTCTTGCTTCAGGAGAAAAAGTTGCTATTTCTGGATTCGGCACATTTACAATAAATCAAAAAGATGAAAAACAAAGAATCAACTACTTTACTAAAGAAAGAATTATTGTACCTGCTAAAACTGAACCAAAATTCAAATTTTCAGATGTATTCAAAGCTCAAATTAATAGATACTAATTAAGCATTGAAAGATAATCAATTACACCTGGAAAATTTAAAGGAACTATTTTACCAATTAACCTAGCCTCCTCATTTGAGAGGCTTTTTCTTTTTAAAAAATGCTTTTTAAAATCTGCGTGATTAATCAAAATAAATTCATTAGTTAATTTATAGAAAAGAATTCAAAAAGCTACGCCATCAAACTTCATAACTAAATCTAAATATTCAAACTGATGTTCACGAATACTATGTTTAGGTAGCTTATTTTCCTCAGTGCTTTTGCATTCAAAAGCTATAAACTTGCCTCTATAAACTCCATAATAATCAACATTGCTTTTTCCAATTATAAAAGCATCTCTTGTCTTAAGTTGCTTTTTTTCAACATTAACCGCTTTAAATTTAATATCAAGATTTTTCTTATGAATAAGGGCGACTTTATTAATAAGATAAAATGCATTAGTATCATTAATTATTTTTTCAAGCAACATTCCTCTATTTTTAGTATTGTAATTTATTTCCATATATTCATTTTATTAAAAAACTTTCACAAAGTTTTCCTAAAGTTTTCTCGAATTTTTCCATTTTAAAGAAAATAAAAAGTGGAGTGTTTCCACTTTAATCTATAAGAAGTTTATCAACTAGTTCATTATTCTTTTCACTATTTTGAATAATTCAATTTGACAAATCCGCAACCATAATCATTGCTACTACATCATTGTGACAATATTTTCTGAGGTTTTTGCAAATATCTTCTCACTCTAAATTACCTATTTTATTTTGTGCTCTTGCTTGTGCAATTTCCATTGCCATTGAGCCATTTTGAACTTCAAGTTCATTGTATGGTGTAATTTCATGTTTAAGTTTTAGTTTAGAAGCATGAACAAATTTTTCAAGTAATTTAATTGAACTTTTTCCACCTAAAAATCCAAGATTGATTACCGGTTTTTTAATAAGTTGTGGCGAAGAGTTAACATATAGTTTATGCAAATCCGCCATTTTTTTAATAATTTCTTTACCTTTTGTTTCAATTTCAAGATATTCTTCTGTTGTAAAATCATTAGTTTTATCTTCAGCATAACATTTTAAAGTTTCAAGCATTTCTTTTATTCTTGTTTTTTCATATCCTTGATTATAAACTACATAATAATCAACATCTTTTTTATAGATATCATTAATGATTTTTACAATAGTTTTATAAGAATAATTTAACGGGTCGTATACAAAATCTTCACTCACATTTTTTACAACATTTTTTCTATAAGTTGTAATTATTGAAAGTTGAGAAATTACTTGCCTTCAAGCTGGCAAATAATCAATAATTGGTCATGTTAATTGAAAACCTTCAAAGTCGAATCAAGCAATGTTTTTTTCTTCATAATTTAATACATCCAAAGCTTTAAAAAAATCAATTAAATCTTCAGATTTTTTTTCTAATTTTTGACTAATTAAAAACTTATTTCAAAGGTTATTATTAAAGTAAATATTTTTTAAATTATTGCTTGGGTTATAGAAAGCTAAAATATTGTTTATTAGTTGTTGATTTTTGGTTGTTTTTTCATCATAAATAATTTTAAAAATCTTCTTGCCTCAAGATTTTTTTTGAGAATATAGTTTATTTCTTCAAGCTTCTAAAAGTCTGTTGCAAAGTTTGCTTTCAAATGGTTTTTCTTTGAAGTAAATTTTTAAAAATTCTTGGTCAATTTCATTATTTTTTTCTCAGTTTTTTTCATCATTAATAGATCTTAAAAAATGATCAAAACTTCAAATAAATTTTTCTTTTTTTCCGAAAATTTCTTGCAAACTTTTATTACCAAAAATAACATCATTAAAAATGGGAAATTCGTTTTCTAAATTTTCGCCATCAATGTTAATATTTCCTTTGGTTTTTTTATTAACACCACGATTAACTTTTTCAAAACTAACTAGGTTTTTTCTTGCCTTTTTGACTTCAAATTGTTTAAACATGTAAAGGTAATAATTCGAAATTTTTACTCCAGATTTTAAAATGACTTGACCTTGGAAATATGCTTGGATAATTTGTTTATTATTTTGCATTTTAGAAATTGTATTATTGGCAAATGAATGATCAATTTTTGAATAATAAAGAGGGGCAACTACTACATTTTTATACTCAAATGTTGGATTAATTATTACATCGATTTTAGGATTTTTTATTGCTTCTTTTGTTTGTAAGATTTTATTTTCTTTGGTTTCTTTTAAACTTATAATTTCAACATTGTAATTTTTAAATTCATTTAAAATAAAATTTTGAATTTCTTGGCTAATAGCATCAAGATTTGCCTTAACATAACTAATTGTAGGTCTTTCGCCTTCATCATCTTCATCAAATAACGTTTCACCAATTTCACTATTTTCAAGAGCAACTTTGTCTGTTTCATCAAGATTAAAATGATCTAAATTAAAAATAAAATATGGGTCGATTTGACATGCAATTGCAAAATGATTAAAATTAAAGTATTTTGGTTTTTCCATTATTTGAATTTTCCTTCACTTACTCATTTATTAAGTAAAGCTTCATATTCATTTTGGTTTTTGCATTTTAAAAAATCAAGCAAGTCTTTGTCACGTGCTTCTTTTCAAATTGGACTTTCGCCTTTTTCAGTAAAGTGATTATATCAATCTTGACATTTTTGCATATCGTCTTTTAGTTGAGGTAAATTAACATAAATCTTTTTAGTTTTTAATCTTCTATCTTCAAGTCTAACATTTTCAGGCTGAATATAATCTTCTTCTTCTAAGAAAAGACATGAAATTAAAAATCTAAGTTCATTATCCTTGGGTTCTTTTTTATGTTTTTTTAAAAAATTTAGATAAGTATAAAGACTTGCTTGCTTTCCATAAGAAACTGGGACTAAATTGTCTTCTCATTCATTTATTTTTTTAATTCCAGCAGTTTTAATTTCGATAATTAAATCTTCATCTTCAACATATCCATCAGGAAGACCGCCAAAAAGAGAAGATGTATCTTTAAAATAATCATATTGATATTCTGTCGCATCAAATCTTTGAATTTCTCACCTTTTTGCTTTTGAAATTTTTTCTAAAATTTTGCCTTCTAAAACTTTCCCAGCATTAACATATTTTTCGTCAAGCATGGGCATGCCGATTTTGCAAAGTTTAGCAAAAGCAGCAAAAGGACTTTTAAAACTATCAGTTTCAAGTATTTCGCCTAAATAAGTTCCAGTAATTTTTCCAAAACCAAAACTACCTTTGTTTTCCAAAAGGTATTTATGAAATTTGGGGGTTAAAATTAGGGTTTTGGTTTCATTATTTAATAAATAATCTTGCACATTGTAGAATCTACGTTTTTTAAGTAGTTCGTTTTTTCTTGCTTCCGTAGTGCTCATTTATTTCAAAACCTCTGTATCCTTTAGGATACTTTCAAGTTCTTTGTCTTCAAAACGAACGTATTCATAACGTTCTTGCAATACGCTTCAAATATAACTTGTGTCAATATTTGGATCTTTTTCAACAACTTTTCGATGTGTTTCATAAGCATTAATTGCATCATAAATTGCACGATAGTTTGTAGGATTTTCTTTTTCTCAATCACGATATACATCAATAACTTTTTGATCAATTTCTTCTTCAGTTAAGTTATTATGAAAACAGTGAATTAATTCATGTAAAAGTGAGAAAAAGATATAACTTTCTGAATGGTACATGTCAGATAAAAATACATATCTTTTTCCACCTTTTTTTAAGGTAATCGCTCTAATAGAACTACCTTCAATAAAAGGTTTAGTAACTAAAATTATTCCTTTGTGCATTAAATATTTTTTAATATTTTGTATTTTCTTGTGAAAGTCGAAAGTTGATGTCATCATGTTTAAAACTTTTTTAAGCACCGCTTCAAAAAGTCCAGTTCTGAAAACTCCAAGATTTTCTTTGTCATAATGAACTGAAAGTTCACAGAATCTAATTCAAATATATGAATTAGCTTTGTTGTGATATTTTTTAGTTTCGGCTAAAATATGTTCTTCTAAATATTGACGATAATCAGGAAGTTCTGTTACTCCATAAAACTTTTTAAGTTTCATAAGCTTGATGTGGTTTTCCATATCTGGAGTTATTTTTGCTCCAAAACCAACAGCAAGTTCTGGATGATCAATTATAAAATTAAGTCCAAAACTTTTCATTTGTTCTTCAATATTTGGATTGTTTCTTACGCTTCTTAAATTACTATATGTATAGTAAAGCTTGGTTAAAATTCCAGTTTCTAATCTAAAAGCATATTCAAGTCCTTCTAAAACTGAAACCGAAACATCAATTACTTCATCATTCAAAATTGAATTAATATGTTTTACAGAAAGTCCTAGTCTTAATGCTAGTTCTTTTTGTGTCATTTCGTATTTTTCTAAATAGAATTTTAACTTATCTGCAAAAGTATCATTTCTATTTTCAACCTTTTCAACATCAGGTAATTTTTCGTCTATTATGTTTGCCATTTTTCCCCCTAAAAACTCAAATTCATAAAGCGTTTATGAATATTATAACAAGTTTTTATAACCATAAGTTAATAAAATTGATTTGAATTTTTTTTAATTTTTGACAATAAGGGCAATATTTGCATTTTTAAGGAGAATATTAGTATTTTTTTTGTTGGTTCGCTTTATTTAGAAAAAAGTTTCAATTACTTTTAATTCTATTTTTTTTGTTAAGTTTTTAGGATAAAGTGGAAGAAAAAAAACTGGAGTTTTACCTCCAGAATTTTTTCAAATTTTTGTAAGTTTTAATTAACTTATTTATTTAATGTCATAAGCTGCTTTAATAACTGTTACTAATGTTTGCATTGGTAATGCTGAGTTTCTTAGCAAGTAGTCAAAGAATTCATGAATTCTTGCATGTTCAACTTCACTGCCTGAAGTACCAGTTGTTTTAGCATTAATGAATTGTTCTCTAGTTAATCCAAGTTTTGTATAAACTTGTTGGTATAGATCAAGCATAACTTCTTTACCTGAGTTGTATGAAGTAGCTTGTCCAGCACAGTTAAAGTATCTCTTAGATTCAGAGGTAATGTCACCAATACCTAAAGCAGAATTTTTTGTCATGTATTGACGTACATCCTTAATTGATGCACCAACTGAAAGTTCAGTGTTACCTGCACCTTCTCCATGAATTGCAGTATCAACTGCTAAACGCATGTTACGTAGTTGTGCTTCGTTTAATGCACCAAAGTATTGAAGTAAGTTAGTTAATTTAACAGCTGCTAGAGCTTGTTTCTTTTCTTCAGTGTATTTTGATTTACTATTTACTTTTGTTCAGTAAACTCCACCATGAAGTTTCTTGATTTGATCAATCATTTCTGCTGTAATCTTGCTTTCATCAGTTGTTGTAAAGAAGTTTGTAATACCACCTTTTGATAATGAGAAGTCTTTTGGTGCTGCATAAACGTCAGTGCTTTCGTAGTTAGGAGTTCCATAGTATCCAGCTTCGATACCAAATCATTCCATAAATAGAGCTCATCCTTCAGTATATGCTGTATAGTCAAATGTGCTTGCACCTAAACTCTTACCATTAACTTGTGCTAAGTGTTGTGAAGCGTAAGCTAATTGGTTGTGGTGTCCCATCATTGATTCGTGGTTTGCAAATGAAGTTACTGATCATTTTGGTAGTGAGTAGTAAGGGTCAACGTTGAATTGGAATTTCTTGCTTGAGAAGTTGTATGCTCCAACCCCTTGGAAGTCACGTTCTGTGTATTTGTAGGTGTCAATTTCAAAGTCAACAATTTCTTTTCCAAAGAATTTTTTACCGAAACTTTGGGTAGAGTCTTTGAATTGTTTGTAAGCTTTGAAAGCTTCCATTGCACCAAATCAGAATTGTTCATTTGTGATTGAACCATAAGCTTTATCTTTCATTGAAGCTTCTAATAAAATGTCGTATCCGTATTTAGTTAATTCAGTACGTCCAAATTTTAATTTTTCGCTTGTCTTAAGTTCATCTTTGATTTCACTACTGTAGTAAGATGCTTCTTCACGTCCAAAGAAAAAGTCTTCAGCATTTAGTCATTTTACGAAAGCGTCATAATCGATTTTGCCATCGGCTTTACGAATTATAACTTCAATATCATTTTTAGGGTTAGCTCCAACTCCGTCATCGTCGTATTTAATGGTTTCTTTTCATTCACCTGTCTCACCAACAATTAGTTTTGCTGCTTCTTCAGCAACTTTAATCATGTTGTCTTTTGCTTTTGTTGTTGAATTGTGACCTTTGTCAAACACTTCTTTTGGTGTTAAATCACTGGTTGTAACCATTTTTAGAAGTTGGTTGTAAATTTGTTTACCAGTAATTCCACCAGATTTTCCTGGAATGTAAGCAATACCAGCATTCTTTTGTTCTAAGTCTTTTTGAGTTAAACCTAAACCATAAATTGAAACTTGGGTTTTGTCTTTTTTGGTTACAACGATTGTATTTTCTTTTTCACTAATACTATTAGTTTTAAATAGTTTTAGTTCAGCTAAGTCTTCACCTTTACCAAAGGTTGATGCGTTGTAATATGTTGTTGCATATTCAGTGTAGAATTTGTTGATTCAGTCAACTGCAGTTCATTCAGTTTCTGGTTTTGTGGTTAAGCCAATTAAGTCTTTAACACTAATTTCGGTTTTGCCACTATCTTCAGCAAATTCAAGTAGTTTTTTTCCATAAAGTTCTTGTAAAACAACCTTCATGTTGTTCTTAATATGAATTTTTGAAACTACTAAGTTTTGATCAATAGCCTCTTTCATTCTAGCTAATCAACCTTTAGCTTTAGCTTCTTGTACTTTAGCATCTTCTGGGTCAATCATTGTTATTCCTGCGTTGTCAGATGCGGCTTTAGTTAAAACAATGTTTCCGTAGAATGAGTTACCTGCATAAGTATTTGATGGTCCTCATTCAAATGATGCAAATAGGTAAGCAAGACCATTTAAGTGATTTCCTTTTTCAATTTCTCAGTTGTATGATAAACCATTAATTCATGCTAGTAAGTCTGAATTAATTTTTGCTTTTCCAAATACTGAAAGTTCTTTAATAACTCCATCTAGAATTTCTGCATAAGCAGTTGATGTTTCTTTTGATGGTCAATATAAGTCAGTAAATTTCTTTTCTTCAACTTTCTTTGCAAGTCCATCACGGGTTGCTAAAATATAATCTGCAATTAAGTTTGTGTATTTAGCATCACTAAATTGAGTTTCAGCGTCAGCAATTTTCTTTTCAAGTTCTTCTTTTTTCTTCTTTTCTTCTTCAAGTTTTGCTTTGTTTGCTTCTTCATCTTGGTGAGCAGCAATTTTTGCTTCTAAATCTTTAATTGTTGCAAGGCTTGTTACAAGATCAGCACGATCTTTTAAGGTACCTGTTACCAAATTGTCAAAATTTTTCTTGTCTTCTGGACTTGGTGTTGGAGGTTTTTTACCTTCACAGTTGCAACTAATTGCCATTAATGGTGTTGATAATAATAAAGATGTTGGAAGTAAACTTAATCAAATTTTAGATTTTTTCATTTTTTAAATTAAAATTCTCCTTCAATTTCCGTCTTAAAAAAGACTAAATTTTGCTAGTAAAAAAATAACTTATCAAAATTTTTTTTGACTAGCATTCACTCTCTACATTGGAAATATTTAAATGTATAGAGTAATATAATTATATTATTAAAATAATGAACTTTACTTAGTAAGTTCTAATTTACCCTTTATTAAAGTAAAATTTCAAAAAAAGATAGATTTTTTAATGTAGATTTTTGTTTTTTTTGTAATTTTTTTGTAATTAAAAAAATATTATTGATTATTATATTGTTTACTCAATGACTTTAGTCAAAGTTAAATCAAGCAGAACATCTGCACCAGAATTTTTAGAAAGATTTTCAGTATTAGTTTCTCAAGAAATATCTATAAAATTTTTTGACTGTGGACTTTTATCTAAAGTAATCTTCATAAAAGAAGTTGTAACACACATTGTTTGTTCTTTTGTTTTAATATAATAAGCAGCAAAACCTATGCAAAGTTCTTTTGTTTTTTTGTCAAAGTCAAATTTTTTTGCATTAATCGCTGTATGCTCTTTTCGCACCTCAAAATTACTTATTTGAGTTTTTCAATCTTCTGTGATTTCTGAAATCAATCCAATTTCTTTAGCAATTTCTTTTGTCATTAACAACGCTATTACATTGTTATCGCTATTTGTATATATTGTTTTAAATTTTTCTTCATAAATGGGATTTTTAACCGTAAGAATATCAAAAACTAAATATTCATTATAATGATTTAAAATCTTTGAAAGTTTTCCAACCACAAACTTGCATGAAAAATTCTTGAATTTTACATCAGATTCATTTACTGGTGGTGCATATAATTTATTTACTTTTGCATCATATTCTCAGATTTTTTCTCCAACCTCTTCATTTGCCAATTTTTCCATTTTAAGTAAATTTGAATGATAGCAAGAGCTTGAAATTAAAGCAGTTGTGGGTAAAGAAAGTGAAATTATTAGTAAAGATTTCAATATTTTTTTTAACATAAATCTGCCTCCCAACCTGTACATTTAAATTTGCCAATTGTAAAATGTTTTCTTGGAGTCTTATATTTTCCTTGACGTTTAACTCCAATCAATCACAATTGTCCTGCTAAGTTTCTTGATAATAACACTTGTGAACTTCCATTTCAACCATAATGACATAACATCTTTGTGTCATTGTCATGTGTCCCATAAACAACTATTGCATGTCCTTGCATGTCATCCTCGCCTTTCGTATTCTTATAGTCAATAGACTTAACGTCAAAAGGTAAAGTTAACCCAAAAACCATACATGGATACCCGTCTCTTATTCATTTTCAAGGTTTAATTCATCCAGTAGATCTTCTATGAATGGTGATTGGTAATTCTTCGCCTTGTGGACGATTTTCTTTTATAAAAGATTCTGCTACTTGTTTCATATAAAGTGAAGTAGTAAATATCGCACCTTTGCCATGCTTTAATCATAAGTCCCCCACAAAATCAGCCGTTACCAAAGGAGGATGCCCGAAATGATTTTTTCTAAATAAATATTTCCCTATATCATCATCATTTTCATATAAATATTTTTGAACCTGTTGGTCAGAAAAAACTCCATACTTAACAAAATATTCGCTATATAATAGAAGCATACCTAATCCTATATAATGGCAAAGTCCCGCATTAATAAATTCATTACACTTTGCAATTCTTCAATCATACATTTTCACCAATTCTGGGTTATTTTGGTTTTCCAGGCGCAAATTTAAATAATGTGTTTTTAAGGTAGCCTGTTCTTGATATCCAAAAAATCTTTTGCCCTTTGAAAGCTTAAATCATCATGCATATGGCAATTCTTTTTCAGCAGTAAAAAGCTGTAAATTTGGATCATAATTTATTCAATCATCTTCTTGATGATTTGCACGAGTTTTAAGTAATGAAATTTTTTTCATCATATTTTTTTCTTGTTTGAGTTTTTCATCATTCAAAGTTTCATTTATATCAATTTGTAGTGTTTTGAGATTTTTAAGAATTTGATTATCTTTTTGTTTATTTTCTAAACTAATAATTTCTTTTTCAGTTAGACTTAATGATTCTAAATCAAAACTAGCTTTTGAATTATCATTAGCAAAAATTTTACTAAATATTTTGTTATTCGCGGTATCCGCAAACATATCAACTAATACATCTTCATTATTTATTAACGAAACCAATATAAAACCAATTGGTTCAAATGTTGCTAATATATATGGGTTTTTGAAATTATCAAAAACAAGTTTTATATCTTTAATCTCATAATCAGCTTGTTTGTTATATCTAAAAATTCTTAATTCTAAATATTTGATGTAATCTTTTATATCATGTTTTAAATAAGGTGTAATTTGACTGATTTTGTGACTATTTTGTTTTATAAAATAATCCACTCTTTCAGTTTCTGCTTTTTTAATAATCGCATCTTGTGGTAGCATTTTTCATTCCTTTTTCTTGTTGTTTAAATGTTTTTTAGTTTTAATTTCAAGTTAAAACCAAACACATTTTAATACAAAGAAACTCATAAAAATTTAATTGTATTTCTTTATTTTTTAGGGTATATATAAATAAATAACCTTTTGGTTATTAAATTTGAAATAGTTTGCATTTGCAAGTTAAAAAAACAAAACAAGCATTTATCTAATTCTTGTTTTGTTTTCATGTTTTTAATTTAATAATTAAATCGTTTTTTTACATATCAATTGTTCTTAACAATTTTAATTCAGCATCTAGCGGAATTGAAATTCCTTCAGTTGCTTGTAAATTTTCTCCAACAATTAAATCAGCTTTAAATTGAGTACTTTTAATGTTTGATCTTTCATCTAAACTAAATTTAGAGTTTTGTATTTGTAAGGTCATTGTTTCAGCATTATCACCATAAATAATTGAATAATGATATAAATTGAAAGCCAATGTTTTATCTTCTTTATTGAAAGAAAAATTGTACTCTCTTTTAAACAGCATTCAACCGAGCTTCATTATAGTTCAGTTCTTAATTTGCTCTTTTCAATTATCATCGATTTTTTTATACAAACCAACAACTTGGCCAAATTCTTTTTTTAAAATAATAGCAATCGTGTTATCTTTTTTTGATTCAGTTTCATCAGTGCTTTTAAAATAGGAAACATTCCAAGTTGGGTGAATGTCTAATACTAAATAGTCTTTATAATATTCCTCTAATTTTTCTAGCTTTCCAATAGCAAATTTATGAAAATAATCTTTAAAAATAAAATTTGTTTTATTGATTTTAACAGGAGTATTGTTCTTAAAAACTGCATCATATTCTCAAATTTTGTCACCAATAATTTTTTCAATTTCTCGTTTTGTTTTTTTCTCTTTTAGCATACAAGAGCTTGAAATCAAAGTGGCAGGTAATAAACTAAGAGAACTTAATAGTATTAAATTTGATTTTCATTTTTTCATACTTATATATCTCTCCTATGTCCATACCTGATATTTTGGTATCAATATTAGTAAAAAAGTGTTCACGAGTTGTTTTTTTAACCCCTCATGGTTTTAACCCAACCAATCATAATTGTCTTGATAAAGTTCTAGATAATAGAATTTGAGAATATCCACTTCATCCATAATGGCACAATAGTTTAGTTTCATTATCATCAGTGCCGTCAGCAATAACAGCGTGCCCGCCATTGCAACTGTATAATTCATTTCTACTTCTTAATTCCAAATACTTTATATAATCTTTTATATCATGTTTTAAATAAGGTGTAATTTGACTGATTTTGTGACTATTTTGTTTTATAAAATAATCAACTCTTTCAGTTTCATTTTTTTGAATTATTGCATCTTGTGGTAGCATTTTTCATTCCTTCTTTTTTTGTTCTTTAAATGTTTTTTAGTTTTAATAAAGTTAAAACCAAACAAATTTTAATACAAACAAATTTACAAAAAAATTAATTATATTTCTTTAGTTTTCAGGATATAAATAAATAACCTTTTAGTGATTAAATTTGAAACAATTTTCACTTATATGTTTAAAAAAACAAAACAAGCATTTTTCTAATGCTTGTTTTTCTTTCTTTTGTTTTACATATCAATTGTTCTTAGCAATTTTAATTCAGCATCTAATGGAATTAAAACTCCATCAGTTTTTTTAATAATGTATCCAACAACTAAATCTGCTTTAAATTGAGTTCTTTTAATATTTGACCTTTCATCTAAACTAAATTTAGAGTTATGTATATGAAAATACATTGTTTTAAGTTCTTCATCTTCTTTTTCTTTACCGTAAAAAATTAAATAACGATATAAAGCGAAAGCCAATGTTTTGTCTTCTTCGTTGAAAGAAAATTTGTACTCTTTTTTAAACATTAATCAGCCAATTTTCAATATATCTAAACTCTTAAATTGTTCTTTTCAATTGCCGTCAATTTTGTCATATAATCCAACAACTTGACCAAATTCTTTTTTTAAAATAATGGCAATTGTATTATCTTTTTTTGATTCCGTTTTATCATCACGATTAAAATAAGAAACATTTCAAGTTGGGTGAATATCTAATACTAAATAATCTTTATAGTATTCTTCTAATTTTTCTAACTTTCCAATGGCGAATTTATGAAAATAATCTTTAAAAACAAAATCAGTTTTATCAATTTTGACAGGAGTATTATTCTTAAAAACTGCATCATATTCTCAAATTTTGTCGCCAATAATTTCTTCAATTTCTTGTTTTATTTTTTTCTCTTTTAGCATACAAGAACTCAACACAAAGGTTGTTGGCAACAAGCTAAGAGAACTTAATAATATTAAATTTAAATTTCTTTTTTTCATATTACATTAATTTGTCTCTCACCTTAAAGAATTACATCTTTTTTTCAAGTGAACTGTTTTCTAGGTTCAAGCACTTTTTTTTAATTCTTTAAGTTAAATTAATCATAATTTCCAAATTAAATTCTTAAAATTCGGTTTGGGCCTTTTGAATAATTACATTCTGTGGAAGTATTTATATCCTTTTTTGAATTTTTATTTTCTTGGTTTTAACTTAAATTAAAAGCCATTCTAATTTTAATTGATTAAAAACTCATAAAGAGAATAAGCCTTGTTTAATGTTTTTTTATTACTAAAATAAATAACTTTTTAGTTATCTTATTTGCCAATTTTAATAGCAGGTTTATATTGAATTAATTCTTTTGAAAAACATTGTTGAGGATAAAATAATGTAATAAATTTAAACTAAAAAACAAGGCCACAAAGCCTTGTTTAAGAATAAATTACTCTTAACCTTTTTATACAATGATTTTTATTATTCAATGATATTTTCAAGGTTAATGTCATAACAAAGATGTGAATAACTAACATTATTATTATCATCTGAGAAAACTAAATCAACCCTAAAGTTTAATTTTTCACTTATATTTTTGTTTAAAAGAAAACTAATATCTGAAAAACGAAATTCTATTTTTTCATCTTTTTTGTAAACTATATATGAATTATTGTAAAAAGTTAATTTTTGTTTTTCTTCAGAAAAATCTCAATGTCTATATTTAGCTGTATGTAGCTTGCCAATTTTTAGACTTTTTAGTTGTTCCTTTCAATCAGGGCCGATGTCATTAATTATTCCAATTTGTTTAGCAGCTTCTTTGCTGAGAATAATAGCAGCAACAAAATCTTTCTTAATTTCATGATAGTTTTGTTTGATTTCTCCAGCTTTAATTTTGTGGAAAGGAAAAACATCAAAAATTAAATAATCAGAATATCTTGCCTTTAATTTCTCAAATTTTCCAACAGCAAATTGAAAAGTAAAATTTTCAACATTTTTGTTATTTGTTATTATTTTAGTTTTTGTAAGTTTATATTCAAAAATTTTATCGGCTATAACATTTTTAGCGATTTCAAGTTTTTGTTCTGAATTATCTTTTTTATTGCAAGAAGCCGCAATTAAAGGTGCAGGCAATAAAATTAATGAATTTAAAAATAATAAATTTCAGTGTTTTTTCATATTAATTTGTCTCCCAACCTGAAGTTTTGCGTCCGTCTTTTCAAGTGAAATGTTTTCTAGGTTCTCTCACCTTTCCTCATTCTTTTAAACCAACTAGTCATAATTGACCAGCTAAATTTTTAGAGAGTAAAACTTGCGAATGTCTTGCTCAACCATAATGGCACAACATTTTTCTTCCATTTTCGTGCGTACCATAAACTACCACACCATGCCCGCTTTTAAGGTCAGATATGCTCCTTGAATTAGCATTAGATATTGAAAATTTTGGTATTCCAGTTCCAAAAACTAAACAAGGGTGTCCATCTCTTATTCATTTTCATGGTTTTATTCATCCCGCTGATCTTCTATGAACACTTATTGGTCACTCTTCATTTGGGTTTTTTCTATCACCCTCAAAAGCTTGAACAACTTGCTTCATATAAAGAGATGTAGTGAAAATCGCACCTTTTCCGTATTTTAACCATAAATCGCCAACAAAATCCTCTGTTACAATTGGAGGCTTTGGTTTGTTAAAAAAATCATAAATTGGTTGATTTTCTTTATTCTTCAAATATTTTTTTACTTGTAAATCTGAAAATACACCATAATTTTTAAAAAATTCTGCATATAGTAAAAGCATGCCTAGCCCTATATAATGGCATAAGCCAGTATCAATGAACTCTTCGCATTTTGTAATCCTTCATTCATACATGGCTTTTAATTCAGGGTTATGCTCATTTTCTGCAAGTTTTGAATAATGTTCTTTTAACGTTTTTTGTTCTTGATATCCAAAACTTTCCGCAATTTCGGCAAGTTTAAATCACCAAGCATGAGGTACTTCTTTTTCTGCGATAAAAAAACGATAAAGCGGGTCATAATTATAGCCATCAGAATTGATAACACTTTTTGTCATTCATGAAACTTTTGCAGCCATTTTTTTATTATTATTTAGTTTTTTATTATTTAAAGTTTCATTAATATTCACAAAATAAGTTTTAAGATTTTTAAGAATATAATTATCTTTTTGATTATTTTCTAAGCTTCTGACTTCATTGTTGGTTATTCTAAAAGTATCCAAATCAAAATTTACCATTCTATTTGAATTTCTAGTAAAATAAAAATCATTAAATTTTTTATTTTCAGCAAACATATCAACAACAACACATTCATTGTTTATTAAAGATACAAGCATATATCCAATTGGTTTAAATACGGCTAGAACATATGGGTTTTTAAAGTTATCACAAACAAATTTTATATCCTCAATTTCATAGTTTGTTTTTTCGTTGTAACTAAAAATTTTCAATTCCAAATACTTTATATAATCTTTTATATTATGTTTTAAATAAGGTGTAATTTGACTGATTTTGTGACTATTTTGTTTTATAAAATAATCAACTCTTTCAGTTTCATTTTTTTGTATAACTGCATCCTGTGGAAGCATATTACATCCTTTTTTTGAGTTTTTATTTTTTTTGGTTTTAATTTTAATTTAAAACCATTTTAATTTTAATTGATTAAAAATCTATAAAAATAATAAGACTTGTTCAATGTTTTTTATTACTAAAATAAATAACTTTTATGTTATCTTATTTGGAAATATTTAAAGATAGTTTGTATGTTGATTTAATTGATTTTTTAGGAAAAATATAATAAAAAATAAACCTTGAGGGAAGGTTTATCTTTAATTATTATTAAGGTTGTTAATCTTCGTCAACTTTAACTTTTCCACCACGTTTTTTGATGATTTCGTCAGCTAAGTTGCGAGGAAGTTTTTCATAATGATCAAATCACATTTGGTAAGTTCCACGACCAGTTGTCATAGATCTAAGTTCAGTAGCATAACCAAACATTTCTGAAAGAGGAATAAAAGCTTTAATTACATGAGCACCATCATTTCTAGTTTCGTTGTCACGAACTTGACCACGACGTCTAGAAATATCTCCCATAACATCACCGAAAAAATCTTCAGGAACAACTACGGCAACATCCATAATAGGTTCAAGCAATACGGTTCCAAGTAATTCACGACCTTTGGTAAGTGATTTAGATGCTGCTATTTTATAAGCAAGTTCTGAAGAGTCAACTTCGTGGTATGATCCATCAAATAATGTTGCTTTTAGGTCAATTAAAGGATAACCGGCAAGGATACCAATTGCCATTTTTTCACGTAATCCTTTTTCAATTGATTTGATGTATTCTTTAGGGATTTTACCACCAACAATTTTGTCAACAAATTCAAAACCTTTGTCAGGATTTGGTTCGTATTTAATTCATACGTGACCATATTGTCCACGACCACCTGATTGTTTCTTGTGCATTCCTTCAACTTCAGCAGATTTAGTGATAGTTTCACGGTATGAAACTTGAGGAGCACCAACATTTACTGAAACTTTGAATTCTCTTTTTAGACGGTCACAAATAATGTCAAGGTGTAGTTCTCCCATACCAGCAATAATTGTTTGACCAGTTTCTTCGTCGGTTCAATATTTGAAGGTTGGATCTTCTGCAGCTAGTCTTTGTAAAGAAAGTGACAGTTTTTCGTTTGCATCTTTTGATGCAGGTTCAAGTGCTTGCGAAATAACAGGTTCAGGGAAGTTCATATTTTCAAGCACAATGTCTTTATGTTTTTCATCAATTAATGTGTCACCAGTTGTTGTGAATTTAAGTCCAACAGCGGCAGCAATATCACCAGTTCTAACTTCATCAACATCAGCACGGCTATTTGCATGCATTAATAAGATTCTTCCAATTCTTTCTTTTTCACCTTTAGTTGAGTTAATAATATATGATCCTTTGTTTAAAACACCTGAATAAACTCTAAAGTAAGTTAAGTTACCAACATAAGGGTCGTTCATTACTTTGAAAGCTAAAGCTGAAAAGAATTCATCATCTGAAGCTGGAATTGCAATTTCAGTTTCTCCTTTGTATGCTTTCATAGGTGGAATGTCTATAGGACTTGGAAGGTAATCAACTACTGCATCAAGCATAAGTTTAACACCTTTGTTTTTAAATGATGTTCCACAAACTACTGGGAAATATTGTGAAGTCAAAGTAGCTTTTCTAATTGCTTTTTTAAGTAAATCAGCAGGAACTTCTTTTTCTTCAAGTAAAAGTTCCATAATATGTTCATCAAAGTCAGCAACTGATTCAGCTAGTGAGCTTCTCATTAAAATTGCTTCTTCTTTTAAATGATCAGGAATTGGAATTTCAACTGCGTTTTCATCTTGCTTACCATCATATTTGTAAGCTTTCATTTCAACTAAATCAATAATTCCTTCAAATTGAGCTTCTTCACCAATGTTTAATTGAATTGCATGTGCATTAGCAGCTAAAAGTTTTCTTAAAGATTCAACTGAAGCTTTAAAGTTAGCACCTGCTTTATCCATTTTGTTAACATAAACGATTCTAGGTACGTGATAGTTTGTTGCTTGTCTTCAAACTGTTTCAGTTTGAGGTTCAACACCTGATTGAGCATCTAAAACAGTAATTGCTCCATCAAGTACACGAAGTGATCTTTCAACTTCAATTGTAAAGTCAACGTGTCCTGGGGTGTCAATAATTTGAACTTTGTGTCCTTTTCAATATGCTGTTGTAGCAGCTGAGGTAATAGTAATACCTCTTTCTTGTTCTTGAACCATTCAGTCCATTTGGCTAGCACCATCATGTGTTTCACCAATTTTGTGAATTTTTCCAGTGTGGTATAGAACCCTTTCGGTTGTTGTTGTTTTTCCGGCGTCAATGTGAGCCATGATACCAATGTTTCGGTAAATTTTTAAATCGTAATCTCTTGCCATAACTATTCCTAATTTATATATAATACAATTCTATCATCTAAAGTGAGCAAATGCTTTATTAGATTCAGCCATTTTATGGGTGTCTTCTCTTTTCTTAATTGAGCCTCCAATTTTATTAGAAGCATCAATAATTTCATGTGCTAACTTTTCTTTCATAGTCTTTTCGTTTCTTAAACGAGCGTATTGGATTAATCATCTTAATGCTAAAGTTTGTTTTCTTTTTGCACTAACTTCGCAAGGTACTTGGTAGTTTGATCCACCAACTCTTCTGGTTCTAACTTCTAGTTGAGGTGAAATATTTTCAAGTGCTTGTAAAAATACTTCCATTGGTTCTTTGTTTGTTTTAGTTTTAATAATTTCAAATGCATCGTATAAGATGGCTTCAGCAACTGATTTTTTACCATCTAGCATAATTGTGTTGATTAATTTAGTAATAATTTTTGAGTTAAAGATTGGATCTGCTAAAACATCTCTAACAGGTGCTTTGTGTTTTCTTGACATAATATCTCCTTACTTTAACTTTCTAGTTAGCTTTTGGGCGTTTAGTTCCATAAACTGAACGTCCTTGTTTTCTTTTTTCAACACCTGATGCATCTTGTGTTCCTCTAACGATGGTGTATCTAACTCCAGGTAAATCTTTAACTTTACCACCACGAATTAATACTACTGAGTGTTCTTGTAAATTGTGACCTTCGCCAGGAATATATGCTGTAACTTCTTGTCCGTTTGAAAGTTTAACACGGGCATATTTACGAATTGCTGAGTTAGGTTTTTTAGGAGTCATTGTTGCTACCCGAGTACATACTCCTCTTTTAAAAGGGCTAGGAATTTTCTTTTCTCTTTTTTGTAAAGAGTTAAACATCATACCTAAAGCAGGTGCTTTAGATTTTGTTGTTTTGCTTTTCCGCCCGCTATTAATTAATTGGCTAATTGTAGGCATGTTTTTCCTTTCATTTTTTAATTATTTAATTAGCTTGTGACTTAATAAATACTAGTTAATTATACAACAACTTAGCCGGTGTTGAGTAATTTTTTTATTTTTTTTATTTTAAGAATTTTTGATTAAAAAACATGGCACTCAGTCCATGATTTTTGTTAGTGAAATATTATAGATTTCTTAAAAATTTGTTTTTCAAATAACCCTGATATTCAATGAAAAATTCAGGAATTGATTTTTCAAAAATTTCGCCGTCTTCTTTAAGTTGATAAATTACTGAAGAAGTTGGATTGTAAAATAAATCTTCAATATCAGCATCTAAATAAGTTAGTCAGTTGTTTCTTCTAACGTTAGCATAAAGTGGGTCTTGACTTCTTACTGTATATAAATATTCTTCATATTGTTTATCAAATTCTTTTTTAGAAAGTTTAGATGCATCACTTTCGTTAAACTCTTTGATAATCTTAGCTTTCGCATCAGCTTTGTCCATTCAAATGATTTCTTCTTCAACTTTTGAAAGCTCATTTTTTGGTGAAGATGCGTTAAGAATTCTTGCTTCTTCTTGTTGTTTTTCTTCAATAAATTTATTAGATTCTTCAAAGAATTTCATCTTAAACATTTGATCTAAAAAGGTGCGATATTTTACATTAATTTTTTTTGAATTTAAATTGTTGTAATGAAATAGAAATTTAGAAATTACTCTTGTGGCAAGTGGATTTTCCGCTTGCATTTTTTCAATATCAAGTTTAATTGAGTTAGGATATTCTTGAATTTCAAGACTTGGATAAAGATTTTCTTCAAGCAATGATTTTAGTTTATTTTCTTTAACTCTTTTGCCTGCTTTAACTTTTGAATCTTTAAAGCCTTTTCTGAAAAGAGCAACTAAGGCAAAATTGAATGATAGACAAACTAATAAAGTAAGTGCGGCAATTGCAATAAAGCCAATAACGTACATATTTTCAAATACTTTTTCGCCGGCTTTTTGGGCATTAATAATTGTTCTTCTAACAAGTACTGTTGTAACAATAGCAATTGAAATAAGTAAGAAATTATTAATTAAATATGTAAAAAATGAACTAGATTTAGGGTTAAAACCTTGCACGTAAGGAATAAGGCGATAGTTGCCTAAAACATCTTTCGTTTTATTAATGCTTCTTTTAAAATTAATTAAAAATTTTACGGCTCAATATAAACTTAGAACTAAAAGTAGCGTTAAAACTACAAGTCCTATTGACCCAGAATATTTACTTTTTCCAGGCTGTGCTACGGCACTTGCTCCAGATAAATTTAAAATTTCCATATCTCTCCTTAATTTAGATTATTTGAATCGTTGTCTTGATTTTTATCATCTAAATTTTCATTGCTAAGTTCGGTTTTATTTTCTTCAGGTTTAATTGGTTGTGATTCTTCAAAAATTTGACTAATTTTTTCAACAAGTTGATCTTTTGAGAATGATTCGGCTCCAAAAATATTTAATTTTTTAGCCATAGTTTTAAGCTGTTCTTCGCTTAACATTTCCAATTTCATTCTATAACTTGATCCAGCTGAATGCAACGCCTGAGTTGAAGCAGCGGCGGCTGCAAAAATTCCACCAATCTTATTATTTTCATTATTATTTTGATCAGCATTTTGATTTGGAAATTGTCCAAAAAATTGATTAAAAATACTATTTGGATCATTTTGGGTTTGAGCAATTTTAATTTGAGCATCAAGAACCATATATTTATTTACAGTTCTTCTTACAAAAATATGTGACATTGTAAGACCTATCATGATGATTATTGTATTTGTCATTAATAAAATTGAAGTAATATCAAATTTAACTTTGATAAAAGAAAATCCTTGGAAAAGGTTAGCAAAAGTTATTAATAAAATATAGCCTCAAGTTATTGATAATAAAATGCGTGAAAACTTAGCAAAATCCTTAGCTCTAATAGTTTTTGAAAGTTCAACCACAAATCAAATAAAAATAGCAACATTAAAACAAAGTGAAGCACTTCCAACAATAGTTTTTCTCATTAAAAGTAGTTTTATATGTGTATGAAGATCTCCAGTTACTCCTTGAGATGAAAAATAATTTCTATATTCATTTGTAACATAATCATAATTTACTGAAAGTCAAATTAAAGCTGCACAATAAATTGAAATTATTATAACTAAAATGCTTAGAAATGAAATAAACGGAGCCAAAGTTTTTGACTTGGTTTTATCATACATTTCTTGAACTGAATAATACTCAGGTTGAATTAATTCTGGGTTCATTTCTCTCCTTACTTTATAAAAAAATTATAAGTTATTTATATATTTTATTCTAATTGTTTAAATTTTTACATTCATCATCCATTATTTTTGGAAGAGGACAGGAAACTTGAATTTTATGCCCGTCAATATTTATAAACTCAAGTTCTTGAGCGTGAAGTCTTTGATTAAAATCATCAATTTTTTTATTATAAATTGGATCACCATAAACTGGATGTTTAATATAAGCAAGATGAACTCTTATTTGATGAGTTCTTCCGGTTTTTAAATTGCATTTGACTAAAGTTTTATCTTTCCCGTCAATTTTTAAATAGCCTAGAACCTCAACAATTGTATAAGCTTGTTTACTATTTTGATCAGTTACCGCAAACTTTTGTCTATTTTTAATATCTCTTCCAATAGGAGCGTCAATATTTAAAATTTTATTTATAATTTTGCCGTCACAAATAGCAATATAAGTTCTTTTTATTTCATGTTTTTTAAGCAAACTTGCTAAATAATTATGAATTTTATTATTTTTAGCAACAATTAAAAGCCCACTTGTATCTTTATCAATTCTATGAACTATTCCCATTCTAGTTAAATTATTTACATCAGATAAATTATTTTTAAAATGATAAATTAAACCATTAACTAAAGTACTTTCATGATGGCCTGGTGCAGGGTGAACTACCATACCACTTGGTTTATTAATAATCAATAAATCGTCATTTTCAAAGACAATATCAAGCTCGATATTTTGCTCTTTTATATTTACAGTTTTATCAATCAGGCGAGTTATTTCAATTACGTCATTTTCTTTAACAATAAATTTGTTTTTGTTAATTTTTACTCCGTTAACAAAAACACAACCTTCACTAATTAAATCTTGAATATCATTTCTTGTAACTTCAGAATTATTGGCAATATATTTGTCAATTCTTTCTGCATATTTCACTTCTATTTTTAGCATGTTTTAAATTTTACCATAATTAAAAACTATAATTTTTGTATGAAAATTTATGAAATTAAAAAATCAAAATTTATAAGTTATCTATTAGATATTAATAATAAAGAAGAAGCAAAAAATATCCTTGACTCTCTTTGAGCAGAGCATAAAAAAGCAAGGCATATTGTTTATGCTTATATTTGCCAAGATAATGACGGAAATAAAATAAATGGTTTTAGTGATGATAGAGAGCCTAAGGGAGTGGCAGGTCTTCCAATTTATTTATATTTAGAAAAGAAAAACTTAATAAATAAAGGAATTTTTATTGTCCGTTATTTCGGCGGAATAAAACTTGGAAAATCAGGTTTATTAAGAGCATATTTAAACAGTGCAAAACTACTATTTGACGAAAAAAAATAGCCTCGTTAGAAGCTATTTTTTTGCTTAGCTTATTTGTTGGATACTATTTATATTTTTAAGTTTTAATAATTCTTCAACAAATTTTTCTTTTTTCTCCATTGGTAATTTGATTTTTCTAAATTTATTATATAAAGAAATCACTACAGATCCAAATTTTACTTTTACATCCTTAATTTGAGAATATTCAATAGTTTTAGTTGAAACATTGTTAACAATTTGAAATGAATTTGAATTAGGATTTAATTCAATATCTTTGGTGCTTAAAAATATAACGTACATTGTAATGTCATAAATTAGTGATCCAAAAAGTGCAGAAGAAGCAATTATTGCTAAAATATGAGCTAAATTTCTCGCCTCTTCAAGGCCTTCAACATCATTTGAAGTTTTAAATAGCTTAAGAAAATTTATTAACGCTTTGTTTTCAGAGGTCAGAACAGTCAACACATCAGATGTTTTAACTGCAAGAATCACAAACAAAATTGCTAATATACCAATTAA
This sequence comes from Metamycoplasma subdolum, assembly GCF_033546815.1. NCBI lineage: Bacteria > Bacillati > Mycoplasmatota > Mycoplasmoidales > Metamycoplasmataceae > Metamycoplasma > Metamycoplasma subdolum. Next base: position 413,965 of record NZ_CP137846.1, read on the forward strand.
TATCGATTCAATAATTGTGCCTATAGTTCTTGACTTTTTATTTATTTTTCATATTTGCATGTTTTTCCTTTTTTTTTACTAGTATAGTTAAAATTTATATGCATAAAAATGCATAAAAAAAATTATCAATTAGATAAATATTTTGATTTTTGTTTGATGCAAAATAGATACATTTTTGACAAAAAAATCCTTTTTTTTTTTTTTTTTGCAGAAAACAAAAAATGATAAATTTTCTTGCTTCAAAACAATAAAATAATTTAAATTCAGCCACTTAATGATTTCTATAATTTGCAAACTTAAAGATTAAAAATTTCATTTTAAATAAAGAAGAAAATTAAAAACAAATTAGTAATTAAATAATTGTTAATCTCTTTAAGTTTTTAAAAATTGCTTATATGCAAATAATATCTAATTTAATAACCTATAAGTTATTTATTTTGCTAATACTAATTTAATTTATTGACTCATAATGTGTTACAAATTCAACTCTCTATAATATGATCAGTTTTGAATTTTGATTTAAAACAAAAGATATGAATTTGAATGGAATATAACATGAAAAGAAATAAACTAGCATTAGTATGTTTGTCACTTTTTCCGTTTATGACGACAGTTTCAATTTCAACTTCTTGTAAAAAAGAGAAAGAAGAAGACAAAGAGTCTTATATTAAAGCAATTGGAGAAAAAATCTGAGAGTATAATGCTGAGGTTAAGTATGATGATTTTTTAGAGATTGATAAAATCAAATATAAATTCAAGGATTACTTTTATAAATTTGATATCGGCAAGCTTGAAAAATTACAAGAAAATTACAAGGATTATTTGGTTATAGATATTGCCTTAGTAAGGCAACAACATAGGAATGATAAAATAGATGAAGAATTTTTAAAAGAAACGCCTTTTTTTAAACAATGATAAAATAAATGTTTTCGCTTTAATTCTTAAAAAAGATTTTGGGAAGATCGCAGGTTTATATGAAAAAACTGATGCTGGCTGAGAAAAGCAACTAGAAAGTTTAAAAAAATCTAGAAAATTAAATAAAATTAACCAATTTGATAATCATCTCTCTATTAATGAAGAAGAAAAAATAGTAACAGTCAAATCATCAGGAATTTTAGTTAAAAATGATAAGAGAATGGTTAGATTTAGTTTATCATATGGAGAATTTACACTAAATGAATCGTCAAATGTCTCAACTCAATTCAAGGGTATGATATTTATAAAGTTTAGTGATGAATACGAAGGAACTATTAATTTAACATCAACATTAAAATTAAATAAAGTAATTCAATAATTATAAAACAAGGCAAAAAAATGCTTTGTTTTTTTATATATACCAAGACACTTTTTTTCCAACTTAAACATATTTCAATTTTTGAATAAATGCAAATAAAATAACCTATAAGTTATTTATTTCATGCGTAAGTTACGAAACAAATTTGAGCATTTTTATATTAAAACTAACCATTTTATAATTTTATTAGTTTTATTTTTAATGCTTTATTAAAGAATAAAATGGAAAATATATTCTATATAAATAAAATCAAATTTGGAGATAAATCATGAAATTAAAGATTTTGAACTTAATATGTTTGAGCTCTTTAGCACTAATACCAACTACACTAATCTCAACTGCATGTTTTGATGATAATCAAGAGAGTGAACTTGCTAAGGAAACTGTTGGCGAACACATTTGAGAATATGATGCAAAAGTTGCAAGCGTTGAAGATCAGTTTGCACATAAAGAGGGTAAAAATTTCAAAAACTTTGCATGCAAAGTTGCTGTTGGAATTAATTGAAAATTAAAAGAATATTACAAAGATTATTTAATGTTAGATTTTATTCCAGTTGAAAAACAAATGCATCAATATGAATATAGAACTATTTATAAAAATGAGTTAGAACCTGTTATTGCATTAATAATTACAAAAGAAATTGCCAAGGAAATTGGGCTTATTCAAGATATTGGCCCAAATTGAAAAGATGCATTAAAAGATTTTAGATTCATGCGAGATAATGTCCATGTTCCTTGAGCACGATATTCATTTGATAAAGAAACTAAAACACTTTCTATTAGTGCTTCAGATTACAAACTTAGAAATTCTAAAGAAATTGTAAAAATTAGTTCAGGTATAAAAATTATTTTAGATAAAAATAAAAATAATCAAACTAGCTTATCATTCAATTTTAATCAAGTTAAAGATGAAATTGATGATGGATATGAGTTAGCAGATATTAAAATTAATTTAATGTTTAATAAAATTATTAATTTATAAGGAAGGAAAATATGAAAAAAATAAAATTATTGCCTTTGGTTTTGCCTCTAACTTTACTTCCAACTAGCCTTCTTTCCTCTGCATGTATTACTTTTTTAGAAAAGACTTTGACAAGAAAAATTGACAAAATATTGGACAACAAAATTTGAGAATATGAAGCAATTTATGAAGATAACGTTTTGGGTTTTAGAAACAATCACCAAAAAATGTTTGAAGACTTTGAATTTAAAATAGTAATTGGCAAAGGTTCAAATATTTTAGACTACTATAAAGATAAAGTTGTTTTAAATCTTTTCTCATTCAAGCTTGGAATAGACAATATATTTAATATGCCTTCTCTTGGTGAACCTCACTTAAATTACAATATGATTTCAATGATTTTAGATAAAGAAGTTGCTAAAAAAATAGAACTGATTCATGATATCAATATAAACTGAAGTGAAGAACTTAGAACTAGGAAAATCCAAAGAGGTGCTGTTTGAAATAAAATTGAAAGATTTAGATTTAATAATAAAAATAAATTCTTAACAATTAAAAGCCAAGAATTTTCAATTGAATACAACAATAATAAATATGTTTTTGATTTAAAAATTCTTGATATTATTTTGGACAAAAACTTTGAGATTAAAACTCCATTTAAATTTAGTATTATAAACTACCCAAATGGCGGAAAATATGAAGAATCAAAATTCTTATTTTGCTTAAAATTATCTGAAATTATTGATGATAAGTAATTTGAAATTTATTCTTAAATAATGAAGAAATTTAAAAATTAAATATAAAAAAGAATAAAGGTCTGTTTCCTTTATTCTTTATTTTGTATCACGCTATTTTCAATCTTGCTATCTTCAATAAATGTTGCTTTTATCATTGAAGGTGAAGCAGGTAAAACTTCTTCTTTTATCTCAACAGGTAAAATAGTAGTTTTTGCTTCTTCAAGAGCTTTCAATTTCTTTTGTTTTGTTCTTCAAATTTGAATAGCAATAAATTGAAAACCATAAACAATTGAAGAAATAACTTGTCAAATAATTGGCGGAATAACACTTATCGCGTCAGGTCTTCCGCTTGCAATAATTAATGAAAATTGAGTTGTTCATCAAGCGTTATTTATTAAGAAGACTAATGGCATGTATGGGCTTACTCCCTCAAAACTTTTTCTCTTTAATGCAATAATAGTTTGAGGTAAAAATGCTAATGTTGAAAGTGCTGGTGCTATTGCTCCAATCACTGTGCTTGCTTCTTTTGAAATATCAAATCTTTTGTCGCCTGTTGCAAGTTTGTAAATATAGATTCCTGAAACTATTGCACATAGGGACATGATTATAGCTATTCCTGTTCACACCAAAGCCATTGTATTTTTCTTTTTGTCAGGGTAGTATTTATATAAGTAATAAATAGTAGCAGTATAGATTAGAATACACAATAAGTTTGAACCAAAGACTTGTCATAGTCCATTAGGGTCAAATGCCCCAAAAACAACTCAAATTAAAATACCAATATAAAATATTCAAAATGATAAGAAATTCACTTTAGGTGTATGTTTGGTTTTAATTTGATGAACCAATTGTGGAATTCCCAATCCAACTGTCGTTAGAGCACCAAGTACTCCAAAAATTTGAATTGCAGTTTCCATAGCATTTAAATTATAGACTAATTATTTTTAAATAAAATAAGTTTTTAAAAAGTTAATTTTTCAATTGTTTAACAAATTAATATATCTTTTTTGTAAAAAAGAAAAGCAACTTTTATTATGAGTTGCTTTTAATCTTTTATAAATTTGATTTTAAAAAGAAGGGAAATAAAAACACACCATTTAAGGTGCATATGGTGGCTCCGGCAGGAATCGAACCAGCGACACACGGAGCTTCAGTCCGTTGCTCTACCAACTGAGCTACAGAGCCAATGGCGGTCCAGACGGGAATTGAACCCGCGATCTCTTCCGTGACAGGGAAGCGTATTAAACCACTTTACCACTGGACCAATGGTTGCGGAGATTGGATTTGAACCAATGACCTTCGGGTTATGAGCCCGACGAGCTGCCAACTGCTCTACTCCGCTATCTGGCGGGCAATGAGGGATTTGAACCCCCGCGGGCCGTGAAGCCCCTGGCAGTTTTCAAGACTGCTCCCTTCAGCCGCTTGGGTAATTGCCCATGGTGGACCCAACAGGACTCGAACCTGTAACCGACCGGTTATGAGCCGGTTGCTCTAACCATTGAGCTATGGGTCCACTTAATAGGTAGCCCTGTTGAGCTGAATCACATTTGGTAGCACCGAAGAGGGTCGAACTCTTGACCTTCCGGGTATGAACCGGACGCTCTAACCAACTGAGCTACAGTGCCATGGTGGAGAGGAAGGGACTCGAACCCTCTACCTCCTGCGTGCAAGGCAGGCGCTCTGGCCAGGTGAGCTACCCCCCCATAAATGGTGAAGAAGACAGGATTCGAACCTGCGACCACTTGGTCCCAAACCAAGCGCTCTACCAAGCTGAGCTACTTCTCCACTGCTAACATTGCAATTATTGCCTTATTATTATAATTGAAAACTAAAAAAACTAAATCAAAAAAGAATTTTTTTAAGTTAAAAGTTTTCTTCATCTCAAGTAAATTCAAAATCTCTAATTTTTATAGTGTCTCCGTTTTTAACGCCGGTTTGTTTAATAAGTTCAAATACACCCAAATCTCTTAGCTTCGCGTTCAATCTTCAAAGATTATCACGTGAAACTAAAGGTATTTTGTCATAGATTTTATAAACATTTTCACCAGAAATTTCTCAAGTATTTGCATTAAGTTTATTGATTTTAATCGGGTCTTGACTAAATTTAATTACTACAACTTCGTCTTTTGCTTTTTCGGTATTTATATCTTTTACTTTTTGTAAAATTTTTCAAATTTCACCTTTAATTTCAATGATATTTGGATTTATAAATGCTGAATTTTCAACAATTTTTACTTTAGGAAATTTTGCTTTAAAAGTTTTTAAATTTTTTTCAAATCCTTCAAGGTCACTTTTGTTGGCAATAACAACTTGTGGCAATTTTTCAAGCCTTAGATTATAAGATTTTAATTCATTATTGATTATTTTATAATCTTCAATCGGATTTTTATCTAAACTTCCAAAATCAATTATGTGAGCAATAACTTTACAACGCTCAATGTGTTTTAAAAATTGAATTCCAAGTCCTTTACCCTCACTTGCATTCTTAATAATCCCAGGCAAATCGGCTGCAACAAAACTATTTTCATAATATTTTACAAGCCCAAGTTGAGGAACTAAAGTTGTAAATTCATAATCAGCAATTTTTGGCTTAGCATTAGAAATTAAACTTAAAATTGTAGATTTACCAGCACTTGGTTTTCCTACAAAACCAACATCAGCAAGAACTTTTAGAGTTAAATGTAAATCAAACTTTTCGCCTAAAGTTCCATTTTCGCAAATTCTTGGCGCAGTATTTCTACTTGATTTAAAATGTAAATTTCCTTTGCCACCAATTCCGCCTTTTGCAATTAAATATTTTTCTTCATTAACTACATCGGCAATTAAATTTCCATTAGAATAAACCATTGTTCCAAGTGGAACTTTAACAACTAAATCTTGTCCTTTTGCGCCGTAGGCATTTTTTGGTTTTCCATTCTCTCCGTCTTCTGCTTTCAAATGCTTTTCAAGATATAAATTAAGTAAAGTGTTTTGTCCAGTGTCGCCTAAAAAATAGATAGAGCCACCATCTCCACCATCTCCACCGTCAGGTCCGCCACGATCAACATTAGCTTCTCTTCTAAAGCTGATGATACCATTGCCGCCTTTTCCAGCTTGTACTAAAAGATCTACTTCATCAATAAATTTTGCCATAATACACTATTTTAACAAATTTATAATTTTATTGAAAAAGTAATAATTTTGATTCCTTGCTAAAATTTCAAATTTCTTCTTTATTTTAAATGTTTTTTACATTTTTTATTAATTAAAAATTGAATTTGAATTCAGCTAAAGTATTGTTAATTCTTTTGATTTTTGTTTACACAAAAATTGCTAATTTTCAATTTGAAATTTAGGTTGAATATAAATTTGAAGAAAAAGTTTTAAAATTAAAGTATGAAAAAAATTGGATTATTTTTAACATTAATGGCAGTGCCCTTACCTCTAGTAGTTCAATCTTGTGCTTGGCATTTAAATGACAATAATAAGATTGTAAAAATAGAAGATATTCCTTTCAATAACTTTAATAATCAATACAATGTTAAACCAGGAAAAATTAGAAACTACTATATTAAGGAAAATGCTGTTCCATACATCAGTTTAAGAGACACCATTCATACATTGAATGGCTTTTTGCAAGCTGAAAAACATATGAAATTTATGAACCCATTTGCAAATCAATGACATGCAATTGATCCTTCAAGCGTTATGAATAGAATGACTGTTGATTGAAAAGACAACAAAATATATGTTGACAGTAGTAACTTCTTTTACTTTGCTTTTCCTTCACAAACAATAAATTATATGAAACATTTAAGAACTATTGACAGTTGAAGCAACCTTGATAAAAGTAGAAAAATTGTTTTTGATCTTAATAAATATGGATTTGACATTTTAAATTACAAAAACAATATTTTAATTCCTTATCCAATTTTTAATAGTTTATTTTGTTCTCCAAATTACTATAGTTTATATTTCAATGGAGATAATTATTCAGGTGTTTATTTTGGTTTAAGCGATCAAGATGCTGACATTAATGATTTTAGAAATAACTTTTTTGCCACTCAACTTCAAAGTGCTCAAATGCGTCAAGATAGTATTAACCATTTAGCGTTTAGTTATGACTTTTATTATGGTCTAAGAGATGAAAAGCTTAATTCAAATAGCTTTAATGAATGATTAAAACTATCAGAAAACGATGAACTTGAAGATAATCTTCTATCACAAGAGCCCGCAAAATATAGCAAAGGATATTTTGACTTTATTTATAATAAATTAAATGACCGTCACTCATGAATTCAAATGCGTTCTTTCTTTGATGGAAAAGATGCTAAAATTTCTGAATTTAATTCAATTATTCAAAACTCACCAGTAAGAAAAGAAGCAAAAACTTCACGTGATATTTTAAGTGCTGGTAGAACAAGTACTGAATATCTAACATTTTACAAAGACATGGCAAGAATAACGTTTGATGGTTTTGAAAATGCAACAAATCATGAACTAGAAACAAGTACTACTCCCTGATTAATTGACACGTATGAACTTCTTAAAAAAGCTATGGAAGAAATTCAAGAAAAAGGAAGTAGTGTTAAAAATATTGTTATAGATCTTAGTCAAAATGGTGGTGGATATGTTTCTGCGATGATAAAAGCACTCGGATTTTTAACAAATGATAATATAGCAATTAGAGAATTTGAAAAGTTGGGAAATGTTAGTGCATGAACAAAATACAAACTAAATCGCTCAAAAAGTTTAACTTATGACCCTAGTGATTATAACTGAACTATTTTAACAAGTAATTTAACCTTTTCAGCAGCAAATGAATTTGTAAGTGTCTTCAATGATATGGAACTTGGATTAATTGTCGGAAAAAAATCCGGAGGCGGTGCTTGCTCAATTGTCCCAGTAATTTTGCCCGATGGAACTACTATATCATTTAGTTCAAATAATCAAGGAGTTAATAAAAATTGAGAAATAATTGAAAATGGAATTGATGTTCATAAAGAAATTCCACTAGAAGATTTTTATGACGATGAAAAACTTTGACAAGCAATTAATTTTTAGTAAAAAAATGAAGCTCAATAAATGTGCTTAGTGCTTAAAGTCAGTCCAAATAAAATCTATTTACATATTAAATCGTTGGGCTAGTGTCTATAACGGATAAGTAAACAGTTCTTTTATTCTAGCCTTATGATAATAATTTGTAGCTTGTTCTAAATTTTCAAGAGCTTTAAATTCATATTCGTGGACATAAAGTATCTCGTTTTTCATAACATCGAAGAAAATTTTGGACCAAAACACGGTTTCACTTGCCTATTGATACATTTAAGTAATCAAAGATAATACAATAAGCATTTTTTAAAATTGTGTTGCTTGCACAATGCTTTAAACTTATGCAAGAAAAAAGCAAGCCGCAATGACTTGCTTTATTCAATTTAATTTAATTCGCCCACAAATTTTTCACGGGGCATCTTTTATTTAAACCCTTTTATTGTTATTGTTGTCTCAAAATATGCACCGAAAGCTTCTGCAATATGAATGTTAAGATAGACTTCTTTTTTAGCATCATCAAATGTTGGTTCTGCATGACCAAAATGTAAATTATTATCATTTAAATATTGAATTAATTCTGGTAATTCTTTTGCAACTACATCTTCATGGTCATATATCTCATAAGCCTCACTTGCTTTTTTATCTGTATATTGGGTTGTAAATTCTAGTTTCATTGATTTATGTTTCTCTTTAAGAGCGTCGCTTCTTTGTTTTGATTCTTTTGATTCAAATCCGTGAAATACAACATCTTTTTCTTTAAATTTACCATTTTTTTCAGCTTTAATTTTGACAGTTCTAGTTCCTTTTTCTTCATCATCAGTTTGACTAACAATTGTTAGATTTACTGCATATCCGTTTAAATTTACATAACATTTTGCAAGTAGATCATAGACATTTCATTGCGGTTCTTCGCTTATTTTTACCCTAGGATATTTTGGGCTATATACAACATTTGGAATTAAAGCTAAACTTGTGACGATATCCTTCATATCATCATCTTTTTCATCAATTTCTTTGCCATACTCAAAAGGTATTATATATGAATTTTCTCCGCGAACTCCATCTAACTTAACCTCTTCCAAAGCCCCTTTTAACATGGCATATGCTTCAATCATTTCAATTGTTGTTTTTGCTTGTAGAAGTTTTTCTATTGCTTTAACATAACGATCAAACTCTCTTTTTGAAAAAGCTATTTGTTTGGAATTGATTTTATGCGGATCCCTTACATCGTTATCTACTACAATAAATTGCAAGTTCAATATCTTTTCTAAAAGATAATTTTCTATACTTGCGGCAGTTAAAATCTGCCATTTAATTCTATGAAATTCTAATTTTTCGGTAAGAAATTTTTTCCCCTCAATAGCACCATTATTTAACTCTTTAAAAGCATTATCTAATTTTATTTTTGCATCAGCAATTTTGTTTTCGTCAGTAACTTTTTTAGCCTCATTCAATGCTTTTGTGAAAGAATCCAGTTTTTCTTTTGTAACACCTTTTTGGCCTGAATAAATTCATTCTGCTGTTGTGCCTTTTAAGATTACAACATATATTTTCGAAATTTCTTCTTCTTTGCTTGCAATATATGCTTTAAATTTTCTAAGTTGACTTTCTTTAATTATGGTTTTTTTAGGTTCCGGATTAGGATTTAAACAACTGCAACTAAATGAGCTAGTTGCTACAAGAGCAGTGGTAATTGACCCTAAACTTAAAAAGATTAATTTTGATTTTCTCATATTTCCTCTCATAAATTAAATAATTTATTTTGTAATTTATTTTTATTTAAATCCTGTTATTTTTATTGTTGTTTTAAAACATGTTTCTTGTAAAAGATCATAAACAATAATATGAGCATAGCATTCTTTTTTATTATCATCATATTCGACGTTATCAATCATACATCCTAAATTATTAGCATCTAGATATTGATGAACTTCGGGTAATTCTATAAAAAATCTACTTAAGTATTGATATTCGTTGTACACATCGCTTGCTTTTTGATTAGTAAATTTGGTTGGAAATTCTAGTTTCATTAATTTATGTTGTTCTTTTAATGCATTATTTTTTTGTTCTTGTTCTTTTGTCAAGAACCCGCCAACAACAACATCTTTCTCTTTAAATTTACCATTTTTTTCAGCTTTAATTTTGACAGTTCTAGTTCCTTTTTCTTCATCATCAGTTTGACTAACAATTGTTAGGTTTACTGAATATTTATTCACATTAAGCCCCATTTGACCTAAAAATAAATCGGATACATCCCATTTTGGCTCTTCGCTAACTTTGTGCATATGCATTTTATAATCTTTTGGATATACATACCCAGGAAATCATGCTAAAGCTGCAATGATATCCTTCATATCATCATCTTTTTCATCAATTTCTTCGCCATATTTAAAAGGTGTCATATATTTTTGCGTGCCTTGTACTAAATGAACAGGTAATATGTTGATTAAGCCAGCTAATCATCTGAAAGCATTATATTTTTCAATTGGAGTTTTAGCTTTTACAAAAATTTCTGCCGCTTTAACTAATTCGTCAAAAGGTTTTTTTGGAAATGCTTTTTGATATAAATTAATTTTGTCTGGTTCTAATCCATCATAATCGGCTATAAAACAACCATCAGTATAATTATCCAATTCTTTTTGTATATAATTTCTAATTCCGCCTGCTTCTGCAATGCTATTTCTTTGTTCGTTAATATACTCATCAACGCTATTATATCCTAAACCTGCAATAGCTCCGTTATCTAATTCTTTAAAAGCATTATCTAATTTTATTTTTGCTTCAGCAATTTTGTTTTCGTCAGTAATTGTTTTGGCTTCATTCAACACTTTTTTAAAAGCATCCATTTTTTCTTTTAGAATACCTTTTCATCCAGTTGAAATGTACTCAGCTTTTGTGTCTTGTGAAATTAAAACATATGTTGCTAAAAATTCTTTTTCTTTATCTAAATAATATTCTTTGAATTTTTCAAGTTCATTATCCTTGTACTCATATTCTCATCTTTGAGGTTCAAGATTTGGATTAACACAACTACTACTCATTACGCTAGTTGACATTAGTGCTGTTGCAATTGTCCCTAAACTTAAAAAGATTAATTTTGATTTTCTCATATTTCCTCTCATTATAGCGTTAAATCTTATTATTTCCCTATTAAATATTTTAAATTATTTAAAATATAATGAAATTTGTTTAAGCTTTATAAATGCAGAAACGCAAAAATAATTAAAGTTTATCACTAATTTTTTTGGATTAAAATCCAATACAAAATTATAAAAATAAAGTTTTAAAATTGAAGAGTGTAAATTATATTGCTACAAATCAGCTACATAATTATTTGTCAAAACTAATTCTTTTCGTTATTTTTGATGTTTATGCGATTAATTATTGATGTCTAAAGTAAATTTAAATTTTAACTTTACTATCGTAAATAAAAAAACCACTAGTCTTTCCGTTTTACTTCGGTCAAACTTTTAGGGTTGAGCATAATAAAAAAAGGGTTCATTTTTATTTTATTCTTGGAAATAATATCTTTTCTACTTTAACAATTTTGCCATCAAATTTATAAAAATCAAACATTGTTTTTTCATCAAGTTTTTTTTGGCTTAAAAATTCGTTTACTTTCGCACAATCTTTTGGCATAGTGATTGAAAGCATAAAGTTTACAGCATAGATTCCATTAAGCAAAGTATTTAAAATAACATTAAGTCTAGTCAAATCTTCAGTTAATTTTCAAGGTTCATTTTTATCAATATATTCATTTAATTTTGATGAAAATGCAATTGCTTTTTTGATAGCTTTATCTGCGTGAAATTCATTAAGCTCTGCTTTATATTCAGCATATACTTTATCAATATTTTGATAAATTTCAATATCTATAGGTTGTAAATTACTTTGTTTAAAAGCTGTTCCTGAAGAAAAAGAATTGTTTATCATTTTGCAAGTTCTATTAACTAAGTTACCAAAATTATTAGCAAGATCGGCATTTAAAACATTAATCATTAATTCTTCAGAAAAAGTGAAATCAGAATCTATTGAAACTTGACTTGCAAAGAAATATTTAACTTTTTCTGCACCATATTTTTCAATTAATGGATAAGGACTAATAACATTACCTTTTGATTTTGACATTTTACCTTCAGGTGTAATAATTCATCCTTGAATAACTTCTTTGGTTGGTAAGTTTAAATCTAAAGCCTTTAGAAAAATTGGTCAATAAATTAAATGAAAACGACTAATTTCTTTCCCTAAAACATGAACTCTTTCAGTTCCTTTTTCTCAAAATTCTTCATAGATTTTATTATTTTTTCCTAAAAAGTCTAAACCGGTTAAATATGAGAAAAGTGCATCAAGTCACACATAAATAATATGTTCTTCTTCATCAAAATCTTTAATTTTGATTCCTCAATCAAAGGATTGTCTAGTAACTGATAAATCTTCAAGACCAGGATTTATAAAATTGTTTAAAAGTTCATTAATGATTGCTTTTGAAGTTGAAAACTCGGGATTATCTTGAAAATATTTTTTAATTCAATGTCCAAATTTTGAGGTTGAAAAGAAGTATGATTTTTCTTTAACTTCAACAAGTTCATGTCCACTTGTTGGATGATAATATTTCCCATCTTTTTTGATAGCTTGAGTTTTTGTAAAAAATTCTTCATCATTTATTGAATAAAGTCCGCTGTAATCACCTAAATAAATAATTCCTTTTTCTCTTAATGAATAAAAGATTTTTTGAACAGCGTTTTCATGTTTTTTGCTAGTTGTTCTTGCATAAATATCATAATCAATGTCTAAAGCTTGTCAAAGTTTTATAAATTCTTTTGATTGTAGATTAACAAATTTTTTGGGATCAATTCCGGCTTCTTTTGCTTTCTTTTCAATCTTCATTCCATGTTCATCAATTCCAGTTAGGAATAAAGTTTTATATCCTTGTTGTTTTTTAAAATTACGATAAACTCAAGCTAAAGTTGTGGTTAAAATGTGCCCAATGTGTAAATTTCCACTTGGATAATAAAGAGGAGTTGTGATATAAAAAGTTTTCTTTTTTGCCATAATTAACTTCCTTTTTTAGGTGAATATAAAGCTTTGATCTCATCTCTGTAAGAGTGATCATTTTTGTTTTCTGGATGAAGATATAGATTAGGACAATAATGAGTTCCTCAGCCTGAATTAAAGCGGCTTTCAACCATACAAAATTTAGGTTGTTCATTAACTCTTGTATAAATTAATTGTATTCTTTTTGGTTCAAAATTATACTTTCTTAATAAACAAATTAAATCGATATATCTTGCCATCGGCATGACAATTGCAAGGTATCCTTTTTGTTCAATAATTTGACTTGAATATTTAATAAGTTCTTCTAAGTTTAAATAGATTTCATGAGTTGCTATTTTTTTAGAAATAGAAGTTTTTACTCTTGGCATATTATAGTTTTCATTGTAATAAGGAGGGTTGGATACAATCATTGAATATTTTTTTGCTTTTTTATTGCCACATTTATAAGCGTAATCTTTGGCATAAGTTTTAAAATCTTCACATATTATTTTGATCTGATTGTCCATTTTATTTAAAGCTACATTTTGCTTTGCAATTTCGCATGCTTTTTCTTGGATTTCAACAGCATCAATTTTCAAATTCTTGCTTCTAGCAGCAATAAAAATGGAAAGTGCTCCATTGTTTGTCCCAACTTCTAAAATACTTGAAACATTACGATTTAAAGAGACGAAATTTCCAAGCATTATTGTATCAACTGAATAGTTAAACATCTCTTTATCTTGGTATACAAAGAGATCGCCACTAAATCCTAAATTGTTTTTCTTTAAATTAGACATAACTTTATTAATTATATAAAAATTAATAATTTCTAAGTTTAGATTAAAAAAGAAAAAATCAAGAGCATTTGTCTTGATTTTCCAAAGTTAATTAATCATCAATTTCTGAACTAAAGTCTTGATTTTCTTCATCATCAATAATCGAATCATCTTGGCTTTCTTCCATGATTTCTTCATTAGCTTCTTGCATAATTTCATCAATATTGTAATCAACAAAATTGGTTCCATTATATTCAGTTTCGTTGTCGCTTTTGAAGTATTTTATAGCAGGTTTGATGTCGTATTTTGATTGTGCTTCAAATGGATAAAGTGCAGTTCCGGCTGGAATTTTTTTACCAACAATAATGTTTTCTTTAAGTCCTTCAAGAGCATCATTTCTTGAAGAGATTGCTGCATGAACTAAGATTTTTGAAGTTTCTTGATATGAAGCAGCAGCTAAGAATGAGTCACTTAATAAAGGAACTTGTTTTGCACCTTTGATTACAATTTTTCCATAAGCAGGTTTTTTACCTTGAGTTAAAAGTTGAGCATTTTCATTTTGATAGTCAAAGATATCAACGATTGCTCCGGCAAAGAATTTAGAATCACCAGGATCGTGAATTATTAATTTGCTTAACATTTGTCTAATGATAATTTCAATATATTTATCGCTAATTGCAATACCTTGAATTCTATAAATTCTTTGAATTTCTTTAAGTAAGTAGTTTTGAACTGTAATACTATCAGTTTTTTCAAGTAAGTCTTTGATAATAATTGGGCCTTCTGAAAGTTTTTGACCGTAGTAAATTTGAGATCCAACTTCTACTCTTAATTTCTTATTAGTATGAACGAAAATTTTTCTCTTAATTAATGATTGACGATGATTTCTAAATTCAACGTGAACTAGATAAGCATTTTCATCTTTTTCGTCTCTTTCAATTAAAGTAACCTTACCTTTATAAGGTGAAATTGTTGCAGGGCGACCTCAAGGTTGTTCGTGGGCGTCAATTAATTCAATAAGTCTAGTGAAACCACCAGTAATATCTTCAACACCAGCAACCCCACCAGTATGGAAAGTACGCATGGTAAGTTGAGTACCAGGTTCACCAATTGATTGAGCGGCGATTATTCCGACTGCTTCACCAATATTTACAACTCTGTTAATTGCTAAGTCTTTGCCAAAACACATTTTACATACACCGTTTTTGGTATGACATCCTAAGATTGAACGAATTTCAACTTCTTGAATTCCTGCATCAACAATTTTTTGAGCAATTTTTTCATCAATTAAAACGTTTCTTTCGGCAAAAACTTGACCATTGTCGTTTACAACGGGTTTGTTTGTGAAACGACCAATAATTCTTTCTTTTAATGAAACAATGATTTGTTTGGTTTTAGTATCAACAATATCACGAGCAACATAACCATAATCTGAACCACAGTTATTTTCACGAACAACAATATTTTGAGCAACGTCAACTAGTCTACGAGTTAAGTAACCTGATTTTGCAGTGTTAAGAGCAGTATCGGTTAGTCCTTTTCTAGCCCCGTGAGTTGATGAATAGAATTCATAAGCAGTAAGCCCTTCAATGAATGAAGATTTAACTGGAACTTCAACGGTTGAACGAACAACTCTATCGTTTTTAGCATCGGCTTTAGTGGTTTTGGTGTTGTTGGCCATAAGTCCACGCATACCAGCAAGTTGAACATAGTTTGAAATATTTCCCCGAGCACCTGAATTAATCATAGTAATAACCGGGTTTTCAGGATTGTCTTTGATAATTTTTTCAAGTTCTTTTTGAATCTTGTCTTTAATTTGAGCTCATTTTTCAATTGTTAGTGAGTAACGTTCATCATCAGTGATATAACCTTTTTGGAAATATTCACGTAATTTGTCAATGTAAGCATCACCTTCTTTGATGTATTCACCTTTTTTATCAGTTTCTAAAATATCTGAGATTGAAATTGAGATACCTGAAATAGTTGAGAATTTGAAACCTAAATCTTTAATATCATCAAGGATTGAGGCAACAATGTTTGTATATCTAAATCAAACACGGTCAAGAATTTGAGCTTTTTCTTCAGGTGAAAATGGTGCGTTTGGATTAGTAATACGTTCATGACTTTGAGTTTTAATTCTGTTAATTTCTTCTTTAGTAAAGTAATCTAAAATAACAGCGTGTTCACGATCAAGTCTTTCGTTTGGAACAATTGATTTTAAGGTTACATATTTTATTAAAAGATTTGAATTATCAACTGGATCAATGTCATTAATTACGCTTGCAACATCTTGGAAAGTTGTATTTGCAACGTATTTATCAAAAGCAAAACGAATAATTTTTGCAATGTTTTTCTTACTAAATGCTTCAGTAATTGGAAGTTCTAGTTTAATGTAGTTTTTGATATCAGTTCCTGCACCAACTATGAACTTGTAAATTCCTCTACAGTAGTCTTCAAGTGAGTTTGCTTTTGTTACTTTATCATCATAAATGAATGTGAAAGTTTTAGGGAAGATATTATTGAAAATGAACTTACCTACAGATGAAATTAAGTATTGTTGTCTTCCATCTGGATGTGGGTTAAATAATTTTTTAGCCTTAACTTCATTAACAGGAAGTGCAACCCTTGCATGAAGTGAAATTTTCTTATCTTCATAAGCTCTCATCATATGTTCAAAGCTATCGAAAATTCTTCCTTCACCTTTTGCTCCTGCTCTTTCAATGGTTAGGTAGTAAAGACCTAAAATCATATCTTGAGTAGGGTTAATAATTGGTTCACCATCTTTTGGACCTAAAATGTTTTTGTTAGCAAGCATAAGTTCACGAGCTTCAAGTAATGCTTGTTCGCTAATTGGAACGTGAACTGCCATTTGGTCACCGTCAAAGTCAGCGTTGAATGGGGTACATACAAGTGGGTGAAGTTTAATAGCTTTGCCACGAACTAAAACAGGTTCAAAAGCTTGAATTGATAAACGGTGAAGTGTAGGTGCACGGTTTAAAAGTACAAGTCTTCCTTTAATAGTTTCAGCAACGTGAGGTCAAATGATTGGATTTTGATCTTCAATCATTTTTTTAGCAGATTTAATAGTGCTTGCAACTTCTTTTTCAATTAGTCTATTAATAATTCAAGGTTCAAAAAGTTTAGCTGCCATTTCACGAGGAATACCGCATTGATGCATTTTTAAGTTAGGACCAACAACGATAACTGAACGTCCTGAATAGTCAACACGTTTTCCAAGTAAGTTTTGACGAAAACGTCCTTTTTTACCAGTAAGAGCATCAGCAATTGATTTTAAAGGACGGTTATCTTTTGATAAAACTGGGTTTGGACTTCTTCTTTGGTTGTCAATTAAAGCATCAACAGCTTCTTGAATCATTCTAAGTTCGTTTTGAACAACTAAAGTAGGAGCATCTTTTTCTTGTCATTGTTTTAAACGATTATTTCTAATGATTATTCTTCTATATAGTTCATTGATATCACTGGTTGAATGTCTTCCACCATCAAGTTGAATTAATGGACGAAGATCAGCTGGGATAACTGGCAAGTTGTAAATTAACATGCTAGTTGGTTTTTGCTTTGATTCAATGAAAGCGTTAATAACTTGTAATCTTTTGTAAAGTTTTTCTCGAACTTGTTTTTGAGTTGAAGCAGTTTTATTTCCAAGTTTTGCTTCTTCATCGTTTATTTTCTTAATTTGAGCTAAAACGTATTCTTTTTCTTTTTGAAGATCTAAATTTTTAAGTAAATATTCAATTGCTAAAGCACCAGTTCCGATTTTGGTACCAGTATTATAATGTTCAATAACTTCGTTAAGTTCATAAAAGTCAACACCATAATCTTGACCAATTTTTGATTGTGCTTTTTCAATTAAATCATTTAAAGTTTCATTAATATCTTCATATTCTTCACTGCCTTCTTCATAATTTGCACGAATTTCTTCTAAAGCATCTTTGTAAATATTTGCAGCTTGGTTAATGTCAATTATTGTGTTTTTTGGAAGTGATTTTAGATTACCTGATTCAAGAACAATGTGACTTTTGTAATAAATCAAGTTTTCAAGGTCAATTCTCTTAACAGTTTCGTGACTTCTTCCAACTCTTAAACCTAAAAGTTTGTAAATAATTGAATGGTCTACTTTGAAATATCAGAAGTGAACAACTGGGCTATTTAATTTAATATGACCCATGTGATTTCTTCTTGAAATTTTTGGTAGTATTTCAACTTTTTCTTGCTTGCAAAGTTCTGTTTTAGTACAGAAACTTCCTTCGTTTATTTTTTTGTATTTGTGACCACAAATAGGGCAACGGTAATCTATCATTGGACCAAAAATGATTTCATCAAAAAGTCCACCGCGTTCTGGTTTGTAGTTTTTATAGTTAATAGTTTCAGGCTTTGTAACTTCGCCATGAGATCATGTTTCAACATCTTCAGGAGTAGCTAATGCTAAAGAAATTTTTGAGATTTTTTCTTCATCTAATAATGCATATTGTCTAGATTTTTTCATTATTCGCTCCCTCCATCAAATTGTTGATTGTATTTAGTTTCAATGTATTCATTTTCATCATCTTCACCATCAAGATTTTCATGAGCCTCAAGTTTAATTCCAAGTCCTCTAAGTTCATAAGCTAGAACGTTGAATGATTCAGGCATACCAAGTTTTGGTAATGTTGTTCCTCTTGAAAGTGCGTTGTAAAGTTGATTACGTCCATTGATGTTATCTGATTTGTAAGTTAAAAGTTCTTGTAAAACATTGGCTGCACCATAAGATTCGATTGCTCAAGTTTCCATTTCACCAAATCTTTGTCCACCATTTTGGCTTTTTCCACCAAGTGGTTGTTGAGTAATAAGTGAGTAAGGTCCAACACTACGAGCGTGCATTTTGTCATCAACCATGTGGTAAAGTTTTAGATAATACATGATTCCAACTGAGATAGGATTATCAAATTTTTCGCCAGTTTGTCCACTATAAACATAAGCTTTTCCTGATGGATCAAGTTTTGCTTCTTCAAGAATTTCTTGAACTTGTTTGTGAGTAATTCCATCAAAAATAGGGGTTGCGAATTTTGTGCCTAAAACTTTGGCTGCACTTCCAAGTGCAAGTTCAAGAACTTGACCAATGTTCATCCGAGAAGGTACACCTTGAGGATTAAGTAAAATATCCAGTGGTGTTCCATCTTCTAAATAAGGCATTTCTTCAACTGGAAGTACGATTGAAACAACACCTTTGTTTCCATGACGACCAGCCATTTTGTCGCCGACTCTGATTTTACGTTTTTGAGCAATTGATACTTTAACGATTTTTTCAATTCCATCTTCAAGTTGATCACCAGTATCACGGCTTAAAATTTCAACATCAACAACTGTTCCATTATGACCGTGTCTTACTTTTAAAGAAGTGTCTTTTCTTGATGAAGTTTTTTGACCGAAAATTGCTGCCATTAGTTTTTCTTCAGGAGTTGGGTTTTCTTCACCTTTAGGACTAGTTCTTCCAACTAAAATATCTCCTGCACTAACTTCTGATCCAATTCTTACAATTCCATTTTCATCTAAGAAACGTTTTGAATAGTTACTTGCATTTGGAATATCATCGGTTAATCAATCTTCACCTGCTTTTGAATGTCTAAATTGAATTGTTTGTTCTTCAATATGAATTGAGGTATAAACATCATCTTTTACAAGTCTTTCTGAAAGAATAACAGCATCTTCATAGTTATAACCATTTCAAGTAGTAAAACCTACTAAAACGTTTTTACCAAGTGCCATTTCTCCATCTTTCATTGAAGGTCCATCAACTAAAAGATCGCCAGCTTTTATTTCTTGTCCAATTTTTACAATTGGAGTTTGATGAATTAAAGTTCCTTGATTTGAACGTTCGAAAGTTCTTAAGAAATAAGTTTCAGTTTTACTACTTCCACTAATTTGAACTTTAATTTTTTGTGAATCAATATAAGTAACAATTCCATCATGAAGTGCTCTTATGTTGGTTGAAGAATATTTAGCAACATCAGCTTCAACTCCAGTTGCAACAAGTGGTGCTTCTGGACTTAAAACTGGTACTGCTTGTCTTTGCATGTTTGAACCCATTAGGGCACGGTTAGCATCGTCATTTTCTAGAAAAGGGATAGCAGAAGCAGCAATTGATGTCATTTGTCTGTTACTTGCAGCAACATAATCAACATCTTCAGCTTTAACTTCCATATATTCATTATTTTTTCTTGCCATAACAAAGTCATCAGTAATATAACCTTTTTTATCAATATGAATAGTTGATTGAGTAAAGGTATAACCAATTTCTTCAATAGCAGTTAAATAAATAGGTTCTGAAAAATCAACGTGACGATTTTTAACTCTAAAGTATGGGCTTTGTAAAAATCCGAAGCGGTCAATTTTTGCAAATGAAGCTAAGTTTAAGATAAGCCCGATGTTTGGTCCTTCTGGAGTTTCAATTGGACAAATACGTCCAAAGTGAGTAGGGTGAACGTCACGAACTTCAAATTGAGCAGTGTCTCTATTAAGACCACGTGGTCCAAGTGAAGTGATTCTTCTTTTGTTTGACATTTCAGCTAATGGATTACATTGATCCATAAATTGTGAAAGTTTTGAGGTATTGAAAAATGATTTGAATTGATTGAAAATAGGTTTGTTATTTGTTGCATTTTTAGGTGTAATTTTATCAATATCTTTTGTAGCAATTCTTTCTCTTGTATTTTTTTCAAGTTTAATTAAACCTACTCTAAATTGATTTTGTAAAAGTTCACCAATTGTAACGATTCTTTTATTAATAAGTGAATCTGGATCATCATCCATTCCAACTTTTTGAATTAAGTTGAAATAGTATGAAATTGTTGCAACTAAATCTGGAACTAAAAGGAAGTTTTCATCAGCAGTAGGATCGTTACCTAAAACTTGCACTTTTCTGTCCAAGTTCATTTCATTTTCTGTTGAATAAATAAAGATTCTAGCAACTGAAAGACGTTTTGCTAGTTTTTCATTTCCTTCTACTTCAAGTTGATTTCCATAAACATCTTCATCAATATCTGGTAAAGGATAAAGAGGAATAAGACCTGATTTAAAATCTTCGTGAATTTGTTTTGCTAAATCTTGAGTTACATAAGTTTTTGCTTTATATAACACTTTGCCATCTTTTGAAATAATATCTTGAGCAAGATATGAGTTAGCAATTCTTTCAATAACATTTAATTTACGGTTTAAAGTAAATCTTCCAGTTTCTGTTAATGAATAACGTTTTTCGTTAAATAGTGTTGAAGGAATTAAATTTTTTGCTCCTTCAGCAGTCATTCTATCCCCTTTTCTAATTAAGCGGTAGATAACTTCTTGAGCGTCGCGAGTAATTTCTTCTTTGTCGCTTCCGCTAACTTTATCTCTTTTGAAAGTTTCAACAAGTTCAGGAATTTTTCCAAAAATTTCATAAATTCCTTCCTTGCTAAAACCAAGTGCTTTTAGAAAAGTTGTTAAATAAAATGATTTGTTTTTATCAATGTGAATTCTTACTGCATCTGGATTATGAGTAGTAATTTTGTGATAAATTTCAACTCATGAACCAACTTGAGGAATGATTTCAACTTTGTTAAATAAGTCGTTTGCTTGTTTGTTTCTTACGCCAACTCCAAAGTAAGCTCCGGTTGAACGAATAAGTTGAGAAACAATAACTTTTTCAGAACCATTAATGATAAAAGACCCACCATAAGTCATGATAGGAATTTCAGCAAAAACAACTTCTGCTTCATCAATTTCACCAGTTTCAACATTAATTTGTCTTAGTTTTGCTTTAAGTTTTCCAACATAAGATGAACCTTTTTGTTTAGCTTCACGAATACATTCAAATTCTGATTTTTTAGGATGTTCAAAATATGCTGATTTAGCAACATATTCAATTCTTACTTTTCCAGGAATTTCAATTGGATAAATGTTTTTAAGCTCAGTTTCAATATCTTGTTTTAAAAACTTTTCAACTGAATTTCTTTGCATCTCTAGAAAATCAGGAGTTTCAAATTTCTTTTGACTAATTGAGTAGTCTCGTCTTAAGGTTATTGGTCCAAACTTTCTTATTTCATAATGTGATTTGTTTGCCATTCTGTACCTCATTTTTTTTAATATTTTTTTATTTTTTTGAGTAAAATATATTCAGTTTTTTTGGTGTTTTTAACCCTAAAAATTAAGGTATAAAAAGATAAAAACGGGCTTGTGCAAAGCCGGTTTTTAATTTTTAAGATTATTCAATAACTACTTCAGCTTTAGCTTCAACTAGTTTAGCTTTAAGTTCTTCAGCTTCTGCTTTCTTAATATCAGCTTTTAGAACTGCAGGTGCTGATTCAACCAATTTTTTAGCATCTAGAAGACCAATACCTAGAACGTCTTTAACAACTTTAATAACACCTAGTTTGTTTCCTCCGTCTGATTTTAAAGTAACTTTAAAACTGGTTTTTTCTTCAGCAGCTTCAGCAGCAGGAGCAGCAGCAGCTGCAACTACAGCGGTAGGATCAATTCCAAATTCTTCTTTTAATCCATTTACTAGTTCCATAACTTCTTTAATGTTCATTTCTTTTAATGCTGAAATGAATGCTTCTTTTGTTAATTTTGCCATTATATTTCTCCTTAAATTTTATTCAGCTTTAACTTTTCCTTGTTCAATTAGCATGTTAAGTCCAATTGCAATATTTCTAATTGGGCTGATAAGTGAATTGCCAAGAATCATAAGTGCTTCTTCGTATGAAGGAAGTTTTGCAATTTCTTCTAGTTCTTTTGCATTTACTACTTTGTTTTCGTAAATTCCAGCAACAAGTTCAAGAGCAGGAAATTGTTTTTTGTTTTTGACTATAGCTTTTAAAGCATTTAGATCATCTTGTTTAGCAAAAGCATAAATGTTTTGACCAATTAAGCTTGCGTTAATGTCGCCAAATTTTAATGAATCAGCAGCAAGTTTAACTAATCTGTTTTTATACACTTTTAATAAAACGCCTTCGCCAGCTACAACATTTCTAATTTGTTGCAAAGCTTTAACATCAAGAGTTTTATAGTTAAGTACATAAAGTGCTTTTGATTGATTTAAGTGATCAGAAATTTCTTTAACAACTAAACCTTTAGCGTCTCTTAGTGCGCTCATTTTCTCCTCCTAAATTATTTTTGCAATATGTAAAAAAAGTAAACATACTCGGTAACAAATTAAGCTAATGCAGTTACTGTCTTCATATATTGCTTTTCTATTTTAACATAGAATTATTTTTTTTTCTTAAATTTAAATTATTTTTTAATTAAAAAATAAAGCGTGTTTTTTAGTGAAAACACACTTAATTATTAGCTTTGGTTGAACCGTTTATTTAATTCTTCAAGAGCAAAAAGCCTCTTGTCTTTTAGTTTATTTGTGTCACGAAAAATTGCAATAAATTTATCAATTTGTTCATTTTTTACACTAATGATTTTGCTTACTGGAATTTCATTAGGATGAGTTTTTTCTTCTAAAATTTCGTTGCAAATTTCATTTAATGTGATTAAGCTTTTATCATTTAAAATTCAAAAAGAAAGAACATTTAAAACATCAGAAATAACTGCATTTATTGTATAAAGTTCGCTGAAATTTCTTTCAAATCATTCAGTTAAAAACAATAAGTTTTTCTCATTAAATTTTATAAATTTATTGTGTTCTCTTAAATACTGTAAAAGCATGTTTGAAATTAAATAATCTTTGGTTGCATTTATCATTTTTTTCTTATTAATTTTTCTTAAGGTTGCAACAAAATTAGCTTCAATAAATGCAATATCTAGAAATAAATTTTTAATCTTTTTATCAACATCAACTCTTTGTTCGGCAAGGCGATATAGCTCACAAATTTTAGACACTAAAATTCAGTAAATATTAGCAATGTTATAGCCTTTTAAACTATAAATATAATCTTCAGGAATAACTTGATTTTTTGCAATATCTAAAATTTGGCCAGTTTCTTTATATTCATATTTTTCAATTGCTAAATCTTTAAAAATAAGATTAAAGTTTTCTTTTTCTTTTATAAGTTCGCTAGGATTTGCCTTCAAAGTTATAAAATCAATGTCATTCGTCTTTCTTCAAAATCTCTTTCAATTAATTGAAAGTGCAAGACTTCCTTGAATAACATAATCATGAGCGTTTAAGTTCATTTTTTGCAATATTTTTAAATTATCTTTATAAATTGAATTATGAGATTTTAATTCCTTTGGAATTCTTTTAAAGCTCAGAATATAAAAGTCATTTAAGAATCTATGGGATAAAAATTCATTTTTTGGATAACTTTCAACAAATCTTATTAACGAAAGTTTTCGCATTAAAAGTCAAAAAAGAACAAAAGAAGCTATAAAAATTAAAACTTCAATTGTTATTAAGATTTTAAAATTTATCTTTTTATATCAAATTAATAAAACAAATGAAGTCAATATCAAAAGTAAAAACATTGAATAAAGAAAAAACAAACTTTTTGATTTTGTTGATTCTTTTTTATGTTTTTCATACATCTTTTTTAAAAAAATTCTTTCTTCTTCCAATCCATTCTCCTATTAATTAAATTTTATCAAAGTAAAGGTTAATCAAAGATTAATCATTTTTTAGTGAAAACTTTTTGATTTCAACAAGATTTATTGCTTCATCTTCAAGTTCACTTAATTTATCAAGTTCTTTTTCAAGCCTTAATGCTTCTTCAATGTTTGGTCTAGTAACTGGCGATTTAGGGGCGAAAAGTTCACAGGTTTCACATGCTTTTATTAATGAAATATTAAAAGTATTTATCGCTTTTGCTTTTTCAATTATTTCAAGCTTATCATATGTTAAAAGTGGACGAAAAATTGGTAAATCTACTACTTGAGAAATAGTGTGAATTGATTCTAAAGTTTGACTGGCAACTTGAGCTAAATTTTCGCCATTTGAAAGTGCTTTGATTTCATATTTTTTGGCAATATTTTGAGCAATTCTGTAAAAACTTCTTCTCATTAAAGTTATCTTATATTTTTGATTTGAAACAAGAGAAAGATAGTTCATAACTTTTGAATAATTAATTTGAAATAGTAATGAATTACCTTGATAATGAGTTAAATTTTCAATAATTTGATCAACTTTTTCTACTGTTTTTTTATCAGTTTGTGGTGGGGTAATAAAGTTAATAAAATATACTTTC
Source organism: Metamycoplasma subdolum (assembly GCF_033546815.1). Taxonomy (NCBI): domain Bacteria; kingdom Bacillati; phylum Mycoplasmatota; order Mycoplasmoidales; family Metamycoplasmataceae; genus Metamycoplasma; species Metamycoplasma subdolum. Next base: position 438,957 of record NZ_CP137846.1, read on the forward strand.
AACCCTCTTTTTTGTAATAAATTTGCTGCTACAGGTGAATCAATCCCGCCGCTAATTAAATGTAAAACTTTGCCTGCGGTATTAACCGGCATGCCACCAAGGCCTTGAATATAATCACTAAAAATAAAGGTTCTAGCATCTCTTACTTCAATATAAAATTTGATGTCGGGACTAGTTAAATTGACTGATTTATTTTTAAAATTTTTAAGTATTTGTTCGCCTAAAACTTTGTTAAGTTCATTGCTAGTTAAATCAAATTTTTTATCATGTCTTCTGCTTGCTATTGCAAAAGAATTAAAACTCTTCGTTTTTGCAAATTTCACTAATTCTTGTTTGATTATTTCAAGATCCGTTTCAACCTCTATAGCTGGTGAGTAAGAACTTATTCCAAAAATGAATTTTAGACTTTCCAAATTTTGGTTTGAATAAGTTGCAAATGCTCTATCAAATTCAACTTTGAGTTCGTCTTTTTTAATATATAAAAGTAAGTTATCTTTTAGGGTTTTAATAAAATCTTTTTTATTTTCACCTTTTAAAGTTAACTCACCATATCTTATTAGAATTTTTGTATACATTTTTCTCCTAGTTTAATTCACTACTTATATAATTTTGTATTTGTTTTATTGCACCTAAAATATTGTTATTTTCAAGACATGAAATTAATACTTCATAAAGATTTTCTAATTGCTTATGGCTGCTAATTAGTGGACTTATTTTTTCAATAGTTTCTTCTACTATTTTTCTTCCTTCAATCAACATAGTAAATTCTAAAATTATTTTTTTATATAGCAATTCACATATTCTAAAATTTTCATTGCTTGTATCAATGTTTTTCTCTTTTATGTTTTTGAAAATTTCGCTTCTATAATGTTGAATTTTAGAAATTGATTGTTCTTGTTTTTCACTCAATGTCAATTCAAGTTCTTGAATCATTGCAAGCTTTGATAAATAGATTTTTTCTAAAGTTTCAATTATTATTTTACCTTGTTTTTGAACATTTTTTTCTTGTCTGATATTATTAATTAATTCAGTCTGTTTTTTGAAAATTGATTCATAAAATTCAATAGTTTTTTTGACAGAATCAAGTCTTTCGAAATGAGTTAATTCTTCATGACTTTTCTTTCCTATTTTTAAGCCTTCTATTGAGTTGATTTTTTCCTTATATTCTTGAGTTTTTTTATCACTTAAATTTTCATTTTCCATAATCATAGATCTTAAATAAAGATCCATTTTTCTAACATCATTTTGCAATGTCTTAATCTCTTCTTCTGAATCAATTAAGATTAAATTTGCAGCAACTTCTTGTTCTAAATTATTGAATCATTTTTGCAAAATTCTTATTATATTTATTAAATCATTTTTAACATTTTTTTCATTAGAAATTAAACTACTTGCAACTATATTTTGACGCAAACTTACAAGTTTTTCATAAAACAAATTTAGTGAATTTGTATTATATAAACTTTGATATTTTGATGATAAATTTGATTTAAATTTTGACTCAAATTTTATAATTTTTTCAATATATTTTGGCAATAAATTTTCAGCTAAAAAATAGTAAGTTTTCCCTCTTGAAATTATTATTAAAAACTCTTGGATTATTAAGTTTGCTTCATAAAAATTTTCTTTAATTTTTTCTGCAGATAATTTTAAGAATTCATCTTTTTGAATAAATTTAATAAATTCTTTAAATCTTTCTTCTAAATCGTTAATTCTTGTGTGAAAAATTTCGTGCGTTTTTTTCCCTTCTTCACTTTTTAAATAAGTTTTAATCTTTCCATATATTGTTTTTAGTGGATCTAGCAAAGATCATATTTCTTTTGAAAATTGAATCTTGGCTTTCGCATAAACTATAAAACCATCAAAAACTTTTTTTGTTTTCAAAAATGGTTTTTTAACTTCATCGTTAAATAGCTTTTGAACTTTATGCAAGCAACTGAATTCAAACTTATTGTGATTTTTTTTGTGATTGCTAATCTTATTTAAAATTCTTTCAATGTGATAATTTATCTCACTTTGTAGATCGCGAAAAACATTAGTTTTTTTAGCAAGTTCAATTTCATATTCTTTATAAATTTCATCGTTTTGGCTAATTAGATTAAATTGATTATTGTTTTCATCAATAATTAAATATTTTTGAGCCAAATCCTTGCGAATTTCTTTAACTTTTTCAATCATTTTTTTAGGTTTAATCTTAATTAAATAAACAAAGATCATCGCGAGGCAAAGACCTAAAATTAAGACTGAAAGAATTATTATTAAAACTAACATGTTTTTGCTAATCATATAATTAATTTTAAACTAAACAAAAAAGGGCAAACTATTCTTTATTAATAAATTTATAATTTTTATATATAATTGTAAAATATGAAAAGCACCAAAAAGGTTTCACTTGCTTGTCAAGTATGTTTTAGAAAAAATTATTACACTAAAAAAAGTAACAGTGCAAGATTAGAAATAAAGAAATTTTGCTCATTTTGTAATAAACAAACAGAACACAAAGAGGAAAAGTAATGGATGAAATTAAAGAAGAAAAAATAGAAGATAAAAAAGAAAGCAAACCAATTAAAGAATCAACTTTAAAAAACTTTGCAAAAGAAGTCAAAAGAATTAAATGACCAAAAAGTGCAAAGGCTTGAAAATGATTTGGTATCACCATCGCTTTTTTGGTTGTAATGGCAATATTTTGTTTTTTAATGACATTGTTATTTTCTAGTGTTTGAAATGCAATTGGAATTAAATCATAGGAGTAAATATGGAAGATAAAGATTTTAAATGATATATGATTTCTACTGTTTCTGGTAAAGAAGACAATGTTATTGAATCTCTTAAAAATAAAATTAGTGCTAAATTTATGGATGAATTTTTTAGAGAAATTAGAGTGTTCAAAATGCCTCACTTATCAAACAGAGAACTTGAGAAAAAAACTAAAGGTGAAGAATATACTGTAAAGTATGTAAATATTTATAAGGGCTACATTTTTTTAAATATGGTAATGACAGACGAGGCTTGATATTTAGTCCGTAACACTCAATATGTAACAGGTCTTGTCGGATCAAGTGGTAAGGGAGCAAAACCAACTCCAATCTCAATGAAAACTTTTCAAAAAATGGTTGATAAAGAAGCTGAACTTATTGCTAAATTTGAAGCTGGTGATATTGAAACAGCATTCAAAGAAGGAACTGTTGTAAAAATTATTGCTGGACCTTTTAAAGAAGAAATTGGTGAAATAATTAAGAACAATGACAACACTAAAAAAGCATTCGTTAATATTGAACTTTATGGAACAAAAACTCCTACTGAATTTGACTATGAAGATTTGGAAATTGTTGGTTAAATAAAGCAGTTTTTCGGAAATTCAAATAATATTAAAATTAAGATTTAAGCCACAATGCTGGCTTATTTTTTTTACTCTCCATATCCCTTAAAAATTTAGCAACTTTGAGAGTATAATTATTTTTATGAACAAGGTAGAAGTTTACATAGATTTTGAAGCAATTACAAATCCTTTTGCTTCAATTATAAAAGTTCCAAATGACACCCCATTTGCTTATAGCATTGGGCTTTTAAATAAACAAAATTTATTTCAAAGTAGCACTTTTATTGTTGATTTTGGAAGACATTCTAATAAAAATTCTATCTTGGAAATTATTAAAAAATCAATCGAAAAAGATATCAAAAGAATTAATCCAAATGTAACAATGGAAGATGTAGTTTTTGTCGGTCACAACCCTGTTTTGGAAAGAAAAATTCTTTTAAAAATTTTCCCCGACAATGAAGTAATTGCACTTCTTCCTAAAATTAGAGGACAAGATATTTCTCTTTCAAAATTGGCTTACAAAAAGTTTAGCAACAAAAAGTTTTTTGTAACCTTGAAGGAAGAAATTTCAAAAAATGAAGGGCTAACATTTATTAAAAATCAAGTAATTGCAAAAGATGGAATGGCTGCAAATTATGCAGGTTACTTGCTCTTTTTAAATTCTGCTAAAGGGAATAAACAGACTGATAAAAGATACAAACTTTTTATTCCTATTAGTACAAGAATTTTAATAAATGAAATAAGAAATTACTCACGTGATGATGTTTTAAAAATGTGCTATGTTATAAATATAGAAAATCTTGAACATGAAATGAAAAAGATCCAACTTAAGGATAGACTAATTAATTTAATTAAAATATTAGATATAAACAAAGATCTAAAAGTTAGCGAACTTATTGAAAAAATTTGAGAAATGTAAAAGAAATGAGAAAGCATGACAAATATAGTAGAAAAGAAACAAAGAAAAAAAATACCATACTTGCCGCAAAATAAAGCTGAGTGGAAACTTTATTTTTTAAAAACTTTCCCAATCGTTATTGGCGAAATTATCTTCGCTCTTAATGGTTTTCTAGACAACTTTATGGTTTCTCACTTGCCTTTTGGAATTGATTCGCTAACTTATGCAAACACTTGAACTTCAATTATTTATACAATCTTTTTTGCAATTCAAGGAATTGCTGCTATGTTTGTTGGGCAATATTGGGGCAAAAAAGAATATAGCAAAGTTAATCAAGTAATGAATATGCGTTTTTGACTTAATGTTATTGTTGTATTTTGTTTCGTTATTCCAATTTACATAATTCCGCAAGACTTTATAACAATAATTGGTGGAAAAGATATTAACGCTCAAGCACTTCTAAACGGAAAAAAATACTTAATTTTAATTACTTTTTCTTGAATAATAACTTGCTATAACTTTAATACCAATATGCAACTTAATGAAACCGGACATTCAAAATATGCTTTTTCAGGTGCAGTTGTTACTTTACTAACAAACGTAATAATAAATGCCGTTTGTCTTTACGGATTTAAACTTCCTGCATATTATGCTGCTGTTGGCTCAATAATTAGTAGCGTTTGTTGTTTAATAAGCGATCAACTTTGAACTTGATTCAAAGTACGTCAAATTTATATGAGCATTTTTAAGGTTTTCAAGATTTCAAAGCCTATTGCAATTCAAGTTTTAAAAAGAACTCCTGCAATGCTTGTAACTATTATTGCAATGATAATGCTACCTTGCAGAATGTTTTTATGAGCACGTGCTTTTCCCGAAGCAAGCATTGGCAAAAAATGAATGGCAATTAGTGGTGTAACTGTTTTAGGTTTAGTTGAATCAATGGCTTCAATTGCAAGTGCAGTAACCGGTGCAATTAGTTCAAATGTTAGCTTTTTTGTTGCAAGAGAACTTGGGCATAGCAACTTTGATGAAGCAGAAAGAAATGCAAAACAACTCAAAGGTTTCCATGCACTTTTCGGTTTCTTCATGAGTTTTATAATGCTTGCTTTAATGTTTTTAATAGCATCACTTCCAGCAACTGCAAAAGGAGTTGAAGAAACCACGCGTGAGTATTTTGAAAATCCAGCAAATCTATTAAAAATTCAAAATGAATTTCCTGGAAAAGTTATTGATTCAAACTTTATTCATCAAAGAATGATCGAAGCTAAAAAAGTTTATACTGATAACTTTTTAAAAACAATGGCAATGGTTGTAATTGTGAATCCTCTTTGATGTTGATTCTATACTACACTTGCAATTATTAGATCGGGTGGAAAAAACAATGTTGCTTCAGGTATAACTTTATTAACTCAAGGCCTTCATTTTGCATGACTTGCAATTATAAGTTTTGTAATAGTTCCTCGCTTCCCAAATTCAATGACATTGCCTTTAGCTTATATGGCATTTTACCTTTTTGATTTGATTAGACTTTTAATTTTTGAACTTGTTCAATGAAAATATAATTGAAAGAAAAATTTAACTATTGAAGTTGATGGGCCTTTTGATGAAAACGGAAATAATTTAGACAACAAAATCCAAGAAGAAATTAAATTAGAAAATAGCCAAAATTAACCAAAAATTGGTTATTTTTTTAACTTTTTTTGTTCATTAAATATTTCTTATTTGCCAAATATAAAGTAACTTTAAACTATAATTATTATTATTTAATATTAAACTTTGATGATGAGAGGAGAAAAAAGTGAACACATTTTTCAAGGTTCAACTTAAGATGTTTTTCCGTCAACCTTCAACTTACTTTACATCAATAATTATGGCTCTTTTGCATATTGGTGTTAGTGTTGCAATTTTTATTAGTTTTAAGGTTGCAGGTAATAATGATGACTTAATTTATTCAAGACATTCAGTTGAACTTTTCAGATCATTTATTGCACCTTTTGGTGTAATCTCAAGCTTTATGGCGACAAGTATAGCCGTTCAATCACTTTTTTATAAGTATAAAGAAGAAGGAATGTTCTATATTATGCAATCTAAGCCAATTACTAGAAATCAAATTTATTGAGCAACAATTTTAGCTGGTTTAGTTGTTATAGCATGACAATCATTTATTATTTCTTTAGGTTATTTTGCTGGGGCAATAATTTATCCAATTTTTAGTTGAAAAAGCAAAATTTTATCTTGAATGATTTTCTACGCAGGTTTTTGTTTAATTGGAATTTTTACCCTAGCTTTAGGTGCATTAATTCATAACTTTATTCAATCAAAACCTTATCAATTCGTAACCGGTGGTCTTCCAACAATTATTATTGTTATTTTAAACTTCATCGCTTCACCATCCGAAACTAAAAAGCAAGTTATTGATAACGTTGCAGCAACAAAAGTTACCAAAATTGTTTCACGTGATGATGATGCAAAGTTAGGAAAATATCTGGCAAATCCAGCGTCAAAGTTTAAATATTGAATTGAAAATCGTTTAGACAATGAAAAAATAAGCGATCTTATTAAAGATAATAACAATAGTTTGTACAACAAAATTTTCTGAATGAATCCAAGCACTTACTTTACAACCCTTTACTTTGAAGTTGATAAACAAGATGCTTTCACAACTACTTGTTTATATGCCGATAAAGTTAAATATGGTGAAAATGAATTTCAAAATTCATTAAAAAACAACGAATTTGTGTTTAAAACTATTGACCACAACGCCGAAGGTAAAGAAATTGTAAACTATTTTGCTCTTTCATACAACCCACCAATGATGGCCGAAATTGCAACAGTTAAAACTTCTGAAGATCCACTTTTCATCAACATGGGAAGTATTATTAAAAACTTTAACACTAAAGAAATTGAAGCTAAAACTGAAAATGGTTATAAAACAATTAAACGAGATTTAATTAATAAAATTGATGAACTTTATTTAGATGATAACTTCGTTTTAAATAAAACACCAATCGTTCTAACCCCTGCAACATTAATGGGTGTAATCAAAAGTATTCAAGAAGATGAAGCACTTTTTGAAATAATTAAAAAGCTTACTGTTGACTATGTTTCATTCAAAAATGAACCAACTTTAACTAAAAAAGAAATTTTAAAATTAAGTCAAGCTGACATTTTGAAAAAAGCTGATGACCCTGCTTTTATTACCTTTACCTTTAAATTTAATCTAGTTAAACAAACTGCAATAGTTTATCTTCTATCTAAATTAATCCATGACAAAAACAACTCAACATTAGTTGACTTTAACTACGCTGACTTTAGTAAATATATGAACCGTGCTAACCTTTTAAGTGGTCTTAAAATTGTTAGATTAAATAGTGGTTCTATCGTTGAATTTGGATCTAAAAAATACATGCACTGAACCGTTGGTTTATTCGTTCCACTAATTATCTCAGCAATTTTAATTGCTGCTGGAGCAGTTGTATTTAGTAGAAAGGATTACTAGACTATGAAAAACAAAAATTTAAATAATAATGAACATGAAGATCAAATAAAAAATACTAGCGAAAATACTAAACTAACTAGAAAATTTTATTGAAATCGTAACCTTTTAAGAGAACATCAAAAAGAATATAACAAGCTTAACAAACATGCACTTGAATGTGTTAAAGATATAACCGAGCCAAAAGATGATGTTGCTATTTCAATCCAACATATTTCAAAAATCTTTCGCGGAAAGCTTGGAAAACCAAACTTAGTTTTAGATGATGTTTCTTTTGAAGTTAAAAAAGGTGAATTTCATGGTTTCATTGGAAATAATGGTGCCGGTAAAACAACAACAATTAGATTAATCCTTAACTACTATCAAAAAAGAATTGGCAAGATTTATGTAAATGGACTTGATTCAAAAAATATCCACGCTAAGGATAAAATTGGATATATCCCCGAGGTATCAGTTTTCCCTCAAAATTTAACAATTTATGAATTTCTATACAGTTTTGCTAGAATGTCAAATTTAAACGATAAGCAAGCTAAAGAAAAAGTAAACTTATTGATGGATAAATACGGCTTCACTTCATCAATTTTCAAAAAATCAGCTCAAAAACTTTCATCAGGCCAAAAGAAAAAAGTTCTACTAATGCAAGCTTTAATTAACGATCCAGAAATTTTAATTATGGACGAACCTGCTGCTAACCTTGACCCATCAGCTAGAATTGAATTTTACGAATCAATCAAAGAACTTCACCATCAAGGTAAAACTATCTTAATTTCATCTCACATTTTGGCTGAGCTTGAAAAATACATTGACTCAGTAACTGTACTAGAAGGTGGAAAAGTAAAAGATAGCGGAAAAGTTGCTGACAAACTGAAGAACAAAATTTACAACTACAAAGTTATATCAAGTGATAATAAAAAACTTTTTGAACTTTTAAAACAACACAAATTTTCAGGTTTAGTTGTTAAAGATTCTTTACTTTTAAAAATTAACAATGCTGAACAAAAAAGTTATCTTTTCACAATAGCATTTTTAAACAGCATTGAAATTACAGCATTTGCTGAAAATAAAATGTCACTTAACCAAATTTATTTCAACACCACAGAATCGGAGTAATCTATAATGGAAAAATATCCACTCACGGAGCCCTTTAAAAAAGGATTCCTAAATGTAAGTAAGATTCACACTATTTACTATGAAGAAGTTGGAAACAAAGACGGCGAAGCCGTACTTTATATTCACGGCGGTCCAGGTGGTTCTATCAAACCAGAAGATAGACAATACTTTGACCCTAAATTTTATCATGCAGTTTTATTTGATCAAAGAGGCTGCGGAAAAAGCACGCCAAGTGCTGAAATTAAAGAAAATACAACCTTAGATCTGGTAGAAGATATTGAGAAACTTAGAAAATACTTAGGCATTGAAAAATGGGTTGTTTTTGGTGGAAGTTGAGGTTCAACATTATCTCTAATTTACGCAATTTCTCACCCTGAAAGAGTTAAAGCATTAGTACTTCGTGGAGTCTATCTTGGAACCAAAGAGGAAAATGAATGACTTTACAATCAAGCAAAAACTTTTTTCCCTGATAAATATGAAGATTTAGTATCAATTTTAGATCAAAAAGACACTGATTTAATCAAAGCTTATTATCCACTTTTAAACAATAAAAACAAAAAAATTGCCCAAAACGCAGCATACCATTGAGCAAAGTGAGAACTAAGTTTAGTTGCATTAAAACAAATACCTAACCTTGAAGAAGTCCTTTCAAACTCAAAATTTAATCTTGAAATTGCAAGGCTTGAAAATCACTATTTCCACAATGACATTTTTTTAGAAGATAACTTTATTCTAAAAAATATCAACAAAATTAAAGATATCAAAACTTACATTATTCAAGGAAGATATGACATGGTTTGCCCACCAATTTCAGCTTACAAGATCTCAAAAAAATTAAATAATTGTAATTTACACTTTGCCCCAACAAGTGGTCACTCATCATATGAAATTGAGATTTCAGAAGGCCTTGTTGATGCACTAGAAGATTTAAAAAAACATTTAAAATAAAGATAGAATTCAAAAAATTACACTTTCAATAAAGTATAAGTAGAACATTGAATTAAAAAAATGATTGCCCTTGCAGTCAACCATTTTTTTACTCTTTTTATTGAATCTTTTTCCCCGTTGCATCGGTGTAACTTGAATGACTAGTTGCAATTAAAACAATATCAACTATTCACCAAATTAAAAATCCACCTAAAGTTATAAATTTTAAAATTCCTAAGACTCAACGTTGTGTATAGAAACGATCAATTCCAAAAATTCCTAAGAAAATTGAAAGCAATAACACTAAAAGTCAGTATGTACTCTTCTTTGGTTTTGTTGCCATTTTGAACCCCTTTTTCTTTATCAACCTAATAAATTAATTTTACTACATTAAAAAGTCAATTAAATTATAATTTGCTTTACTAGGAGATTTCCATGAATGACTCAATATTAAACGTTGCTAAGATATTAAAAGTTAAGGTCAATCAAGTTGAAGTTGTACTTAAACTTTTAGAAGAAAAGGCAACAATACCTTTCATTGCTCGTTATAGAAAAGCCCAGACTGAGGGACTTAATGAAGAGCAAATTTTAAAAATTAACGAACTTTACGAATATGATGTTGAACTAAACAAACGTAAAGAGTATGTTTTACAAATTCTTGAAGAAAAAAAGCTTCTAACTGATGAACTTAAAAACAAAATAATTAACGCTCAAACTAAAGCTGAAGTTGAAAATATTTATGAACCTTTCAAGATAGGAAAAAAGACCAAAGCAAGCGAAGCAATCGCCATGGGTCTTGAACCTTTAGCTTTAGAAATTATGAGAAACGAGGATCAAAAATTCAATCCTTATGCAGAAGCTAGAAAATATCTTTCAGATAAATTAACCGACGCTGATCAAGTAATTGAACAAGCAAGTTTTATTATTGCCCAAATTATTAGTCAAGATATTAAAGTTAGAGATTATGTCAAAGATCAAATTCTAAACTGAGGATATATTGAAACTAAAAAGAAGAAAAATGCTGAAGATGAAAAAGAAGTTTTTGAAAGATATTATGATCACAAAGAAAAAGCTTCAAAAATTCCAAACCACAGAGTTTTAGCTATTGCTCGTGGTGAAGATTTAAAAATCATTAGTTATGATTTTACATTTAATGATAAAAAAATAATTTATGACGTTAACCAAATGTATTTTAAAAACATTAGAACTGGAAAAATCATTTTAGAATGTGTAAAAGATGCTCTTGAAAGATTAATAATTCCATCAATTATTCGTGAAATTAAAAGTGAACTTTTTGCTCGTGCTGAAAAAGATGCAATTAAAATTTTTGCTGACAACGTTGAACAAATGCTTCTTGCTCCAGCAACAAAAAATAAACGTATTTTAGCAATAGACCCCGCTTATATTAATGGATGCAAAATTGCTATTTTAGATGAAAATGGTAACTTTTTAAGTAAATCAATTATCTTCCCGCACCCACCTAGAAATAAAGTAAATGAAGCAAAAGATACAATTAATTCTTTGGTTGATAAATATAATATTGACTTAATTGCAATCGGCAACGGAACTGCAAGCAGAGAAACAGAAGCACTTGTTTCAGATATTATTAAAGAAAGAAAATTGAAGAATAAAAACGAAAAACTAGTCTATGCAATAGTTAGTGAAATTGGTGCTTCTGTTTACTCAGTTTCAAAAGTTGCACAAGAAGAATTTCCTAATTTAAATGTTGAAGAAAGAAGTGCAATCAACATCGGTAGACGTTTCCAAGATCCTTTAAATGAGCTTATTAAAATTGATCCAAAATCAATTGGTGTAGGTCAATATCAACACGATGTTAACCAAAAAGAACTTGAAAAACAACTTGATTTTAAAGTTAATAAAGCCGTTAACTTAGTAGGTGTTGACTTAAACAGTGCAACAAAAACCATCCTTTCTTATATCTCAGGTTTGAGCGAAAAAATTGCTCAAAACATTATTGATTATCGTAAGAAAAATGGTAATTTCAAGAACCGTGAGGAACTTAAAGAAGTTAAAGGACTTGGTGAAAAAGCATACGAACAAGCCATTGGTTTTTTAAGAATTCATGACTCTGATAATTTCTACGATAAAACAAATATTCACCCTGAAAGTTATAAAATCGCTGATAAAATTGTTAAACATTTAAAATTAAATTTAGTTAACGATAACAAAGAAATTTTGGGCAAAATAGATAGTAAAGATTTAGCCAAAGAACTTGCAATAAGTGAATATGATGTTGCTTTAATTTTAGACTCACTTTCAAATCCAGGAAAAGATATTCGTGATGATAAAGAAGGCTTTATTGTTAGCGATGAGATTTTATCAATAAATGATTTGACTATAGGCAAAATTTTAAATGGGCAAGTCTTAAATATTACTGATTTTGGTGCCTTTGTTTTCATCGGTGTAAAACAAAACTGTTTAGTTCATATTTCTAAAATGCAACGTGAAGGTTTTGAGCCAATAACCCACCCATCACAACTTCTAAAAGTAGGCGAAAATATTAAAGTTAAAATTATCGAAGTTGATCCTGAAAGAGGGAGAATTCAAGGCGAACTAATTTGAAATTAAAATTTCAATTTATTTTAGTATATAATGTAGATACTTGTTTTTATATTATAAAAAGAAGGGTAGGCGTTACGCCTCCCCTTTTTAAATAAAAGTGTAAGGAGAAAAAATGAGCGAGAAAAAACAAGCAAAAGTAGTTTCAGAATCAGCTAAACTAATTTTTACTCAAATTGACAACCTTTCAAAATTAAGAAATGTTGATAAAAGTTTTATCGTAAATCTTTTTAAAGAAGAAATTTTAAAAACAATTTATGAAGATTATGACGCTGATGCTGAAATCGAATTTAATTTCGATGAAGAAAATGCATCTTTCACAATAACTAACTTAAACAAAACAGTTGTTGCTGATCCTAAAAGTGCTACTGAAAAAGATTCAGTTGAACCAATTATTGATGTTGTTTATTCTGAAGCAATAAAAGAAAATCCTAATATTAAAATAGGCGATACTTTTGCTCAAGAAATTAATTTTGGAAACTTTCCAAAATCAGTTTATACAAGAATTTTGCAAAAATTTGAAAACGAATTCAAAGCAATTGATAAACAAAAAATCTTTGATGAATATAGCAAAAAAATTGGCGAAGTAGTTAAAGCAACTGTTGCTTCAAAATTAAAACAAGGTCTACTTTTAAAAATTGCTGACACAGTTGATGCTTTCATGCCTCCAAATGCAATTAACAAAAAACTTTTAGACAAACTATATCTAGGTCAAACTATTGATGTTTATATTGAAAACGTAAACTCTGAAAATAAAGTTGCCCAAGTTATTGTTTCATCAGTTGAAGGTAAAATTTTAGAAAAACTTTTACACAAAGAAGTGCCAGAAATTAGTCAAGGTTTAATTGAAGTTGTTTCAACAGCACGCTTTCCTGGTGAAAGAGCAAAAATTGTAGTTAAAAAAACTGAAAAAGCAGGTGCAGGTATTGAAGCAGCTGGTTCAGTTATTGGTGAAAACGGTTCAAGAATTGATGCAATAAGTCGTCAACTTGATGGTGAAAAAATTGATGTTATTGAATATTCATCTGATATTAAAGAACTTATCATGAACGCACTAAGTCCAGCAAAAGTTATTGATATTATTGAAAAACCTTCAAAAACTAATAAGTATCCTAATTTTATAGTTATAGTTCCTCAAGTTCAACATACTTTAGCTATCGGTGGAAAAGGTCAAAACGTTTCTTTAGCATCAAGTGTTGCTAAAGCAAGACTTGATATTTTAAGTGATAAAGAGGCACGGGAAAAAGGTTTTGTCTTTGCATTCAATGGAAACATTACTGAAGAAGAAATTAAAGCTCTTGAAAGTGGAAGAAGATTACGTGCAAACTTTAAAAAAGGCAAACAACAACCTCCTCAAAATTACAATACGAATATTGATTTAAGTAATTTTGATGAAGATTTACAAGCAATTCGTGAATCACTTAACTTTGATGATAAAGATTTTGCGAAAGAATTTTATGCCGAAAGTGACATTGACCTTCACCTTGAAGAAACTTTAGCTAAAGTTAAAGATGAAATTGAAGAAACTAAAAACGATGAAATAGAAGACAAAGATCCTTATTCAAACGAAAAAGTTAAAGAAGATTACGAAAAAATAGCTAAAACTAAACTTAAAGATTTCAAAAAAGATGATGATTTAAGTGCTGACCTTGACTTTGATTTAAGTGATATTGGCGATGAAGAGTGATAAAAGAATTGAACGAAAATCAATATCTAATAACACAAAATACACCTTAGATAAATTAATTAGATTTGTAAAACAAAAAGATGGCAAAATCCTTTTTGATATAGATCAAAAACTAGGTGGTAGAGGTGCATATTGCCTCAATGATGAAGAAAATATTGAAATTTTGTTCAGAAAAAAACTTTTAAATAAGGCTTTTAAACAAAATATTAGTCAAGAAGTTTATGATAATTTAAGAAACGAGGTGGCAATATGGCAGAAAAAAAGGAAAGACAATCAAATTTAGAACAAATTAAAAAACATCTTTCAAGCAGTGAAACCAAACTTGTTGATGGAGTTTTTAACTTTCACGGGCCTTTGACCGTTTCAGAATTTGCAAGTAAAGTTAAAAAAACTCCAGCAATAGTTTTAACTTACTTTTTCAAAAAAGGAATTGTTAAAACAATTAATACTTCCTTGAATGAAAATGAAATCGCTGAACTTTGTTTAGAGTTAGGTTATGACTTTGTCAAACAAGAAAATGTTGATTCAAGCAATGTTTTTGAAAACCTTAAAATCGAAGAAAAAGATGAAGATTTAGTAAAAAGAGCACCAATTATTACTATCATGGGTCACGTTGACCATGGTAAAACAACCTTAATAGATCAAATTAGAAAAACTAATGTTTTACAAAGTGAATTTGGTGGAATTACCCAACACACTGGGGCTTATCAAATTAAATATGGTGATGAAAGAATAACTTTGCTTGACACGCCAGGGCATGAAGCTTTTACAGAAATGCGTGCTCGTGGAGCTAAAGTAACTGATATTGTTATTCTAGTAGTTGCTGCTGATGATGGTGTAAAACCTCAAACTATTGAAGCAATTGATCATGCAAAAGCAGCCAAGGTTCCACTGATTGTTTTTGTTAACAAAATGGACAAACCTGACATTGACATTGAAAGAGTTAAAGCTCAACTTTCAGAACATGATGTAGTTTGTGAAGAATGAGGCGGTGAGGTTCCTTTTGTTTATGGATCAGCAATAAAAAATCAAAATATTGATAAGCTTTTAGAAACTATTTCTTTACAAGCAGATCTTTTAAACTTAAGAGCAAATTTAAACCGTGATCCAATAGGAACAATTATTGAATCAAAAGTTGATAAAGGAAGAGGAGTTGTTGCCACTGTTATTGTTGAAAATGGTACTATGTACGAGAGAGATTTCATTGTTGCAGGTGCACAATATGGAAAAATTAAAACCTTAAATTCAACTGATGGACTTCCACTTCAAAAAGCTTTACCAGGAATGCCAGCAATCGTAACTGGGCTTAATAAAGCACCACGTTCTGGTGAAAGATTTATTGTTTTGAATGATGAAAAATTTGCTAAAAAACTTGCCGAAGATAGAGCTTTCCAAGATAAGCAAAAAGAACTAAATGCTAAAAATGTAAATATAATTAGCGAACAAACAAAAACTATTAACGTAATTATCAAAGGCGATGTGCAAGGAACTGCTGAAGCAGTTAAAAATACTGTAAGTAAAATTAAAAATGATGAACTTTCAGTTCAAGTTATCCGTGCAACTGCTGGTGAAGTTAGCAAAGCTGATGTTATGCTAGCAACTGCCTCAAATGCAAGAATTTACACCTTCAATATTCCTTCAATAAACTCTGAAGTTAAAAAACTTGCCGAACAAGAAAATATTAAAATAATTCAACACAATATTATTTACAAAATTGTTGACGAACTTCGCTCATTAATTAAAAGTCTAAAAGAGCCTGTGTATGTTGAAAAACTTATTGGCGAAGCCAATGTTATCCAACTTTTCTACTATTCAAAAGTTGGAACAATTGCAGGTTGCATGCAAAATGAAGGTCAAGTTAAAGAAAATTGCAAAGTTGAAGTTTGAAGAAAAAACAAACTTATTCATAAAGGTGTAATTGAATCTCTAAAAAGAGAAAAAAATGATGTTAAAGTAGTAGAAAAAGGCTTTGACTTCGGAACCCACATAAAAGACTTTGATAAAATAGAAATAGATGATGAATTAAAATTTTACGAGGATGTGATTCAAGATGACGAATAACATAAATCACGAAAGAAAAACTAGCCTGCTTTTACAACTTATAGGGCAAAGTTTCTATAAATTACAAGATTTCGATGTTACAAACATTGCAATAAATGACGTAATTTTAAGTAAAGACGGTTCACACGCTAAAGTGTATGTAACCTTCTTCAAAGAAAAAGCAAGATACTTTGAAAAGATTACAAAAATGGCACCATTTATTCGCTCTCAAGTAGCTCACAATTGAAAATATAAAAAACTTCCAGAAATGGAATTTCTAATTGACAATGTTGAGCCATCAGCGAATAGAATTGAAAAAATTCTAAAGAAAATTCAAGAATAAAATGCAAACATTTGATGCAATAGTTATTGGAGGCGGTCACGCCGGAATTGAAGCATGCTTTGCGTTAGCAAAGCGAAATTTTAAAGTTGCCTTAATTACTTTAAATACAAACCGTTTAGCAATGCTACCATGTAATCCATCAATTGGTGGTTCAGCAAAAGGAATAATAACACGTGAAATTGACGCTCTAGGCGGTGTTCAAGGAATTTTTGCTGATAAATCAATGATTCAAATTAAGATGTTAAACTCTTCAAAAGGTCCAAGTGTTTGATCTTTAAGGGCACAAATTGATAAAGAAAAATATTGTCAAATCATTTTAGAAGAAATTAAAAAACAAAAAAATATTACTTTAATTGAAGATGAAGCTTTAGATTTAATTGTAGAAAATAATTCTTGCATCGGAGTTAAAACTTTAACTCACGGCAATATTTTTTCAAAAGTAACAATCATGACCACTGGTGTTTATATGAACTCAAGAATCTTGCGTGGCAAAGACATAAAATACGATGGACCAGATGGCGAAAAAACAAGCAATGATCTTTCAAATAATTTAAAAAAATATGGCTTTGAAATTATTAGACTTAAAACGGGAACACCTTGCAGAATTTATACCGACAGCATTGATTTTTCTAAAGTTGAAAAAGAAAAACTTGATAAAAACGAGCTAAATTTTTCAATGCATTCAAATATAAAATTAGATGAGCAAACTTGTTGTTATATAACTCATACAACTTTAAAAACTAAAGAAATTGTTTTAAAAAACTTGGATAAAAGCTCTCTTTATTCAGGAATAATAATTGGAATTGGCCCAAGATATTGTCCTTCAATTGAAGATAAAATTGTCCGCTTTCAAGAAAAAGATACACATCATATTTTCTTTGAACCAGAAACATCAAAAGGCGACATAATGTATATAAATGGTCTTTCAACTTCAATGCCAGTTGATGTTCAAGATTTAATGATAAAATCAATTCCTGGGCTTGAAAATGCTAAGGTTCAAAAGTATGGTTATGCTATTGAATATGATGCAATTAATCCTTTAAATTTACATAAATCTTTAGAATCTAAATTAGTTAAAAATTTCTTTTCCGCTGGTCAGCCTAACGGAACTAGTGGTTATGAAGAAGCGGCTGCTCAAGGGCTTGTTGCTGGAATAAACGCAGCAAATAAACTTGACAATATGCCTCATATGGAAATAAAAAGAAATGATGCTTACATTGGCGTTTTAATTGATGATATTGTTACAAAAGGAACAAATGAACCTTATAGAATGCTTACTAGTAGAGCTGAATATCGCTTGCTTTTAAGAAACGATAATGTTGATATAAGACTTGCAAAATATGCTTTTGAAAACAAGATGATTGATGAAAAAGAATATAACCGCATAAATCAAAAATACGCTTCAATACAGAAGAAAATTGAAAATTTGAAGGAAGATTATGTTTCGGCAAATTCAGATCTCGCAAAGAAATATAATAATTTCAATGGGATCTCAAAATTAAAACTTTTAGCTAATCCAGCAACTGATCCAATTGATATTTTAGGAAATGATTATCCTTACATAAATGAACTTACAATTCAAGTTAGACTTTTTGGTTATCTTAAAAAACAAGAAAGTACTGCTGAAAAAATGCTTCGTCTTGAAAAATTAAAAATACCTGTTGATATTGATTATTATTTAGTTGATAATCTCGCAACCGAAGCAAGACAAAAACTTACAAAAATTAAACCAACAACGATCGGGCAAGCTTCAAGAATAAGCGGAATTAATCCTGCTGATATTCAAATGTTAATGTATTATTTAAACAATAAGAGATAATATGAAAATAAATATAATAGCAGTTGGAAATTTGACTAAAGAATTCAAAGATTTATATGATTCTTATGTTAAAAAAATAAGTTTCTTTAGCAAGATCAACTTAATTGAAATAAAAGAAATTAATGAACAAAATATTGAACTTAAAAAAGAAAAAGAAACAAAACTTATTGTTGAAAAAATTCCAAAGAGTTCAAAGATCTTTTTGTTATCAATCAAAGGTAAAACTTTTGATAGTGTAGAATTTTCAAATCTTTTGGAAGAAGATAACCTAACTTTTGTTATCGGAGGTTCAAACGGTGTTTGCGAAGAAAACTTTGATAATAAAATTTCATTTTCAAATCTAACATTTCCTCATCAACTTTTTAGAGTAATGTTGGTTGAACAAATATATCGTGGATTTACTATTAAAAATAACATTAAATATCATAAGTAAAGTTAGTTGAAGGCTGACTTTTTTTAATTAATTTTTACATGAAAAAAGTTATTAATTTTATATAATTATGTTATATAAGCAGGAGGAAAAAATATGCATTATAATGAGGAAACATTTAGAAATTTTTTAAAAGATTTAGAGTTAGAACGTTATAGAGAGGATTTCGGTCACGTTAAAATATAATAAAAGAGGAAAAATGAATTGGTTAGAATTAATAAAACAATTAAGAAATAAAATGCTTATTACTCAAAGCGAACTTGCAGAAGAAATTGGAGTTACATTTGCTACTGTTAACCGTTATGAAAACGGATGATTTGAACCAACCATGAAAATTAAAAGAAAACTTATGCGTCTTTTTAAGATATATGGAATAGTAGAAAGCGACACTAACTATGGAAAATAACAAAATTTTTATTGGCGATAATCTTAAAACAATGAATTCAAAATCATTCGAACCTTTTTTAAATAAAGTTAAATTCATTTATATCGACCCACCATATAATACGTTAAATACAACTTTTGCTTATAAGGATAAAAATTACAATTGAGCAGAAGATATACAAAAAAGACTTGAGGTTTCATATAAATTTTTAACCGTAAACGGAGTTATTTTTATAAGTATTGACGATAATGAACTTGCAACGTTGTTGCAAATTTGTTATAAAGTTTTTGGAAAAGAAAACTATGTTGGGCTTTTCATTACCAAGCAAGCACAAAGAAGCAATGCAAAACATATTAACACTATCCATGAATATGTTTTAGCATTTGCTAAAAATAAAAAAATGCTCCCTAAATTCTATATAAAAAGAATGGAAAATCCTAGTGAAGCATTATTAATAAAAGCAATTATTAATAAAGTTAAAAGAAGTTTTAAAATTTCAAAAGAAAAAGCTAGTTTGGAGCTTAAAAAATGCATTAATGATTACAATAAACAAACAGGATTAACTTGAATTAACAATTATTCAAACATAGATGAAAAAGGAAACATATTTTTTGCCAAAGATTTATCAACTCCTGGAAAACCAAATAAATTAGTTATTAATGAAATAAATCTTACATTAGAGCCATTAAAAACTCGTGCCTGATCAAGCAAGGAGAAAATCCTCAAACTTCATAAAGCAAAAAGACTTTGCTTTAAAGATGGTAGACCTTATGCTATTGAATATTTGAATGAGGCAACTGACAATGTAAATTCAATTTTAAATTTCTATTCAAGGCAAGGGACTAAAAGTTTGAAAAATATGGGACTTTATGGTTTATTTGATACACCAAAACCAGTGGAATTAATTAAATTTCTTATTCGTTCTTCACAACATGAAGATTCACTAATTCTAGATTTTTACGCCGGAAGCGGCACTACTGCTCAAGCTGTGTACGAAATAAATAAAGAAGATAAAATGAACCATAAATTTATACTTATTCAACTTGATGAACCTATTAACGAAAAAAGCGAAGCATATAATGTAATGACAACCTTAGGCTATGAAAAGCCAAAAGTAAGTGATGCTATGATTCATAGAATCAAAACTTTCTTAAAAATAAATAATTTAAATGATAATTTTGAAATTGAAAACAAAATTTACGAATAAAAAACTCGCCATTACAAATGCGAGTTTTTGTTGATATTATTTTATTTTTGCAAGGTTAAATTTATTCAAACTCTTTGTAAAACTTGACCTTGATTTTGCATTTCATATTTAAAATTTACTTCACTTAAGCCAAGAGAAACTTCATATAAAAATAAGTCTAATGTGTACTCTTGATTTTCGTGTTTTAAGGTTCAATGAGTTATCTCATCAAGTATCATATAAAGCTCATTTTGTAAATACTTAATTTTTACTTCTTCTTCACTTATTTCAAGATGATGTAAATTTGAATTTTGATCACTAAAATCAAAAATTAAAAATTCGTCTTTTGTTTTTTGAAAAAATGGAATAAATGGTGTTTCGAAAGAAACTTTTCATTCATCATCTATGAAAGTTTTTGAAGTATATTTTAATTGCATTTGTTTAGCCTTTCAAATACAATATCTTTACCAAATAAATAAATTGCTTTGGCAAGTTCCGGTCCATGTTCTTCATAGGTTGCAGCAATTCTAATTGGCATGAAAAGATCTTTACCTTTTACATTTAAAATGTCTTTGGTTTTATCAATACATGCTTGAATATTTTCAATAGTAAAACTTACTTTTTTAAGTTCATTAAAAAACGTTTTAACTACTGAATTTGTTGCAATACAATTTTCTAAATTTTGCTTTGGATTAAGGTAAATTTTAAGATTTTCTTTTAATTCATTAATTGTTACTGCATGTTGTTTATATGTTTCGACAAAAAGTTCATTTCACTCTTTATTTTTAGGTGAATTTATTAAGCTAATTAATTTTGAATTTTCAACCTTTTTCATATATTGTTTTGAAAATCATTCCATCTTAATAATGTCAAATTTAGAAGGTGATTTTGAAAGCCTTGCAGGATCAAATTTTTTAATTAATTCTTCACGCGACATTATTTCAGATTTATCAGCACTGGTTCATCCAAGCAGTGCCAAAAAGTTAAAAATAGCTTCAGAATTATAACCTTCATTTTTGTAATCTTCAATAAATTGTTTTAATGTTTTATCACGTTTTGAAAGCTTTTTCCCTTCCATATTTGTAATAATAGTAAGATGTCCAAATTCAGGATTTTTTCATCCAAATGCTTCATAAATTGCAAGCTGTTTTGGTGTATTTGTTATATGTTCTTCACCACGTAAAACATGAGTAATTTCCATTTGATGATCATCAACAACAACTGCAAAATTATATGTAGGGTAACCATCGCTTTTTAAAATAACAAAGTCACCAATGTCATCACTATTAACTTCGATATGTCCACGAACTAAATCTTCTCAAGCAAAAATTTTATTTTTAGGAAGTTTTAAACGTATTGAATATTGTTTTTCTTTTTCTCTTTTTAGTTTTTCGCTTTCATTAATTTTTAATCAATTTGGATCATATCTAAAAGAAGCAATTCCCTTTTTTTCTTGTTCTTCTCTTTGCTTTTCAATTTCTTCTGGAAGATCATATGCTTTATAAGCATTGCCTTTTTTTATTAAATCACTTATTAAATTTTGATAAATTTCAAGTTTTTCGCTTTGACGATAAGGTGCATATTTTTTATTAGGTTTTAAAGGACTTTCATCAGGAATAATTCCAAGTCAAGCTAAATTATTTAATTGGCTTTCTTCTCCGCCTTCAACATTTCTTTCAACATCAGTATCTTCTAATCTAAATACAAAATCACCGTTGTAGTGTTTAGCAAAAAGATAACAAAAAAGGGCAGTTCTTGCTCCTCCAATGTGTAAAAATCCGGTGGGACTTGGTGCATATCTTGTTCTAATTTTTTTCATAATTTATCTCTTTTCTAAGGTTTTTCAAAAAATATTATTGTAGGCTCACTTCTTGTTCTTAAAAATTTTTCTTTATCAAGTATTCCTGGCTGATATGGTCAAGGTGCTTCTTCGGGATTTTCAGACCCATTTGCACTTTTAATAATACTTGCACTTTTGTCTAAAACTGATTTTCAATCATCAGAATGATTGTGTCATTGTTGAGAAGCTTTATCTAAGTAAAAATACATTACAAATAATACATCATTTCTATTTAGATAATTTTTAAACTTTGAATTTCTAATACTTGGCCAAAGTTGAACCATTTCTTGTGGTTTTCAAGTAAAAATTCTATAATCAAAGCCTTCTTTTGATAAATATGGATTGGTAAAATCAAATAAATCAGCAAATTGTGTTTTATAAATTTTCGGTTTTTTGATTGAATTAGATTTTGGATTATTATTTGCATCCAAAACAGGAATTTTTTTACCATTTTTGTCTAGTTTAAAACTTCCATCGGATTCTTTTTCATATTCGTTTATATAATAAAACGGGTCTTTTCTGGAAACAGGATTTTGAATATCACGATTATAAGCATAAAATTCAGAAAGAGAACCTTTAAAATAAAAAATTCCATCACTTCTTTTTATAAACATTTCAGGTTTATTTTTTTCATTAGTTTTAATTGGAGGAAGGCCTTTCCCTGAACAATTAATTGATAAAAGCGGAAGTGAAGTTAACGAAAAAGTCCCTAATAGCATTAAAAATTTAGCTTTTTTCAAGATTATTACCTCTCTTTTAAATTGTGAATTTCCTTATATTAAATACTTTTATATAATTATAAGTTATAAAAATTATGTTAAATTTAAAAATTTATTAAACAAATAAAAACGTAATTTAAGAAATCAAGTAAAATATGTCATATTCTTAGCGGAGGAAACGATGGAAGATAAATTAATTAATATTGCTGATCTTTTTAAACCACTAACGACAGATTTTTTAACAAAAAAATTAGAGGCAGTTGCCCCAGCGGAAACTGCAGGAAAAATTGCACTTTACCTCGCTACTGCTTTAACGATTATATCCCTTATCTTTTTAGCAATTGCAGGTATTCTTCTAATTGCTTCACTTATTATGGGTATAATGCCTGCAAAAGAACCGAACGCAGCCTTTGATGAGGGCGCTAGAAAAAGACAAAAAAGATCTAAGGTTATAAGAGCAGTAGTTTCGGCAATAGTTCTCGGTATCTTGGGTTCAATATTCCCGATCGTAATTAATATTATAGTAAAATAGTGAAACTGCCTTTGGCAGTTTTTTTATTGCTTTTTCTAATGCACAACATTATTACATAATGTATTAAGCGACTTTTCCTAAAGTTTTCCTAAAGTTTTCACAAATTTAATAAATTCTAAAAATCACTCACTACAATGAAAATATGAGAATAAAAATTCAGAATGATATCAAAGATTGCGGATTAGTTGTGCTTCAAGCTTTTTACAACAAATTTTATGATAAATGAATTAATATTAATGAATTTAAGTGAAGGGCTAACTATTCCAAACAGGGCATTAATTTAGAAGAACTTGCAAAAATAGCGTCAAATTTTAATCTTGAATTAAATGCAATGCAAGGTGATTTTGTTTCATTTAAAAAACTTAAACTAAAGGAAGAAATTTTTACTTTAATTTTTGAAAATAACACATTTCACTATGTGATTATTTTAGAAAAAAATGACAAGGAAATTATTTTGCTTGACCCCTTTAAGGGCAAAAGAAAGCTTGCTTTAGACGACTTTAAAAACTTGTATCAAGAAGTAATTATTTATGTTAAGAAAAAGGAGAAGATTCTTCCTATAAAATTAGTTGAAAAAAGAACAATAATTAATAATAAAATTTGGCTTGTTATTTTGACTATTATTTCAACAATTTTAAGCCAAGTTTTAATTTATGGAACTAGTCTATTTTTTAAATATATTATTGATAAATATTTACAAAAAGTCCATCATGATGAAATACTAAAAATTACTATCATTTTCAGTTGATTAATTGTTGTTAGAATAATTATTTTTTATGCTAATTCGCTTCTTAAACAAATAATGATTTTAAAAGTCCAGAAGCAGCTATTCAATTCCTTTTATAAAGCAACAATTGAAGGGAATTTAAAACAACTTGAAAAATTAACAAGAAGTGAATATTTGCAAAGAGTTGGACTTTTGCCTTCAGTTGGAACGTTTTTAGCAACTATTTTTTCTACAATTTTTAACGATATTTTAATGTTGATTAGTATTTCAATATTGCTTTCTATAATTAGTTGAAAACTTTATTTAATAAGTATTGGTTTCTTGAGTATGCTAATTTTAATAATTGCTTTATTTAAAGACAAAATTTGAAAAAAATACAATCCAATACTAAACAATAATCTTGAGATTATGACTAAGCAAATTGAATCTTTTTTAAATAGTCAAGAAAGACTCAATAGTTCAATAAAAGAAAGCAATGTAAAATCATTTGAATTTCTAATGAAATCCAATGAACAAATTTCAAAAACTTTTTTCAATACTTTGAATTTAAAAGATGGATTTGTAAAATTGATTATTTTAATCGGACAAACTATTTTGGTTTATATTGCAACTTTCTATCTTTGAAAAGATGAGCTGGAACTTGGAAATTTGGTTTTATTCAACACATTATTTTCACTAATGATTACTCCTAGTGAAAGTATCACAAATTTGTTACTAAATTTATCAATTTCTTTGAATGACTTAACACGTGTTGAATACATTTTGAATTGTGAAAAAGAAGACCTAAATACTGCAGGAAAAATAGTAGATAAAATTACTAAAATTTCTACAAAAAATCTTTCATTTTCCTACGGTTCAAATTTAATACTAAATTCAATTAATTTATCAGCAAAAAATTCAATCGTTTTGAAAGGAAATAACGGAAGCGGAAAAACTACATTGGCAAAACTTTTTGCCTCGTACTATTTAGATTATTCTGGAGATATATTTATAAATGACATTAACTTGAAGGAAATTAATATTAAAGATTGAAGAAACAAAGTTTTCATTAATAACAACAATGAATATTTCAAAACAGGCTTTTTAATTGAAGTTATAACAAACGAAGACAAACAAGCCCTGCATAACTTTATTGAAAATGCTAAGAAATTCAAGCTCATTGAAATGCTTGAAAAATTTAACCTAAATTTGAACAAAAGGATTGAAGCCGGAGGAATGTTTCTTTCAAGCGGTCAAAGGCAAATTATTAATCTTTTAAGACTATTTGCTTTTGATTATTCGCTCATTATTCTTGATGAAGCATTTGAAAATATTGAAGAGTCATCAAGAAAGGATTTAATGAAAGCAATAAGCAAAATTCATAAAGAGAAATTCTTTATTGAAATTAGTCACTCAGAACAGCATATTTTCAAGAAACATCAAATTAATATAAATTTGATCAATTGTTAATTTAAACCCTAAAATGCTATAATTTTCTTATTATGAATTTCATTAGTTTTAAGAACAAAAGTTATCACAAATTTGACTATCTTAGTGACTTTGAAAACATTTTAATTGAAGCACAAAAAGAATTCAAAGAGCCTAAAAATTTAAATGTTGATATTCTATTTGTTACAGCTTTAGAAATGAAAAAGTTAAACAATGAATATCGGGGAAAAAATTACACAACAGACATTTTGTCGTTCCCGCTTGATGCTACAAAAGAATTAGATTTTTTAGATTCAGTTATGCTTGGTCAAATTATTATTTCACCATGAAAAATAAAAAAACAAGCAAAAGAATTCGGTCATAGTTTAAAAAGAGAGTTTTGTTACATTTTTGCTCATGGAATTGCACACTTATTTGGTTTTGATCATCAAACTGAAGAAGAAGCAGAAATTATGAACAATCATGTTGAAAACATAATGAAAAGATTGAACATAGGCAGGTAAGTTATGAAGAAAGTTTGTGTTGTCGGCATTATTGGTCGACCTAATGTTGGTAAAAGTACTTTAATGAATAATATTTTGGGTCAAGAACTTGCAATAGTCTCACCTATTATTCAAACGACTAGAAATAACATCAGAGGAATTTACAATGACAAAGAATATCAAATTGTTTTTGTTGATACTCCTGGAGTTCACAAAGCCAACGCTCTTTTCAATCAAAGATTAAATCAACAAAGCTTCAATATGCTGAATGAAGTTGATGCAATTTTATTTTTAACTCCCGCTAATGAAGTAACTGGTTTAGGAGATAGATTTATTATTAAAAAAATAAATTCTTCAGAAATTGAAAACAAACTTGCAATAATTACAAAAATTGATCTAGTAGACGATAAAAATAGACTAGATCAAAAAGCTGAAGATTTAAAAGATCTTGGCTTCAAAGATATTTTCGGGGCCGGTCTTAACTTGCCTAATACCTACGCCGATATAATTAACCATTTAAAAACTTTCGCATATGAAGGCGAACCATTTTATGAAGATGAAGAACAATATGGCGATGTTGACTTAAGATTTATGGCTCAAGAATTTATTCGTGAAGCAGCACTTCAATGATTAACAAAAGACTTGCCTCACTCAATCGCTGTAAAAATTGATGATTTTATAGAAGAAGAAAACAAACCTTACAACATTTTTGCAACAATTTATGTAAAAAGAGAAAGCCAAAAAGGAATCCTAATTGGTAAAGGTGCATCAATGATTAAAAACATTTCTATGTATAGTAGAAAGAAAATGGAAAAAGTTTTTGGTCACAAAGTTTATTTAATAATTCGCGTTAAAGTTAGCGAAAACTGAACGGAAAAAGAAGAAGAAATGAAAAAGTTGGGGTATTAATCAATGTCTGATAAAAAACATTCAATTGCTCCGTTTAAACTAAGATTTATTTTAATTTTAATTTTAGTAATAATAACTCTTGGTTTTTTTGGAACAATTCTCGCAGTTAAAATTAAAAATCCTTTTAGAGTAAGTATCTATAACTATGAATCGTATTTATCGCCAAAAGTTATAAACAAACTTAAACAAAAATATACTTATAACACTTTTTCAAGCGTTACCGAATTTACAAAAGCTATTAATAGTCAAAAAGCGGTAGCTGGAATTGGAAGCGATTATCAATTAACCGAGCTTCTTTTGGAAGGTAAAATTAAAAAAATAAATTTTTCTAAAATTTATGACAAAACAGATAAAAATTCAATTTATTCTCATTATTCAATTGCAGTGAGAAAACATCTTGATAAATTTGAAAGTTTCATTATAAATAAAGTAAAAGAACTTAATCCAGAAAATAAGATTGAAAAAAATAGAAAAGGGAAAATTATAAAACCTTATCTTTACTTTAAAAATGATGATCCTAAACAAGAAGTTTTGGGTTTTGAAGTTGACTCAAAAGAAGGAATTGATCATTTTTATGAATTCTTAATTCCTTATTTTTTACAAGATAAATTAGTTGTTTATAATATCAACAAAAAATCACACCCAAATATTAAAGACGTTGATAAAATTTCATTTAAAAAAGATGCAACCTGACTTGAGATAATTAAAACTTTAACTAGCAAACATGGATACAAAAACATTGCTTGAACAAACTCTTACTTAGATAATGCAATGATTGGTCAATTTTATGCAAGTGAAGAAAAGATTAAAAATTATTTGGTCGGAACACCAGAACATGAAAAACTTGAAAGTCTAACATTAAATAATTACCAAGAAATCTATGACTATTTCATTAAGTTTGTAAAAGAAGCTAGCGGTTATTCAATAAAAGACACATCAAGAAATAGATTAATCAGTGATGGACTAACATTAGTAAATGAGATCATTGAACCTATACCTACAAAAAATGATGTGAGCGTAATGTATAATGGTGACGCTCTTGATGCTTATTATGCTAGTGATAATTTTGAAAGTTTTACTGATGTACAAATAAAATATGTAAGGCCTAAAAACAATTATTTCTTACTTGACGCATGAATAATTAGTCAAGGAACTGATGATGAAGAAAGCGACGAACTTCTAGAATTTTTAAATAAAGAATCAATGCTTGGCCAACAGTTCAGCGAAGAAGAACTTGAACAAAAATATTTGCAAAATGTTGCAAATGAAATTGAAAAAAATTCAGGCATACCAAAACAAGAAATATTAAAAAATCTTTTTAAAAATTCTTCATTAAAAACACCAAAAAAAGTTCATGAAATAGATGTTAGTTTTTGAAAAGAAAATTATAATTCTTTTATGGATTCTTTTGACTTCATACCGGCTATTGCAAACTTCAATGCAATCAACTATACGCCAGCATACATTGATATTAATAAATTTCTAAAAAACTACTATTTTAAAGATGAAAATAAGAATGATGATGAAGAAGCAATGAATATTTTCGATGTTGAAAAATCAACTTGAATAAATCATCAAATTTATCAACCTTTAGATTTAAAATTAAGAACAGCAATTAGTGACTATTACTATGAACTAACTAAATCATAATTTTGTATAATATTCATTATTTTTTATAGCAGGAGGAAGAATAATGTTTAACAAAACACAAACTACAAAAAAAGCTATTTCAATTAGCGAACAGCCAATAATTGAACTCGTTGATATTGTTAAAGAATTTGATGGCAAAAACGTACTTGATAATGTTAATTTAAAAATTGAAAAAGGTCAGTTCGTTACTCTTCTAGGCCCTTCAGGTTCTGGAAAAACTACCATCCTAAGAATCATTGGTGGGTTTGAATGAGTTACCCGTGGTGAAGTTAAATTCTTTGATAAAGACATTAAAGACTTAGAACCTCATAAACGAGATGTTTCAACAATCTTCCAAGATTATGCACTTTTTCCGCATTTGAATGTTGAAAATAATATTAAATATGGGCTTAGATTAAAAAGAATGCCTAAGGCAGAAATTCCTAAAAAATTCAAGTTTGCCTTAACTAAAAAACAAGCAAAATGAGCAAAAGAAGCTCAAGATCAAATGGCAAAACTTGATAAAAAAATGGAACAATATGAAAAATATATTGAAATGCCAAATGGTGATGAACGTAAAAAACATAAGTTTCAACTTTTAATTGATGATATGGACTTCCATTATTCATATTGAGAAAACTATGTAGATTTAAAAACAGAACAATATGAAAAAAGATACCTAACTAGACCAATAACTGAAGAAGAAATGAACAAGGAAGTTTCAAATATTATTAAGTTAGTTGGCCTTGAAGGCAATGAAAGAAAGAACATTAATTCTCTTTCAGGCGGAATGAAGCAACGTGTTGCTTTAGCTAGATCTTTAGTTATAGAACCTTCAGTTTTACTTCTTGATGAACCTTTGTCAGCACTTGATGCAAAAATTCGTGAAAAAATGCAAATTTTACTTAGACAAATTCAACAAAAATTACAACTCACATTTATTTTTGTAACACATGATAGAAACGAAGCTTTACAACTAAGTGACAAGATTGCAATTATCCGTGATGGAAAAGTTGAACAATATGGTGCACCTCGTGAACTTTATGACTATCCTGTAAATAAATGAGTAGCAAATTTCATTGGTGATTCAAATTTCTTTGATGCAACATTTGTTTCAAAAAATAAAGTTAAATTCTTAGGAAAAACTTTTGAAACAATTCATGAAGAATTTGAACCTGGCGAAAGCCTTGATGCACTAATTAGGCCTGAGGATATTTATATTACTAGAGCTAAAACTAATGCAAAACTTACTGGTGAAATTCTTACATCAATTTATGGTGGAAGCTACTACAATTACACCATTCAAGTGAAGGATAAAATAATCACCATTGAGACTTCAAGCAAATATGAAGTCGGAAGAGAAGTTTATCTAAACTGAGATATTGATGCGATTCATTTAATGAAAAAAGACTTGAAGTTTGAAGCTGAAACGGTGCAAAGTAATGGAAATTAGACAACGTAAAATGGAATTTATGAAGAATAAATTCACTAAAAAGAAAAAATTGCCAACAATGTCAAAACTTCAAGCATCACTTTCTATACCTTATATAATTTTTTCTTTAGTTTTTATTCTATTACCCATGACTTTGATCTTCATTTATGCTTTTAAACCACTTGAAGGTCAAACAAATCTTGAAAATTGAGAAATTATTAAAAAACCTTTAACTTGAAATATTATTGCTAGATCAATTTACATAGGTTTAATTGCAGCATTTGTTTCCGTTTTAATAGGTTTCCCATATGCATTTATAGTTTCAAGAAGCAAATCAAAGATTTTCAAAACTTTAGCATTAAGTTTAATCTTAAGTCCGATGTTAATCTTTACAATTTCAAAAGCTTTGGCAGTACGTGGTCTTTTTGAAGCAATGTTTGATAAAAACGCTTTAAATAGTAAATGATTTATGGTTGTTGGAATGGTTTACTTATTTTTGCCATTTTCAATACTTCCAATTTATTCAGTTTTAAAAGATATGCCGAACAATATCTTAGAAGCTAGTCAAGATTTAGGTTATTCTAAGTTTAAAACAATGATGAAAGTTGTTTTACCTTATTCATTAAAAGCTATTCTTTCAGCCTTCGGTATGGTTTTCATGCTTTCATCTACTTCTATTATTATTAGTGATAAGCTATTGCCTGATGGTTCACAGCTTCAATTAATTGGAAATTTGATTAATCAATTTGCTAACCCAGCAAATCCTTATGATTTGGCAACAGCAAGTACATTAGTTATCATAACTTTGCTAATTCTATTAGCACTTTATGCAATCATTTATGGAATCCCTTATTTAATAAATAAATATAAACAAGGAGGTAATTATGAGTAAATTTAAAAGTTTTATGAAAAATTCATATGTTTTTATTATTATCTTACTTCTTTATATTCCAATTCTATTCGGGCTAGTTTACTCATTTAATGAGCCTTCATCAAAAGGAACATTCTCAATTACAACTTGAAACAAAACTAGTTGATCTGCATACATTGATCTTTTTTCAAAAAACAGATGACTTGCTTTTGTTAATTCACTTTTAATTGGATTTTCAACAAGCATTATTGTAATTTTTCTTTCTTTAATCACAGTTTTTGCTCTTTGAAGAAATAAAAATAAATCAATGCGAGCTTATGTCCAAACAACATCAAATGTTCCATTGATTAATCCTGACGTTATTACCGCTTTAACTCTTGCAATTGTTTTAAATTTAATATTTTTTGGAACATTGAAAGCAACAAGCGAAGGATTTTTCAGGGCCATCATCGCTCATGCAGTTATGATTTTACCTTATGGAATTTTAATAATGCTTCCAAAAAGTGATAAGTTTTCAAAAAACATTTTTGAAGCAAGTCAAGATTTAGGCTATTCTAAATTTAAAACTTGATTTAAAACTTACTTTGTATATATGTTAAGTTCAATCGGATTTACCTTCGTTATTTCTATGGCTCTATCTTTGGATGACTTCATAATTACCAGAATCGTTTCAAATACTCAAACACTTGGAACACAACTTTATCAAGGCCAATTCCAAGCTTGATCTCTTGCAATTGGTGGCATTGCATTAATAGTGGTTCTCTTTGCCAACATAATCTATGTTTCATACAAATCAGTACAATTTTCAAAAGCTAAAAAAGCTCTAAATACAAAAAAAATAATTTTAAATAAAGGGCTTCGTGTTTAGCGAGCAAAACAGTATAAATTGAAAAGAAAATTTTGAACTATTTTACTGATTTTGTTCCCTATTCTATTAATCTTTGGTCTTCTTTCTGGGCTTATTTTTACAAAGATTAATAATGCTTATCGCCCATCTATATACAATTATGAGTCATACCTTTCACCCGAAATAGTTAAAAAAATTAAAAACAATTTTGACTATCGTGAATTTAAAGAAATTAGTGAATTTACTCAAGCACTTTCTAACGAAAAAGCGATTGCTGGAATAGGAAGTGATTTTCAAGCTGCCGAACTTATTATTGATAATAAAATCAAAAAACTTGATTTTGAAATTATTTTCGGCAAAGACGCAAATAACTGAAAAACTCGGAAAAAATTATTTAAACCATTGGTTGCTGAACATTTAGAAAAATATGATCAAGAAATTTTTGAAATCTTGAAAGTTAAAAAACCACATGCTATATTAGATGAAACTAAAAAAACTTATGATGTTAATGGCGATAAAATTGAAGATCATATTTGAGAATATGTAATTCCTTATTTCACTCAAGACAAAGGAATTGCATATTCAATTAATAAAACCTCACGTCCTCACATTAACGAAAATGTGGAAAAAGAATTAAAAGACATGCAAATGTCTTGAAAAGAAATTTTAACCAAGCTTTATGAATTTAACTATAGACATTTCGGTTGAACTAATGCTCACCTTGATAATTTAATGATTGGTGCAAATTATTTAGATTGAGAAAATTACAATCGTTTTGATGAAACTAATTTTAAAGATGCAATTAAAGGTTTCAGTGATTTTGTTCAAGAAACAACCAAAAATAGTATTAAAAATACTAACTTTAATTACTTTAACAGTGATGGCCTTGCACTTCTAAACCATTTAATTGAACCTAAGCCAAAAAAATCAGATGTTGCTATTTTATATAATGGCGATGCACTTGATGCATACTACTCAAGCGATAATTTTCAAGCGGTTGAAGAAGGGCTAGTTCGATTTATTAGACCTAAAAATAATTTTCTATTAATGGATGTTTGAATTGTTTCAAAAACTCTAACAGATGAGCAAATGAAAAATATTATGTTAGTATTAAAAGAAACACTTTACGCCAATACTGAAATTGATGAAAATATTGATAACATTGATAAAAGAATTTACAAACTTGAAGACAAATTCTTCAACGAGTTTTTGGAAAAACTTGATGATAAAATGATTATTCAAGAAAAAGGAAGAATTAAAGATGAACTTCTTCAAAATTTTGTAGATGAATATAATGAAACAGCAACAATAAAAGTTAATAAAAATACAATAAAATTATCAAAAACACAAACCGATGAAATTGATGAAGCAATTAAAAAAGTTGATGAATTTGTTAATTTAATTAAGTCTAAAAAATTTGATGATGCAGTAAAAATAAGAAACAATGAGTTATATTACTTTGATGATTTTTTAAGTGAACTTTTTACTGAAAGTAGCATTGGCGAAGTGATGAATTTTGACTTTGTAGTCTACACTCCAACCGAAATTGGACTCTATGAATTTATTAAAAAATGATATTTTGCAGATGATGAAATAGCAATTTCAATGTATGAACAACCCGAACAAACTGCAAGTTATAATGTAAAAAATTATCCAATTATTGAAACAAAACTTAGAACAAAAATTATTCAAGCATACTTTGAAGCGACTAGATCTTAAACATTAAAAAACCAAAAAAATTCTTTTAGAATCTTGGTTTTTTTATTTTCTTTTTTGACAATTTGGACAAAAATAGCTCATTCTTCCATTGACCTTTATTTTTTCAATTTTGCTCTTGCATATAGAACAATTTTTTATTTTATCATTGTGCACTTTCAATAGTTCTTGATATTTTCCTTCAAGACTATTCATTGATTCATAACTAAATAATGTAGTTCCGCCATACTCATAACTTTTCTGCATAACTTCTGCTGAAAAATCAATAATTTCTTTTAATTCATCTCTACTTATTCTATTTGCTTTTGTTTCAGGATGAACCTTTGCTAAAAATAGTGCTTCATCAATATAAATATTTCCAATTCCAGAAACTAATGTTTGATCTAAAAGTTTTGTTTTAATTGAGGATGTTGATTTTTTAATCTTTTCGTAGAGATTATTAATGTCAACATTTTTAGGTTCATTTGCAACTTTTGATAAAGGTAAAATTTTGTCATAGTTTTGTAAGTTTCTTAAATGGAATGTTCCGAACATTCTAGAATCTAAATAATTTAAATATGATCCATCTTTAAAATGGAAAGTGCATATAAGGTGAGTGTCAAAATTTTCTTCACCTTTATTATAAAAACGATACTTTCCTTCCATTCTTAAATGAGAAAGTAAAACTAAATTTTCGTTTAAATAAATGATAATATGCTTGCCTTTATTTTCAACTTTTAAAATGGTTTTGTCGGTCAAAATTTCCTTGAATTCTTGAACTGATTTTTCTTTAAAAAGTTTAGATTTAAAAATTTTAATTTCAACAATTTTCTTGTTTTTAATTGTTTTATTTAAGGCGTCGCAAACTACTCTAACTTCAGCTAATTCTGGCATAAATTAATTATACTTTTACTTAAAAATCAAAACAAAAAAAATTATTTTCATTTTAAAGTTATTCTTTTATAATTGATTTATGGCAAATAAATATAACAAACTTTTTATTTCTACAACAGATACAATTCTTGGAATTGGTGGCAAGGTTAGCAAAGAGGTTAAAGACTTAATCTACGAAATTAAAGGAAGAGATAGATTAAAAAAATTAATCATTTTAGTTGGTTCAATTGAGCAAGCAAGAAAATTTAAAGAATGAAATACTCAAGCTGAAGAATTTGCAAAGAAATGATGGCCTGGAGCATATACACTTGTAGTTAATGATCAAGGTTTTAGAATGCCTAAACAAGAGAAATTTTTAGAATACCTTAAAAAAAATGGTCCAGTTTACTTTACAAGTTGCAATATTTCTGGTGCACCTGTATGTGAAACTATTGAAGCTGCAAAAGAAGTATTTCCTGAAGTAACAAATGTTTATAACTTTGGTGAAATGAGCGGAAAAGCAAGTCAAGTTATTCGTGTTGAAACTGGTGAAATTTTAAGAAATTAAGAAGGATTAATAATGAAAGTAAAAATAGTTAGCGATCACGCTGGCAATAAAATAAAAGAAGAACTCGCAAAAAAAATTGCAAAAGAAGGTTATGAAGTAATCTTACGTGGTGCAACTTCTGATGATGATCAATCATGTTCATATTCAGACGTTGGAATCGATTTTGCTCGCGAAATTATTAATGACAAAGATAGAGAAAATACTAAATATATAGCAATTTGTGGATCAGGAATCGGAATTAGCATTGCATTAAATCGTTTCAAACAAATTCGTTGTGCAAGAGTAACAAATGTTGAAGAAGCAAAACTTGCAAAACAACACAACGATGCAAATGTGCTATGTTTCGGTGGACGTTTAGTTACGGTAGATCAAGCATTTGAAATGTTCAAAGAATGAGAACATGCTAAATTTGAAGGTAACCGCCATATACCAAGAATCATAAAATTAGATGAAGTTGGGGAAGAAAGATAATGAATCAAAGTGAGTTTTAAGAACTCACTTTTTTTATTTTTATTTGATAAATAAAAATAAAAAGCACCGCAGTGCTTAATCAACTTTTGAGGTATTGAAATCACCAAAGACATGATAAATATAAGTTACATCAATAAAGGCACTTGGATCAATTTTTAGAATTTCAGCTTTAATAAATGAAAGTTCTAGAAGCAAGGCAACTGTTTCAACTTTTGTGCTAGTTGAATCATTAAACCCTGATGTAACTGGTGAATAATTGTAGCCGTGTCAGTATCCAATGCTTCTTAAATGAGAAATAACTTCATTAGGTTTCTTGGTATAAATTTCAATTTTAACTTTCTTATATTTAGGATAAATTAGATTGATGAATAAGTTAAAGATAAAGATATAAATTGCGGTTGAAATTATTCTTACAATAAATCCGTCTTCTGCTCAATTGATGTTTGGATTAACACCAAATCCTTCTAAAAATCCAATGATAATAATAGAAAAGAGAGCAAAGATTATAGCAATAATAAATGAAACGCTACCTACTGATTTTTTCTTCATTTTTGAAATGTAATAAATAAAGACATCGCTTCCTGCAGTTGAACCATGATTTTTTCAAGCAATTCCTGCGGCCGCTCCTGAGAGCACACCACCAACAAGTGAATAAACAATAATAGGTCAAGTTGGGTTTTGAATTTTTAGAGTTTCTGCAGCAGTTAATCCTAATTTTAGTTCATAAGTTTTTGTATAAACTTCTCAAGGAACTTTTACAATCTCACCACCCGCTTTTTCAATTTTCATATTGAAAATAGTTAAACTATTAACGGCAGATTGAACTTGCGGAATCAAGAAGATACTTTGAGCAACTACTTGGAAAAGAAGTCAATAAAGTGTGCAGAGCATAAATTTACGATTATTCTTTTTCCAAAAGGCAATTATGAAAGGAATATTTAATCCAAGATAAATGAAAGCAAAGTATTTTTGAGTAATTGGAAGTGAGTAAGTCAAACCTTGAACAATTGCAGAAATTCCTGAAGCAACAGTGGCTGCCTTGCCCAAGAAAAGAGCAACACCAATGTTGTAAAGAAAAGCTGAAATTATAATGAAAATTAAGTTTTTTGGAAATTTTTTTCAAATATTAAAAAAGTTTAATTTGTATGGATTTATTTCATCATATTGTGTTGGTCTAAGAGTTATTTTTTTCTCTCCGTTTTCCATTAGTGTCTCCTTTCTTGCTTGTATTTTCAAAAATAATAGCACATTTTTAAGAATTTAATTTTATTTGAAAAAAGTTGTTATTTTTATTTGGGCTAGTCAATAAAAGAGGTATCAAAATGACCATTTATTTCTTGAATATTCGAGGTTGCAATTCAAGCATTTTTATCAATTTCTTTCACTCTTTCAAGGATTATATCTTTTTCAAGGTAAAGAGCAATTGTTTCAACTTTAGCAAATTCGGCATGTGAAAAACCAGCATAACCTTTATAAATGTTGAATGCATGAGCATATCCAATTTTTTTGAAATGTTCAGCAATTCATTCGGCTTTTTGAGTATAAATTTCAATCTTCACTTTTTTGTATTTAGGAAAGAATTTGTTGACAATAAAAGTGCTAATGATTAGGAAAATAAAAGTTCCACATAATCTTGTTAAAAAGCTTGTTGCATCTCAACTTCTTCCTTTTACTTTTCCCGCAGCTTCTAATGAACCTAAAACAATAATTGAGAAAGCTGAGAAAACTAATGCAACAAAAAATAGTACATTTCCAACTGCTTTCTTTTTCTTAAGGGCGAAATAGTTTGAGATTATTGATGTTCCACCAATTGAACCTCTTGCTCTTCAAGCAAGAACTGATGAAGAAGCTTCAAAAATTCCACCTAAAAAAGCGTAAATTAATATTGGTCAGTTTTGTCCGTCATAATATCCGCCCTTACTATTTGTATAAACAGATCAATATTTTATTTTAATAACTTCACCGTTGAAAGTATAATTTCCGCTTGGAGTTTCTGGTCTATAAACTGAAATATATGTGTTTAAAAAGTCAGTTATTGGATTACCATTTCCAGTGTAATCAATGAAAATACATTGAATAGAACATTGAAAGAACATTCACCAAAATGTTAAAACCATAAAGAGTCTTGGATTGGCTTTTCAAAAAATGAACATTAACGGCAAATTAACTAAAACATAAAAGAATCCATAAAAAGTTTCAAAACTAGATGGACCTAAAAATGTAATCAATTGTGCAAATGAAGAAGTTCCAGTTGCAATAGTTGCTGCTTTTTTAAGAAAAACAGTTAAAGCTAAGTTATAAAGAAGAGCCGAAATAAACATCCACATGATTTTTTTCGGATTCTTCTTTCAGATATTAAGTATATTGACATTTAAGGGATTATTATTTCTTTGAATTTCAAGATTACGTTTTCTACGTTCAAGTTTCTCTTGTTGTTTTTGAGCAAGTTCTTTATTTTCTATCATTCTTGTTTATTATCCTCCTTATTTGTTAGATTTATCTTTAGTTTCTCTATAATAAAATCTATTAGTTGGTTTGTCAAAGAAAAGACTAACTCTACCAGTTGCACCGTGACGGTTTTTTGCAACGATAACTTCAACAACAGATGTTTCTGCACTATCATCATCTTTTTTATTATCTTCTTCATTAGATAAGTATTCATCAGATTCAGATTTACTTTTATCAATGTAAGAAGTTTTATGTTTTTGATAATAGTCAGCACGATATAAGAACATTATTAAGTCAGCATCTTGTTCGATTCCACCACTTTCACGTAAGTCTGACATGATAGGCATTTTGTCTTCACGTCTTTCAACGTTACGTGAAAGTTGTGAAAGAGCAATGATTGGACATTCAAGTTCACGAGCTAATTGTTTTAAAGAACGTGAAATTTTAGCAACTTCAAGTTGTCTATTGTCACCTGAACTTTTTAAATCGCCAATTAATTGTAAATAGTCCACTATAACTAAGTCAACAATTTTCTTTTCACCGCCAAATTTGTTTGCTAAAGTTTTAAGTTCTGAAATATTCAAGGTTGGTTTGTCATTTAAATGTAAGTTTCAACCTTTCATTGTGTTCATTGCAGCATGTAAAAATGATCAGTCATGAGTTGTTAGACTTTTATCACCTTTTTTAAGTAAGCTAATTGGAACTGATGATTCAATTGCTAGCATTCTTTCAACAATTTGTGCATTTGTCATTTCAAGGCTGAAAAATAAAACATTCTTTTTTGCTTTAGCAACTTTGATAGCAATATTTGTGGCAAATGCAGTTTTTCCCATTGAAGGACGAGCGGCTAAAATTACTAAATCACCGGGGTTTGAACCTAAAACAAGTTTGTCAAGTTCTTCATAACCAAATTTAAGTCCAGTTGATTCATCTTCTTGATTTGTTTTGATTGAATCAATGATTTCTTTTGCAACTTCATAAACACTTCTATATTCAGTATTAAGTTCAGAAATATTGATATTAATTAATGCAAGTTGAAGTTCATCAATTAGTTTACTAATTTCAAAAGGTTCATTTTCCATAGTTTGTTTAGTTTTATCAACTAATGCAATTAGTTTATCAATTTTATATTGATCAATTATTACTTTTGAATTGTGCTCTAAATTTTTCACAAAATCAGAGTTTCGGTAAACATAATTAAGATATTCAAAACCAGTCATTCCTTTGAAAGCAATTTGGTCCATTAATTTTTGTTTTTCCAAGTGTAAGCTAAGTTCTGTAACATCAAATGCAATCCCTTGATCAACTAAATCTTGGATTGCTTGAAATAAAATTTGATTTTGCTTGAAGTGAAACATTTCAGGTTTGATTGATTGACTAATTCTTGAATAAGCACTATTATCACGAATGATGATACCTAAAAATCCTGCTTCAATTTCAGCAATTACTAAATCTTTTTCTATTTTTTTATTTTCCTGATTCATGTTTCACTCCTTGTTTTTTTTTTTTTTTTTTTTGTTTATTTTGCTTCATTAATTAAAACATTTAGAAATGCTTTAACTTGAGGATGAAGTTCAATTAAAACTTTGTGCATTCCGATTGTGTTTAAAGAATCGCCTGTGATTGAATTTTTTGGAAGTTTGATTCCAAATTTTTCAACTTCTTTGTGAATGGCTTTATGCGTTATTGAACCGTGAACTACATTATTGTGTGTTTTAAGTTCAAAAGTGATGGTGATTTTTTCAAGTTCTTCTTTTATTTTGTGTGCATCTTCAATTTCTTGAGCTAAATTGGTTTTTATGTTAGTTTTGATTCTGTCTAAATTAGCTAAAGTTTGTTTATTAACTGGCTGAGCATACCCATTTTTTATTAAGAAATTTTTAGCAAATCCATCGGTAACTTCAATAATTTCATTTACTTTGTATTTTTGATATGGTTTAATCAATATTACTTTCATTTTTCACACTCACTATTGCTTGTTTAATATTGTCAATGAAAACTTCTAATGTTTCATCGCTTTCTGCTGCTGCGGTTCCAAAGTGACCACCGCCATTAACTGCTTCAGCAATTACTTGAACGTTGGTATTGATTCCACGAGCTGACATTTTGTAATTTCCAGTGGGTAGTTTTCCAACAACAAAGGCTGCTTTTCTTCCTTCTACTCTTAAGATTTCATCAGATGCTGCTGCAATAA
The DNA here is from genome assembly GCF_033546815.1 of Metamycoplasma subdolum. Taxonomy (NCBI): domain Bacteria; kingdom Bacillati; phylum Mycoplasmatota; order Mycoplasmoidales; family Metamycoplasmataceae; genus Metamycoplasma; species Metamycoplasma subdolum. The sequence goes on from NZ_CP137846.1 coordinate 478,842, forward strand.
TATCGTTTGAAATAACGATATCACCTGCATAAGCTAAATAAAATCCAGGTTTTACTTCTTGTAAGTTTTTTAATAAATGATTGATTTTTTGATAAATTTCTTCATTTACTTTTAATGCTAAAACTGCTTCTTTCGTGCTTGCTCCTCAACTTGAAAGAATAGAAGCAGCTTGGAAAGTTTTAAAACTTGTTTGCTTTTTAAAAATATTAGTGTCAAGATAAATTCCGTCAAGTAAAAGTTGAGCAGTAACTGCGTCAATTTTGTCACTATTGCTAGTTAAAGAAATTATTTCGGTAACAATTTCACTTGCAGAAGATGCAGAAGAGTCAATATGTGTATTCTTTGGAATAACATAATCAGGGTTCTTTGCAATTCTGTGGTGATCTAAAACAAAAATGTTTTCTTTTCTAATATTTTTTAAAGCTAATTTATTCTCAATTCTTTGTAGTTCAGAGTTGTCAGTTAAAATAACCAAAGTATTATCATCATTTAATTTAGTTGCTTCTTTTGGAGCAACAAAAATTTCATCTCTATTTTCAATTAGTGTTGAATTAATAATTCTTTGAGTAGTATCATCAAAAGTTTTGTTTTGAATATATGCTTCTTTTCCAAAAGCTTTTGATAATTTTCAAAGAGCATATGATGAACCAAGAGCATCTAAGTCAGCATTTTTATGACCATAAATAATTACTTTATTAATTGATTTAGATTGAATTTTTTCAATTAAAGTTTGGGCAATAAAAGCAACGTTTGTTCTCGATTCGTTAATTTGAATTTCTGAAAATGAACCATAATTTCTTGGTTTTTCATTTTTAGTTAACACAGTTACTTGATTCCCGCCTCTGGTTTCACTTTGAAGTAAGGCACTTTTTGCTAATGCACTTAGAACATCAAAACGATAAATCCCATAAGCGAACCCTGCTGAAAGAGTTAATTTAATATCTTTAGGTAAATCTGCTGAGTCAGAAATTTTGTTTAAAAAACTAAATTCATTTGCTTCAAATTGATCTAAAGTTTCTTTTGTAATAATTACAAGATAGTGACCATTTTCATATTGACGATAAACTAAGTCGTATTTTTTTGAAATCTTTTTAAGAATGTTAACTACAGCGGTATAAATTTTGAAAAGTTCTTCTTCAGATAAAGTTGATTGAAATAAACTTAAATTATCAATGCTTATTTCACCATAAACAATTCTTTGACTTTCATAGTCCTTCAAAATTTGGTTCATGATTGTTTCATCTTGTAATGTTGCAATATTTTTTTCAAGATTAACAAATACTTCATAATGAGAATTTTCATGAATCATTTTTAAGTGTTGATTATCATTTGTTCATTCATTGATATTTAAAAGTCTTTTGATATTTTTTCCAATTATTTCATCACCAAATCTTTTTCTAATAAAATCGCTTGTTCAAATAATTTCACCTGAGTTAGTAAAAATTATTAAACCTAAATTATGTTTCGCAATTTCTTGTTCAGTATAGTAATTAAGCGAATTTTTGAGTAAATTAAGCCTTTTAGGCAACACTTTTAAAATTGCCACAACTAAACTTATCAAAATAATTAATCAAATAACATAACTCACACCAATTAGTATTTGCATATTGGGTTTAAGATAAAAAAGTCCCAAAACAAATAAAACTGTTGGGATTAGCAGTAAAAATAGAGAAATAACAATTAAAAGGATAAGTGATTTTGATTTTTTCATAATATTAATTATAGTTTAATTATTAATTTAAATATATAAAAGGTTGTGTGCTTGTTGAGTAAAAAAGATAAATTTTGTTCATTTTTTGAATGCTTTTTAAGATTTATAACTTAAAAAACTCTAAAATGTCAGAAATTCCTTTTTTCTTTGTTGAAGAAACAAGAAAAACATTTATGTTTATTGAAAAAGTTAAGGCTTGTTTTTTAACCTTATGCATTTGCGCTTGATTTGCTTTGTCAATTTTAGTAATTATTATGTCAAAGTGAATATTCTTTTGATTTAAATATTCAATCATTTCAAGATCAATAGGCAAAAATCCAATTTTAGCATCAATTAATAAACAAACAGTTTTTTGATTGCTTGAAGACGAAAAATAAAGATCAATTATTGAAGAAATTTTATCTTGATCTTTTTTTGACATTTTAGCAAAGCCATAACCTGGCAAGTCAACTACAATTTTTTTGTTAGTAGTTTCAAAATAATTAATTAATCTAGTACGCCCTGGAGTAGAACTAGTTTTAGCAACTTTGCTTTCAGCTAAACTATTGATTAAGCTAGATTTTCCAACATTTGACCGACCTCAAAAAACAATTTCTTCGCCTTCATGTTGAAATCAACTATTTTGATCTTGAGCACTTTTTAGATATTTTCACATAATCTTAATTATATTGAATAAATAAAAAGCAAGGCTTAATTGTTTTGCCTTGCTTAAATTTAAATAAGAAATTTTATTCAGCTTTTACTGATTCTTTAACTTCTTTATTAGCTTTTTGCACATGTTCATGTGTAGTTTTTTCAACTTTAACGTCTTTATCTTTTCTTATTGAACCAATGTAAGGCAATATTGCTACAAATCTTGCTCTTTTAATTGCTAAAGAAACGGCTCTTTGGTGTTTTGCACATGTTCCGGTAATTCTTGATGAAAGAATTTTACCTTGTAAATTAACTAGTTTTGATAAAGTTGCTTCATCTTTGTAATCAATTTTTTCTAAAGTATTTTTAGGTGAACAGAATTGACATGGACGTCTACGAACAAAAGGTTTTTTACGAACTATTCTTGCCATAAATTACTCCTAATTTATCAGTTTAAACCGCCAAATTCACCGTCATTTTCATTTGGTGATTCATCATCATTTTGGCTGTTTCCATTTTCAACATTTGAAGGTAAAGTTAATTCGCCAGTGTTTGCTTTTCTTCTGCCATCTGCAACTGTTTTAGTTTCAAGAGGTTCAACTCTTTCAGCACTAATTCAAAAGTTGTTAACATTTTGACCATTAGCATCTTTTGTTCTTGATGCTTGTGCAGTGCCTTCAACTAAAATTAATGAACCTTTATCTAAAAATTTATTAATAAATTCTGCATTCTTTCTTCATGCTACGCATGGTAAAAAGTCAATAATTGGTTCTCTGTTTGCATCAGCATAACCTCTTCTTACTGCGATTGTAAAACGTGAAAATTCTATTTCTTTTGTGGTCATTCCTTTGTAAGGAGTGTTAGTTAAACGACCGATTAAAATAACTTTATTCATTTTCCCTCCAAGTTAAATTAAGTGTGATTAAGCTTTTTTAGCTCTTGTTTTTTTAGGTTTTTCTTCAACTGAAGTAGCTTTTTCTTCTTTTGCTTTTTTAGCTACTTTAGTTTTTGTAGTTTTAGTTTCATCTTTTGCTTTTGTAGTCTTTTTTGCTTTTTCTGTTTTTTCTTCTTTAGCTAGTTTTTCAGCTTTTGGTTTTACTTCAGAAGTTTTTTTAGTAACTTTTTTTGGTTTTTCTTCGCTTGCAACAACTTTTTCTTCTTTAGCTGGTTTTTCAGTTTTTAAAGTTTTTGTTGTTTTTGAAGCTTTTGATGTTGCTTTTTTATCTTCATCTAGTTTTTTAACATGTTCAGTTTTAGCACCTTCTTCAGGTTTATTAACTGGTTTTTTAAAGTTTGGATTATTTTGACGTTTTTGAAATTTAGCAAATTTGTGTGGTTTTAATCCTTTTTCGTTGTCAAGATTAATAACTAAATATCTCAAAACGAATTTGTTAATGTTAAAAACACGAGTAAATTCAGCAACATGAGCTGCTTCGATTTTTACATTAACTAAGAAATAATTTGCACGAGTTTGCTTTTTGATAGGATAAGCTAATTCCGCTCTTTCAAGTTTTTGAATTTTGGCAGTTTTTCCCAAAACTTGATGAACTAATTTGTGAAGTTCATCTTCTGTTGAATGAGGGTCAGTTAGAATCATAATTTCATAATTTGACATAATTCTCCTTGTGGACATTTGGACCTAAAAAGGTCAAGGAGTCTCACCCTTGTTAGTATTTTTTTTAAAACATAACGTATTTATTATATATTAAATATTTAATTGTAATTAAAAATGGCAATGCGATAAAAGGTGAGTTTTTTAATAAAAAAACTTAAAATTCGTTTGAATCTTAAGTTTTAAAAATCAATATTTTTATTTTCCTCAATCAATTTCGATCAAATCATGAGGAGCATCGCTTCCTTTTTTCTCAATAACTTTGAAACTGATTTTATCATCTAAAACATATTTGGTATTTTTTCTTAAACTATGTCCAACTTTTTCACTTAATCATTCAGAAAGTTTTTTGTTTTCATCTTCTTCGGAAAGTAAAATCATAGTATATTCATCAAGTTCAAGTTGTTTTCACAATTGTTTTAGTTTGACAGTTCCTCGTGCTTCAGCTTTTTCAAGGCTAATTTCATAAATTGATTCATCGGTGTCAAATTCGTCATAAATTTCACCAACGACTTCTTCTAAAATGTCCTCAATTGTAATAAGTCCAATAACTTTATCAGTGTTATTATTTTCAGTAACAAAAGCCATTTGAACTCTAGCTTGACGCATTTTTTCAAGAGCTGCTGATAGATTTGAGTTTTGAGAAATCATTGGAACTGGTTTTAAATAATTCATAATGGTACCTTTTTTAAGGTAGAAAACATCTTTTAATAAAATTATTCCAATTAAGTTTCCATCTTTTTCAATCGGAAGACGTGAAAAGTTTGTTTCTTTAAACATGTCTAAGGTTTCAGTTAATGTTGCTCTGTAATTTAAGTAATCGATGTTTTTTAACTTTACATAGTGTTGTGAAACTTTAGTTGAGTCAAGGTCAAGTACATTTTTTGCCATTGAAGATTCATTTGTTTCTAAAACGCCTTCATTGTTTGCAATATTTAGTAAGCTTTTTACTTCTTCTTCAGTGTTAGTAATATAAATTTTCTTTCCAATTTTTGAAATTGGTCAAGCAATTGGGAAGAATATAAAATAACATGCTTCTATTAATCATCAAAATGTTTTGATAGTTCTAATTGGTTTTGCTTTTGCAACTAGTTTAGGTAAAATTTCTGTAAAAAGAACAATAACTGGTGTCATAACAAAAATTGAAATTATTGTTGCAAGCCCAGGATCAACATTTGCTAATGTCAAAATATAACTGAATAGTGTTGAAGAGGCAATGTTGACAATATTGTTGCAGATTAAAATTGTTCCTAAAGTTCTGTTAAATCTTACATGCTGTTTTTGTATAATTTTTGCTCCGCGTTCTTTGTTTGCAACCATTCCTTCAATTCTTGCTGAACCGACAGAAGTATATGCTGTTTCTGAAGCAGAAAAAATTCCACTAAATAATAGTAGTCCAAGCATAACGGCAGCAAAAATTATAAACATGTAAATAGGCGTAGTAGTTGCAGTAGCAACTTTAGCTTTTCCAGATTCGTTAATTAAATTAGTTAGGCACGGCGACCCGCTCATTTCTTTATTTCTCCATTTATAAGTTAAATTTAAACTACACTTATTATAAGGTAAATTGGTTTGATAATTATTTAAAAATGAAGAATTTATTTTTAGGTTTAAAAAATGTATTGAATTTAAAATAAATTTTGATTTTTTTATTTTCCAAAAAATAACTTAATTTAAGAAGAAATTTGAAAATTTACATCTTAAAAATTAACCTTTAGAATTTGAGTTTTTCTATTTGTGATATTATTTAATAATAAAGTTAAAAAGGAGAAAAAATGTTAAAAGTAATTGAACATCCGATTATTAAAATCAAATTAACAAAAATGCGTGATAAAGAATCAAGCCACTCAATTTTTAGAACCCGCCTTAATGAAATTGCATCACTTATGCTTTATGAAATTTTAAGAGATTACAAAAGCAAAAGTAAAAAAGTGATTACACCACTTAACCAAGAATACAATGGATTTGACTATGACAAAGAAATTGTTTTTGTTCCAATTTTAAGAGCAGGACTTGGAATGGTTGATGGACTTTTAAATCTTATTCGTGAAGCCAAAGTTGGACACATTGGACTTTATAGAGATGAAAAAACACACAAGCCTCATTCATATTTTTACAAAATGCCAGAGGTAGCAAAGGATAGTTACATCTTTATAATTGATCCAATGCTGGCAACAGGAAACAGTGCAGTTGATGCTATCAAAAAAATACAAAAAGATGGTTTCAACAATATCAGCCTTGTATGCCTTGTTGGTTGCAATGAGGGAGTTCAAAACGTTGAAAAAAGTTTCGGAAAAGATTTCAAAATTTATTTAGCTAGTTTAGATGAAAGATTAAACGACCAAAAATATATTGAGCCTGGATTAGGGGACGCAGGCGATAGAATTTTTGGAACAAAATAAATATGCATCCTTGAGTTAAAAAAATAGTTTATTCTGAAGAAGAAATAAACAAAAAAATTATTGAACTAGCAAAATGAGTTGATGAAACTTATAAAGATTCTAAAGATTTAGTTTTAATTTGTCTTTTGAAGGGAGCCGTTCCTTTTCTAGCAGCACTTTCAAAAAGAATTCATGTTGATCACGTACTTGATTTTATGATTATTTCAACCTATTCTGGAAATCATGTTTCATCAGGTTCAGTTAAAATAGTAATGGACCTAGCTCTTGATATTAAAAATAAAGACGTGTTAATTGTTGAAGATGTAATCGAAAGCGGAATAACGCTTGATAAAACAAAAAGTTTACTTTTAACAAGACAACCAAGGAGTTTAAAAATCCTAACTTTATTAGATAAACCACATAATAGAAAAGTTAATCTACATGCTGATAAATTTGGTTTTGAAGCACCTAATGAATTTTTAGTTGGTTTTGGCCTTGATTATGATGAAAAATTAAGAAACTTGCCATATATTGGAATTTTTAATAAAAAATTCTTGAAAAAATAGGAAAATGCAAACTTAAAAAAGCATTTTCCTTTTTCTTTTATAATAATAGTATTATGTTCAAATTTGAAGATGTAAAACTAGTTCAACTACCAGCAAAAATACTGAGAAATAAATCAAAAGATGTGCCTCTTCCTTTAGAAAAAGAAGATGAAAAACTTATTCAAAAAATGATTTTTCATGTTGATTCATCACAAGAAGAAGGAAGCCAATTTCGTCCCGCAGTCGGCGTTGCCGCAATTCAATATGGAATTGAAAAAAATATATTTTATATAATGATAAAAGACAAAGAAGAAATCATTTTCAAAGATGCTCTTGTAAATCCAGTTTTATTAGCACATTCAGAAAGTAAATTAGCTTTAAATGAAGGAGAGGGTTGTCTTTCAGTTAAAGAAGAAGAACCTAACCAGGAAGGCTATGTTTGTAGATATGCAAGAGTTGTAGCAGAAGCTTATTCATATTTCGAAAAAAAGGTAAAGAGATATGACTTGGTAGGTTATGCTGCGATTGTGTTTCAACATGAATATGATCATTTACAAGGAAAGCTTTTTATTGATCATATTAATAAAAAGGATCCTTGGAAACTCCCAAAAAATTGTGAAGTTATTTAAAAAAATCGCTCTTTTTTGAGCGAATTTTTTAAATCTTTTTTTGCTTTATTTCAAGTGCTTTTGAATAAACTAAGCTAGAATCTTCAATTGTTTCATAAATTGCATATACATATTTTTTAGTTCCATATTTTGCTTCGGCTCTGCTTATTCTATAAGGCCTTGATTTAAATTTCAAGAAGATTGCATTGTCTTTTATTTCGGTTTCTAAGTTTCCTTCAAACTCAAAAAGTCTTCAACCAAAAAGCAAATTATTGACTTTGAAATTTTCTAAAAAAATCCTATTTTTAAGAAGAATATCGGTTTCGGAGTTTATTTTGGCAAGTATTTTATTTGTCTCATTTAGTTGCTCTACTTTTTCACTACTGGTTAAAGTTAAAGAAAATGATAAGTTGTCCAAATAAGATTTTATTGCATCTTTGTCACCATAAGGTTTTGCTTTAGTTGGTAAAAGATTTGTGAGTTCAAAATTAGTAATAACAGCAAAATTGCTTGGATTAAATTTTTCGCTCAAATAGATGTCAAAAGAGATGATGTCTTTTTTATAAGTATTAACTGAAATGTTATAAAGTGAAACTGCATAATTACTATCAAGTATTTTGATTCCGTAAGGCTCTAAATCCTTATTTTCCAAGCTAGGATTTAATGAAAGAGATTTAAGCATATCATCAACACTAATATCAGTTCTTGCTGCTCTATTTGCAATAGTAACATAGTCTTTTATTTTGTCATATTTGATTATGTTTGCATCTGCTTTTCATTGTCTCAGTTCATTTTTAGGAGGCTTAATAGAAAAAGCAACTACTACAACAGTAGTAATTCCAACAATTGAAAGTCCAAAAAATACTCACCTTTTTATCTTCTTTTTTCGTTCAATTTTTCTTCCAATTTCGCTATATTTTATTTGATCATCAACACTAACATCTTTACTTAAATTGTCGAGATCTTCTTCAGGATATTCATTTGGATTTTGCTTTCTCTTTTTTCACATAAAGTTCCTTTATTTAAATTTCTTGAATAGTAGTTTCTTGAATTGATTTTTCTGGAATTTGGTTTTCTGAAACCACAGGTTCTTGAATTTCTGCCTCTTTTTCTTCAGCAGGAATTTCCACTTTTTTAGTAAGTTCTTGAATTTCTTGAATTATTGCTTTTTTGTTGATTCAATAATTAATCTTGTTAATTATTTCAATAGGATATTGTTTGGCTTGTAAGAATTTAATACTATCTTTAAATTTTACATATTCTTTGTAATTTCCGTTGTAATCAAAATTATCAATTACATAGCCTTTAATTATTTGTTTTGTTTCTTTGTTAACTAAAACTAGATCAATTGATTTAGTTCCAATTGAATAATCAATTTCGAACTCAAATTTATTAGTATCATCAACATAACTTTGAATTTCTGAAATTACCATATCTTTAAAGTCTGTATTAATTGGCATATCAATATATTGAGTATCGCTAATTTTTTGTGGAGTATGTAAGTAATTTTTTTGTTTTTCTAAAGGAAGATCTAAAAATTTTAGTCAATCTTTAAATAAAATCATATCACTTGTTGAATTTTCACTTACTTCAACATCCTCAGCGTAAATTGATTTTACAACAATAATTTTTTCTTTTGCTCTTGATATTGCAACATTAAGTGCATTTTTCCCGCCTGAACGCGCAACATAAGTTCCGTGAAGTGAAGTATTTTTATCATAAACAACTGACATGATAACCAAATCAGCTTCATCTCCTTGAATATTTTCAATATTTTTTAGACTTATTTGTTCGATTTGCAGTGCTTCCTCAAGATCAGGAAATTCATTAAAGATTTTATTAATTAAATAATCTTGTTGCTTTGCGTTAAATACTAAGGCAATAATCTTTTTGTATTTAGGTAAGTTCTCCCTTAAAATTTCTAAAACTTTGTCGCCTTCTTCAATATTGGTTGAATTTTCTCATTTTCCATCAACTTGAATTACTTCAATTGCTTTTTTGTTTGTTACTCCGGTTTCAAAATCATCAATAACATCAAGTTTTGATTCATAAAAATGTCTTGAACTAAATGTCATTAAACTTGCTTGTTTTGAACGGTAATTTTTGTCAAGTAAAATTGAATAAACACCACGTGCACTTGCATAATCAAGTAATGATTCAATGCTTCCAAAATCATTTTCATCATCAAAATTATAACTAACTGAGAATCAACGAGTTGGTTGCATTTGTTGGCTATCGCCTGCAAGAATTTTTCTCTTTGCAAGATATAAAATTGGTATTCCTCTTTCAAGAAAGATTTGACTTGATTCATCTAAAATAGCATAGTCAAATTCTTCTTTTGATCACATTGAAAGATCAAGATCTGGAGTAGTGACAATTACAGGAAATAAAAGCTTGATCATTTCTTTATGTTTGTGGAAAAACTTGTAAGGTTTTAAATGGCCTGTTCTAATTGCCATTGCAAAAGAAGTGTAAAGACGAGATTGTTCTTCAGTAAAATCATTCATCTTTTCAACAGTACTTTGTAAAATCATTTTTGTTAAAATTTTGTCATTATTTAAATCAATAGTTTTTTCTTCAAGAGTTTTTCTATAGTAAGCATCAACTTGCATTACATTTTGAAGAGAAACTTTATTTACAAATTTAATTGCTTGATCAACATCTAAAGTGAATAAATTAGGACAATTTATTATAACTTCAGCCATTTGTTTTATTGCTTTTGGATAGATTGTAAAGATGTGTGGCTTTTTCCCAAAATTAACTTGATACAAGTGTTTTTTTAGATTTTTAACATCTGAAAAAGGTTTGTTTAATTCGTAACGAATTTTAGGATTTAATTGTTTAAGAGTTTCAAAGGTTTCTTCATCAATTTTTCCTTTTGCAACAGCACCATAAAATTCTAAAATATAATCAATATTTTCAATCTTCAATATATCAGATAAGTTATCAACATAGAATTTATCTTCTTCAGAAAAGACTTGAAAATTATTTTCTTTTTCAGTTAATTTAAAGTTTTCAACTAAATAAATAAATTCTTTTAATGGCTTATAAAAAGTTTCTTGACGTAAGTTTTTATCATTTAAAGCAAACAAACAAAAGATTGAAACTTTCTTTAAACGTTTCTTTAAAACATCAAGGGCCGCCTTCTTTTGGCTGACCACAAGCGCAGTAAATCCACGAGCAATAATGTTAGTAATCAAATTAGAAATTGTTTGGCTTTTTCCTGTTCCGGGAGGTCCTCAAATTATAGTATCTTGATACAAGGAACTAATAGTTGCAACGTCTTGTGAAAAGTTTGTGTTTTGAATTTTGAACAAACGAAATTTTTTATCAAAAATTACATGATCAATTTTTTCACGATAAGCATTTTTATTAAAACTAGGATTTAAAATATCTTCAAATTCATCATTATCAATGATTTTCTTCATTTGATTTCAAAGATAGCCTGAACTAACATTGTAAAATCCTAAAACCATTCCCGGATGAAATTTAATAGTTGTATTTTCGATTGTGTCTTGAGTATATGAAGGGATGCGACCTTTAATTGTTTCAGGAATGTCAAACATTTGATTTCAATTTTTTTGAAAAAATTCAGTTACTGATTCAATTGAAATATTTGAAAAATCAAAGTTATCAACGTTTAATAAAAATCCTTCTTGAGATAAGAAAGTAATTAATTTCGAATTAATTCTAATGTCGGATTTTGAATTTAAATTAACTAAAGAATTTTTAATATCGAAGGTAACTTCCTTAAAAAACAAAGGGGCAAAAATTGTTTTTTTATCAGTTTTTACTGAAATAAACATAAAGCCGATGTGCAATGGTCAAATGTTTGTTTCAATGTTAATTCCTTGAGCTTTGTTTACAATTTTTTTTCATTTAATTATTGATTTTTGATATTCAAGTTCAAGGTCATTTACAAGTTTTGATTTTGCTTCTTCTAAATTATCGCCTAGCATGTGGAAAGTGCTATCAGGCATACGTTTACTAAATTCTTTGTAAATTGTAATAACATCATTTTTGGTTTCAGCTGCTTTGATCTCTTCGATCATCTTTTTATTTCCAGCTTCAGTTAAAACTAAACTAATATCATATTTTTTGTAAATGGTATCAAAAACTTTTTCACCAAAACTTTGATATATATCAAAAAATCTTTCGTTATCAATTGAAAAATAAAGAGAACTATCAAAAGTATCAATGTTCAAAAGATTTGCCATTAAGGTTTGATATTTTTTATCTTTATTTTCCATCATTAACCTCACTATTGATTAATTTTTCAACTTGATTTGCACAATTTCCAACAACTAAAGAAATCGCTTTTGATTGAAAAGTAATTCCACTTACTCCATCAAGTTTTGCAATATCTTCAGCTTTAATAAGTTTTCTATCTTTAAAGTTGATTTTTACAACTTTATTAGTACTAGTTGCACTTTCAAGATTATCTTTGTTTCCTAAAAGTTCAACTAATTTTTCAAACTTAAAAGGTAATTTTGTATTAGTTGAAAGTTCAGTACTAACCTTAGTTTTTTTATATTTTTTATTTCATCAAATTAAGATTAATCCAAAAGTTATAATAATCAAAAATACATAAAGTGCTTTTTGTTTGCAAGTCATATTCTGCCCCTTCTTTTACTAATTATATTTTATAGTCTTTAAGTAAAATCTTATTGCTTTGTTTAGGAATTTTTGACGTTCAAAAACAAGTTTTTAATTCTTATATTTTTTAAATATAAGTTCTTTTTTATGTTCAACCTTAACTTTTAAAACTAAAAAAGTAATAAAATTAGAATAAACTTATGGGGGTTTAAATGAAAAAAAGAATAGTTAGTGGAATAACTGCCACCGGTAAACTAACGCTTGCAAACTACATTGGTGCTATTAGTAATATAGTTAAATTACAAGATGAATTTGAAAACTTCATTTTCATAGCCGACCTTCACGCTTTAACGCTTCCAATTGATGCCAAAGAATTAGAAGAAAATCGTAAAAACATTTTCGCTCTTTATTTAGCTTGTGGCGTTAAGCCTGAAAAAAGCACCATTTTTTATCAATCTGATGTTATGGAACATGGCCTTATGAATTGACTAATTTTAACCTTAACAACAATTGGTGAACTTTCAAGAATGACACAATTTAAAGATAAAGCAAGCAAAGTTAAAAGTGCAAATGGAATGGAAACAATTCCAACAGGTCTTTTAATGTATCCAACATTAATGGTTGGTGATATTTTACTTTATGACGCTGATGTTGTGCCTGTTGGAATTGACCAAAAACAACATGTTGAACTAACTAGAAACATAATTCAAAGAATTAATAATCGTTTTAATCTTGACTTCAAAATTCCTGAACCTTTTATACCTGAAGTTGGAGCAAAAATAATGTCATTAGTTGATCCAACAAAGAAGATGTCAAAATCTGATGAAAATGAAAAAGCATCAATCTACTTGCTGGAAAATCCAGAAAATGCTTACAAAAAGATTTTGAAAGCTAAAACTGATAGCGAAGGAAAGATTTATCTTTCAGATGAAAAACCTGGAATCAAAAATTTATTAACCATTTATTCAAGTTTGAAAAACATAACTCTTCAAGAAAGTGAAAAACTTTTTAAAGACAAAAATTATAGTGAACTTAAAATTGCAGTAGCAACTGAAGTAAAAGAATTTTTAGAAAAAATTCAAGCAAAATACAAAACTGCTTTGAAAGAAGTTAATAAACATGCTAAAGCAGGAGCGGAAAAAGCTAAAAAAATAGCAAGTGAAAACCTTAAAAAATTAATGAAAGAAATGGGACTTAACAATGAAAGCAGACAGTAAATTAAATCACTCAACTAGCCATCTTTTGGCTGCGGCAGTTTTAAAACTTTATCCAAACACAAAGTTAGCAATAGGCCCTGCAATTGAAGAAGGTTTTTATTATGATTTTGAATTTGAAGAACCTCTTTTAGACTCAGATTTGCCCAAAATTGAAAAGCTTATGAGAAAGCTTGCTAGCGATGGATATGAAATGAAGCAAGTTGATATTTCAAAATATTCTTTTGAAAATCAACCTTACAAAAAGGAACTTTTTGATGAATTTTCAAAAGAAGGTAAAAAAATTACTTTCTATTCATATATCCATCCAAAGACAAATGAAGTACTTTTCACCGATCTTTGTGCTGGAAATCATATTGAATCAACTAAAGAAATTAAACATTTTAAACTTTTAAATTTAGCAGGTGCTTATTGAAAAGGTGATTCAAAAAATAAACAATTAACAAGAATTTATGGCACCAGTTGAAAAAGTGAAGAAGAACTTAATGAATATTTACAAATTCTTCAAGAAAGAAAAGAAAGAGATCATAGAAAAATTGGCAAAGAATTAAATATCTTTACATTTAGCCAACTAGCAGGTCAAGGTTTTCCGATTTGGCTTGAAGATGGAATGAAAATTCACAATGCAATTCGTGATTATGTTTTAAAACTTGACAGAAAATTTGGTTTCAAAGAAGTTTTAACACCTCATTTTGGTGAAAAACAACTTTATGAAATAAGTGGTCACTGAGCTCACTATCAAGATACAATGTTTAACCCAATTGAAATGGACAACGAACTTTTAATTGGTCGCCCTATGACTTGCCCTCACCACATTATTTTATTCAATCAAACTAGAAGATCATATCGTGATCTTCCAATTAGATATTCAGAACAATCTCGCCTTTATCGTTATGAAAAATCTGGAGCACTTACTGGACTTGAAAGAGTTAGAGCAATGGATTTAACCGAAGGCCATGTTTTTGTAAGAAAAGATCAAATTGAAAGTGAATTTAAACACCTTTACAAAATGATCCAACAAGCACTTAAAGATTTTAAAATCGAAATTGATCACATTTCACTTTCTTTAAGAGATCCTAATGATAAAGAAAAATTCTTTAATGATGATGAGATGTGAGATAAGGCAGAAAGCGACCTTAGAAAAGTTATGAAAGATCTTAAAATTAAGTACAAAGAATTTGTTGGTGAAGCAGCATTTTACGGTCCAAAAATTGACATGCAAGTTAAAACTGCACTCGGAAAAGTCATAACAATGTCAACTTTACAACTTGATTTTCTACTTCCAGCCCGTTTTGATATGAAATACGTTGATGACAAAGAAACTCAACAAACACCAGTATTAATTCACCGCGGATTAATTGGAACTTATGAAAGATTTATTGCTACTTTGTTAGAACAAACTAAAGGAGTTTTACCTTTTTGATTAAGTCCACGTCAAGTAACAATATTGCCAATTAGCGAAGATCAAAATAAAGAATGTCAAAAACTTTATGAAGATCTTTTAGATAAAGATTTCAATGTCAATGTTGATTTAAGAAATGAAAGAATTAACAAAAAAATCCGTGATGCTCAAATTACAAAAACTAAGTTTCTTGTTATTTTAGGTAATAATGAAATTGAAAACAACACACTTGCAGTAAGAGAATATGGCAGTGATGAAACTAAAATAATGACTAAAGCAGAACTTGTTCAAATCATGAGAAAGCTTATTAAATCAAAGAAGTAATATGCAAAAAAAAGAATTTGCCGGAAGGCATTTTTTTTACTTATTTTCTTTGAAAAATAGCTACATAAAATTCTCTTTGCCCAATTTTTATTAAATTAAAAGTAAAGAAAAAATGAAGAAATTTGGTTTTTTTTAACAATTTTTCTAAACATATTTTATAATATTTTTTGTCCAAGGAGAAAAAATGAAAAAATTTAAATGCTTATATATAGTTCCAACTTTGGCTTTAATTCCAACTGTTGCATTATCAGCAGCATGTGAAAATAATAAACCAAAACCTAACCCAGATAAAGATCAAAAAGAAGACAATCAATACGGGCTTAAAAAACCAGAAAATGTAAGTGAAAAAAGTTTTAATGAACTAATTCAAGAAATTGATAATAATTTAGGAATTATGTTTTTAGCAAAACTTAAATCAAAAGCTGGCGAAATTACTGCTGAAGAGGTTGCAGAAAAACTTAAAAATACAACTTCAAACGAAGAAATTGAGAAAATTTTAGAACCATATGTTCACTTCAAAGTTTTCAAAAAAGAAAATTATGAAGTTAAATTTGACAAAGAAAGCATTAAAGCAGTTGCTGGTGGAGAACTTGTTTTTAAAATTAAAATTACAAGCACAAAAGACAAAAACTTTAATCAAAGTAAAGAATTTAGCATCAATGGATTTAAGTTTGACGCAACTTCAGGAAATGTCGAATTTGAAGGTGCTGGATTAAAAATTCATGGTTCAGTTACACCAAAAGCAAGCAAGGTAAAAAGCTCAGATTTTTGAAAATTAGCAAAAGCTGAAATGGAAAAAGCTGAATACAAAAATGATGTTAAAAAACAAATTGAATTCTTAAAAGAATGAATTTATATAACTGGAAATCTTGATGAAAATTATGATTTCAAAATTGATTGAAAATGACTTCACGACCATGGAGATACTAATGTCCACTTGAAAGTTTCTCACAAATTAAAAACAGAATCTACATGAATTGACACTATGTTTTTTGTCTATGGATTTAACATGGTTTCTAACTTTGCAGGAATTGAAATTCCAACTAAAATTCCAAGCATTGCAAGAGAAATGAGTTCACAACAAATTTTCGAAAAACTATCTTCTGCAAAGGACTTTATCGAATTGAGAGTTGCTCTTACAAAGTACTTAAATGCTAAGTTTGATGATAACATTGTAAAATCATTTGATATTAAATTAAATAAAGAAGAATCAGGCCCACTTGACACAATCAAAATGATTGAAGGAGAAGAAATTTCGCCTGGAGTTGTTGAACAAATTCCAGTTAATTTAGGAGTTAGTGAATACAAATTGCAACTTGTTTTTGATGTTACTGATATTTTAACTGGTGAAACAATTTCAAACAAACCTTCAACAAATCCTTTAGATCCAAAACCTATTGAACTTCATAATTTCAATACTGTATTTAAAATTGGTGCCGCAACTTTAACAACTCAAACTTTCTTAGATTTTCACACTGCAGCATACTCAATAAAACCTGACAAATTCATTAGTGAACTTAAGAAAAAAATATTAGACAATATTGTCGATGAGGCATCAAAACTTCTACCTCTGCTTTCTAAATTTGAAGAAGTTGAAACTAAGATGAATGAGTTAGAAAAAACCTTAACTGGTTTTGAAAATGTTGAAGATTCAAAAGCAAAATTTGATGCTTTCAAAACAGATGGATTATTCAAAGAAAAGGTTGAAGAATTTGTAAATGAACTTAAAACAAAATGTGAAGAATTAAAAAAAGACAATGCTAAAAAAGATAAAGCCGAGGAAATTTTAACTGCCTTAAAAGACTTTGATGAAACTTACAAAACCAACAGTTTATATAAAGAAAAAGTTTACAAACAATATCCAACTTTCTTACCAAAACTTAAAGAAATCAAAACACTTCTTGATGCAGCAATTAAAAATTACCCAACTTCAAAAGATTTAACCAAATTTAAATCTGCAAAAGATAAAATCAAAGTTTTAAACGATGAATTTGATGGTTCATTCTATGTAAGTTTTTATGGTTTAGAAAACGCTATTGAAAATCAAACTTTAGATGAAATTCACAAGTTCGCTGACTTATTTAATAAGTATGCAAAAAACGCTATCGTATTTAATGAAGAAGAAACCAAAAACTTTGAAATCAAAATTAATGTTGATGAACTTAAATCTGAAAGGAAAAAAGCCCACTTTTCAACCTATGTTCATATTTCATTTACAATTAAAAATAAAAAAGATGGAAAAGTTGAAACTTTAAAACTTAAACTTCCTGGTTTTAGTTACTAAATCTTAATTTACAAATTTAGTGAATAATTTAAGTCTAGTTTTACTAGACTTTTTTATTTTGTTCTAACCCTTTCTTAGTTAGGTAAAATAATTTGATAACAAATTGCTTTTTTTGTTAAAATTATAAGAGCCAAATTACGCGATGGACAGGACATAGTGGAAGGGCTATGCTTAGGTTGGTAAAACGCGTTTTACATAATTATTTGAATAACTTTATAAAAAAATGAAAGGATAAAAATGGCTAAATTAGATTTTGACCGTTCAAAACCACACGTTAACATTGGTACAATCGGTCACGTTGACCATGGTAAAACTACTTTAACTGCTGCTATTGCTACAGTTCTAGCTAAAAAAGGTCTTGCAGAAGCTCGTGACTATGCTTCAATCGACAATGCACCTGAAGAAAAAGCTCGTGGTATTACTATTAATACATCACACATTGAATATCAAACAGAAAAACGTCACTATGCACACGTTGACTGTCCAGGACACGCTGACTATGTTAAAAACATGATCACTGGTGCCGCTCAAATGGATGGTGCTATCTTAGTTGTTGCTGCAACCGATGGACCTATGCCTCAAACTCGTGAACACATTCTTCTTGCAAAACAAGTTGGTGTTCCAAAAATTATTGTTTTCCTAAACAAAATCGATATGTTCAAAGACGATGAAAGAGATGAAATCATCGAACTTGTTGAAATGGATGTTCGTTCATTACTTTCAGAATATGGATTTGATGGCGAAAATGCTCCTATTATTGCTGGATCAGCTCTAAAAGCATTACAAGGTGATGCTAAATATGAAGAAAGCATCATGAAATTAATGGAAGCAGTTGACAAATATATAGATGAACCTAAGCGTGAAGTTGACAAACCATTCTTAATGGCTGTTGAAGACGTTTTCACAATTACAGGTCGTGGAACTGTTGCAACTGGTAGAGTTGAACGTGGTGTTCTACAACTTAACGAAGAAGTTGAAATTGTTGGTCTAAAAGAAACCAAAAAAACTGTTGTTACTGGAATTGAAATGTTCAGAAAGAACTTAAAACAAGCTCAAGCTGGAGACAATGCTGGTCTTTTACTACGTGGTATTGACCGTCAAGACATTGAACGTGGACAAGTTTTAGCAAAACCTAAAACAATCGTTCCTCACACCGTTTTCGATGCTACAGTTTATGTTCTTAAAAAAGAAGAAGGTGGACGTCACACTCCTTTCTTCAAAAACTACAAACCTCAATTCTACTTTAGAACAACTGACGTTACCGGTGGAATTGAATTCAAAGCTGGACGTGAAATGGTTATGCCTGGCGACAACGTTGAACTAAAAGTTACTCTAATTGCACCTATCGCAGTTGAAGAAGGTACAAAATTCTCAATCCGTGAAGGTGGAAGAACTGTTGGTGCTGGATCAGTAACCAAAATTATTAAATAGTTTAAAAAGGTGAACTTTGCGTTCGCTTTTTTATTTAAAAATCCAACCTAAGTGCCATTTTTAATAAAAAAATCTAGCAAACTTAATTGCTAGTTTTTTAATTTTCTTCTTCTGACTCATTATCGGTAAAATCATTTGTTTCATCGTCTTCATTCATCTTTTGAAGAAGAAGTTTCTTTTCTTTTTGAGCAACTTTTTTTAATTCAGAAACATCCTCACCTTGTTCTTTATTAAATTTGTCAGCTTGCTTAGTAATTGATTGCACTTTTTTAAGTGCAGATCCAATATGAACTCTTGCTTTTGTTGCTTTGCTAGTAATTGTATTTGAACTTTTCAAAACATCACTTAAATTACTATCAATATAACCAACAGTAGTTTCTAATGATTCTAAAGATGAATAAATTTTTCTCAAATTTTCCTGCATAAAGCTTACATTATTAAACATTCTCAAACTAACAAGCATAGGTTTAAGTAGAGTAGGACCTACTAAAACAATATCTTTTGGCAAGCTTGCATAAAATTCAGATGCTTTTAGGAAAATTGTATTACTTGGTACATACAAAATAGCATAAGGTGTAGTAATTCCAGGCTTAATATATTTTTCTCTAATTGATTTAGCCATTTTAAGCACATCATTTTTAAATTGTTTAAATGCTTTTTCTTGTTCCTCTTTGCTATTTGCATCATTATATTTTTGAAAAGATTCAATAGGAAACTTTGAATCAATAGGAATTAGTAATACTTGTCCGCTTTTTGGATCTTTATGTTTGATTGCAAAATCAACCAATTGATTTTTAACTTCACCATTTTCAACAAGTTCATCAGGATCAAAATTAACATTTTCAGCACTTTTGGTTTTCAAAATATTAACTTGTCTTAAAAGTAAATCATTTGGAATTTCGTCAGCAAGTAAATCTTCAAGTAAAAACTCACCGCCTGTCCCCCTTGTTTTAACTCCTTCAAATAATTTTCTGACTTTAGTTAATTCTTGAGACATAACACCGAACTCATTTAAATTTTTACTTACAGTTGAAATGTCTTCTTTTAAATTTGTAAATGAGTCTGATATTTTTTGTTCAATTTTTGTTCTAAGTTTATCATCAATTTCTTTATTAATTGTTGCAAGGCCCTCAACAATTCTTTTATTGAATTCATCAGATGATTTTTTTATTGTTTCGCTATTAATTTCTTTTAAATTAATAATATCTTTGTTAATTGATTCTTTAAAATCATTTTGTTGCTTAATGTTACTTAATAATAAACTATTGATTTCTTTAAGCTTGTCTTGAAATTTTTCATTAATTTTTTCAATTTCTTTACTTAAAATTTTTGTCATTTCACTTTTAAATGAGCCAAAATTATTATTTGAATTTTCAACAAATTTTGAATTTTGATCAAATAAGGTATTTTCAACCTTTTCAATTCCTATTATTTTTTCTTTAATTTCTTTGATATCAGTGTTTTTACTTATATCAATTTGACCTTTATTTTTTAATGATTTAATGGTTAAAATTAGAAGCAGGCTTAGTGCTATCAGGCATAAGATTGAGACCACAATTAACGCAATTTGCATATCTTCCCTCCTTATTTCTATTTAAAGTATACACAATTTCTTTCACAAAGTTTTCTCAAATTTTTCCTAAAGTTTTCCTGAAGTTTTCTCGAATTTTGAGGCATTTAAAATAAGTGTGATAAAATTTTTTGCAGAAATTTTTGACATAAAAAAACAACATTTTTATGAAATAAGACTTACTAATTTGTAATTGTGTTTAATTTGTTTTAGTCATAAAAATAGTAATAAAAGTGTATTTTTTTAGTATATTAAATTTCTTTATGTTTGATTTTTGTGTGTTTTTTTTATAATTTATAGTGGTTATTAAATATAAATAAATATACTTTTTATTGTATTTAATGATTTGAAATTAATTCCACGAAAGGAAATGAAATGAAATTAAAAAAGACATTATTGGCATCACTAATATGCCTTCCAACTACCGCATTGCTTGTTGCAAGTTGTTCTGCGTTACCTCAACTTAATAATCTTAAACGTTTAATTAAAAAAAGTTCTACTCAAACACTTTTAGAAGGCGTTGACATTGTTATTCATCCCTTACCCGCAGAAGAACTTGAAAATGGTAAAAAACAAATTGCAAGAGAAGATGTTAAAAAATATGAAGAAGTTTTAGAAAAGGCCAAAAGTGTCAAAACTGAAAAAGCAGCGGCCCAAGCTATAAAAGAACTTGAAAATGCTATTCAAAATCTTGAGGCTGCAATTGTTGTAGGAACAAAAGGTGCAGACTCAACAACCCCAAAACTTGATTCATTAAAAACTTATGTTGCCACAGTTACTATTGAAATCTTACTTAAGGATGTAACTAAAGTAGAAAAAGTAAAACCAAAAGAAGAAATTTTGCAAGGTGTAAAACAAATTGCAAACAAAGCAGTTGAAGAATATCGTAAAGTATTAGAAAAAGCTAGTGCATTCAAAGATGAAGGCAAAGCAGATGAAATGAAAAAAGAACTTGAAAAGGCGGTTGAAAAGCTTTTAAGTTCAATTGTTGTAGGAATAAAAACAAAGACAAAGCTTGATCTTTTCAAAGAATATATTGCTTCTGTTGAAGTTAATGCTTTAAAAGCAAATGGAATTTTAAAAGATGTTGAAATAGTAAATGCACCAGTTGAACCAAAAGATCTTCAAAAAGGCAAAAAAGTAATAGAAGAGCAATATGTTACTAAATATGGACAAGAAGTAGAAAAAGCAAAACTTGTTTCAAAAGAAGAAGAAGTTGATAAGGCTAAACAAGACTTACAAGATGCTCTTGCAACTCTTGAAAGTTCAATTGTTGTAGGAATTAAAGAATAAAAAAAAATAGATAATAAATACAGTGACTTTGTTGCTGTATTTTTATTTAAAAAAGCACGAATTTTGCTTATACCACAAAATCAGCAAATCTAAAAAAAAAAAAAAAAATGCAAAATAAATAGAAGTTAAGTTATTTTTAAACCATAAGTAGCCCCTTAATACCATAGGTATTTAAGGGGAGCATTTTTTAATTACTATATTTAAGATTGAATAAAAAAATATTAATAGTATTGATGAACTTATTAACTTATCTTATGACTTACAAGTTTTTGCTACTATGCTAAAATTTGTTTTTTGATAAGTTCGTAGGTCATTTTTTTATTCAATAAAATTTTTTAAAGGAAAAACTTATGTCAAAACCGAAATTTAAGAAATTACTTGTATTATTATCACTTTTACCCGTAACGGTTTTACCTCTTACAAGTATTTCTTTAAGAACTGATAAGCAAAATAAGAATGAAATTCAAAGTGAACTAGTGACAAGCACACGAGCAACTAGGGCAGAGCCACAATGGATTACAGACGCAAAGAAAAAATTAGGTGACATGCTGAAAGATCAGTTTGGAATATTTTGACAATGGCAGGACAGCGACTATTGAATAAAAGAAATAGCTAAAATCGATGGAAACTCAACTTACACTTCAGCTCCTGAAAAAACATTTACCTTTTATTTTAAAAGGTTTGTAGAAAGTTTAGGAATACCAACACCAGATAACCAATATACTTTTATAAATTTTAGAGGTTTCTTGGGTACAACTTCTTCATCAAGAAAAGTTTATGAGATGAAAGCACAAGAAATTTTTGATGCAAACACTATGGCGAAGCCAACATATAGTTGAATATTATCTAATACTCTAGAAACTTCTAGTGATATAGATAGATATTTCAAAGATTTTGAGGAGTTAGTTAATAATTGCAAAATAATCAAATATGTGTCAGATGCCGTATCAAGAATTTTTCACTTTTGGAAATATGATTATTCTAACTTAAAATGAAGTTATAAATATATTGGGTCAACAAAAACAAAACAACATTCTATAGATTGGCGTCACGACGCGGCAAAAGACTATTTAGAAAAAGCACAATCTGATCATTGAGATGCTGTTGTTCCTTTTATAACAGCAACAGATATCGAAATAAATAAGTTATACCCTCATTCAATGGAGCATGACGTTGACATAATCAAAAATGATTTAACTACTTTAAATACAGATAACAAAATTTTTGAGCTGTCTGAGGATCCAGAACTTGAAACATGATTTAACGAATTGATGTCATATACACCTGAATTATCTACTATACAAGATTATAAAAAGAAATACTTTCAATTCTTTTATAAGTACTTAAAAAATATCTATACTGGAGCAGTAAATACTATTGAACCTGTATACATAACGTCTAAGAAATTAGATGATTTAATGTCAAACCTTAATTCTAATATATCGCCATTAACTTATGAACAGGATGGTTGAGGCAGCAAGCAAACAAATTATTCAATGGAAGCAATTCGTCCTTCTTATGTTCCAGACGGAATTGTTACTTATATGATTGACGCAATAACAAAATGACACACTTTAAACTCTTCGATGAAAATACTCAATGATGAATTAACGTTAAATTTAAACTATTACAGCGATTATAAGTTTAATGAAACTTCATATTATGGCATTGCAAATACAAGCTTAAAACAAGAATATGATCTTGCTTTTAATAACTCGCAAAAAATTTATCACAACAGTAATTTAGATTCTGAAGTCATTTTACAGGCAGCAGAATCATTGAAGGCAATTAGAACAAAAATTGCCACATTAGGTGAAATTGATGTTGCTAGAGCTTTAGTTGCAAAAATTGATACTATACCATGAATAAACTCTAATAAAAAAACTGAATACAAAAATCTAATATGAGATGGTACTTCTATTTTGTATAAAGATAATTGAATTAATGTGTGTGCTGATATTCAACAAGACTTTGCAAAAAGTTTAGGAATGGCTCCAATTGATGATTACATTATTCGTTTTGAAAACTATGAGTTTCTTAATGATTCTCAAAAAATTAAAATACAAGAAAAGGCCAATTCTCTTATAACCCAACCAATCGATCCGTTTCTAAGCACCTGAGATTCACGGCTACAATATCATGTATATGAATACCAAGACCGTTCATACATTGCTGCAGTTATGCATTTTTTGTATCAAGAGGTGTATTATGATATTAATGAATTTAGAAACAAAAAACTAAATTATTTATATGCCAATGTAATTGATAAATCAAATTTTGATGTTGAATGACAAAAAGTATTAGAAATTAGCACGATTAATTATACTGAACTTAAAAATATCCAAGATTCTTTATATCCAAAAATTAAAGAAAAAAAGGATGCTTTACAAGGAATATATAAAGTTCGTGAAATGCTTATTGAATCTACTAATAAAATAAAATGAGAAGACCAAACTTGAAAAGAAACAATTATTAGAGACATAATTGGCGATTTGGGTTATGATGAACCAAACGATTGAACAAGCATGATGACATATTGAGAAGATTATGCTGTCCATTCAAGAATTGATAAATTATACATTCACATAACTAATTCATTTAAAGAAAATATTAAGAAAAAAAGTAATTTTGTTAATTTAATTGAAGCTCAAAAAGATAAATTAATAGCATCCATTCCAGCATCCGTGACAAATAACGTTGAGGCAAATTTAAATAATATTGCATATTTAAATGATTTATATGATGAAGCAGGAAAACTTGATAGTGCGATGCTTGATTTAAAAAATGAACGCAATCTTTACCCAACAGTAATCACAACAACAGATTATAAATACGCTTATCCTAGTTTAAAAAAGGCATATGATGATGCATATAATGCCGCAAGTTTCACTGATTACAAAGACAGAGCAGCTGTTATTAAACTACTTAATGACTTAAAAACCGCTAAAGCCAACTTAAATGGAGATGATCTTGAATTAGGTACTGAAAAAGATAAATTAAGAGCAGAAATTAATGCTAGTCAAGACTTACTTGACAATGAAAAAACAGAACTATTGCAAGATGTTGACAACGCTACTGATATTCCTCAATTAATGGCAGTAAGAGAAAAATTTGAAAACAAAGTTACTGCAAATAAACAAATTGTTATTGATACAAAAGCATTATTTAATGATTTCATTAATGCAGTAAACTGAGAAGAAACTACTGTAACTGATGAATGAAAAAATGTAGTTACAACAATTATTAATATTAGAAACTTAGAGTCAGTTAAAACAAGTTTATGAGACACCATTAAAGCTTCAATGCAAACTTCTTTAGTAAATCTTGTTAACTTAAACGATGCTCAAAGACAAGTTTATATTGCAAAAATTCCTCAAACATTAGATTCAAGTTCAAAGAACTTTGCAACAGAATATACTAATGCAAAAGCACTTGATGCGTCAATGCTTGCTTTAAGCGAAGAAAAAGCAAATTATCCAACTGTAATAGCAACTGATAATTACATAAAAGCTGACCAAGCTAAAAAAGAAGCTTATGATCAAGCTTATGCAAATTCAACCTTTACTGACGCTAAAGATAAGGTTGCTGTTGATGCTTTAAAAAATGCTTTAATATCAACTAAAAATGCATTAAATGGTGATGCAAATATTTTAAAGGCAGCAAAAGATGCTTTAACTAAAGAAATTCAAGATCATCCATATCTTGAACCTTCACAAAAAGCAATCTTACTTCCAAAAGTTGCTGCTGCTACAAAACTTGCTGATTTAGATCCTATTAGACAAGAAATGGAAGATTACATTAAATCTAACCTAGATATAATTAAACAAGCATTAAAACAACAAATTAACGACTCAAAATGAACAACACCTAGTGAAAAAACTTCTTTAATTTCTAAAGCTGACGCAATGACTTCTACAACTATTTTACAAACAGTAGAAGAAGTTACAAATGATTTAAAAGTTATGCTTCAAACTCATCTACAAACCCTTGCTAACTTAAACCAAGCTCAAAAAGATGTACTTAAAACTGAAGCAGGTTCATTAACAAAAATTATTGAACTATTTACTCAATATGATAAAGCCATCCAACTCGATGGCACCATGAAGACTTTAAAAGACTTAATCGAAAGTCTAAGAGATGTCTTCAATGAACCTAACTATAAAGAAGCAGAAGAAGCCAAAAAACAATCATTTATGCAAGCTTACCAAGCATTAACCTTTATTGATGGTAAAACTAATGATGAAGTTCTTACTTTAATTCAAAACGCAAACGATGCTAAAAATAATTTAGACGGTCTTGCAAGAGTTCAAGCTGAAAAAGATAAATTAAGAACTGAAATTACCAATGATCTTTACTTAACTTCAGATCAAAAACTAATGCTAGGTGATGAAGTTAATAAAGCAAATACTATGGCTGAAGTTTGAACTGTTAAAAACTTAAAAGACAAATTAAGTTTAGAAAATAAACAAAAACTTAATGCTAAAAAAGAAGCTCTAAAAGCTAAAGTTAATGCCTTAGAAATAATTGAAGCTAGTGCAAAACCTGCAATTATTACAGCAATTGACGATGCAACAATTACAACTATTGATTTTGTTGAACTTGATATAAATGGAAAAATCAAAAATGCCTTTGATTTATTAATAGATTCTCAATTAAACCTAAATCAAGCTCAAAAAGATTTACTAAAAAGTGAAGCTTTACCTGAAAATGCCGCTTCAACTTTAAACGATTTAGTAACTAAAATTAAAGAACTTGAAAAAGCAATGAAAGATCTTGCTGATATAAAATACGCTTACAAAGATGTTAAAACATCAGCACTTTACACTGAAGATGAACAAGAAAGAAAAGAAGCATTTGACAGAGCATATGATGCCTTAACATTCACTGATGCCAAAACCAAACAAGAAGTTGAAACTTTAATTGAAAACGTTAAAGCAGCCAAAAATGCTTTAAAAGGTGTTTCAACTCTTGATCAAGCCAAAAAAGATTTAAAGACTGAAATTGAAAACAATCCTAAATTAAATCCAAGTCAAAAGAGTTACTTTAAAGGTAAAGTTGACGCTGCTTCAAGTTTTGCTGACCTTGATGCAATTAGAAAAGAAATTTCTGATCTTGAAGATTTAGATGCAAGTAAAGCTAAACTAATTACTTTAATTAATCAAACTAAATGACCAGAAAATAGTAAAAAACAAGAATTAATTAAAAAAGTAGAAGCTGCAACTTCACAAAACTTTAATGTTATTAAAGATGAAGTTACTGGCGAACTATTAAGCATTCTAAAAACCTTTGTTCAAGGTTTAACAAATCTAAATAGTTCACAAACTCAACACTTCAAAGACCAACTTAAAACTTTTGGCGAAGTAAAAACAATGAATCAAATCTTTATTGAATCTGAAGCTTTAGATAAAGAAATGAAAATAGTAAATGATTTGATTAATGATTATAAAGACGTTACAACTTTAAGTATTTATCTAGATGATATTCAAGCTAAAAAAGATAGATTTGATATAGCTTACTTAAACTTGAAATTCTCAGAAAACAAAAACAGAGAAGAAGTTATTGCTATTATCAAAGAAGCTCGTGAAGCTAAAGAAGCACTTAACGGTAAATTAAACAATGAACAAGAAAGCTTAGAAGATTTACAAAAACAAATTGCAAGAGCAACAGCTGAAGCTGAAACATTAATTGAAAAAACTCAACCATTGCACAACAATTTAGATATTAAAGCATCTGTTGAAAAATTAAATCAATTAATTTTAGATGGAAAAGATCCAAACAAAATTAATATTGATCTTGTAAATTCAATGAAAAGTGAAATTACAAAATTAAATGAATTAGGAACTGGTGAATTTAATAAAAGAATTGATGAAAAACAATACTTAACTCAAGTTCAAAAAGATTGAACTAAAAAACAATATTTAGTTGCAAAACATTCAATTGACGTTAATACAGTATTAAACAATGCTCATGAACTTGACAACTTAATGAAGATTCTAAAAAGTGAATTTGAAAGCTTATTAACTAAAGAAGAATATGCAAAAACCTTGCCAGGTTACAGTGAAGTTAAACAAAAATCAAAACAATTGCTTGCTCTTGATGGAGAAAAAGACTTGCAACAAGATGATGACCTTAACGACATAAAAGACTTAATTCCAAGAGTAAAAGACCTTAATAAAAAAGCAAGCGATGCAATGCCTGTTCCTTCTAAACAAGATAAAATCTCAGCCTCACTAAGAAATAGTGCAAAAGCTGGACTTGCTCTTAATATTCTTCTATTCCTAGGACTTGCTGCTATTGTTTCAATGCTACTAACAGTGTTCAAAAAATTTAGATAATTAACTATAAAAAACAATTATAAAAAGCGAAGGAAATCTCTTTCGCTTTTTGTTCCCCCCTTTTTTTTCTTTTGCTTTGTTTCTTTAGAAATAACCTTCAGTTCCTTTTTTTCGCAAATCAAAAAAACAAAAAAATATGTGCTTTAAATCTAAAATATGAAATTTTTTTTGCAATTTCTTAAGCAACTAAAAAATAAATACTATTTAAGGATAGTATTTTTGATTTAATGTTTTTGATTGTGAAAATTAATTTTTACAATTATTTTCATTTATCTATATTCAGAAAGGAAATTGTTATGAAATTTAAAAAATTATTCGCAGTAATGGCATTATTTGTTCCAGCAGCAGCACTTATTTCGGCAGGATGCAAGGACGAAAAACCTAAGCCAAAACCAAATCCGGAGCAAACTCCTAAACTAGATGCACTTAAAGCATTTGCAGCAGAAAACACAGACGAAAAATTGAAAGCAAAACACAACTTAACTTTTTTGGCAGTGCCTACAGTAAATGTTGACGACATTAGCAAAGACAAAAAAGTAATGGGTAATGATGATTATCATGTTTATCTAACTGCTTGAAATAAAGCAAATGCAGTAATAAAGGAAGAAGAAGCCGAACAAGCTAAAAAAGATCTTGAAAAAGCAATTGTTGCTTTTGAAGCAGCAATTAAAATTGGTACTGGTTGTTTAGAAGACAGTATTAAATTCTTAGAAAAATATATGAAGGTTGACACACAAAAATTAGTTGAAAAGGCAGCAAATTCATTAATGGGTGCAACTTTTTCTCAAAAAAAATTAATCATCCCTGAAAATCTTAACGGCTCAGTAATTTCAGAAATCGGAGATGGTGCATTTATCAATTTAGAAATTCAACTTGAAGAAATTGAATTTAGAGCAAAAATTACTAAAATTGGAGCGAGTGCATTTTATTACACAACATTAACAAATACAACAGGCAAAATTAATAAATTTGTAGCACCATCATCATTAAAAATTATTGGTTACTCTGCTTTTGGAAATTTTAGATGTGATGAACTAATTCTTCCAAAAGGAGCTAAATTTGACTCTTCATTCCACTTTTTTAGTTCTAAAATTAAACACTTAGTTCTTCCAGATGATTTAACAGCCATTCCTTTTAAGGCATTTCATAATGCTGAAATTGGAGAACTAAAAATCCCTGAAACAGTTACATCAATTGAGCCAGATGCGTTTAAAGACGCAACAATTGAAAAATTGATTGTGAAAAAATCATTATACGATGCAAATAAATCTGAATTTGAGAAAGCTAACAAAATAACAGAAATCGTAAAAGTTGAATAAACAATTCAAAATTAAACTATGCAAGAGATTGTATGGTTTTTTTCTTTTAATTTTTTAGCAAAAAACATTGTTTCAAAGAGTTTTTTTGAAGATTGAAAAAATCAGAAAAAATTTTAAAATTTACAAAAAAGTCTTATGAAAATGTTTGTTTTTGTAAATTTTTATATAAATTAATTAAAAGAATTTAGATTGTTTTATATAAGTGTTTAAATAAAATCAGAAAGGAAATTAAAATGAAATTTAAAAAATTATTCGCTGCAATGGCACTTTTTGTTCCAACAGTAGCACTTATTTCAGCAAGTTGTAAAAATGAAAAACCAAAACCAATTCCAGTTCCAGACCCAACACCAAAACTTGATGAACTTAAAACTTTAATTAATGATTTTAGTGAAGAAAACATTAAGAGCAAACACAAACTTGAAATTTTTGAAGGCGATGCCGTTAATCAAGATGACTTTGAATCTGGCCAAAAAGTAGTAACAAAAAAAGACTATGAAACTTTCAAAGCTGAACTGGAAAAAGCAAAAGCAATAGTAGAAGAAGGCAAAGCTGAAGAAGCTAAAGCTAATCTTAAAAAAGCATTTAAAACTTTAGAGGCAACTCATAAAGTCGGCAATGGCAATCTTCCTAATAGTATTAAATTTATAAATGATAATTTGAAGGTTGAAGGTGGTGTACTAAATGCAAAAGACATATCAATTTTAATTAATGTTGATGAATTACCAAATAAAGCTAAAAAATTAATCATTCCTGAAAAAATAGGAGAAACTGCAATTACCGAACTTGGAGAACAAATTTTCAGCCAACTTGGATTTGAACTTGATGAAATAGAAATTAGAGCGAAAATTAAAATAATTGGACAACGTGCTTTCGCGTTTTCAAAATCAAATATGGGAAAAGTAAATATTAAAAAGTTTATATTACCTAACTCATTAGAAAAAATTGAAAATTCTGCATTTAGTAATTATGTAGGCGGAGAATTAGTAATTCCTACTGGTGTTAAATTTAGTGGACACTATCACTTTATAAATTCAAAAATTACTAAATTGGTACTCCCTGCTGATTTAACAGAAATTGCTCAAGAAGCATTTCATGCAGCTGAAATTCAAGAACTAAAAATTCCTGAAACAGTAACCAAAATTAATTTAGATGCATTTAAGAAAGTAACAATTAATAAATTAATTATTAAACAAACTTTATATGACACCAACAAGGTTGAATTTGATAAAGCAACTCAAATTAAAGAAATTCAATATATTAAATAAGGAGAAAGATCACGCAAAAATTCTTGCGTGGTTTTTTTCTTTCGTCTAGTTAAAAAATTATAGTGTTTAAAATTGGTGGGAATAAGTAAAAAGTAAATTTAAAAAAGGCGAGTATTCTCGCCCTTTTAATTTATTAATAGATTAGAATCTTACTGATAAGCAAGTTAGACCACCATCAATTTTTTTGTATTCTGATGTATCAACTTCAACAATTTTCTTGTATCCGCTTAATTTTTCCAACATTGCCTTAGTTTTTGGATAGTTTGCTGGCATAACAATTGTGCCATTTATGTATAAAACATTAACTGCGTAGTCTTCTTCTTTAGGAATAACGATTTTATTAAATTTATCAAATTCTTTAGTGTGTGCAAATTCACCTGTTACAAGAAGATTATTATTTTCAATATAAGTTGTTCCTGTTTTTAAGTGTAAGAATTCAGTAACTGGAATTGGAACTACTTTCTTGCCTAAAGGTTTTACGATTGCTTCAAATTGTTTAATAGCTTCCATATTGGTTCTTGCACTATTTCCAATATAGTATGTGTCTCCAATTGGAAGTACATCGCCACCGTCCATAAAACCTGGGGCTTTAATATATTTGATTTTATCTTCTGAGAAGTATTTTTTAATTGTAGGTAACATTAAATTCTTTTCCCCATTACGTGATGATGCACCTGGATTAGTTAGAATTGCAAGTTCTCCCGGAATAATAACTACTGGGTCTTCTACGAAGCATGAGTCAGGATATTCTTCAGCTGCTTTAAGTTCAATAACTTTAATGTCTAGACTTTTGAAAGTGTCAATCATGTGTTGAAATTGTTTCATAGCATTGTCATAGTCAGGAATGCCTAATTCAGGGTGTCCTGTAATACCATCGATCAATGATTTACTTGGTCATTTAACAATAAATTGTTTATAAACTGGTTTTTTAGCCATAATATTTGCTCCTTAAATATGTTTTATTTACATTAAAACATATATAAATTATAGAACAATTTATATACGAAATAAGTGAGTGATTCATTATAAATGATTTTCTTTTGTTTTGATCTTTAAAACAGAAAATAAACTTCATTTTTTATGTAAAACCTGATTTTAATTTTGAATTTAATTTGTAATATTTATTATTAATTTCCTAAATTAGGAATGTAGATTTTAATTCATGTTAAAATAAATTAAGTGCCTATTAAGTGACACTATTTTATATTATTATTGAACCAAACTTTTATTTATTACATTATTACTTTAAAGAGATAGATACAATGAAAAATGACAGTAATCAAAATTTCACGTCTAACCGTGGAAATGTCATGATATTAGAACTTATTGATGATATTAGACGCTTATTTGGACTTGAGGTTGCACAAAAATTAAAAAATATTCGTTTTTTCCACGAAGGGTTTCAAAACCTTACTTTTATTGGCAAATATGAAGATTTGTGAGTTCAAATTAGAAAGCCAAAAGGCGTTGTAAAAATAGATTATAGTAATGAAACAAAAGTAGTTTCAATTTTTAAAGATTATCTTTACGCAAAAAATGGATTTTTAATTAAAAAGTGATTTCCCGGACAAGATTTATTTAAGGTTAATATTACTGAAGATATTGAAACATCAATTTTTCAATGTTTGACTAATTTTAGACTATTAAACATTAAGCTTGAACCTTTTGATTGAAAACAATATGATATTAAGGATAAAAGATACAATGAAATTGTCGAAAAATATAAAAATGATCCTTTGGTTCTTTCACATAATAATTTGAAAAGACATAATATTTTAATTAACAAATATGGTTTTATTAAATTAATTGATTTTGAGTATTCAACTTTTAATTCACCTTATGTTGATTTAGTTTCTTTATACTTATTTTTAGGAATAAGTAAGGAAAGAATAATTAAGTATTTCAAGCTTGATGAAGATAAGTTTGAAGATTATGTTTATTTGATCCAAACTTTTAATGAAGAAGTTTATAAACAAGTTTATTCACATGTTAAAACTCCTGATTATAAAATTAATGATTCACTTTCTAAGTTTCATAACAAAGATTACACAATTCAAAGTCGTTTTATTGTTCAAAAATATCACAATGAATGAGATAATCGTTTAACTTTAGATAAAATTAAAGATTTCTATTTTGTACCAATGTGTGTTTATGAAGATAAAGATAGAATTATTTGAAGATGGCTTAACTGTGCTCCTGCTCAAAGTTTATCTTTGAGACAAATTAAAGTTTTAGCAAGAGCGATAAAACTTCTTCATGAATCAAAAGTGAAATTTCCAAGTTATATTTTGAAAGAAAAAACACATTGATATTTAGATAAAGTTAAAAAAGATGTAATGTATAAAGAAATTAGTGAAGAGAGAGTTAAAAAGATTGTTGAGTGAACTGATGCAGTTAAACCAAATGCTAATTGTCATAATAATTTAAGTTTAGAAAATATTTACTTTGCAGATACAATGAGTATTTATATTATTGACTGAGCAGTGGCTTATTATTCTAATAAGTATTTAGATATTGCTTACCTTTTTGAGCATGTTTCAATTAGCAAAGCAATGGAAAATGCATTTTGAAAATCTTATGAAGATAAAGAACCGAAAGATTTTTGGAAATATCGGGTAATTGTGCATTTTACGGCTTACTTATACAATAAAATATTAAATGGTGATTTTACTCAAGCTAGAATTAATCTAAAAAGAATAGATGAACTTTTCGAAACTTTTGAAGGCAAAGAAGATGCAAGAAGCAAATAAGGATAAAAAACAAACTGAACTTGTAGATGTAGCAAACATTGAAAGACCAAGTGAAAAAGAAATTAAGAAGCTTAAAACGAAAAAGAGAGTTTTAACTACTTTTTTAATTGGTGGTATTATTGCTACATTTATTTCAGTCATCGCTATTCCTTTATCTTTGAATAAAAAAGATAAACGTTTAATTAGAATTGCTCAAGAAGATAATACTAGTTCTTTAAATTTAAGAAACACTGAAATTATTGAAACTATTAGTGAAGGAACTGAAGAAAATCCAAAGAAAAGTATTTTGATTATTACTATGGATAAAAAAACAAATATCGCAAACAAAATATTTGCTTTAGAAAGTAAAGAACTAACTACTGGAGTTAATCTTACTTTTACTCCTCCTTTTATTAAAAGAAAAATCACACCTAGATTTAAAGGTCAAGATTTAAATACTTTTTATGATACATATTATGGAAAAGAAAAAGCAAGCTTGTCAGTTAATCATGAAGAGATAGAAACTAACAAGTTAAAAAATGTTGCAACTTTTGATTTAGTTGATTTTTTCACTAAATATCATAAAAGTATTAATAAAAATTTAGTAGGTGTACAACTTCAAGAAAGTTTGAATAAGTTTTTAACTTATACAACTTTTAAACAATTAAGTTCGATTTCAACTAGTTTTACTTTTGTTGGCAAAAAGGACGAAAAGTTTATTTACAATGACATGATGCCAAACTTGTCCGGAATTACAATAATTAATTTTATTCAAGATGTGATTAATCAAATTAAAAGATCAAGATTTTTTAAAAATAAATGGATAAGTTATGAAAGTGAAAAATCAAAGATTGATCCTTATGTTTTAATAAAAGAAGCAAAGTTTAGTTATCTTATTAAAAGTAATGAAGAAATTACAAACATTAGTGATTTAAACTTTGATGCAAAAGTTGTGATTGAAGTTACAAATCCTGATTTTAAAGAGTAGTGATTTACAAAAAGAGAATAAAAGAAAAAGCTAGGCGTTAGCCTAACTTTTTAAATTTGAGAAACTAATTAAGCACGTGCTTCTCTATATGATTTTAGAACAAGGTCATTCATTTCTTTTGCAAGTAATAAGTTTTCTAGTTCTTCACCTTGAGCGTTTCTAATTGCTTCTTGAAGTTTGATTTCTTTTGCTTCAGCAACTTTTCTTTCAAGAGCAGGAGAACCAAAACAAATTGCCATGTAAACGATGAATAGAGCAACAGCAATACATGAGCCCATTACTGCGTGTTTTGTATCCTCATCTTTTACTAATGAGAATGCGTTTAGACTTAGTCCAACAGCAACTAATTTATCTAGAATCAACATAACTGCTACAAGTAGAACTATAATAACTGAAGTTCATCCAGCTCATAGAGTGTTTTTGTTTTCTTTTACTGCAATGAAGTGTTGTTTTCTGTTCTTAATTGCACCATAAATTGCAAGTGCAATGAATACGAATGCGAATACTGCCATTCAGTCTGCCATCAAGTCTGAGAATGTTAGTAATTCATCAATTCTTTTTCCATAGTATGGTCCATAGTTTCCACCGAAGTATGCGTAAGCACCAATAACTGTGAAAATAATCATGTATGGTAATGAAAGAATTAGTGTAAATAGTGCACCTACTAAAGGCAATTTAGCATTTTTCATGTATTTGTATGCCTTAACAGGGATAACAATTTCACCTTCTTTAATTAAGTCTTCAACGAATCTTGTTGCTCATCCTGAGAATCCGTTTAAAATACCTAGAATACCAATTGAAATGAATAGGTTAATAACACCAAAAATTCAGTAAACATTGTCGCTTTCTAGGAAGCCACCTAAACCATAGAAGTCACCAGGAGTTGCAGTACCACCAACACCTAAAGTCATTGATAGAGCAATTAACATGTAGATACCAGTAATTGTCATTAGTCCAATTGCTAGTGCAGCTGGAGTTTTTTCTGGGTTTTTCATTTCAGTTTGCATACCAGCAGCTACATAGAATCCATCAAATGCGAAGAAGATTCCACCTAGTGATCCGAACACTGCAAAGAATGGAGTAAGTTTAAATAAACTTGAACCAGAAGTTAATAATTTGTTGCTGTCTAGCTTGATTAAATCTTGGTTAACACCATTTTTGCTTAAGTAGTACATACCGATAATTACTACTGCTAGTAATGGAATAAACTTAACTGATGTAATAATTCAGTTTTGAATGTTTGCAGCTTTTCCGCTTAGTCCAGCTGAGAAAATAAATCATACTGATAGCACTAGTCCAAGTGCGAAGTAGATTCATGGAGTAGCTTCTGAATCACTAAATTTAACGATTTTGTCTTTTACTCCAAAACCGGTCAATGCATCTTGGAATTGTACTATTGCATAGTATGGCATAAAGAAGTAAGTAAATGGTAGATATAGGTAAGTCATAAAGAATTTATTGGCTTTGTAAATCCGAACACCATTAAATGCTTTAGATCAACCGATCATACCTAAGTTGTCGTTGCGTCCTGATGCAACTTCAACTAGTGCAAGTGCCATGCAGACTACGGCAAAACCAGCAATTAGTCACATTAATAGTGCTCATATAATGTTACCAGCTGAATTTTCTAGAACTGATTTTGAACGTAGGAAGATACCTGCACCAATTGATCCACCAATAACAATAAGGATAGCTGAGAAAAATCCAATTTTCTTCTTATTGTCTGATGTAACAACTAATTGTTCATCATTCATATGTTTCCTTTCATAAGAATTAATTTAAATTAATAGCTAAGAAATTAGATACACGACTATATATAGCTATATATAACATTTCCCTCTTAAGTGTATCCGAGTAAAATTATAAAATTTTAACATTTAATTTTTCCGAAAAATCTCTTTGAAACGCATAAAATTCAAGTTTTTGTAGTTTTATTTTGAATTATTGTTAAACTTTTTTGTTTAAATTAAGATTTTGGAAAAATTACTCTATTTTTTAAAATTTGTAAAATCATGTTTAAATTAAATTGTTTTTCAAAAAAATGCAAGAAAATAGCCTAAGAACTTTAAGAGCTCTAGGCTAAAAATTAAACTCAATTATTTTCTATTTTTTATGCATTTGTAGGCGTGCATACTCTTTCTTTGTAGAAACAAATTCTAGGTTCTGTTTTACTTGCAAGTCTAATGAAATTTGGAATATGTTTTAAAATAATCAACATCGCACCTAAAGCTAAGCAAATAGTATTTGCCATCATAGGCACTGCTTGATTCATATAATTTAAAATGTGACCAGGCTCATGTCAAATTGGAAGTGCTGCTAATGAAGATGCACCAAATACTGATAATGTGCTTGCAACTGAAACATATCTACTTACTAAAATAAAGAAGATAAAGATCATTAGAAAAAGGGTAAAAATTTCAACGTGGAAAGCTAATGCTGCTCCAAAAAATGTGGCTACTCCTTTACCACCTTTAAATTTAAAAAAGACTGGAAAAACATGTCCAAGCATTACACCAAATGCTGCAACTAAAGGAATAATAACTTTCGTTTCATCTTTATCAGGTAAATAAATTTTGGTGAAAAATACAATCAATACTGGAATTAAACATTTTAAAACATCAAAAAGAAAAACTGGAACTGTAACTTTAAGTCCAAATGCTCTTAAAAAGTTAGTTGCTCCCGCATTTTTTGACCCAACTGTTCGTATGTCTTTACCTAAACGTTTAGACACAATTATTTCCATATTAATTGAACCAATTAAATATCCACAAATAAAAATAACAAAGTTAACTCAAATGTATGTTGTTGTCATGTAAAAAATTATAAGTTTATTAATTTTAATTTTTCTTTTTTATTTATTTTTTGTTGAATATTCAAACTAAATAAAGTTTAACGTTGCAAGTATTTTGTTCAAAAAATTGAAGTCAAAAATATATTTGATTTATTGAACAAATTTGAATTTTTGAGTATTCAATAAAAAGTACATTTAGCAATAAATTAGTCAAAAGAGTAATTATTTAGTTTTTTCTTCTCAAATAAGGCAAAAGTTTTCTATTTATTGAAATTTATACTCACTTTTTTTGATAAAATTTTTGCATATTATTTAAAATATAAATTAGAATAAATATTTCTAACGGAGTTAATGATGGAAGAAAAAAAATTAGCGAAAGCAAAAAAACCAGCTAGCGAAAAGAAAGCAACTACTAAAGCTGCTAAACCAGTTGCTAAACCAGCTGCAACCAAAAAAACAATTACAGTAAAAGACTTAAACAAAAAGGCAGATAAAGTTAAGAAAAGTTCAACAGCCAAAAAAGCACCTGCTGAAAAACTTTCAAAATACTACATTTCAGAAAAAGTTGACAGAAAAGCAAACGAAGTTACTTTCTCATTCAAGAAAGCAAACGTTAAAGTGAGCCGTAAATTCGATGACTTCTTAGAAGCAGTTAACGAATTTATTAGAGTTGCTGAATCATCAACAGGAAAATCAAGAGTTTGATTCCACAGAGATGGCGCATACCGTGGTTCAGTTGACATTACCAAAGCTAAAATTATTGTTGAAAGACTAACTACAACAAAAATTGAAAAAGCTAAAGTAATTGAATATATAGAAACTGAAAACCTAGTTGATAAAACAGAACCAAAAGTAGTTAAAAAGGTTATTGAAGAACCAAAAGTTGAAGTAACACCTGTTGTTACTCAAGAAGTTGACCTAAACAAAGAAGCTTTAAAAGCACAACTTTCAGTTGAACAAGCAGATGCAAAATACACCAAAGATATTAAAGCATCTGAAGTTATTACTTCTCTAAGTGGTTATGAAGTTATTGTTGAAAAAGTTGTTCCTAACAAAGATGAACTTGAAATTTACTACTACATTCAAAAAGGTGACGCAAGATCAGCTACAACAATTAGAACTCTAAAAGGATTCAAAAAAGATGCAGTTGTTGTTCTAAAACCAGAAATTATTGAAGTTACTCAACCAATTCTAGTTACAACAACCCTTCCTGAAGAAGAAATCAAATCTCAAGAAGCAACTAAGAGTGAAGTAACAGTTGAAGAAAAGAAAGAAGAAGGCACAGTAACCAAAAAAGCAGTAGATCCTCTATGATGATTCTGACTACTAATTGCAATCTTTGCAGTTAT
The DNA here is from genome assembly GCF_033546815.1 of Metamycoplasma subdolum. Taxonomy (NCBI): domain Bacteria; kingdom Bacillati; phylum Mycoplasmatota; order Mycoplasmoidales; family Metamycoplasmataceae; genus Metamycoplasma; species Metamycoplasma subdolum. Next base: position 517,222 of record NZ_CP137846.1, read on the forward strand.
TCTTGTTATTAACATTGTTCTTCTTTCATTAACAGTTGCTGGAAAACTATAATTTTCAATTTTTCAGAAAAGAGCTTAGGCTCTTTTTTTTATCCCTCATATTTGAGTATTTAAATAATTAAATAAAATATAATTAAAAGTATTAAGGTAAGGAAAAATGAACAAAAATTTAGCAAACTTGCTTCGTCCAAATGAAATAGATGATTTTATTTGTAACGAAAATCAAAAAATTCTTTTTAAAAAAATTATTGAAAATGATGATTTTCGTTCTTTTATATTTTATGGAAAGCCTGGAACTGGAAAAACTACTATTTCATACATTCTAGCAACTGCTTTAAAAGTTCCTTTTGATTACTTCAACGCTGCTGTTGAATCAAAAGAAGATTTTGTTAGAAAAATTAAACTTAACAATATCTTAATTGTTGATGAAATTCACAGACTTAATAAAGATAAACAAGATATTTTACTTCCTTATTTAGAAAATGATATGATCACAATTTATGCTACAACTACTGAAAATCCTTACTTCAAACTAAACCCAGCACTTCGTTCAAGATGTAGCATTATTGAAATTGAAAAACCAAATGTAAGTGAAATTAAAACTTTGCTTGAAAAGGCAAATAAAAAAGCAAAATTAGGTTTAAAACTTGCCGAAGAAATTTATCAATTTCTTGCTTTACAATCAGGTGGAGATTTCCGCGTTGCACTAAATAACTTAGATTTAGTTTCAAATCTTTCAAAAAACAAAAACTTAACTTTAGAAGAAATTAAGAAAATCATTCCTCAAATTCAATTCTCAGCCGACAAAAACCAAGATGTTCACTATGATTACTTATCAGCATTTCATAAATCTTTAAGAGGAGGTGATGTTGATGCGAGCTTATATTATGGTTTCTTAATCTTTAAATCAGGTGACTTTGATGGCCTTTTTAGAAGAATGCTATGTGCCTCTTATGAAGATGTAGGACTTGCTAATCCTCAATGTGGTGAACAAACACTTTCTGCCATATTAGCTTTTGAAAGGCTTGGTGTTGCTGAAGGATATTTACCGGTTGCATTTGCTATTGCAAACATTGCATTAAGTCCAAAATCAAACTCAGTTTATTTAGCAAGTCAGAAGGTTAAAGAAGATCTGGAACTTGGAAGAATCTTTGATGTTCCAAGCAAACTCAAAGATTCTCATTATTCTTCTGCTAGCCTTTTAGGAAGAGGTATTGGATATAAATATCCGCATAACTTTGAAAACAGTTGAGTTAAACAAACTTATTTGCCAAAACAACTTGAAGATAAAACTTATTTTGAACCAAAAATGCAAGGATATGAAGCTAAAATTATTGAATATTGAAAGAAAATTAAGAAGGAGAACTAATGAAATTTAATTTAGATGAAATAAAAAGTTTGGAAGATTTAAAAATTGCTAAAAATAAATTTTCACAATCTGAAGAGCTTTTAGAACTTAAAGCAAAACTAAAAGAAGTTAATTTTGAAGAAAAAGCCGAAATTGGGAGAAAAATTCAAGCTTTACAAAAAGAAGCTGAAGACTTTTTCAACCAAGCTAAGGAAAAACTTGAAAAAGAAGCAATCAACTCTTCTTTATCAAAAGAATTTGTTGACGTTGCAATGCCAATGTCTTTTGAAGGTTCACTTCACCCAGTTGAAATTGTTTGCTCACGTTTTAGAAAATGACTTACTCAAAATGGTTACTTTGAACTTGAACTTGGTGAAATTGAAGAAGATTTATATAACTTTGAAAAATTAAATATTCCAAAAAATCACCCAGCACGCGACATGCAAGATTCACTTTATTTAGAAAATAACTTACTTTTAAGAACACACAATACTGGTGTTAGTGCAAGAGCACTTGAACAATATAAAAATAAAGCTTTTAGTCAATTTTGCATTGGTAAAGTTTATAGAAACGATGAAGAAGATGCAACTCACTCACATCAATTTACTCAACTTGATTTAGTAAGTGTAGGAAAACATTCATTTGGAACATTAATTTATACTTTACAATCAATGCTTTCTTATGTTCTTGAAGAAAAAGTTAAAATTAGACTTCGCCCTTCATACTTTCCTTTCACTGAACCTTCTGTTGAAGTTGATGTATTTTTCAAAAACAAATGAGTTGAGGTTTTGGGTGCAGGAATGCTTCATGAAAATGTTTTAAAAGAAGCAGGCTATACAAACAAAATGAATGGAATTGCAGCCGGAGTTGGAGTTGAAAGAATTGTAATGATTAAATATGGTATTGAAGATATTCGCGAATTTTATTTAAATGATCAAAGATTTTTAAGACAATTCAAAAATTAAGGAGTAAACATGATTTTTTCATATAAAAAATTAATTAAATTAGCGAATATAAACGAACCAGTTGAAAAAGTTGTAGAGGCAATAAATTCAATCGGTTTTGAAGTTGAAGAAGTTAAAAAATTTAACGAAATTGAAGGCATTAAATTTGGTCATGTAGTTGAAGCTTATAAAAACGAAAATGCGGATCGTTTAACTGTTTGTGAAATTCAACTTTCAGACAGAAGAACTATCATTCAAACTACTGCAACAAACGTTAAAAAGGGTGATTATTTAATGTGCTTTGTTCCTGGCTCAAAAAGTGGAAAAACTACATTTACTTCAAGAGTTATGCAAGGAATTGAATCACACGGAATGCTTATTAGTTTAAGTGAACTTGGATTTGATGAACAAGTTACTCCAGAAGAATTTTATGATCAAATTTTTACATTTGGAAAAGTTGACTTAACATTAGATCCACTTGAACATTTGGATCTTCGTGATTGACTAATTGATGTTACTATTTTATCTAATAGAGCAGATGCAAATTCTTACTTGATTATGGCTAAAGAACTTGCTGCATATTTTGATTCAAAGCCGGAAAAATTAGAAGATAAAAAACCTACATTTTATTCAGATCTTTCAGTAGGTAAATTAGAGGCTACAAAACACTTTACTTTACTTGAAGCAAATGTTAAAAATGAAGAAACAAGCTTAGAAGATAAACTGTTTTTATGAAAGCATGGATTTAAGACATTTTCACATGCAGTAAACTTATCAAATCTAACCTTGCTTTATTCAGGTGTTCCATGTCACGTATATCCGAAAAACGCCTTGATTAACAATGTTTTTTGAACTTCGCTTGAAAGTGAAACAGTCAATATTTTAGGCAATAAAGAAGTAAAACTTGAAAACAATTTAGTTGTTAAAAATGACAACAAAATTGTATCAATTGCTGGAACAATTGGACTTGAAAATATCCAAACAAGAGGTGAAGAAAATGTTGTGTTTGAACTCGCTTCTTTTGATTTAAAAGAAGTAAGAAAATCAGCTAAACAAATTAAGTTAGAAACACCTTCATCAAATAGAGCTTCAAAAGAAATTTGCTTTGGTGAAATTAAGTTAGCACATGAATATTTGACTTCAAAATTAAACAACTTCACCTTACCAATAAATGATGAAAAAATTAGACTTAAAAAGATAAAAATTGACCCAACATATATTAATAAATATGCAGGTTCATTAATAACAAAAACCGCAAAATACGCTGATGTTTTAAAGAAATTAAGCACCCTTGAATTTAAATTTAATAAAGAATTTACTGAAGTTACTTTCCCAACTTATCGTTATGATTTAGAGACATTGCAAGACTTTGTTGAAGAAGTTTTTAGATTTTATGGATATAACAATTTCAAAGCTAAAACCCCTGATCAAACAAGGTTAATAATTACTGATTCAGTAAGAGAAAAAATGCAAGAAAAAATGGTTGCAAAAGGTTATCAAAACGTTCGTACATTTACTTTAATTAACCCCCAAGAAAACAAAATAAATGTCTTTAATTTCAATGAAGATCTACTTATTCCAACTTCAAAGAATTTACAACATTCAATTATCAGAAAATCAATGGCAATTTCACTCTTTGAAGTTATGATAAATAATCAAAAACAAGGTATTTCAAAAGGAAGTTATTTTGAAATCGGAATGATTCAAAATATTTCTAATGTTTTAGGCCTTATATCAAACGAAAAAACTTTTAATGAAATTAAAAAAGATATAATTAGTTTGACTAATCAAGAAATAAACTTCAAAAAAGAAGAAAATGAATTTTTACATCCAAATGTTAGTGCTTTCATTTATTTAAAAGATACTCTTGTTGGATATATTGGAAAAATTCATCCAGCAATACTTAAAACTAACTCAATTTTTGCCGAAATTTTCTTAGATAAAATTGAAAGCAAGAAACTAAACTACAAAACTTATGCTCACCTCCCTTTAAAAAGTAGAGATTTGACAATCAATTTAAAAACAAACGAATCTGTAGAAGAATTTATGCAAAAGCTTAAATCTTACAAAGGAATCTTTGATGTTAAAATTCTTGGCATCTACAAAAAAGAAGATGGAACACAAAATGTTACTTTTTCATTCTTAATGGAAGAATGAGCAACTAAAAAATTTGATAAGGATTTCAATGAATAAAACACTTGCAAGTATTGAATCTTTCACAGGTGGCAAATTTGCTGACAGAATTGTTTCACATCCTGGTGCTAGCGAATATTTTAAAGGTTCAATCGTAACTTATGCTACTGAAGTTAAAGAAAAACTTGGAATTAATGTAGAAAAAGGCACAATTTCAAGTATGTGTGCTTACGAAATGTCAAAAAAAGGAAGAGAATTTTTTGATGTTGAGGTTTGCGTTTCTTTTACAGGAAATGCAGGGCCTGATGTTATGGAAGATCAACCAGTTGGACTTTGTTTTATCGCAATAAATAACGAAGTTTATGAAATAAATTTCACTGGTGAAAGAAACGAAATTCGTAAACAAGCAGTTGACTTTGCGATGGATAAATTGAAAGAAAAGGGCTTTATTTTTTAAAGCACTTTTTTTTGAAAGTTGGAAACAATTTTACAACTTTCAAACTTTTAGTTTTCCTATCTTTTTCTCAAAGTTTTCCTAAAGCTTTCACAAAGTTTTCTCAAATTTTAGTTATCTTAAAAACCATATGTTAAATTAAAAAGTGGAGGAAATAAATTTGAATAAGAAACAACAAAATGAATCAGAAAAATTATTATCTGAAACTTTAAAAGAAATAGAAAAACGCTTTGGAAAAGAAGCAATTATGATTTTGGGAGAAAAACCGGATATCATTCCGGAAACTTTTTCTAGTGGAAGTTTAGCTATCAATAAAGCTTTAGGAATTAATGGATGGCCCAAGGGAAGAGTTATTGAAATTTTCGGACCCGAAAGTAGTGGTAAAACCACTATTGCCCTTCATGCAATTAGTGAAGTTCAAAAACTGGGTGGAGTTGCTGCTTTTATTGACGCGGAACACTCAATAGATCCAAACTATGCTAAAAATTTGGGTGTGGATATTGATAATTTAATATTATCTCAGCCTGATAGCGGCGAACAAGCCCTTGAAATTGTAGACTGTTTAGCAAAAACCGGTGCATTAGACTTAATAGTAGTCGATTCTGTGGCAGCACTAGTGCCTGAAGCAGAACTAAATGGTGAAATGAAAGATCAAGTAATTGGCGCTCAAGCAAGACTTATGTCAAAAGCTTTAAGAAAAATTACTGGCTCTCTTTCAAAAAACAAAACTACTATTATATTTATTAATCAAATAAGAGAAAAAATTGGTGTAATTTTTGGAAATCCAGAAACAACTCCTGGTGGAAAAGCATTAAAATTCTATTCAACAATTAGACTAGAGGTTCGTAAACAACAAAATTTAACAAATAATGGTGATATTCTAGGAAATGTTATCAAATGTAAGGTTGTTAAAAACAAACTTGCTGCACCTTATAAAACAGCTATTGTTGAAATAGTTTTCTCAAGAGGAATTTCTTATGTAAAAGAAATTATTAACTTTGCAGATGAATTTAAAATCATTGAAAAGAAAGGTTCTTGATTTAATTACAAAGGTGAAAATATTGCTCAAGGTGTAGGCAATTTACAAATTCTTTTACAAAACGAAGTTGATTTATTTAAAGAAATTGAACAAAAAGTAAAAGAAAAGCTAACTGAAAAAGAATAAAAAATATGCCTTAAATCAAGGCTTATTTTAAAAAATCGTCAAAATCGCTTTTGCGTTAATTCTTTCTAAAGAATTAAATGTGTTATAATTGCAAAATATGGAAAGCAACAACATTAACGTTCTATTTTTAGGTGATATTTTTGGTGACCCTGGAATTCAAGTGGTTAAAAAATACTTACCTAAACTAAAAAAAGACCACAAAATTGATTTTGTAATTGCTCAAGCTGAAAATGTTTCAGGGAGAAAGGGTTTTGTCCCAAGTGATTACAAAAAATTAAAAGAAATTGGCATCGATGCTTTTACTTTAGGAAACCATGTTTGAGCTAAGGGTGAAATTAGTTCAATTATTGCTAATGAAGATTTAATAAGACCTGCTAATATTAACGAAAACTATCCAGGGAGTGGTATTCGCTTTTTTAAGATTAAAAACAAAAAAATTGCAATCGTTTCTATGCTTGGGATTAATTTCAATCCTTTGCTAGCACCATGACATGAAAGTTCAGCAAATAACTTTTTTGATGAATTTGATAAGCTTTATGGTTCAAATTATGCTGATTATTGAATTATTGACTTTCATGGTGAAACAACAAGTGAAAAGGCAGTTTTTGGACTTTATATTGATGGAAAAGTGGATGCACTTTTTGGAACACATACTCACGTTCAGACTAACGATGCAAGAGTCTTGCCAAACGGCACTTACTTCATAACAGATGCTGGCATGTGTGGTCCAACTAATTGTGCAATTGGTGCAGATTACAATTCTGTTTATCAGCAAATGAGATATCATTTGAATTCACGTTTTAAAGTATCAACTAATAAATGTCAAGTGAATGGTGTTGTATTTACGTTAACGAAAGATTTTAATGAAAAAAGAATAACCCCGATTAATTTTATTGAGGAAGAGTAATGGAAAAAAAGCAAATTAAAGACGATTTTTTTAATGAAGATAATGAAGATTTCAAACTTACCGAAGAAGAAGAAAACAAACTTGCTTTTATTATTAGAAGATACGAAAAAAGAACAAAATTTATCTTTTGAATTTATCAAAGTGAACTTTTAGAAGAAAGCTTGAATGCGAGTAAATTATTTGATGAAGTCTTCTTAGATCAAAGAGAATATTTTGCTGTTAAAAAAATAGAAAAAAACTATCCAATTTATAAAAAACTTATTAGTAGTGTTTTAAACCCAGGTTGAACTTATGAGAGAGTCCAACCGCTTTTAAGAGCAATTATGATTTATGGAATTTTTGAATTCTCATTCAACAAAAAAAATGTAGTTATTAATGAAATGATAAATATTACTAAAATTTTTGTACCCGGAATTTACTATAAATTTTTAAATAAAATTCTAGACTTAATTAGTAGAATCTTAGAATCAAAAACTTATGAAAATAAAAACTAAAGATACTCTTTTAAATTTAGTAGTTTCTAGGTTTGAGATTGATGAAAAAACAGCAACTTCTTTCATTCGTGAAGGGAAGGTTATTGTCAATTCTGAAAAACTTATTTTACCAAGTTTACAAGTAAGACTTGATTCAAAAATTGAATTATTACAAAAAGAAAAATATGTATCTCGTGGTGCCTACAAATTACTTGAAGCAATTAAAAAATTTAATATAAACGTTGAAAATAAAATTTGCCTTGATATTGGAAGTTCCACTGGAGGTTTTGTACAAGTTTTACTTGAACATAAGGCAAAAAAAGTTTATGCAAATGATGTTGGAACAAATCAACTAGACTTTAAATTAAGAACAAATGAAAATGTAATAGTTTATGAAAAAACTAATCTTAAAAATTTAGATCTTTCACACTTTAAAGAAGAGCTAGATTTTATAACATGTGATGTTAGTTTTATTTCGTTGAAACATGTTTTCAAAGTAGCAAAAGAATTATTAAAAAGTGGTAAACAAATAATGGCACTTATTAAACCACAATTTGAAGCTATTTCTAAATATGTTGAAGAAGGCGGATTTGTTAAAGAAGAGCACCATGAATATATAATTAATAAAGTAATAAACTACGCAAAAGAGAATGGATTCAAATTAATTAGTTTAGAGCCAAGTCCCATTTTAGGATTAACAAGTAAAAACAAAGAATACATATCTCTTTTTGAAAAGGAGTAACAATGAATTGAAAAACAAAATTTCCTATGTTTAAAAATAATCCAGATATGGTTTATTTAGACAACTCCGCACTTACTTTTAAACCTTATGAAGTGATAAAAGCGGGGAATGATTTTTATTCAAAATACTCAGTTTCAACTAGAACAAGCGACACAATTTTAGGAATTAGAAACATACAGGAAATTGAAAAAGTTAGGGAAGTTTGCGGAGAGCTTTTACATGCAAGCAAAGATGAGATTTTATTCACAAGCGGAACAACAGAAAGCCTTAATTTAATAATCAATATGATTTCAAAATTACCCTTAAATAAAGGCGAAATTCTAATTTCATACTATAACCATAATTCAAATATAATACCTTTTATTGAAGCATTCAAAGATAAAGAATTTAAAATCGTTTATTCAGACGATGAAGAGGATCTGATTTCGAAGATAAATGAAAAAACAAGAATCATTTCAATCTCACAACTTAACAATAATTTTATTCTTCATCATGATCTTAAAAGTTTGTATAAAAAAGCAAAAGAAGTTGGTGCAATTTTAATAAATGATGCTGCACAAGCCATTGCTCATGAAGAAGTTAATTTAAAATACTGAGATGCAATCGCTTTCTCTGCAAATAAAATTTATGGTCCTACTGGAGTTGGTGTTTTAGCAATAAAAAAAGAACTTATGCAAAAACTATCACCAGCTAAATTTGGTGGAGGTCAAGTTAATGAAATAAATGGTTGTGAATGACTAAGCAAAGATTCAATAGCGAGATTTGAACCTGGAACATTAAATTTTGCAGGAATTTTTCAACTGAAAGCAGCAATAGAATTTTGACAAAATGTTGGTTTAGATTACATTCAAAAAAAAGAAAAAGAACTTTCAATTTATTTACATGATGAACTTTCAAAATTAAAAAATATTACTATCGATTCAAAGAGAGGCGACACAATAGTTTTATTTAATGTTAACAATGTTTTTTCTCAAGATGTTGTAAGTTATTTAGGGCATAAAAATATTTATGTTCGTTCAGGTGTTTTTTGTGCTCATATGTTTACAAAAGTTAAGGGTAGAAAGCCAAGCTATATACGTGCTACCGTAAGTTTTTATAATAGTAAAAGTGATATTGACAAACTTGTTGATGCTATAAAAAAAGGTGGTGATTTTCTTGACTTCTTACTCTAATCAAGAAAAACAAAAAATTATTTTTGAAGCTTATGCAAATCCTAAACATAAGCTCCAAACTTTGAACACTAAAAACTTTATTTTTGAAAAATCAAACATTTGTGTTGATAATTTAAAACTTAATTTAATTTGAGAAAAAGAAGTATTAAAAAATGCAGAATACTCGCTTGAAGGATGTGCAGTATTTTCAGCCTCAGTTGAACTTGTAATTGAATTAATTGTTGGCAAAAACAAACAAGAAATTAATGAAATTATTGATATATATGAAGAGATGATAAATGGCAAAGAAATTAATAATAAATCTAGAGAAAGACTTGAAAAATTAATAGTTTTTGAAAAAGTTAAGACACATTTGAATCGTTTGGAATGTGCCTCAATAATAATAAGAGCAATACGTAAAGGGCTTTAATGAAAAAAGTATTTTTTCACTTAGACATGGATACATTTTTTGTAAGTTGTGAACGAAAAATGAATCCAGACTTAATTGATAAACCAGTGGCAATTGCAAATAATTTTAAAAGAAGTATTGCCTCCTCTATTTCATATGAACTTAAAAGAATTGGACTAAAATCAGGCGACCCAGTCTTTAAAATTAAAGAACTCTGTCCATCCACAATTTTTGTAAAACCACACTATGATCTTTACAACTCAACTTCAAAATTTATTTTTAATCTAATTCAAGAAAAGTTTTGTCAAAATTTAGAAATTTATTCAATTGACGAATGCTTTTTAGATGTAACTAATATTTTAAAAAATAATGAAGATCCAGTTGCGGTTGCAAAAAAATTGCAAACCTTAATTTGAGAAGAAGCAAAAATTCCTTGTTCCATTGGAATTTCATTTACAAAATTTTTAGCCAAAATGTCAACAAATTTAATCAAACCTCATGGAATTTTAATGACACAAGAAAAGGATATTGAAAAACATTTTTTCAATCTTCCTATTGGAAAAATTTGAGGAATAGGTAAAAAATCAAGCAATAAACTTAATCAGTCTGGGATCATCACATATAAAGATTTAGTTGAAAGTAAAAACACTTTGGTATTAAGAAAAATATTGACAAAAAACTATCAGTTATTTGTTAATCAACTTACTGGCAAAAATGTAATTGATAAAATTGAACCTTATTCACAAGCAAAAGGAATTGGAAACTCAATCACTTTTATGGAAGATGATCTAACGGATGCAAGGCAACTTTTAAACGAAATGTTTAGAGTAGCTCAGAACGTTGCTTTGAGATTGCAAAACCAAAATTTAGAAGGCAAAGTGATAGGCCTTCAAATTAGAAATCAATTTGGAGATTGAAATTCTAAACAAAAAAAGATAGTTGAACCCATTAATGATGCTGAAATGATTTTTGAAATTTGCAAAAAATTGTTTAATGAACTTTGAGACGAAAGACCAATTCGCGGTATTGGAATTAGAGTTTCATCAGTTAGTTCAATATTTGAAAGAAGTGAAGGATTTGACCTTTTAAGCGATATTGATACAAACAGCGTAAAGGGAATAATAAGTCAAGTTAATCAAGCAATTGGAAAAAAGGTTGTAAAAACTGGTAAAGATTTTGTAAAAGAAAATCAAAAGAAACAAGATAATATAAGATTTGTAAGAGAAGACTTTGTTGAAGACAAAGTCGCAATCATGGAGGAAAAATGAAAATAGGTTTGTTTGGTGGAAGTTTTAATCCAATTCACAAAGGTCATATACTTTTGGCAAAAGAAGCGATTGAAAAACTTAATTTAGATAAGTTGATTTTTATTCCTGCTAACCAAAATCCATTTAAAAAAGATGAAAACTATATTGATGGCAAACACAAACTTGAAATGATTAAAATTGTGCTTGAAGACAAAATGGAAGTTAGTGATTTTGAAGTAAAAAGAAAACACGTTTCTTATACAATTGATACTGTTAATCATTTCAAAACCAAATATCCTCATGATGAATTATTTTTCTTAGTTGGTTCAGATAATGTTAATAAACTTAATAAATGAAAAGATATTCAGTCAATAAGTGAAAAAGTCCAACTTGTTATTTTAGAAAGAGGAAATGAATATTCAAAAGTGAACCTTAAAAAATACGGTTGTATCAAACTTAAAAATAAAATTTTTAACTTTTCTTCAACCACTTATAGAAATGGAGATTTTTCTCAAGTTGAAAAAGAAGTTCAAAGATATATCGGGGCTAACTGACTTTATTTTCCTCAAATTGCTAAATCTCAACTGTCAACCGAACGTTTCAAACATTTAGTTTTTACTGCAGAATTAGCTGCTAAACTTGCTGAAGTTAACAAGCAAAGTGTTAGAAAAGCTTATCAAGCTGGATTTATGCATGATGTTGCAAAAGAATGAAGTCAAAAGAAACAATATTCTTACTTAGAAAAATATGGATTTGATAAAGAAAATCTTGAGAGTTATAAACTTCATCAACTTTGTGCTTATTATTATTTAAAAAATGAGTACATGTATCCCGAAGAAGATGTGTTGAATGCAATCAAAATTCACACCACATTAGCTTTTGAACTTTCTGAACTTGATAAAATTGTTTTTGTCGCAGACAAACTTTGTCAAGGAAGAAAGTGAAATGGCATTCAAAAAATAAGAGAAATTGCTTTAGAAAATCTAGATGAAGGATTAAAACATGTAATTTTAGAATGTTGCATTAAATTTAATAATGAAAAAGGTGCAAAAATTTCTGAAGAACAACAAAAAATTTATGATAAATGATTAAGTTATTAAAACTATGTTAAAATAAATATGCTTTATATAGCACAAAGAAGATTCATTTCTCACCTAAGTCGAAAATATCGCTGGGTTTCGCTACATAAGAAATATTTATTTTTTATTTTTTGTAGTTGAGAAGTGGATTATACCCACTTTTTTATTTTATTAAGGAGACAGTTATTCAAAACCAACCAAGAAATCAAGAAGGACAAAATTCACGTCGTCCTAAGGCAGAACATGTCGTAAATAAGGCTATTCCTTACAAAAAGATTTTTGTTATTGGACCCGAAGGAGAAAAAATCGGAGTTTTAACTAAAGAAGAAGCACTTGATAAGGCAAGTGAACTTAAAATGGATTTAGTTTTAATTTCAATTGAAAACAATAAACCTATTGCCAGAATTTTAGATTATGGTAAGTTCAAATATGACAAAAAGAAAAAACAAAAAGCTCAAAAGGAAAAACAAGCCGTTACTATTAATAGAGAAATTAGACTTACACCACTAATTGGTGATCATGACCTTGCAACTAAAGCAAGAAAAGCTCGTGAATTTATTTTAGATGGTAGTAGAGTTAAAGTTTCAGTTAAATTTAGAGGTAGAGAACGTTCACGTCAAGAACTTGGACAAGAAATTCTTAACAAGTTTTTTGAACTTATAAGCGACGTTGCCAAAATTTCAAAAGAAGCAACTTTACAAAACGACAGATTTTTAGATATGTACGTTGAAAAAGATAAACGTAAAGTTGAAAGTATAAAAAATAACGAACCTTCTGAATCAGAATCAAAAGGAGAATAAAATGCCAAAAATGAAAACTAAAAGCGGTCTTAAAAAACGTATTAAAGTTACCGCTACAGGCAAAGTAAAACGTGGAAATGCATACCGTTCACACTTAGCACAAAACAAAACAACTAAACAAAAACGTCAATCTCGTAAATCAACAGCTTTATCACATTCAGATTTCAAAAGATACAAAGAATTAATTTAATCTAGAAAGGAAACACTATGCGCACAAGAGGTGGAATTGTTACAAGAAGAAGACGTAATAAATGACTAAAATTAGCAAAAGGTTACTGAGGACACAAATCAGTAGGATATAAAGTTGCTAAACAAGCCGTTGTAAAATCATGAACATATGCATTCCGTGACAGAAAACAAGTTAAACGTGACTTTAGAAAATTATGAATCGCACGTATTAACGCTGCAGTTAGACCTTTAGGTCTTACTTACTCAAGACTAATTGAAGGTCTTAAAGCAGCAAATATTCAAATTAACAGAAAAATGCTTTCAGAATTAGCAATCGATCATGTTACATCATTTGAAAAAATTGTTGAACAAGCTAAGAAAGCACTTACAAAGAAAAACTAACTATATAATTAAAATTCCATACCTAGGGTATGGATTTTTTATGCTTTAAGCTTTAAACTTCTTCAGCACACCTATTTTTTACTTATCTTTTAATTAAACTTTTACCAGTCATTTGTTTTGGTTTTGCAATTTCTAAGTAATTTAAAATAGTTGGGGCAACATCGCATAAAGAACCGTTACTTAATTGAATATTTTTATCTGTTGTAATTAACATTACAGGACTTGTTGTATGTTTTGTTGCAGGTTTTCCGTTTTCATCTTCACAAATTTCAGCATTCCCATGATCTGCTGTTATAAATCAAGTTACCTTTTCTTTATTTTCAATAACATAATCATAAATTCTTGCAAATTGACTATCTAAAAATTCGATTGCTTTAATTGTTGCTTTTAAATTTCCAGTATGACCAACCATATCAGGATTTGCATAATTCATTATCACAAAATCAGTATGTTCAATTTCTTTTAAAAGTTCATCGGTAATTTCTTTTGCAGACATTTGAGGAAAATCAGCAAATGAATCTGCCTTAATTGAAGGAACTAAAATTCTTTTTTCATTTTTATATTCAATATCTTTTCCGCCATCCATAAAAAAGGTTACATGAGCATACTTTTGAGTTTCAGCAATTCTAAGTTGTTTAAGGTTTTGGTTAGCAACAACTAACCCTAATGGATTTTCAATTTTCATTTCTTCAAAAGCAACATGAGTTTCAAGTCCTTCATATTTCATTAATGAAACAAAGTTTTTTACTTTGACTTTATCTTTTTCCTCATAATCATATAATGAAGAATTTAAAAACATATGGGTTAGTTGTCTTGCTCTGTCAGGCCTAAAGTTAAAGAAAATAATTGAATCATTATTATTAACAAAAAGCCCGTCTTTTAATTTAGCAGGAACAAAAAATTCATCAAATATTCCTTCTTTGTATTGTTTTTCAATATATGAATCTAAATTAGTTATTTCATTTTTGCTTTTTCCAATAATCACATCATAAGCTAGTTTATTGCGTGAAAAAATTTTATCCCTATCCATTGCATAAAAACGACCAGCAATTGATGAAATTTTATAATTGTAATTTTTAGTTTTTTCTTTCAATGTATTTAAAGAATCATAGATTGATTGAGGTTTTACATCTCTTCCATCACCAAAAATATGAACACTCACTTTTTTAAGTCCTTTTTTATATGCCATATCTAAAATTTCAAATAAATGTTTATCATAAGAATGAACACCGCCTGGGCTTAAAAGTCCCATTAAATGTAATGTTGTATTTGAATTTAATACTTCATCTATAACTTTGTTTAAAACTTTATTTTGTTGAAAAGTTTTATCTTCAATTGCTTTGTTTATTAATGAAAGTCCAGTGTAAACAATTCTTCCTGCCCCAATATTTAAATGTCCTACTTCTGAATTTCCAATTTGCCCTTCAGGTAAGCCAACAAATTTTCCTGAAGCTTGTAAAACAGAATTAGGAAAAGAGTTGAATAATTTATCAAAAGTTGGATGGTTTGCTTGCTTGTAAGCATTTCCTTGTTTTTCCTCGCGAAGTCCAAGGCCATCAATAATAGTTAATATAATTTTTTTATTTTTCATAAAAGTTCTCCACAATTTCAAATTGTATATTATCTAATTTTATATAAAAAAAGCACAACAAGTTTAATTGTTGTACTTAAAACTAATTTTAGTTTTTTTAATTAATTATTTTGTTCCTTCAACTCTTGCATCTTTTAAAGCATTTAATGCTTTTTCAAGGTCTGCTTTAGCTTGTACAGCTAGGTATTCATTGTTAACAGCTTGTGCTTTTGCTAATGCTGCTAAATAAGTGTCAACATCTGATTGTTTTACTTGTCATGTACCTTTGTTGTAGGTAGAAGGATCATCTAATGTGTCTTTAATTGTAACTTTTGTTGAATCTAAGATTTGTCCTGGTTTCTTAAGTTCATCTAAAGTAACTGTTGCAATGTATTCTGTTAATTTTTCTAGATCAGTTTTGTCTGTTCCTTCTTGTCTTGCATTTTTTAGTTTGTTGTATGCTACTTCTAGATCAATCTTGGCTTGTGCAGCTTTTGCTTCATCCTTATCATCAACAATTTTTTTGGCTTTATTTCATTCAACATAGTAAGCATCAACGTCTTTTTGAAGAACTTGTCATGTGCCTTTTTTGTAAGTGTTTGCAGGGTCTAGTGCCGTTGGTTGAACTTTAACAGTTAGTGCATCTAGAATACCACCAATTTCTTCTAATTTCAATTTTGAAACTGATTTAACATAAATGTCTAAAGCGTCAACGTTTGGTGTAGGAACTTTTGTTCCAACAATAATTGCTTCTTTAACGGCAACAATAGCAGCGTTTAAGTTTGTAATAGCAGCATCTGCTTTACTTTCTTCTGTTACTTTGGCTGCATCAGCAAGAGCATTTATGTAAGCTTCTTTATCCTTGTGTAAAATTTTCTTCTTGCCTAGTTCAATTGTACTTGGATCTGGTTTAACAGTAATAGTTACTGGCAATTCTTCTACATCTTTTAAAATTACATCTACTGCATTGTCTGAAATTAATTTCTTAAGTTCATCTAGTTTAGGTGTAGCTTCTTTTGTTCCTTCAACAATTGCATTTTTAACAGCTACGATTGCTGCTTCTAAAGTAGTTTTTGCTGCTTCTGCTTTGTCTTCATCTTTTACTGCTTTAGCTTCTGATAGTGCTGTTTCATAAGTGGTTTTATCAGTTAGTAAAATCACTTTTTTGCCTTTTTCAACTTCTGATGGTGCAGGTTTAATTGTAATAGAAGCATCTAAAACTTCAACGCCTTCTAAAACTTTTTCTGCAGAATTTTCAGCAATTAAATCTGCTAGCAATTCTAATTTTGTTTTTTCTTTTGTACCTTCAACAATTGCCGCTTTAAGATCAGCGATTGCTTTAGATAAAGCATCATATTGAGCTTGTGCTTCTGATTCTTTTTCAACTTTTTGTGCAGCATCTAATACCGCATTAAAGTCAGCAACTGCTTTGTTTGAAACTTGCTTTTTACCTTTTGAAAGTTCTTCTGGTTTAGCAGGTGTTTCAACTTGATCAACTCCTTCCAAGATTTTTGATAATGGGTTATCTTGGATTAATTTTTTAAGAGCATCTAGTTTAGGAGTTTCTCCTGGTTCAGGTTTTGGTTTAACACAGCTTACTGAAATTAGAGTAGTTGCTGGAATTATTGCAAGACTAGCAATTAATAATTTCCTTAGTTTCATTATTTATTTTTATCCTTTCGGTTTTTATAAATTAAATTGAAGTAAACTAATTGCTAAATTTTAAATTTAACAATCATATAAATTATAAGTCTAAACCATTTGCGACACTAGTCTAGCACATAGTGAAAACTAAGCTATGTAGATTTCTAAGCAGTTTTTTGCTACTTAATAAAGCAAAAAAATTGTTTTTTTGATATTCATTTTGTATTTTTTCTTGCTTAAAAATCAAGAAAACAAAATAAAAATTCTAGCTTTTTAGGGCCAGAATTTTAAATTGTATAATTTAAATTTTGTTACTTTATATAAAATAAAACAAGATTTAAAGGTATTAGATTATATAATTCCTAAATCAATTTCTGCAACAAATGGTTCTTTACTAAAGTCGTGTTGTGAACCATCTCCACCGTCACCGTTGTAACGGCATGTGTAGAAGCTAATTAGTAATTTTCCATCTTTAACTTTGTGGGTTAATTTACCATTTGGTCTATGTTTAGTTCCATAAATTTTTTGAGTAGCTGATGTCATTTGTAAGTCTGACATATATCCAACTATTTCAATTGCTGCTGGAGGTCTGCTTAATCAATCCGGTGAGGTACGTCCTGTTCCTTTTTCATCAAGTAAAACAATTCAGTCACTTGCATAGTCATATCAAATTGATCAACCAGGGTTTGCTAGATTTTTAAGGTCTTCTTTAAATTCATCCACAATCTTCAAGTGAGTTTGTACATATTTTCCAAATCCTTCTAAATCATATTGGTTAAATTCATCTGGGTCAGTAAATGAACCTCCAGGTTTACTTCCGCCTGTTTCTCCGCCGGTTTCTCCGCCTGTTTTTCCTCCTGGTTTATCAGCAGGTGTGTTAGGTTTGTTATCACCGCAAGAAGCCGCAATAACAGGTAAAGATGCAAGAGGTGCAATTACACCTAATGCTAAGAAAAATTTCTTTGCTTTCATTTTCAGTTTTCCTTCTATTTTTTTATTGTTTTAAATGTTAAAATCAAGTAACAAAATTCAAATTTATGCGATATTTAATTGGATTTTGCCTTTTATCTGGTTTTAACTTATACAAGTTTAATAACATGAAATAAAAATAGAGTAAAAAAAGTAATTTTTTCATTAAAAATACTATTCAATTAACTTTTACTTAAAATTATTTTGTCATATTAAACCTTGATACTATGTTATAAAAAATCACTCGTATTTTTACCTATATTTTTACTATTTAAAGTCAATTTATTGATGTAAATTAAATATAATAAAAAGCACAAATTCTGTGCTTTCAAAAGTATTATAATAACGCATTTTAATGTATTTAATTTACATTAATTAAATGTCGTTTTCATCTTCTTCAATCTCTTCTATTTCTTCAGGAAGAGGTTCTGGCATATCAAATTCTCTAGTTGCAATTATTTCCTCGGCTGTTAGCTCACGATCAACTGCTTCTTCACTTTCATCATAAATCTTAGCAACACCAACAATTTTTGTTTGGCGTGATTTTAAATTAATTAATTTAACACCACGAGCATTTCTGCCTGAAACAGTAACATCTTTTAATGAAAATCTGATTGCAACTCCACCGTTGGTGATAATTATTAAATCTTCAGTTCCGTGGACAGTAGCAGCATAAGCAAGTTTGCCAGCTTTATTTCCATTTAAAGCAATAACACCTTTTGAATTACGTTTAGTTTTTCTAAATGTTTCAGCAAGGGTCATTTTGCCAAATCCTTTTTCACCTAAACTGAAAATATAAGCACCATCATTTGAAGTTGAAACTGAAACTACATAATCATCTTTATCAAGCTTCATTCCTCCAACACCACGAGCAACCCTTGACATCGCTCTTACTTCAGAAATATTGAAACGATTTACTTTGTTATTTGAAGCAGCAATAAATATTTCATCATCTCTGTCAGCTTGTAATGCGGCGATTAGTTCATCGCCTTCATTTAATTTAAGAGCATATTTTCCGTTTCTATTAATTCTTTCGAATTCGGTCATTTTGGTTCTCTTAATTAAACCTTTTTTAGTTACAGTGATTAAATATTTATCTTCAGGATATTCATTGGCTGATATGATTTTAACAATCTTTTCAGTTTTTTCTATTGCAGGAACTATATTAATAATAGGAATTCCTTTTCCTTGCTTGGTTCCAATAGGAATCTCATGTCCTCTAACACGATAAACCTTGGCAAGATCTGTGAAAATTAATAAGTCTGTATGAGTATTGGCAATTAATACGTCTTTAATTTCATCATCTTGATAAGTTTTGGCAACGTTTGATCCAACGCCACCACGTTTTTGACTTCTATACTCATCTAAGTCAATTCTTTTTACATAAGAATTTGAAGATATTGTTATAACAACATCTTTTTGAGGAATTAAATCTTCTCCATCAATGTTTGCAAGTTCATTTCAGTTAACTTCACTTCTTCTTGCATCGCCATAAGTGTTTTTGATATCTTGAAGTTCTGAAATAATTAAATCAATTAGTTTGTCATAACTTGCAAGGATTGCTTTATATTCTTCAATTCTTGCATTAACTTGAGCAAGTTCTTCGTTCATTTTTTCAACTGCAAGTCCTGTCAATCTTCCAAGTCTCATTTCAACAATAGCTTTAACTTGCAAGTCACTTAATTTGAATTCAGATTTTAATCTTTCTTGTGCCTCAATATCAGTCTTTGAAGTTTTGATTATTTCAACAACTCTGTCAATGTTATCAACACAGATTTTAAGTCCTTCTAAGATATGAGCTCTTGCCATATCTTTTTCAAGATCAAATTTTAATCTTCTAGTTGTAACTTGAATTTGGTGTTCTAAGTAAACTTCTAAACATTGTTTAAGGTTTAAAAGTTTTGGCTCATTATTAACTAAAGCAATAATATTGAATGAGAAATTAGTTTGTAAGTGAGTTTGTTTAAATAATTGATTTAGGATAACTTCGGGTACAAAGTTTTTCTTAACATCAATTACAATTCTAATTCCGTCACGGTTTGATTCATCACGAGCGTCATGAATTCCATCAATTCTTTTAGTTTTAATAAGTTCATGAATTTTGGAAAGCACATCTGGTTTTCTTACTTCGTAAGGAATTTCACGCACAATTATTCTTGATTTTCCGTTCGCCATTTCAACAATATCAGCTTTTGAACGCATGGTAATTGAACCTCTACCAGTTGTATAAGCTTCAATTAGTCCAGCTTTATTAAATATTGTTGCACCGGTTGGAAAGTCAGGACCTTTGATATGTTCCATTAATTCTTCAATAGTAATTTCTGGATTTTTTGCAAGTGCACAAACTGCATCAATAACTTCACCTAAATTATGTGGTGGAATATTTGTTGCCATGCCAACAGCAATACCACTTGTTCCTGAAACTAATAAGTTTGGAAACTTAGCTGGTAAAACAACCGGTTCTTTTTCAGTTCCATCATAGTTATCAATAAAATCAACGGTGTTTTTTTTAAGTCCGTCAACCATTGCTTGAGCAATTTTTGACATTCTAGCTTCTGTATAACGCATAGCAGCGGCTTCATCGCCATCAATTGAACCAAAGTTACCATGTCCATCAATTAAAGGGTAACGTAGTGAGAAGTCTTGAGCCATACGAACCATTGCTTCATAAACTGATGAATCACCATGTGGGTGATATTTACCTAATACATCCCCAACAATTCTGGCTGATTTTTTATGTGGTGCATTGTGAAACATTCCAAGTTCACTCATTCCATAAAGAATTCTACGATGAACTGGTTTTAACCCATCTCTTGCATCAGGCAAAGCACGAGAAACAATAACACTCATTGCATATTCAATGAATGAATCTTTCATAACAACAGCAAGGTTGGCAGGTTTTAAACCATCTTTTTCTGTTTCAAGAATTTGACTTTCTACTGTATAGCCTTCTTTTTCTTGAGGGCTTTCATCATCAAATTCTTCCTCTTCTTCTACAAGTTTTTTTGGCTCTTCAAATACTATTTTTATCTTATCGTCATCTTCATTATAGTACTTAAAATCGTCATCATCAAGATCTAAATCTTTCTTGTCTTTTTCATCATCTAGACTAGCCATTTCTTCCCCTTTAATCTAACAATATGAGTAATCCATTATTAATAAAATATTATATCAAAATTGCTTATTTTTTTGTCAAGGTTTGAGAGGAAAATTATGATGGGAAAATAAATAAAAATTAGCGGTAAAAATCGTTTGAATTATAATTTTAGTAACTTAACTTCTCTAAAGGAAATTCAATGAAAAAATGACAAATATTCGAAAAAGAATGTGAATCTTATTTAAGTAAAATAATCACAAGCAATATCAAAATCGAATTAATCGGAGGATCTAATTCTAAAGAATCCGACATACAAATTACAACCACAAAAGGAACAAAATTTTTTATTGAAATTAAGATGTCTCCAGCACAATGTGGTCAATTTGTTTTATACCCAAATTTGAAAACAAAAAAATTTGAGTATAGTTCAAAAAACATACATCATATAAATGTTTTTTCAAAAATGATTATTGAATATATGAATTGTTTTTTTAGCGAATTTTATTCAGCATCTACACGAGGAAAACTTATATTATTTGATGGCCATGAATCCATTTTTGCTAATTGAATCAAACAAGCATATTCAGTAAAGAATGTTAAATATTTTATAATCAATGATTTCATTATTGTGCCAATTCAAGAGTTTGAAAAAGCTTTTTTTATTACTGCTAAATATAGAGTTAAAAGAAGCGGTTCTTCAAATGTAAGCTTAAAAAATATGAAAAATTTAATAGATTTTTTAACTACCAATTTTAAGGAGCTACAATCATTTAAAATTTCAAAAAATAAGCTTTTTGTTACAACGGACAAAAATATAGATAAGAAACGTTTTGTTTTCCAAGATAATAATTATATAGTCGCAAAACGAGAAGAGAACTATGAAATAAGAAAATTGGCAAAAACTTGTAATGCCAATGTTATATTTTCTATTGTTAAAAAGCCATCTTATAAAGGCATAACAAAGGAAGAATTTTTAGCACAAATTAACTCTTATTAATTTTCATAAAACTAACATATTTTTTTATAGCATGTCTATAAGTGCTCATGGAATATTTTCCAATTGGCAGTGAACCAATTAATACTTTTTTAATTTCATTATTGTTGCCATTTTTTGCAAAAAGATTTAATAATGATTTACAACAATTTTTTTGAAATTCATCATTCAAATCACAGTTTTCAAGGCTTTTTTCTATCTTTTTCAATCTTGAAATTATGTCGCTAATAACTTTTTTATTGACTTTATGTTTTTCACTATAAATCTTAAATTCAACTTCATTAATCATTTAAAGCACTTCCAACTTCTAAGCCAATATATTGAAGAACATCGACAACAACTGAATTTCCAAACTGTTTATATGCCTGATTTCTATTTTTAGCTAATTTGTAAGAATCAGGAAATCCCATTATTCTAGCACATTCTCTAGGGTGCAACCTTCTAGTTTTTCCATTAATTAAATATCCGCCTGTTTTTGCGAAAACGCCCCCACCATTTGCTGACAATGTAATAGCAATTCCTTTGGTGCTATAAATTCTTTCGCCTTGTCCGCCTTTATTAACAATTCCAATTCTTAGAGGTTTTTTAAAATAAGATTCTTGTTCAATTTTATTCAGAACGGTATCATTTCTAAAAATATATAAATCTTTAACTTCATTTTCATCCGTTATCAAAAGATCTTCAACATACTTTTCTAGTTTAATTGGTTTTGGAAATTTAAAATTTCTAACATTTAAATCGTTTCTAAAACATACCATGTATATTCTTTCTCTTTTTTGAGGAACACCATAATCTACTGAATTCAAAACTTTTTGATGAAATGTATATCCTAAATCTTCAATAGTTTTTTTAACTAACTTTAAAGTCTTTCCGCTATCATGCGTAGCAAAATTTTTAACATTTTCCATAAAGATAATTTTTGGCTTTTTAGCTTTTACTATTCTAGCAACATCAAAAAACAATGTTCCTCTTGTGTCTTTAAATCCCTCTTTTTTACCGCTTATTGAAAATGCTTGGCAGGGAAACCCAGCACATAAAATATCATGATCCGGTATAGAGTTTTCATCAATTTTTGTTATGTCACCAGTTGGTGTTTCACCAAAATTTTCTTCATAAACTTTTTGTGCAAATTTATCTCATTCATTTGAATAAATGCATTTAGCACCTAAAGATTCAAGCGCAAGCCTAAATCCCCCTAAGCCAGCAAATAAATCAATACAAGTCATATTGATCAAAGGTTTATTTTTTATATCAATCATTTGTCTGAAGCCACCTTATTTATTATTAAATTATAGCGCAAAGCGCACTATTTTTTCAATATATGAATCTTGTTTCTAAAATATATTGAACTATTGCAATTCTATTTTTTAAATTTCTTCATAAATAAAGTTATTTTTTAAAATTGAAAGCAATAAAATTAATGTTCTTTTTTTGTTCAAAAAATTTCTTTTCATAATCAGTAAAATGATTTTCTATTTCAAATTTTGAATTATGCAAATCACTAGTATGATAAATTAAATTTGCTCCATATTCTTTAATTTCTTCAAGAGCAAATTCATACAATCCATCATTGTCACTTTTAAAATAAATAATTCCGTTTTTATTATCTAAAATTAACTCATAAAGTTTTAAAAATTCACGATAAACAAGTCTTCTTTTAAAGTGCCTTTTCTTTGGCCAAGGATCAGAAAATGTTAACCAAATTGTTGAACATTTTCCTGAAAAATATTCATTAATTTTATTAGCATCACCTATTAAAATAAAAAGATTTTCTAAGTTATTTTCATTGATTTTTTTAATTGCAGATAGGGCAGGAGTTGAATACTTTTCAAGCCCAATGAATATTTGCTCAGGATGATTTTTCGCAAGTTCACAAATCATCTTACCTTTGCCCATTCCAATTTCAAGAACACAATTTTCATCGAGCCTAAAAGGGAGGTCTTTTATTGAAAATGGTGAATTTTTTATTATCTCTTCTGCATTTTTATTAAATCTAAGTCTCATAATATCAATTGTATAGTAAAGTTTTTCTTTAGATTTAAATTAAAAAACTGGCTAAGCCAGTTCTTTAATCCATTAAATTTTAAGATTGTGTTTTTGGCCAATTTTGTCAAGAATTTCAATAACTATTTTCTTAATATCCATTGAATATTCATCAAATTCTTTTCTTTCTTGGCTGGTGAAATTTAAATCTTTAAGATATTCATATCCATCTTTGCAAACCGCAACTGGAAGTCCAAAATAAATTCCATTTGCTTTGAATTCTTTTGAAAGTTGCACACCAAGTGAACAAATAACTTTTTTGTTATTTAGAATGGCTTCAGCAATTTCAGTTAAAGATGAGCCTATTCCAAAGTTAGTAATTCCTTTGCCTTTGATAATTTCAAAAGCTTCATTTCTAATTTTTTCTCCAAGTTCACTTAGGAATTTTTCTGAAAGTTTTTTAGTTTTTCTTAATTCTTCAATTGTATTTTTACCAATTTTTATTGTTGAAAAAGGCACAACACAACACCTTCCGTGTTCCCCAATTACAAATCCTTCAATTGAAGAAGGCTTTACATCCAATTCTTGAGAAACAAACTTTTTAAGTCTAGCGGTTTCAAGAATTGTACCTGATGAAATTACTTTTTTAGCATCAAAGCCAGTTGTTTGTTGATAAACACAGGCCATAATATCAACTGGATTTGAAGCAATAATGGTTATTCCTTTAAATCCTACTTTTTTAAGACTAAGTCCGATTTCGTTTAGAAGTTTTGCATTATCTTGCAAAAGTTCCATTCTATCTTGAAGTTTTCCTTCTTTAGGCTTAACAGAAGCTGTGATAACAACAATTTCTGCATCCTTAAGATCTTCATAAGTTCCAACTATAAAAGTTGAATCATTGTTTTGCATAGCACAAGCAGCATCATTTAAATCTTTTGCTTGAGCAATTGCAAAATCTTTAAAAGTATCAATAATGACGTAGTTAGCTTCAACATTTCTATTTAATAAAGCAAATAGAAAAGAACTACCTACTGCCCCGACACCAATAAGTCCGATTTTTTTCATTTTCCTCCGAGGGTTTTTAATAAAAATTCCAATAAATAATATTTATTTTTTTACAAAAGTATTTTTGTATTCTTATTTTATCATATAAATAAAAAATAGACCTTCAAGGTTAAAGAAAGTCTATTATTCAAGTATTTCAATCTTTTTAAGCAAGCTGATCATATGTTCTTTTTCAACATCATAAGAAAACGGATTAACTTCAGAAAGATAGGCAAACATTGTTGAAGATAACATTAAGAAAAACATTAAATATCCAAAGGTTTCTTCATTTAGGTTTTCAACTTGAAGTTTAAGAGTTGCAATTTTATAATTAGTGATCATATTTTCAAAAATTGTTTGATTTATTTCATTTGCAATTTTTCCAAAGGTTAAATCTTCATAATTAATCTTTGCATAATAACTATCATTTGAATCATCATAAGAAAGTCTAAAATCAGTTGCTGAGTTAACTATATTTAAATTAACAGCAAAGCTTGGAAAGGGGTTTGAACAAATTGATTGTCCAAAAGCTTTTATGTCAGAATTTTGTACATTAATTAAGGTTAAAATTCCTTTCCCCATTTTGTTGCTTGATTCACCAAAATACATCTTGTAAAGTTGGCCTAAAGATTCATGAGTGTTGCTGAAAATATTTAAGTGTTCTAACTTTCTATTTGCATTTTCTAAAATCTTTCTTGCTACTGCTAATTTATAGGCATCATTTTCTTGAATTTGCATTTCAGTTAAATACTTTTTCGCAATTTTAGCACCGCTTAAATATTTATCAATTTTATATCCTAAAAATGCTAAGGGAAATAGAACTGCGGCTGAAAAAAGAAGATGTTTTTCTGTCATATTATCAAATAAAATAAAATGTTCATACTCAGTGTTTTGAACAATATTATAAAGTCTTCCAACATTATTATTTGTTGTTATAAAAATATACTTTTTAGCGTTGGTTTTTCCGACTCTTTCTTCAAGTAATTTTCTAAGTTCTCTAAATAAAACAAATGTTTCTAAATTACTACCATTTTTGCTAATTACATTTACTGCAAATCTTTTACTTTTAATAAAAACAAAAAAACTTGCTAAATCTCTTCCGTTAATTGATTCATCAAGAAAGATAATTCGCTTATCATCTTCATCAAAAAAGTAAGAATCAACCAATGCTTTAATTTGAATACATACTGCTTTTGTAGCTAAAACAACTAAAAAGTCAACTTTGTTTCTTTCATCATTTAGTCACTTAACACATCTAAAAATCTTTTCATAATCTTCTTGGCTAATACAACCTAAAGGATTTAAAAAACCTAAATATTCAGATCCGACAGTCTTGCCATTTCACATTTTGTTGTGAATTTCACTAACCGTTTGACTTCATCTATCAAGGGCTGAATCTTTTACCCCATAAGTTGTATCAACAACTACTTTTTTACTTGCCATAACTTATTCCTTTTTTAGTGAATTCTAAAAGTTTGTCAAAACCTTCATCATCTTCTAATTTAAAATCAAATGGATTGCGAAGTTCTTTGGGGTGAATTAATTTAAATGAAACTTCAAATTCATCATCATTATATTTTTTAGTCACAATTACTTCTTTGATGTCACCAATTTTAAACATATTAGATAAACTAACAAAATAATCACTCGCTTCTGTGATTGTTAAATAAAATTTTTTGCCATCTTTTGACTGTAAAACAACATTGTTTTTGGTGATCTTTTTAACTTGGACTTTGATTATGTCACCTATTCTATAGTTTTGTCTCATTATGAAAATAATTCCTCTTGCAAACTATTTAAAATATTAACAAAATTAAAGAGCGATCCTAAAATATTGTTTTCAAATTCTTTTCCAACAATATCAATTTTTAAATCAAAAGCTTTTTCGGTAATTGTTGTTTTTTTAGCATACTCACTTTTAAATTTTGCCTTTGCTAAAGCAGGTAATTCCAATTTGTCAATAGTTCCATTTCTTACTAATCCTCAAAGCATTTTAGTCTCATCATATATTTGTAAAATATCATTCAATTGTTCAAGTTTATTTTTGGTTGGAAGAGCTTCAATTTTAGGCTGTTGGGGAATTAAAAGGCCGAAAAGCGTTTGAAGAATTTTTTCATAAGCTTCTGATTTTAATAAAACATCCATTTTGACAATATACTCATCTTTGTTAAGTTCAAGTGAACCTGATAAAGTTTTGAAAACCATTTCTTTAAGTAGTTTTTGAATATCTGGATTTACATGCATTATAAATAAATCTACAAACTTCATCAAACCTTTTAGCTCAGCTTTTTTTAAGTTAAAGAAGTCTTCTTTTTTAGCCGCTGGATTGTCATTTTTAAATTTGGCAGCATCAATAATTCCGTAAAGTAAATAATCCAAAACAAATGGTAAAACTTTGGCATTTAATTGTTGGATAGTATTTTTTAAGAAATTAGAAATTTTTAAATCATCAAGCATTTTGGTCGTTGCTTCCATAAATTTATAAATTTTTTGGATGGCAGATTCAATTTTCGCTTCTGTTAAAATAACATCTTTTACTTTAGTTTTTAGAGGGTCTTTAATTTCCAAATGTTCTAATATTTTTTCCAAATTCTCTAAAAGGTTTGCTTTTACTTTTTGAAGTGAAGCTTTGGCTTGTGGTTCAGAATATGGAACGTCTCCAAAAAGAATATTGAATCCATTTTTATATTCAAAAGAAATCATTTTCATTGTGTTAATAGCATCGGCTAAGAAAGATTCTAGTTTATCAAATTTATTTTTTTGAAGCTTTTCAATCACTTTATCTTGTGTTGCTTTATCTGAAAACTGTGTTCTTACCACTTCAAATTCTTCATTTTTCATTTGTTGGAACAAATGATTAAAATTATTAACTAAAAAGACAATTGAAGTATTGCTAATACTTCCAAATTTTTTCCTAATTTTAGCAATCTCTTCAGTAACTCTTGTTTTTAATGCTGATGAAAGTTCCTCTTCACTTACAAGTGAAAAAACTTTTGAAATTTCTTCAAGTTTTTGTTCTATATTTGGAATGTTTTTTAATTCTTCATCATTTTTAAGTTGCATTGTTAACTTTTTCATTACAACAGCCATATCATCAAATGTTCCAAGCATTAATGTTGAATTATTTGAAAAATCTCACATCATTTTTGAAACAGATTCCATAAATTCTTTTTGTAAATTAAATGGTTTGTGTGTTGTTTCAGCTTGATGTTTTTTTGCTGCTAGTTCAATTATCTTTTTAACAAAAGAATCAATTGTGCCAGTTAAAATTAAGTAAAATTTACGAAAAATATTAGTTTTTACTTCAGCTTCTAGTTCTAAATCTTTTATTAGTTTATACATTGAGTCTAAAATTGACTTGCTTTGATTTACAAGTCGAATGAATAATCCATTGCTGATTTTCGTTAAATTAACAAAAATCGATTCTTCATTATGATTAATTTTTGTATTTTCAACAGTTGTAAAAGTATAAGAACTTCCACGAAAAAGAGCATCAAGTTGATCATCTTTTAGTCCAAATTTTTTCTCTTTTTGTTGAAATTCTTGAATATATCTTTTTTGAAAATCATTCATCAAATCGATAGTTAATTCATAATTTAAGTTAGTTTGTTCTTCTTCAACTTTAGGTTCTTCTTCTCTTTCACAAGATGCAGATAAAACAACTGCAGGAAAAGAGAAGAGAGGTGATAAAGTTAATAATAAAAATTTACTTTTTTTCATAAATTCTCCTACTTTTTTTATATCTTAATTTTATTACATATTAAGTTAATATTTAAAATAGTATGTTTTTAAATTTGATAAAATACAAATAGAACAGGGGTGCTTTTAAGGCTGAGAAATACCCTCATTAACTGATCTAGTTAGTACTAGCGTAGTGAGTTTCTGTATTTTTTGATATGCTCCTCCCTTGTTTTAAGAGAGGTTTTTATTTTATGAAATTTAAGAAATTTTTACTTTTTGTGCCAGTTACGTTTGCACTACCTTTAACAGCGATTTCATGTCAAAAAAATGAAATGAGTTTTGCAGTAACTAGCCCTTGAGATCAAAATTTTGATACAAGTTTTTTTGAAAAAGTTGTTCAAGAATATAACTTGATTTTAAAGAAAGATAATATCAAAACAAAAGTTTATTTTGAAGGTGAAAAAAATGATATTGTGAGCAAAATTTTGAAAGGCACAAGTGATGTTGCATTTTTAACTGCATCACAATTTAATCACGAAAGTAACAAAAATGAAGTTATTCCAATTTTACAAACATTAACTCGTAGATTTAATTTTGATAATACTTTTACAACTTATAAAGATGGAAGTTTGAATGATCCACTCAGAAAACTTGCAAAAGAAGCACAAACTCTTTTTGAAGAAAAACCATTCGCCGAATGGGATGATAAAAGTTATGGTTGGAACGGTTCAATTTATGAAAAATTTTATGATTCTGGTCCGAATCCATTAACCGATTATTATCGCGGAGTTGTAATGATTTGAGGAAATGATTCAACAAGAAATGCTATTAAAAAAGCGTGAGATGATAAAGATTGAAATTCATTTAGAAACTTTGGAATTGTAACAAACGAGATTACAAGTTCATCAAAATATTTACTTGAAGAAGCATTGTTCGCGAAACATTTTAATAAAGAAAATAATAAGTTTACAAGCTTTGCTTTAGATAAACAAAATCATTCAGATAAATATATTCAAAACAAAGCAAGAAATATATCTAAAGGTGCTCTAGAAAATTATCACATTGTGTTTGATGAACTTGGTGCATTTGCATATACACATAATATTAAAATGGGACAAAAACTTGATTATTATTCAACTTGCAAAAAAGAGGATAAGATTGAATTTTTGACCGCTACAGAACCAATAAAATATAACATTATTGCAGTGTCAAAACAAATGTCAGAAAGAGAAAGAAAAGCACTAGCTCAAGCATTTGTAAATGCATGAAAAAATGGTGATGATAATTACGGTCCAAGAGTGGGCTATAATGGTTATAAAATAATCAATGATTACAAGGCTGAGGTTATTGATCCATTTGAAAATATTTTTAAAGGAAAATAGTGAACAATATTGAAACAAAAAAAGGAATAATTTATCAATATCATAATAATAAAAAAGTAACAATCCGTGGAAAGAAAAACATTTATGTTAAAGTGCTTTTTTGGATTTTTGTTATTGCTTTAATTTCAGGTTTTATTATAACAATTGACTTCTCGTATGCAAGGTTTGGATACAAACCACTTTGAAAGAATATTAAAGGATTATTTACACCTTTAAATTCTTCAACAACATGACCAAATCAAAGTCTTTTTTTGTTGTCTTTAAAAGAGCTTTTTTACACTATTAAATATACAATTTTTGGTTCAATGATTGGTGTAATTTTAGCTCTAATAACTTCCTATTTTAGTAACTTAAAACTGAACAAAAAAGAGGTTGCAATTTCTTTCAAAATAGTTACTAATTTTTTAAGACTATTCCCTGAATTAATTTTTATTTATTTGATGTCATCATCATTTGATAAAGTTTTAGCATTAACCTTAATTTTGGGTTGATTTTCTTGATTGTGATTGCATGAATATATTTCACAAATTATTGAAAATGCCGATTACAATCTTTACTATCATTTTTTAAAAATTTCTAAGTCTAAATTTGCTGCTTTCAGGCAAATAATTTGACCTCAAATTAGATTACAAGTTACGAATTATATTTTCTATTCTTTTGAATCAAACATGCGTTGAAGTGCAATTCTATCTAAATTAGGCTTTGGCGGAATTGGCCAAGTAATTAATGCTGTAATTACACCAGGTCAGCAAAAATTTGACGAACTTTTAATTCCGCTGTTGGTACTGATATTTTTCTTACTTTTGATTGAATCGTTCCACATTTTTTATACAAAAATAATTATGAAAGAAAGAACATTTAAAACAGGGATAAAAGGTTATAAAAAATCTTTACTTTGGAAAAAAATATTTATTGCATTAATTGTTCTGATTCTTCTTTCGTTATCAATTGTTGCAATCATAGATCTTAGTGGACAAAAAGTATATTTCGTAAGAATCAAAAACGAACTTCATCAACTTTTCAATCCAAATTGATCTGTTATGGCAATTAAAAAAGGAAGCAATATTTTCTTTGATATTTGACAACTTATTAGTTTGGTGGGACTCACTATTTTATTAACTTATTTCTTAACAATTTTCAAACTATTTTTAGTAAATAATAAAATTCAAAAAAATGGAGTAAGTTGGACTTTTAGATCATTAAATACTTTTATAAGATGTGTACCGATTCCGGTTATTTTCTCACTAATAAGTTTTGTTTATAACGGATATGAAGCATCATTCATAATTGCGTTTGCAATTCATTCATCTAACGCAATGACGAGGAATTTAGAACATTCAATTAGAAAATTAGATCAAAATATAATAACAACTTATAAACTTAGAGGGTTTAGTAAAATTAAAATTTTTAATATGTATATTTTGCCTTCAATTAAATATGACATGATTACTATATTAAGTTTCGAACTTGAAAAAATAACAAGAAATTTCTTATCTTTCGGAGTTTTTGCATCATCAATTTTAGGTCAAAAATCAACACTTAATAGAGTAAACGATATTGCTGAAATTGCACCTTACATTTGGCTTTCATTTATTTTTATTGGATTAATTATTCTTTCAGGATATTTAACTAGATTTTACTTAATTGAAAAAAGAAAAGCAAAAGTTTTTAAGCAAAATGAATTTAATTTCTCTAAATTAGCCAAACAAAGAAGTGTATAGAAATTAAAAAACAGGATTACTCCTGTTTATTTTTTTCCTCTTTTTTTGGTTTTTCCTTTTTCTATATCGACATCAAATTCTTCTTCATCCATTTTTTTAGGATTGTGATCTTCAATAATGTATTCAGTAAAATTGGATAAATCTGACATTCTGAAAACATGTAAAGATACTAAAGAAGAAGTGAAAAAATCAATTTTTTTAAGATGCCTTGTCGCTAGAAAAATCTGAGTCATGGAATTAATTGATCTTGAAAAATAGAAACTATTTGAAAGTCAATGGAATCCATAGTGTCTCAAAACATCACGAATTTCTTCATAAGCGTCGTGATAGTTTTTTTCTTCACCATATGCTTTTTTAAGCTCAGCTTTGTTTAAATAAAAAACAAGTCCGTACATAAACTTCCTTTCGATTATTAATTTGTGAAAAATTTGCTAGGTGTTAATTTAATTATAAGCCAGAGAAAAGAATAATTTCAAAATGTATTTTTTAAACAAAATAAAAATAAGCCATTTATGACTTATTTTGATTATTAAATTTTGATTAATTTTATTGATATTCTTGTAATGTTTGTTTGATTGAATTAGTTGAAATTTCAACATTTTTTGTTCACTTTGCATAAATTTCAAGTTTATTATTTGGATTAACTTTCAATTCAGCTTGAATGCTATCTCTAACTAATTTTTCAAACTCTACATAACCAACAGGTTGGTCTGGGTTTCTTTTATGAAATTCTTCTCTTTGTTTTCTATTTTCTTTCAGTGCTTTGTCAAGTTTTCTTTCTTCTTTTGGCTTACATGAAATAGCAAGAGCGGGTATAATTGTTAAACTTGAAATTGCAAATAAAGCAAGAGTAATTTTTTTAATTTTGTTCATTATACAAGTTCCTTTTTAGTTTTCAATAAGTTTCTTAGCATCTGCTAAATTAACTGAGAAGAAAGTTGTAACACCACGTTTTTGCATGGTTGCACCATATAGTTTGTCAACTCTTTCCATTGTTCCTTGACGGTGGGTAATAACGATGAATTGAGTGTCTTTTTTTAGGCTTTGTAAAAACTGTGCAAAACGAATAACATTGGCTTCGTCAAGTGCTGCTTCAACCTCATCCAAAATACATAGAGGAAGAGGTTTTGCTTTTAAAATTGAGAATAGTAAACTAATTGCAATAAGAGCCTTTTCACCACCTGAAAATAGTTTAAGATTTTTAACTGATTTGCCAGGAGGTTGAGCAAT
Source organism: Metamycoplasma subdolum (assembly GCF_033546815.1). Lineage (NCBI taxonomy): Bacteria > Bacillati > Mycoplasmatota > Mycoplasmoidales > Metamycoplasmataceae > Metamycoplasma > Metamycoplasma subdolum. The sequence continues at coordinate 549,959 of NZ_CP137846.1, forward strand.
AACATCAATTCCTGTTTCAAGAATATTTTCTGGGTCGGTATATCTAATTTCTGCCATACCTCCACCGAACATTTTTTGAAATACAAATCTAAATTCATTATTAACAAGGTTAACAGTTTCAGTAATTCTTTGAACAATAATTTTATCCATTTCAGCAATTGCTTGTTCAAAAATTTCCTTAGCCTTAATAATGTCATCAGTTTGTTTTTTATGATCATTATATTTGTTTTGAACTTCTTCAAGTTCTTGAATAGCATCAACATTAACATGCCCAAGTTGTCTTATTTCTTGTCTAATTTGATTTACAAGAACTCTAGCTCCTGAAACATCAGCATCTGGATTGTAATATTGCATTGCTGTTTCTAAAATCATGTTATATTCTTCAGCAAGTCTTCTTTTTGCTTCTTCAACTTTAGCTTCACAAGTTGCCTTTTCAGCATATTTTAATTTTGAATTACTTAAGATTTCACGTGCTTGTGCTTCCAAGTCTGATTTTTGTCTAATTATTTCATAGTATGAATTTGAAGTTTCTTGATAAATGTTTTGTTGAGTTCTTAAATTTGCTTCAAGGTTTGATTTATCAGTAATTAATTTATTAATTGATGAAGCAAAATCAATGTTTGATTCAAGTTCAATTTTTTCATCAGAAAGTTGAGTATATTGAATCATGTAATCATCAAATTTTGTTTGTGCTTCTTTTAATAAAGATTCAAAGTTACTTTTTTCTAAAGTATAGTTTGAGGTTAAATTAATAACTTCTTTTTGATCATGTTCAATTTTTGCTTTAGCAACTCTGATTTTTTCAATTTCTTCTTCTAAAAGAGGAACAATTTCTTGAAGTTTTTTAACTTGCTCTTCAAGTCCAAATGTTGAAGTTGTATGTTGAGCTTGTCCACCAACCATAACTCCGCCAGGTCTAATTATGTCACCTTCAAGAGTTACAACCATGTATTTCTTTTCAAGTAATTGTGAAAGCTTATTTGCGTTTTCAATATTATCACTTACTAAAATATTTCCAAGTAAGAATCTTTTTAAAACAGTAAATTCTTTATCAACTTGAACAAGTTCGCTAGCTACGCCTAAAAATCCTTTTTGAGTTTGTGCTACGACAATGTGTTGCTCATTAATAAATTTAGGATTAATTGAACTTAGAGGAATGAAAGTTGCTCTACCACCATTGTTTTGTTTTAAGAATTCAATTGCTTTAACAGCAGTATCTGAATTATCAACAACGATATGTTGAACCGCGTTAGCTAAAACGGTTTCAATTGCGATTGCATATTGTGGTTCAACATTAATTATTTGGCTAACAAGTGCTTTATATCCTTTGAAAAGGTGAGCATTTTCAACAATATTTTTGGTTCCTTTTGAAATATTAGTTTTACTTTCTTGTGCTTCTAAAATAACTTCAATTTTTGAACGAACTTTTGAAAGTTTGTCATGTTTTTCACCAAGCATACTGTTAAGTTTTGATGTTTGGGTACTAAATGTAATACTTTTTTCATTTAATTCATTAATAAGTGCAGTTTTATCACTGATGTATTTTTTAAATGAAACAATTTTTTCATTAAGTTCGCTAAGTATTTCTTTTAAACTTTCAATCTTTGCTTCGGTTGTTGCTTTTATTTGGCCTGAAAGAACAAGTGAACGTTGTTTTTCAACAGCAGCTGATCTAATTTCGATAGATTGAATTTCAGTTTTAATTTTATCAATTTTAGCATTAAGCTCTTGAACCATTTTGTTTGATTCATTCATTGCTTCAGTCTTAATTTCAGCTGATGTTGTAAGTGCTTTAATTCTTGAAGTTATATCTTGGTTTGTGATTTCATATTCATTAACTTCGCTAGTTAAATCTTTTAATCTTTCAGCGTAATTAATTTGATCATGAACTAAAAGTGAAACTTCAATGTCTTTAAGTTGTTCTTTGTATTCAAGATAAGTTTTTGCTTTTTCTGCTTGTCTTCTTAAAGGTCCAAGTTGTCTTTCGAGTTCATTTAATAATACGGTCGCACGACCCAATGATTCTTCAGTTCTTTCAAGTTTTCTTTGTACTTCTATTTTTCTTGAGCGATACATGCTTGTACCACTAGCTTCTTCAAAAATATCACGTCTTTGTTCTGGAGTAGCTTCAGCAATTCCTGAGATAGTTCCTTGACTAATAATAGCAAGTGATGATTTAGAAATACCTGACATCATTGCAATTTCTTTAATATCTTTTGCTCTTGCTTCTTCACCATTAATGTAATACTCGTTTGCACCTTTTCCACGAGTTAAAACACGCGAAATGGTGAAATAATCATGAGGAATTGAAACTTCTCTATCTTTGTTATCAAAAGTTAAAATTACTTCCGCTCTATCCATTGGCTGTTCAGTTTTTGAACCAGCAAAGATGATATCTTCCATACTATCACCACGTAAAGCTTTAGATGAAGTTTCACCTAAAACTCATTTGATAGCATCGTTTATATTGGATTTTCCAGAACCATTTGGTCCAATGATTGCAGCAACTCCACCATCAAATTTTAAAGTTACTTTATCGGCAAATGATTTAAATCCATGAGCTTCAACTTGAATTAATTTCATTTTCTTCCTTTCAATTAAAAGTCATTAATAAATTATAAGGTGTTTGATATTCTAAAAGTAAAAGATTTTTTTAATTTTATTTATAGTTTTTAATCTTTTTTAATATTAAAAAAGAAGCAAAATAAAAACAAGATTTTAACCTTGTTTAATCGCTCGCTATTTTGCTAAGTGCAGATTTTGCAGCATTTTGTTCTGCTTCTTTTTTTGTTCTTCCAAAGCCTTCACCATACACTTCAGTATTGACCATAACTTTGACAAAAAACCGTTCTTCGCTAGGCTTGTCAACAAGTTCTTCAGCAATATATTTGATGGTTGAATTTTTGAAATTTGATTGCATGTGTTCTTGAAAAATTGACTTGTAATTTGTTAAGCTATCAGGTCTAATTTTTTTAATATCTTGAATGATGAATTTTTTAATAAATCTTTTGGTATGAAATCCAATTTGCCTATCATCAAAAGCTAAATAAATTGCACCAATTATTGCCTCAATATGAGATGATAAAACGTGACTGTTTAATCCGTTAATAAATGCATTTTTTCCAGTAGCAATTATGTCTAAGATTTGAAGTTCTTCGCCACATTGTGAAAGGTGTTTATTACTTACTAAAGACTTTCTAACTTCAGTTGCTTCACCTTCATTTAAGTTAAATTGTGAGTAAATAAAATCAGAAACATAAAAGTCTAAAATTGCATCGCCTAAAAATTCAAGCATTTGATAATCTTTGCAATTTTTTTTGCCGTGGCAATATGAACTATGAGTCAAAGCTTGCTGAATTAATAAAAATTGTTCTTCAGTAAAATTGAGATTAATATATTTTTTTATTCAATCTCTAACATTAGAAAGCCATTCACTATTTTTGCTAGTCATTTCACGCCTCTATTTCTTTTTTCAGAACTTCGGTTAAGTTCTTTTCAATTGCATTTTTTACTTGTTGAAGAGCTGAATAAAATGCAAGTGAATCACTTGATCCATGGGCTTTAACAACAACCTTATTTAGGCCGGCTATATAAGCTCCACCAGTATTGCGATAATCATAACGTTCTTTGAATTTTTTCAAATCTTTTTTTAGAAGCAATGCTGCGAATTTATTTTTAAGATTTTTATAAAAAATTCCTTTTAGTAATTTAAGAACATTCAAGAAAGATGATTCCATTGTTTTGAGAAAAATATTTCCACTAATCCCATTTGTTACAACAATATCAACTTTGCCTTTTATTGCATCATCCGGTTCTAGAAATCCTTCATAAATAAAGTTATTTTTTGAAATTTTAAAATTTTTATTTGTTTCTTGATTTAACAAACTTCCTTTGTAATCTTCGCTTCCAATATTTAAAAGCCCAACTGTGATTTTTTCTTTATTTTCAATTAAAAGTTTGTAATACAAAGTTGCAATTTTTGCTCAATTAATTAATGTTTCACTAGTAACATCTAAGTTTGCACCAGCATCTAAAAGAAGCATCTTTTGACCTTCGTTTACTGTTGCCATGACCGGCATAAATGCAGGTTTAATTTCAGGGTGTAAACGTTCAATTTTGAAAAATGAAAGACTAGTAAAAGCACCACTATCGCCACTCGAAATTATTGCATCAGCATCTTCATTTTTCAAAACATTGAATGCTTCTAGCATTGAGCTCTCTTGCCTTAAAACTTCTCGTGGGCTTGACTCAATGTGAATTAAATTTGTTGAGTTAAAAATTTGAATATTTCCAACTTTTTTTGTGTTTATCTTTTTAATTAATTCTTCATGTCCAACAAGGTATAAAAAATAGTCTTTGTTTTCAAAAGCAAACTTTAAACTTGCTTCAATTAAAGCTTCTTCACCGCCATCATTATTTAATAAATCAACAACAATTTTCTTCACTACAACCTCTATTCTGCACTGATTAAATAAGGATAAATCGCTTGACCACTGTCATAAATTTCAACCTCAACATCAAAAGTACTTTGAATATATTCTTGAAGTTCTTCAGCCTCTGTTTTAAAGACTTCTTGACCATAAAAAATATTAATAATTTGAGTGTCGTCATTCATAATTTCGTCAATTAATAATTTTGCTGCTTGAATGTTGGTTTTGGCAGTGTCAACAATCTTACCATCTGCTATAACCATAAAGTCGCCTTCTTTTATTTTTATACCATTAATTTTGGTGTCTTTTATTGATGGAGCGATCTCTCCATAACGCATGTTTTTGATAGCATCATTCATCAAAGTTTTGTTTTCTTGAACTGAATTTTCTTTATTAAACATTAATGCAACACCAAGTGCTTGAGCTTGAGATTTTGTGGGCAAAATAACAATTTCTTTTTTACCTTTAAATAAAGTAGCGGCTTGTTGAGCAGATAATGTTATGTTTGAATTGTTAGGCAGAATAAACACTGTTTTTGTTCCAACAGATTCAATTGCTTGAACAATATCTTGAGTTGAAGGATTATTAGTTTGACCACCTTCAATAACATAATCAACATTATTATCTTTCATAAGTTGAATAATCCCGCTTCCAGTGTTGCATGAAATTAAAGAAGAACCATTGACTAATTTAGGTGAGCCGTTTCCGTTGCCGTTTCCGTTGCCGTTTCCGTTTTTACTGTGAAGTTTTTGATTATTTTCTTTACTATTATTTGCTTGAACGGTCATGTTATCAATTTTAATTCTAATAAATTGACCAAGTCCATTTGCTGCATTTAAAACATCACCAGGTTTAGTAGTGTGAATATGAACTTTAAATAAAGACCCATCATGAACAACAACCATGCTTGAACCCATTTTTTCAAGTTTTTTAACAAGTGAGTCTTTGTCAAACTTTTTCGGTTTTTCAATTTCTAAGATAAATTCAGTGCAATATCCAAATTCGCCAGTAAATACTTCGCTATCAGAAATAAAAGTTGAAATTGTTGATTCACTTTCAGTAAGTTTTGCAGGGCTTCCTTCAAGATACATTCGCATACCTTCAAGAATATAAAATAATCCTTCTCCACCTGAATCTGTAACCCCAACTTCTCTTAAAACTTTAAGAAGTTGTGGTGTTTTGTCACAACTTTGGCGTGCAAAATTCACTGCAAGTTCTAATACTTCGGCAAAAGTATTATCAACAACAACTGCATCTTTAAGGTTTTCACTTACTTCACGAATAACAGTTAGAATTGTTCCTTCAATTGGTTTCATAACTGCTTTATAAGCAGATTTAGCTGCTTCTTCAAAAGCTTGAACTAAATCAAATGAAGTAATTTCTTGCTTGCTTGCAAAAGATAATGTAAATCCTTTGAAAATTTGAGACAAAATAACGCCAGAGTTGCCTCTTGCACTTAAAAGCATATTTTGACTGATTATTTTTGAAAGTTCACCAATATGAGATACATCTTGATTTTTAATAGCTTCTTTTGCAGCAGAAATTGTTGCCGCCATATTTGAGCCTGTATCACCATCGGGTACTGGGAAAACATTTAATGCATTAATGGCATTTTTATGGTTTTCCAAATTATTTGCGGCAGAAATAATCAGGTTTTTTCATTCTCTTCCGTTAAGTTTTTGCATTATTTTGTTCCTCTAATAGTTACAGATAAATTACCTAATGAAATGTTTAATTTTTTTAATTGAAACGTAATAGTTTTATGTGCTGTTTCAACAATTGATTTAGCAGAGGCATTTGAAAGTAAAATTAAACCTAGTTTAATATCAACAATATTATTATTGTTTTCAAAGAAAGTTACGCAAGCTTGACCATCAAGATCTTCGCCGGTCTCATTTCTAGTTTTTAAAGCAACAATTCCTGGAATTGTCATCAAAATTTGTTCGATTATTTGTTTAATTTCTGCTAATTTCATTTTGCCTCGTATTTATTTTATATATTGTCTTTTAATTGGAAAGTCGTGTGTAAGTTTTGCAACTTCTTTTTTAATAATTTTATATAAATCTTCTGAATTAGGATTTTTTAAAGCTTGGTGAATTAAGTTAGCTAAAAGTTTAAACTCTACTGTTGTAAATCCACGGCTTGTCATCGCTGCTGATCCAAGTCTAATACCGCTTGTAACAGTTGGACTTTCTGTATCAAAAGGTAAAGCATTTTTATTAATTGTTATATTTAATTTTGCTAATAAAAGTTCACATTCTTTGCCAGTTAACCCATAACTTTCTTTAGTGTTAATAATAAATAAGTGATTTTGAGTTAAACCTGAAATAACTTTAACACCTTTTTCCATAAATTCATTACAAAAAGCTTTTGAATTTTCAAGTACTCTCTTTTGGTATTCTTTGAACTCAGGTTGTAAAGCTTCATAAAAAGCGGCTGCTTTTCCAGCGATTTGATGAAACAAAGGGCCACCTTGATAGCCGGGAAAGACTGAACGATTTATTTTTTTATAAATTTCTTCATCATTAGTTAAAATAATCGCACCACGAGTTCCTCTTAAAGTTTTATGTGTTGTAGTCATTACAACATGAGCATGTGGAAATGGATGTGGATGTAAATTAGCAATAACTAAACCTGAAATATGTGAAATGTCTGCAAATAAATAAGCTCCAACTTCATCAGCGATTTCTCTAAATTTTTTAAAATCAATTAGTTGAGAATAAGCTGAAAATCCACAGATTATCATTTTAGGTTTAACTTGAAGAGCGATTTTTCTAATTTCATCATAGTCTAAAATTCCATCTTTATTAACGGTATAAGTATGTGATTCATAAAAAATTCCACTAAATGAAATTTTATATCCATGTGATAAGTGACCACCGCTATCTAAAGATAGACCCAAAACTTTTTCACCAGGTTTTAATAATGACATAAAAACTTCAGCGTTTGCAACTGATCCTGAATATGGTTGAACGTTAGCAAATTTTGCCCCAAAAAGTTCACACGCTCTTTTTTGAGCAAGTTTTTCAATTTCATCAACTCATAAACATCCGCCATAATATCTATTTCCTGGATATCCTTCACCATATTTATTAGTTAAACATGTTCCAAGTGCGTTAATGACTTCTTCAGAAACATAATTTTCTGATGCGATAAGTTCAATGTGCTCTTCTTGTCTTTTATTTTCTTCGTTTATATATTGAGCAAGTTCTTGATCTTTAAGATTTATTTTTTTATACATATTGTTACCCTCTTAATCTAAAAGTGATTTATTGATCCGATCATAAGCTTGTTGTTTTTCTTGTTGTTTTTTTGTTACTTTTTTCTCAACTGCTGATTTGATTGCAAATAGTATTACTGCTAAAAATGCTAACGCAACTGCTGGTAAAACTCTAATATATCATGCAGAAGCACCAGATGAAACAATGAATGAGACCATTGAAAATGCAATCGGAATTAACATTAAAGTTGAATCTCATGGAATGACTTTAAAGCCTCAAATTAAAGCAGCAATTACAGCAATTTGAACTGCCAAAAGTCCAATAGCCATGCCGAATAATGCACCAAGAGAAAGATTTTTTGTAGCAGGGATTACTCACCCATCTTTTCCAAAAAGTACAAAAACTAAAAATGAAGGAATAGCAATTAAGAATAAAGCGATTAAACAAATTTTCCAAGTTTTGCTTAACTCACGGCGTTTTTTTGGTTGCTCGTCTTTTAAAGTTTCGACATTATATGTGCGGTTTTTTCATTTTCTATTTGACATATTAAAACCTCTATTTATTAAATAAATATATTATTAAATTTTAACAATAAATAATAAAAATGGCTTAATTTGTCTTGGTTATTAAATTTTTATGTAAGAAATTCCAAATTTTAGGATGATAATTTGATGTTAAAAATTAGTTTTTTAAGATATTGAAAGAATATTGAGTTTTATTGATATTTGATTTTGAATTTTTTACTTTATTTAAGGTATTTTTTAGAAATTTGTAACTATATTTAAAACAAACAAAAAAGCACTATTAAAGTGCTTAAAAGTTTACGTTAAATTATCAAATTTTTACACGTTTTTCTAAAGGTAAATACATGCCATCTTTTTTAGTAATATCGAAAGTAGTGTAGAAATCATCTGAGTTCATTATTTGGATATTAGCTCTTAATTTTGCAGGAGCATGAACATCAACTCTTAATAAATATTCTGCAAATTGTTTTCTATATTTTGCTCTTCAAATTGTCGCAAAATTAATATAAAAGTCTTTTGCTGAAAAGTCAGGTTCTGATTTGGCTGCTTCGAGTGCACATGAAACTCCACCAGCATCAGCAATGTTTTCTGAAACAGTTAATTTTCCATTACATTTTCCAAATTCGGTTTCTTTGCCTTCAAATAAGTCAATCATTGCTTGTGTTTTAGATTCAAAATTTTGTTTGTCTTCATCAGTTCATCAATTTGCCATTTTTCCTGTTTCATCAAATTTAGCACCATTATTATCAAAAGCATGACTAATTTCGTGAGCAATAACTGTTCCAATTCCACCGTAATTTTTTGATGAAGAATATTTTGTACTATAAAATGGAGGATTTAAAATTGCTGCTGGAAAGACTATGTGATTGTGTTCTGCAGCAAAGTATGCATTAACTGTAGCAGGACTCATTGATCATAAATTTTTATTTACTGGTTGCATATATTGTTTCATGTAATATTTATTTACAATTTTTCTAAATTCCATTGCATTTGACAATAAATCAAGGCCTGAGTCTTCATACTCTTTCACTTTAAGATCATTGTAATAATCTCTCATTTCAGTTGGATATCCAACATGAACACCAAGTTTACTTAATTTTAAAATTGCCTTTTCTTTTGTTGCTTCTGAAAGTCAATTATTGTTTTGCAATCTTGTTTTATAAATTTTTATAAATTTTTGCACCATTCTTTCAACATCAGCTTTTGCTTCTTTTCCGAAGTATGTTTTACCATAATAAATTCCAAATGGCATTGAAAATGTTGAAAGTGTTGTTTCAATTGCTACTCTTTCTTTCGCATATGGTTTTTTAAGTCCTGCTATTGCCATTCTATATTCAGCAGCAATTTTCCTTGTTGAATTATCTAAGAATCCAGTCATTGTAAGCATTGATCTTATAAATAAATGTGCTTTAAACATTTCAAAAGTATTTTCATTAATTAATGTAGGTAAAGCTTCTACAAACTTAGGATTAACTACAACTACTTTTTCAACATTTGTGCCAATTAAGTCATTAATAATTTTGCTAATGTTAACAAATTTTTGGTTATTTATTTTTTCAACTTCGTAAACATTATATGATTCAATATAATTTGCTTTTTCAACAGCAGATTTTACAAATTTTGCAATTAATTCATCATATTCAAGTGCTTTTTTAATTAAATCATCTGCTTTATTTTCATCTTTAATAATTTTGACTAAAAGTTTTTTAACCATTGAAGATCAAACTGCTAGTAATGGTTTTTTCTTTTCTTCATTTTGGTAGTCGCCTTTTTCAGGAAGAATTGTTGGCCCATCGTCAAGTCATAAAACTTGAAGAGAATTGTCTTTGAAGTCTTGGTTGATGCCAAAGTTTAAAATGCTATCAAAGCCATAAGTAGTTAAGGTATCAAAATTGTTTTCAAAATCTTTTCATGAATTTATGTTTGAAACTAAATCTAAGAATTTATAAATTGGTTTGACACCATCAATTCTTCTTTGTTGTCAATTTTTGACAATTTTATAAAACTTGATCATTTCTTTTAAGATTGGTTCATTTTTAATATCACTTTGGTCTTCGCATCATTTATTTAATAAAGATTTTTTAAGTCTTGTTATTCTTTCACCTAATTGATAAAATGAACCTCAACCAATTTGATGTTCAGGAATTTTTGCATTTTTTAGTCATACACCGTTGACTGCTTCAAAGAAGTCTTTTTTAATTAATTTTTTATTCATATTTTTCCTTTAATATACTTTTAAAAATTTTAACATTTTAGAGATTGTGTTTATCTATTGTATATAAAATCTTGTCATATTTGCTTGTTAAGATTGGCTTGAATCTTTTCAAATCAAGTTTTTCAAAAATCAAAGTAATATTAGTATTTTTAAGAGCACCGATTAATAAATTCAAGAAAATTATGTTGTGGCTATTGTTTAAATTTTCAGCAAACTTTTCATCAATGATTAAGTAATTTATTTTAAGCTCAGTTAAATATTTTATTATGCTACTATCAATGTAATTTATTTTGATAGTTACATCAATATTTAAAGAGTTTAGATGAGAAATTTTATGTCTGATATATTCTAAATTTCTACTATTAGTTATTTCAATCCCTGGAGTTAGTGTTGGACTTATTTGAGTTGATTTGAAAATTAAATCGTTGCTGATTCAACTAAAAATATAATCAGGAATTATTAATATAGAATTTGAAGTTCTAAATCTTTCAACGCTTGTATAAAACTTTTTAATTAGTTGTGGGTAAAAGAAGTTTCTTTTAATTTCTTCACTTGAACTAAACTCAATTAAGGGTTTAAGTTTTATTATTTTTTCATCACTATTTGAGCCAGAAATTTCTTTAATGTCATTAATTTCTATGCTGAAATTATCGTTGTGAATTAGATCGAAATCATGTTGATAACTTCTCAGAAAAATTTCAAAATTCTTTTCTTTAAAAATTGAAGGTTCAATAATTTCAACTTCATTTTCAGAAGGTTTTTGATTCAAGTTTAAATAGTTTGTTAATACATCCATTTGCTTTTCATCTAATTCCAAAAAACAGCTTTTATCAAGAACAAAAACGTTTTTTATATACTTTGCGTTATTCAATGAATTTTTAATAATTGACTTAAATATTTTTTTATTTTTATTTTCATTGCATGTTCCAGTATTTGATACAAAAATTAATATATTTGTACCTTTCTTCATTAAGAAAACATGACCTTTTAATCTATCAGGAATTAATGCCGCAATTTCACTTATTAAGTTTGCTGTGGAAACTAAATAACGATCATCTGTTGCAATGAAAAGACCAGTTAAATTTTGCTTCAAAATATTAAATTCTCAATTTAAATAAATCTTCTTAAAAATTTTTGAAAGAACTGAAAAATGGTAACTTCATGAAAAGTTAATAATGTATTTATTTTCTTCATTCTTGGGGTTAATGTTCAATCTAAACTTCATATTTGGATTTGCTTGAAAATCATCAACTACCTTAACATTTAGTTCATAAATTTTCTTTTCATTTTCATTATTCAAATAATGTTGCATTCTATGTTGAGTAGTTTTAGTAAATAAAGTTATAAATAATTCAATAGGTTCTCACTTACCACTTGTGACTTTCTTTTCTCTTAAAAAGGAAGGAATATATTGAATATTTAAGTTTCTATTTCCAAGTAAACGAATTCTTTTTTTACTATAATCAAGTTCAAAACTTAATGCACCAATTTTACTTTCACGATAAAGCACTTTATTTACACTTTCAGTAATAAAGTTAATGATAAAAAAGATTAACAGTATTAATATTAATCCAAGAACAATGAAAGCGTATTTTATATTATTAGACATCACTTTCCTCTCATTTTTTTATTGCAGGATGTAGTCTATCAATTTTTCTCACTTTTTTATCTTCAAGAAATTTTATCTCTAAAATTCTTCCACTAAGATTTAAAATGACACCTTTGCCAAAAGTTTGGTGTGCTATATAATCTCCAACAATTAAATTATCATTTTTATTTATTTCTTTACCTAAAGTAAAGTTTTTTGCAATTGAAACAACACTTGTTTCTTTAATTTTAGCTTCTTTTAAGAAACGAGAATTTTTCATTTTTTGATTTTGCCCTACTGAAAAAGAAAGAAAAAGTTTTTGTTTGGTTCTTGTTAATGCAACATAAGCAAGTCTTCTCTCTTCTTCTAATGCTTCAATATTTTCTGGTTCCCTTATATTTTTTGAAATATAACTAAAATCTTTCATAGGGTTTAAAATAATTGCTCTTCTTAATGGAAAAATATTTTCAGCAAGTCCTGCTACAAAAACATAATCAAATTCAAGCCCTTTCGCATTATGCACTGTCATTAAAGAAACGTAACTTGCCGCATCATCTTCAACATCACGGTCAGTAATTAAAGTGATTTCTTGTAAATATTCATCAATAGTGCCGTGAAGATTTTTCTTTTCTCATTCTTCAATAGCAGATATTAAAGATAAGAAGTTTTCCATTCTAACTTCATATTCTTCTTCTGATGATTTTATTTCTTCAAAATAACCTATACGGTTAATAATCAACTCTTTTAAAGTTGAGTGAATCGGATTAATTTGCAACGCTCTTTTTGCTCAGCGAATATTATTTATTAACTCAGCTAAATTTTTCAAAATTGTATTTGACAATTTCAAATTTATTTGTATTTCTTTAAATTTAGTTTGCAAACATGTAAATAAATCCATTTTTAAACTTGCAGCATATTTTAATAGCTTTTCAATTGTGCTATCACCAATTTTTCTGCTTGGTTTATTAATAATTCTTAAAAGAGAAATTTCTGAGCCATCATGAATTACTCTAAGATACGCTAACGCATCTTTAATTTCTTCCCGTTGATAGAATTTAATTGAACCAAATAGTTTATAAATAGTGTTTTCTTTAATTAGAGCTTCTTCAATAGCACGAGAATAACTATTAATTCTAAATAAGATTGCTATATTTTTTAATTGAACTCTATTGCGTTTTAATTCACTTATTTTTTGAGCAATTCATCTAGCCTCTGCTTCATCACTGAAACCACAGAAAAATTCAATATCTTCGCCTTCTTCATTTTCGGTGAAAAGTTTTTTATCTAACCTAATTTTGTTTTTGCTAATTAAATTGTTTGCTGCTGTTAATATTTTTTTGGTTGAACGGTAATTTTGTTCAAGTTTAATAGTTTTTGTTCCAACAAAATCTTTATCAAAATTCATGATAATGTTAATATCAGCATTTCTTCAAGAATAAATTGTTTGGTCAGGGTCACCAACAATAGTAATGTTGTTTCATTTTTTTGCAAGTTTTTTAACTATTTTGTATTGAAGTCAACTTGTATCTTGAAATTCATCAACTAAAATATATTTAAATTTACTTTCTCATTTTTTGGCAACATTTGCAAATTTAGGTTCATAAAATAATTTATAAACAAACAATAATAAATCGTCAAAATCAAGTGTATGTGCTTTATCTAAATGTGCTTGATAATATTGATAAATTTTTGCTCTAATATCATCTTTAGTTTCTTCATCTTTTAATAAATCTTGTGGAGTTTTTAAATCATTTTTTTGATTTTGGATATATGAAATTATTGATGCAAAAGTATATTGAGTTTGATTAATTCCAAGCTCATTATAAACAACTCTAAGCACTTCTTTTTGGTCAAGTTCATCAACAATTTGAAAGTCATTTGGATAATTAAAATTATGAATTTCTTGTCTTAAAATTTTTGAACACATTGAATGAAAGGTTGAAATTATTGGTGTGTTTTTTCCAACAAAATCAAGCAATCTTTGCACCCTCTGTTTCATTTCATTTGCCGCTTTATTAGAAAAAGTCAAAGCTAAAATTTCAGAAGGATTCACGTGATTATTTTTAATTAAGTATGCAACTTTATAGGTTAAAACTCTGGTCTTACCACTACCAGCACCAGCAATAATTCTAATGGGTCCTTCGGTTTCGACAACAGCATCTTTTTGTTTTAAATTTAATGTATCTAAATTAATATCCATTGTCTCCCCCTTACATAATTAAAAATTGCTTTACTAGCACTATTTTAAATTATAGTATATTTATAATATTAAAGAAGAAAATGAGGAAATTTTGAGAATTTGAAAAACTCAAAAATTTTCAATTTTGCTCAATATTAAAGGAATTTTTTGGAAATTTTATCAACATTGAAAGTCTCAAAATTTAAAATTTATTAATGTTTTAGCATATACTCAATTTGGGTAGAATTTGTTGAATTACTGAATAAAAAAAATGCTACTTTATTTTTAAAGCAACATTTAATTTTCAAACTCGATTTTAGGTAACACTCTTTTGATTGGGATAATTTTTTCTAGCACATTATCATCTTCTTCAATCTCATCAAATTTATTGTCTCAAACTGTTCTTGTATTTGAAAACTTATCATTTCAGCCAATACGATTTGTTGAAAAATTTGAAATAACAAATACCACTTGAACAATTAAACCAAATGAAGTTAGGGTTAATGGAATAGCAAAGAAAATTTTTTGTACTAAGTTTAGATCTTCTTTTTTAAATCCAACTTGTGAAATTTTAATAAACGTTTCTGGACTAATTAAAACAACATAAAAACAAATTATGCAAAGTCATAGAAAGCCAAATAACCTTGATCTATCAAATACTGCTTTTGAAAACCTTCGCCTATGTTCAAGATTTAAAACATGTATTTTACAAATTAGCATTCCGATGGATTTTCCTTTTAAAAAAACAGGTAAAACTATTTGATTAATTATTATTAAAATGATTCCAGATGAAAGTCATAAATAATAGAAATATTTAGAAAATCTATATGTACTTTTCTGATAGTCAAATACTAAAAAACTTACAGCTAAAAATATTGACAAAAATATTAAATTGTCAATTATTGTAGCAAGTAATCTAATTCAAGGATTAGCTAATTTATTTTGTTTAACTATCATGTAAAGTTTTTAAGAATCCAATCTCAATTTGAAGGGTTTTGAAAATCTTTGTCGCTTAAAAGTTGAACTTCATTTAGTTTAAAATATCTATTCTTGTTAAGCTCTTCTTTATTTTCTTCTTTGAATGTATTAACTATAGTTAATAGTTGCTTTTTCATTAATTTAACTGATTTATCTTCATTAGTATTTTTCTTGGTTTTAGTTTGACCTAAATATCCTGCGGCAAAATAAGTTAAATGTAATGTTTTTGCAAATAACATCGCTTCTTGAACTTCTACGTTTTCTTGCATAATTATTGGGTCTAAAAATTCTCACTCTTTGCTTATGATTAATGGATTAAATAAAATGATTCTTTCATTTCAATCTTCAATTCAAGTTCTTTTGATTCAAGCGAAAGTTTTAGATTTAAGTAATGGTAAATAATTAAAAATAACTGAATATTGTAAGTTATTAAATCTTGTTTTGATTTCATCAAAAACATCAATAAAGATTGAAGATTTAATTATTTTATTAAATGGATAAGGAGTAACTATTGAATAAGTTTTTACCTCTTTTGATAAATCAACAACAACTTCTTCTTTAAACTTATCTCTAAAAAAGTTATGTTTAACAACTCCTCTGCAATATCCTGAAACTTCAATAAAATCAGGATGTGTTGAGGTATTATTGATGAAATTTTCAAGGTGCATTGTATATTCACTTTTTATATGAAGATATGAGTAAAAAACTTGTGTGTATTCTGTTTTTATATAAGGTGTTGCTTGTTTAATTGCAGTCACAATATTTTGATGAACAGTATTAATAATAATTTTTAAGCGATTAGCAAAAATCTTTTTAAATTTATCAATTGCTTCATAATCTTCGTCACTTGGTTTATCAATAACAATAATGACGTGAAAATTTTGATGTTTTTGTTTTAACAAGTTATAAAGAATTAAATCAAGATTTTTTGTTGGTTTATAAACTGGAACTATGAAAGTCAAAATTGGGTTAGTATAAATTGGATCCATAAATCTCTCCTATTTTACATTTTAATGCTTCCGGCAACTCTTGGGAACGGAATTACATCTCGAATATTTGAAATTCCAGTTACATACATAACTAATCTTTCAAATCCAAGGCCGAACCCGCTTGAACCGACATAGCCAAATCTTCTTAAATCTAAATATCATTGCAATGGTTCTTGATTAATTTTTAATTCAGCAAGTCTTTTTGCAAGTTTGTCATAACTTTCTTCACGTTGAGAACCACCTATTATTTCACCAATTCCTGGGGCTAATAAATCAAAGGCAGCAACAGTTTTTTTATCTTTATTTTGATACATGTAAAAAGCTTTAATTTCTTTTGGGAAGTTTGTAATCGCAACTGGACCTTTTACTATTTTTTCAGCAAGAAATTTTTCATGTTCGCTTGCTAAATCAAGACCGAAGTAAATATTTTGTTCTTCAAATTCTTTTTTGTTTTCTTTAAGAATTTCAATCGCTTTTTTATATTCAAGTATAGTTAAATCCTTTGATAAAAATTTATCAAGAGTATCTAAAAGATTCCCACCTTGAAGTTCATCAAGATATTTAATTTCTGCTGCCTGTTTTTTAATTGTGTTTTTGATAACTGCTTTCAGCATATCGTCTGCTAAATGAATTATTTCTTTTAAATTACAAAATGCAACTTCAGGTTCCATCATTCAGAATTCTGCAAGATGTCTTGAGGTATGAGAATTTTCTGCTCTAAAAGTTGGCGCAAAAGTATAAACTTTTTTAAATACTTGAGCGTATGCTTCTGCGTGCAGTTGACCAGTTACTCCTAAAAATGCTTTTTGTTTGAAGAAAAGGTCTTTACTCCCATCATTTACAATTAAAGTTTCACCAGCCCCTTCGCCATCGTTAGAAGTAATAATTGGAGCTGAAATATTTAAAAAACCTCTTTCTTGAAAGTAATTATGAATTTCTAGCATTAGCCTACTTCTAACTAACATAACTGCTTTGAAAATTGCAGTTTTTGCTCTAAGATGTGGAATTTCTCTTAGAAAATCTAATGTAATTTCTTTCTTTTGAATTGGAAAATCATTATCAGCTAAGTTAATAATTTGAACTTGATCGGCAACAAGTTCAAATGGTTGTTTCGCTTCTGGAGTTAATTTTAAAATACCTTCAATTTTGATTGAAGTTCCTAAATTAATATCATCAATTTTGAATTTTTCATTTGCTTCTTCACCTTTAACAACAACTTGTAAGTTATTAACAGTTGAACCATCGTTCACTACTAAAAAGCGTAGTTTATTATTGCCACGGTTAGAGATTACTCAACCTTCGAAAGCAAATTTTTGGTCATTCTTTAAGTTATCTTGTTTGTCAAATAACTGTTTTACTGTCATAAAACCACCTTTTCTAATTAATTATTTAATTATAAGTTATTTATTAAATTAGTTATTTTTTTTAAATTTTGACAATTAAATATCTTTTAAATATAAAAAATTAATTAATAAAATCTAATATAATAAAATGGAATAAAAATAGGACATTTCGTCCTGATAAAATCACAGAGGGAAATATGAAAATCGGTCAATTAATTAAAGAAAAAAGAGTCAGACTAAATATGACGCAAAAAGAACTAGCGGACGCAATAAAACTTTCAAAATTCGGAGAAAGAACAATAAGGAGATGAGAAAATAATGAAAGCAATCCTAATCAAATTGAATTAGATGCAATTTTAAATTTTCCAGAAGTTTTTCCGTTCCCAAA
Organism: Metamycoplasma subdolum; assembly: GCF_033546815.1. Lineage (NCBI taxonomy): Bacteria > Bacillati > Mycoplasmatota > Mycoplasmoidales > Metamycoplasmataceae > Metamycoplasma > Metamycoplasma subdolum. Next base: position 567,814 of record NZ_CP137846.1, read on the forward strand.
TAACGAATGTGGAAAATATAAAGCAATAGATCTTTTTGCTGGTATCGGCGGAACAAGGCTAGGTTTTTATGAAACTAAATCTGTGAACTTTGTTTTTAGTAGCGAAATAGATAAATTCGCTTCTAAAACATACTATGCAAATTTTGGTGAAAATGTACAAGGAGATATAACCAAAATTGATTCAAAAGATATTCCTAATCATGATATTTTAATTGGCGGTTTTCCTTGCCAAGCATTCAGTTTAGCAGGGAAAAAAATGGGGTTTAATGACACTAGAGGAACATTGTTTTTTGAAATCGCAAGAATATTAAAAGATAAACAACCAAAAGCGTTTTTACTTGAAAATGTTAAGAATTTAAAAATGCACGATGGTGGCAAAACATTCAAGACAATAGAAAACACTTTAAAAGAATTAAATTATTCAGTTTTCTCCGTTATTTTTAGAGCTAGAGATTTTGGTGTGCCACAAAATAGAGAGCGCATTTATATCGTTGGATTAAATAAAACAAAAGTAAAAAACGTTGAGACATTTGAATTCCCAAAAGTACCTTATACAAAGTCAAAAGTTGGAAATATTCTTGAAGAAGTTGTTAATGAAAAATATACAATTTCAAATAACTTGTGAGAAGGACATCAAAGGAGAAAATTAGAGCATAAACAAAAGGGAAATGGATTCGGCTATTCCCTATTCAATGAAAACAGTTTATACACGAACACCATTTCTGCAAGATATTATAAGGACGGTAGTGAAATATTAATTGAACAAAAAAATAAAAATCCAAGAAAATTGACTCCAAGAGAAGCCGCAAGATTGCAGGGGTTTCCTGAAAACTTTATTATTCCTGTAAGTGATATGCAAGCTTACAAACAATTTGGAAATTCAGTTGCTGTTCCAGTTATTTCAAAAATCGCAAATAAGATTGTTAAATTTTTAGATCAAAATAGTTAGTATTCTTCATTAATCATACTATCTCAAAATTCATTTTTTGCTCTTCATTGTTGATATGGTCTACTATTTCCGGTATGCATACCGCTATCAAAATAAACAATTCCTAATTTTACTTTTTCTAATCAAAGATTGTAGTCAATGGGAGGGCCAAAACATATTTTAGTATATTCTCCTTCACTATTTTTCTTGCAAGTAAATCATCCTTGTTTATTAAATTTATCTTCTACTTTATTTTTTAAAGTTTTTTCGTTATATTTAAATTTATAGTTTGCAGGAAATTTTTCACCATATCAAATTGCTAAAATAAGATCTTCTTGTTGCAATTCGCGAGGTACAATTTGTTCTTTTTCAACTCTCATATCTTTGGAAAAAGAATAAACAACAATAATATCTTTATTTTCACAAATTAATAATTTTTGGCCAAAACTGTTAAAATGATTTATCTTAGGGCAAGAAAGTCCAGATCAAGAAAACCTACTTAATTTAGAAATATTTTTCATTCCAAATATTGTAAGAAATTTATCTCTTCGTTTTAAGTTAGTTTGACCTTGAAAAATTTTTTTATATTTTTCATTATTAAATATGTACATATTGGCACTTCAATCACCAAAACTTGTAACGGCTTTCGTATCACTTTTTAATTCATATCCAAGTAAATCAGGTTCATTAACATCATTTGCTTTTAAACCAAATTGTAATTCTAATCAGTGCCCGTATTTGCCATCATGATTTATATTACTTGTTTTTATGTTTGGTTTTTTCCCTTTAACGTTTGAATAAAATAAATTAATTATCTTTTCTTTATCCGTCATCATTCCTCTTTTATTTGAATAAAGTAAAAAAGTTCTCAAACCTGAGAAACTTCATATTACTTAATTATTTTTTGTCCGCCCATATATGGAATTAATACATTTGGAATTGTGATTGAACCATCAGGATTTTGATAATTTTCTAAGATGGCTGCAACAACTCTATCAATTGCTAATCCTGAACCATTGATTGTATAAGCAAGTCTGGTTTTTCCGTTTTCATCACGATATCTAATTTTTGCTCTTCTAGCTTGAAAATCATTGTAAATAGAAATTGAGCTTGTTTCTCTATATTTTTGTTCAGATGGAATTCAAAGTTCTAAATCAACTGTTTTTGCAGACCCAAAACCTAAATCACCAGTTGAAAGCATAAGCTTTCTGTAAGGAATTTCTAAAAGTTCTAAAATGTTTTGAGCATCAGTGACTGTTTTTTGTCACTCTTTTTCACCATCATTTTGATTAACTATTTTAACAAGTTCAACTTTATGGAATTCATGTTGCCTAATTACGCCACGCATGTCTTTTCCGCCGCTGCCTGCTTCAGATCTAAAACATTTTGTATAAGCAACGAATTTTTTAGGCTCTTTCAAATCTAAAATTTCATCATAGTGATAGTTAGTTACAGGAACTTCAGCAGTTGGAATCAATCATAAATCTTCATCTTCAATTTTGAAAAGATCTTCTTTAAATTTTGGAAGTTGGCCAGTTCCGATTAACATTCTAGAATTAACTAAATGTGCAGGCAATATTTCTTTATATCCGTTTTTAGTATGTATGTCAATCATAAAGTTGGCTAATGCTCTAACTAATTTTGCACCATCGTTTTTATAAAGTACAAATCTTGTTTTAGCAAGTTTTACCGCCCTTACAAAATCAATAATATCTAATTTAGTTGCAATGTCATAATGTGCTTCAACACCTTTAACAAGTCCTCTACCTAAATTTTTATTTTCATAAATTACAACATTATCATTTTCATTTTTTCCAACCGGAACTTCTTTATTAGGTAAGTTGGGAACTTGTAAAAGTAAGTTATTAACTTTTGTAATAATTTCATCAGCTTCTTTGTCAACTTCTTCAATTCTTTCTTTAATTTTATTAACTTTGTAAAGTAAAGATTTAATTGGGCGTCCATTTCTTTTTTTAATACCAATGTCTTCAGAAAGTTCATTTCTTTGAGCTTGCAAACTTTCTAAAGTCTGAATAAATTGACTTCTTTCATCAGCAAATTTGATTATTTTTTCAATGATTTGCAAATCAAAATTACGACTTGCAAGCCTTTCTTTGACTTCTTCTTTATTATTAACAATGAATTTTAAATCTAACATAAAAGTCACCCCTTATAAATGCTTAAATATTATAATACAAAATTGTTTTTTAAAGATTGACCTATGTTAATTTTAGAAATTTGCTGGCAAGTAGGTTGAATAAAAATTGAGTTTTTATAAGCCTTCTTCAGCACATTAAAAAACATAAAAAGTGATAAAATTTAAAATAATGAACGCTTCAGATGATTTTATGCCAACTCAATTTCAAAAAACCTTTCGTGCAACCGGTAAATTCGAAAGAATTATTTTTGAACGTAATAATTTTCGTTTAGCAACATTTAGAATTTCAAGTGTACTTGAAAACCCTGAAAATGTTGTTGTAAATTCAAAATGAAAAAGTGTTGTAGTTAATATTGGAAGTGAAGAAGTTGAACTAGGCAAAAATTGCAACGTTTTGTGTGAATGTTTGCCTGATACTCCAAAATATAAAAATAATTACTCTTTAATTGAACTTAATTATGTTCAATTCAATGAAATCACCGCTATTATCAATATTTTAGAAAGTGATGATTTTCCCGAAATTAATAATTTCAAAGCACAAGAATTAACTGAAAAATTTGGTAACAAAATTTTGACAGCCTTAGCTCATTCAACCATTTATAATCCTAAAGATTTTGATCTTTCACCAGATGCATTTAATAAAATAAGAAAATTTTTGCTTCAAAATTGAGATTATATTCAAGAACAACTAAATCTTTTGATTAATTCAACCAAAGCAATTTCTTATGTTCCAATTAGTACACTTTATAAAACTCTTGAAAATTTCTTTGAAACTACTGGCCATACTAGAGTTGAAGTTCAAGAATTTTATAAATACTATCTTAAAAAGGATAGAACGGTTACTGCTGAAAAATTTAAACAAATTTTGATGACTTTGTATAAGCAAGAAAAAATTTTATTTTTCAATAATAAAAAAACAATCACCACTGTTCAATTAAGAGAAGAAGAAACAACAATTTGTGAAAAATTAAAAAGAATAAAAGACAAAAAATATTCAAAGCAATTTGACTATTTCAAAGATTCAAGATTGGACATGAAACAAATTGAAGCAATAAATACAGCACTTCAAGATAATTTAGTAATGATAACTGGGTCACCAGGAACAGGTAAAACTAAAATAACAAACATTATTATTAATGAGCTTTTAACAAAATACTCACCATACTCAATTTTAGTTGTAACTCCAACTGGTAGAGCAACAATTAATATTAATAAAATGAGCGAAATTAAAGCTTCAACAATTCATAGTTTTTTAGAATGAAATCCAGACACAAATGAATTTTATGTCAATGAAAAAAATTCTGTTGCTCGTGAATGTATTATTATTGATGAATTTTCAATGGTTGACACACATCTTTTTTACCATTTACTTCAAGGTTTAAAAACTAACTTCATCGATAAAATAATTTTAGTTGGAGATAAAAATCAACTCCCTGCAATAGGGCCGGGTTACTTAATTCATGACTTTATTGAAAAAAATATTTTCAAAACTATTGAATTAACTAAAATTTATCGTCAAGAAGGAAATAAAGAAATTATTGAAGACGCAATTGAAGTAAATAATGGAAACATCCCAAATTTCCTTGGTAAAAAATCTAGATTTATTGAAGTTGAACAATCTAAACTTTCAAGTCGAATAATTGACGAACTTCAAAAATTATTAAAATTAGGTTACACAAAAAAAGACATCGCAATTCTTTCTCCAATGTATGACTTACCAGCCGGAATTGATAAAATAAACAAAGATTTAGCCGATTTTTGAAGAAAGTATGACAATGAAAAACCAATAACTTGAAAAAGTAAATTTGGTAAAGAATTTAAACTAGCAATTGATGATAAAGTTATTAATTTAGTGAATGATCCTGCTAAAAAAATATTTAACGGTGAGATTGGTTATATTTCAAAATTCACATTTGATAAAGAAACAAAAGAACTCTCTCATATAACAGTTGATTTTGAAAATGAATCCAGTTCGGTTAGTTATAAAATTTGAGACTTTTTCGAAAAAACCTATCCTGCATATTGTACAAGTGTACATAAATATCAGGGGAGCGAATGCAAAGTAGTAATTACAGTTTTATATCAAGAAGCAAAATTTTTATTATCAAAGAAATTAATTTATACCGCAATGACGCGGGCAAAAGATCTTTCAATTGTAATAGGCGAAAAAGCAGCATTAAAAATGGGAATAGAAAATGATGATGATTCGAAAAGAGAGACTTGTATAAAAGAACTTTGAGAAGAATTTAATAAGGAGTAGAGATGAAACTAATAGTAGGTTTAGGAAATCCTGGAAGCGAGTATGAAGATACAAGACATAATGTTGGTTTTATGGTAATTGATGCAATTAGTAAAAAACTAGAAACAGTTTTAAATGAAAAAAAATTTAACGGAATTTACTATAAAGAAAAAGATTTTATTCTTGCAAAACCATTAACTTATATGAATCTAAGCGGAAATTTCGTACGTGAAATTTCTGACTTTTATAAGATTGGTATTGACGATATTATTATAATTTATGATGACATGGATTTACCAGTTGGAAAAGCAACAATAAAACAATCGGGATCTGCTGGTGGACATAATGGAATGAAGAACATTATTGACCAAATGAAAACTCAAGATATTAAGAGAGTAAAACTTGGTATCGGAAGAGCAACAAATGCTATAAATTATGTGTTAGGAAAATTTACGTTTAATGATAAACAAATTATTGATCAGGTAATTGAAAAAGTTAGTGATGCAATCATCTCTTTTATCTATAATGACATTCGTTATGTGATGAATAAATTCAATGGAAGTTTTTAATGATTGAACAGTTAAAAAAAGAGTTTATAAAATTTGAAATTAACCTTGAACAAAGGTTTATTTTAGGAATTTCGGGTGGTCCAGATTCAATGTGTTTACTCAATTTGATGAAAGATCAAAATATTGTAGTCGCACATGTCAATTATATGAAGAGGAAAGACTCTTATATTGATCAAGAAATTGTTGAAAATTACTGTAAAAAATACTCTATTCCTTGCTTTGTAAAAACAATAAATGACTGAAAAAATTACAAAGGAAATTTTCAAACTGTTGCTAGAGAAATTCGCTATGATTATTACCTTGAAATTGCTCAAAAATTTAACTCAAATATTATTCTTTTAGCACATCAAAAAGATGACTTTCTTGAGCAAGCAATTATGCAAGAAAATTCAAAAAGAAACCCATTATTTTTTGGAATAAAACAAATAAATAAAATTAATAATCTTACAATTTTTAGACCGCTAATAAATCTATTTTGAAAAGTTGAAACTGAAGATTATTGTAAAAAAAATGATGTAAAATTTGCTGTTGATTTTACTAACGACTTGCCAATCTACACTCGCAACAAAATTAGATTAGAACTTAAAAATTGAACAGTAAAAAATAAACAAAACAAGTTAGATTTCTTTAAAAATAAAAACTTAGAAAATGAAAAAATTGAAACTCTTCTTTCACAACAATATGAAATTTTTAAGTCTTCAAATTTTGATTTAAAAACTATAGAACATATCGAAAATAAAGAACTTTTTGTTTTTAAATTAATTAATGCAAACTTTCCGCAAGTCAAACTTACGAGCGGAAAAATTAAAAGTTTATGTGATTTTTTATGATCAAAAAATTCAACAAAACAATATAAACTAAACGATAATTATTCCCTAGTAAAAAAGAGAGGTAAACTAATCTTTTAATTAATTATTGTAATAATTTATAATTTATAAACATAACAAACAGAAAGGAAAAGTATGGAAAATAACGAACCTAAAGAAAGGAAAGGATTCAAATTTAAATACATTTGAATTATCATTGCTGTTATCTTTGCTGCTATTTTAATCTATACAATTGTTAATCATTTCTTAACAACAATCACCGCGAATTCAAACATGTGAGAAATTAAACAAGTTATAGAAAAAGCTAAGCAAAGCACTGCTGATGGTTCTTATGTTTTATCAATTGTCCGAGATCCTTATAATAATTTATTAAAAGTTACGGCAAGATTAAATGATGTTGAATGGAATGCAATTAACCCAATGCTCATTCTTGGACAACATGGGTATATAAATTTAACTTTAACTTCATTTGCAGGAGAAGCTGAATACACTTTATTAGTTAATGGAATCCCTAATTTTTGAGATTCATTGAAGGCACCTGCAGGAATGGAACAAGGAATAATTAGTAGTGTTTCAATTCCTAGAGAAGGACTTGGCGAAAAAATAATTAGAGTTATCTCGTTTATGGCACCAATTATTATTGGTTTACTATTTATATATCTATTATTTTTCAGACACTCACCATTTGGAGCAGCAGGTCTTGGACTTGACAACAAATCACTTGCTCAAAAAATTAAAACAAATACTACTTTTGATGATGTTGCAGGTAATGAAGAAGTCAAAGAAGAAATTAAAGAACTTGTTGATTATCTAAAAAATCCTAAAAAATATCAAGCCGCAGGAGCAAGAATTCCAAAAGGAATTTTACTTGGCGGTCCCCCAGGAACAGGTAAAACTTTATTAGCAAAAGCAACTGCCGGAGAAGCAAATGTACCTTTCTTCTTTATATCAGCCTCAAACTTTGTTGAAATGTTTGTTGGACTTGGTGCAAAAAGAGTTAGAGATATGTTTGCTGATGCACGAAAAAATGCACCCGCTATTATATTTATTGATGAGCTAGATGCTGTTGGTCGTTCAAGAGGTGCAGGTATTGGTGGTGGAAACGACGAGCGTGAACAAACACTAAACCAAATCCTAGTTGAAATGGATGGAATTAAAGAAAACTCAGGAATTTTAATAATTGCAGCAACAAACAGAACTGACGTTTTAGATCCAGCCTTAACAAGACCAGGCCGTTTCGACAGAATTATTACTGTTGGTCTTCCTGATGTTAAAGAAAGGGAATCAATTCTAAAACTACATGCAAAAGGTAAAAGAATAAGTCCAAATGTAAACTTTGCGTTAGTTGCCAGAAGAACTCCTGGTTTTTCAGGTGCTCAACTTGAAAACGTAATTAATGAAGCATCTTTACTTTCTGTTCGTGAAAGAACAAATGTAATTACTCTTGATCAAATTGATGAAGCAATTGATAGAGTAATTGCCGGTCCTGCTAAAAAATCAAGAACTATTTCCGAAAAAGAAAACATTGCTGTTGCTTATCACGAAGCAGGACACGCCGTTGTTGGTCTTAAATTAAAAGGCGGAAATAAAGTTCAAAAAATTACTATTATCCCTAGAGGTCAAGCAGGCGGTTACAACTTAATGATGCCTGAAGAAGAAAAATACAATCACACTAAATCTGAACTTATCGCAATGATTACTTCATTTATGGGTGGCCGTTGTGCTGAAGCTATTATCTATGGCGAGAATAATATCTCAACCGGTGCAAGTGATGATATTGCTAAAGCAACAAGAATTGCAAGAAGAATGGTAACAGAATGGGGTATGTCGGCACTTGGTCCAATCAAATATGAAGAAGACGCATCAACTCCTTTCTTGGGAAGAGATTACATGAAAAACTCTTCATTCAGTAACAAAATCGGTCAAGAAATAGATCTTGAAATCAGAAAAATTATTATTTCATCACAAATTACAGCAACTAAAATAATTAAAGAAAATCTTCAACTTTTAGAATTAATTAAACAAGCTTTAATTATTAAAGAAACTATTGTTGCTGAAGATATTGAATATATTGAAAAAAATTTAAAACTTCCTGAAGATATTGCCAAAACTAAAGAAGAATTAAAGGGCGAATACTCAACAATGGATTTTGACAAACTATTCAGCGAAGTAACTTCTGATAAAAGCAAAGAAGATTCAGCGGTTAATACTTGAATTGATGAATTAAAAGCAATTGAAGAAACAAAAGCTGAAATTGAAAAAGATAAAAGATTTACTCAAAAATCAGAATCTGAATCAAAATCACAAACTAAAAAAGATAATAAAACTGAAAAGAAAATTTCAAAAAGAAAATCAAATAAAAAAGAAGACAAATAACTCCAAACAAAAAGAAATGTAAGTTTTATCTTACATTTTTTTGCTCAAAAACACAGCTATTTTTCAATTTAGTTATAATCTTAATATTAGCAAGGAGGAACTATGATAAAACTTTTTACTAGCGAATCAGTCGGTGCAGGTCACCCTGATAAAATCTGTGACCAAATCAGCGACGCAGTACTTGATGAAATCCTAAAACACGACAAAAACGCAAGAGTTGCTTGTGATGTTTTAGTTAATAATAAATTCATTTATATCGGCGGTCAAATCACAACAAAATCATATTGTGATACAGTAAAATGTGCTTGAAAAATTTTAAAACCTTTAGGTTACAGTGAAAATGATTTTGAAGTTCAATCAGGGATAATTGGACAAAGTGCTGATATTGCACTTGGTGTAAATGAAACTCAAAACAAAGAACTTGGAGCTGGTGATCAAGGCACAGTTTTTGGTTTCGCAACTAATGAAAACAAGTATTTTTTACCTTGACCATTAGTACTTTCACATGAACTTGTTAAAAGAGCTGAAGAACTTAGAAGATCTAAAAAATTCAAATGAGCTAAAAGCGATATGAAAAGTCAAGTAACTGTAGAATTTGACAGCGAAAATGGCCACGTTGAAGTTAAAAAAGTTTTAATGTCAATTCAACATGATGACAACTTTGATGAAACTCAATTTAAAAAGTTTATTGAAAAAGAAATCATTGATCATGTTATTTTATCTCACGGATTTTCTAAAACTTATGAAATACTAATTAACCCAACTGGTCGTTTTGTAGTCGGAGGCCCTGAGGGTGATACAGGATTAACTGGAAGAAAAATTATTGTCGATACTTATGGCGGTTTTGCCAGACATGGCGGTGGTGCTTTTTCAGGAAAAGACGCAACAAAAATCGATCGCTCAGCCGCTTATATGGCACGTTATATTGCTAAAAATTTAGTCGCTGCAGGAGTAAGCAAAAAGTTTGAAATTCAACTCGCTTATGCAATTGGTTTACCTAGACCTCAAAGTATTTATATTGATACATTTGGTGACAAAACTTACTCTGAAGAAAAGATCATTTCTATTATTAAAAAAGTATTTGATTTAAGTGTTGAAGGCATTATAAAAACTTTAAATTTAAAAGAAATAAAATATCTGCCACTCGCAACTTTCGGACACTTCGGAAGAGATGACTTGGATCTTCCTTGAGAAAAGCTTGACAAAGTCCAAGAAATTAAAACATTACTAAAATAATTTAAAGGGGCTCAAGGCTCTTTTTTTATGTTATTATCTACCTCTTTTTTGTTGTTTTATTGACAACATAAAAATCTAATTTTCTTCTTTATTCAAGATTGAAATTCAAAAATAGACATAATTTACAAACCTTATTATTATATTTAATTAAACTAACATATGAGCAACTCAACCAAACTCGTAACTATTTAATAATAAAGATATTTAAAATATTTTAATTATTCTATAATTATTCTATGATAATTAACGATACTATTGCTGCTATATCTTCAGGTAACATAAATCAAGCTATTTCTATTATTAGAATATCAGGACCTGATGCTGTTGAAATAATTAAAAAAATTTATAACGGAAAAATTGGTGAAGATAAAACTATCACTTATGGTCAAATTATTGATAATATTTCAGGAAAAGCAATTGATGAAGTTTTAGTCAATTTCTTCATAGGCACAAAGAATTATGTTGGAGAAGATACTATTGAAATTAATGCTCATGGTGGCATAGTCGTAACTAACAAAATTCTAGATTTAATTCTTGCAAACGGAGCAAGACTTGCTGAACGTGGTGAGTTTACTAAAAGAGCTTTTTTAAACGGAAGATTAACACTTGAAAAAGCCGAAGCTATTAATGGTCTTATTCACGCTAAAACAAATATTCAAGCCGAAATTGCTATTTCACAATTTGATTCGCATGATCAAGAAGTTATTCAAGATTTAGAAAATCAAATGCTTGCAATTATGGCAACAATTGAAACTAACATTGATTATTCAGAGTATTATGACATACCCCAAATTGATAATAAAAAACTTCAAAAAGAAGTTGAAATTTTCATTGAAAAATTAGATGAAATTATTAAAAAAAGTGAACTCGCACAGGATATTTATCAAGGTATCAAAGTTGCTATTGTTGGAAAACCAAATGTTGGAAAGTCTTCACTTCTAAATGCATTGTTAGATAAACCAAAAGCAATAGTTACAAATATTGCTGGAACAACTAGAGATGTAATTGAAGCTGAATTTACATTAAATGGTCTTTTATTTCAATTAGTTGACACAGCTGGAATTAGAAAAACAAAAGAAAGAATTGAAAACATTGGAATAAAAAGAACTAAACAAGCAATAAAGGAAGCTAAAATTATTATTCATTTACGCACAGCAAAAGAAAAAGAAGATGAAGAATATAGATTAATTAAAAAACTCGCTAAAAACAAGGTTTATTTAAGCGTTATAAGCAAAATTGATTTAGTTAAAGATAGAACTAAATTCAAAGACATAATAATTAGTGCCAAAAAAGGTTATTTATGAGAACTTCGTTCAGCATTGGTTGATGCTTATAGCAAGGTTGATCTTGATGATAAGAAAATTATTTATAACGAACGTCAATTGTCACTTTTAAAAAAATGTAGACTTAATTTAGAAGAGGCAAGTAAAGGACTTAAAAAAGATTTTGGTCCCGAAGTTGTTATTGTAGATTTAACAAAAGCGTGAGAAAATTTAAGAGAAATCTTAAATAAAGAACACGACAATGAAGCATTGCTTGATAAAATATTTAGTAAGTTCTGTTTAGGAAAGTAGTTATGGGACGCATTAAAGAAGGACAAATACTACTTGAGCAACACGCTCAAGATTATAGTTATGAAGGTTATGGAGTAATAAGGGTTGAAAAATATCCGATTTTTGTTGAAAATATGCTCGCAACAGAAATTGCTGATATTAAAATCGTTAAATCCACATCCCAATTTGCTTTTGCCCAAGTAATTAAATTTCACAAAGTAAGTAAACATAGAATTCTAGTTGATAATATTAACCTTTTGAAATCAGGTGCAGCACCGCTTATGATAGTAAATTACAATAAACAACTTGAATTCAAACAAAAGATTATTGAAAGTTTATTTAAAAGAAATTTGCCTTCTGTAGTTAAGATTAATAAAATTGTTAAAAGTCCATTAATGTGACATTATCGAAATAAAATTTCTTTGCATGTTAATTATGAAAATGTTCCAGCAAAACTTGGAATATTTGTTAAAAACTCACACGAACTAGTTCCTCAAACTAGTTTTGATTTAGGTTATGAAGAAATTGATAAAATAGCAAAAAAATTAATCAATGTAATTCGTGATTTTTCATCTCAAGAAGAAAACAATTTTGTTAAAAATATTAAACTTCATGAAGTGACGATTAAATATTCACAAAGTAGTAAAGAAGGACAAATAATTTTCAAATGTTTGGAAAATAAAAGAATTCCTGATGAATTTGTTAATGCAATTTTAAAAGAAATGCCAAACATTGTTTTAACTCAAAATGTTACATCAAAAGATAAATTAAGAATTTATAAAACTTATAAATTAACTAAGAATCAAAAAGTTGAATTTAGAATTAAAGATTTAAGATTTAGAGTTTCAGCAAATGCTTTTTATCAAATTAACGAACAACAAATTGCACAAATTTATGAATATATTAGTAACAATCTAGAACTCAACGGAACTGAATGTCTTGCTGATCTTTATGCTGGCGTTGGAACTATTGGTATGTATTTATCAAACAAAGTTAAAAAAGTCGTTTGTGTTGAATTAAATCGTCAAGCAACTATTGATGGAGATATAAATTCAAGATTAAACAATTTAACAAACACAAGCTTTTATAAAAGTGATGTTTTGAAATTTATTGATAGAGTAGGTTTTAAAGATAGTATTGATGTTGCTGTTATTGATCCACCAAGAGGCGGTCTTCATCCAAATATTATTTTCAGTATGGCAAATAAAAAGATTTCAAAAATCGTTTACTTAAGTTGTAATCCAAGAACTCTTGTCCGTGATTTAAAACTATTTGCTGACCGCGATTATCAAATCAAACTCGTTCAACCATTTGACATGTTTCCTCAAACTTATCACATTGAAACTTTAGTCATTTTAGAACGTCAATTTTATGACAAAGAAAATTAAAGGAGAATTATGGGTTTTTGAGCTAAATTAAAAGAAAAATTATTTGGAACTCCAGAGCAAAGACTTGCCAGAAAACAAGCTAAGCTTGAGAAAAAAGAAGCTAAAAAAAGACAAGCAGAGCTTGAGAAGAAAAATAAACTTGACAGTTATATAGCTGGTCTTTCAAAGTCAAATAATTCATTTACTGAATCAATTAAATCACTTTGAAATAGACACAACAAAATTGATGAAGAATTCTTCGAAGAACTTGAAGAAATTTTAATCATGTCAGATATTAGCATTAAGCTTGTTCAAATAATTGTTGATGAATGTAAAAAAGAAGTCAAGAATGAAAACATTGAAGATCCTAAGTTAATATCAGAAATTATTGCTGATAAACTTTTCACAATTTATGCATCAAACTCAATTGTAGATACCACTCTTAATATTGAAGATGGAAGATTAAATGTTATTTTGGTTGTTGGAGTTAATGGTGGTGGGAAGACAACTTCTATTTCAAAAATTGCTAAAAAATTGATTGATGAAGGTAAGAAAGTTATTATTGCGGCAGCTGATACTTTTAGAGCAGCAGCGGTTGAACAACTTGAAATTTGAGCAGCAAGAGCTGGTGCAAATATTGTTAAACCTCATGAGAAAGAAACTGATCCAGCAAGTGTTGTTTATAAAGCAATAGATATTGCAAAAGAAGAGAACTACGATGTGCTAATTATTGATACTGCCGGAAGGTTGCAAAACAAAGTAAATTTAATGAATGAGTTAAATAAAATTAATAAAATTTTAGCTTCAAAAGTTGAAGGTGCACCACACGAAAGTTTGCTTGTTTTAGATGCAACAACTGGTCAAAATGGAGTTATTCAAGCAAAAACTTTTAAAGAAGTTACACCACTTACTGGAATCGTTTTAACCAAGATGGATGGAACAAGCAAAGGCGGAATTGTCCTTACTATAAAGGATGAAATTGGAATTAGCGTTAAGTTTATTGGACTTGGTGAAAAGCTAAATGATCTTGCTGAATTTGACTTAGATTCATACATATATGGTCTAATGAAAGGGCTTAACGAATAATGGAAAGTTTTGAAGAAAGAAAAAAATACATTGAGCTTTATGAAAAGTATAAAGACTTGCTTGCACAATCACAAAAGCAAGCATTGTATTTACAACTCTTTGAAGATCTTTCAATCAGTGAAATAAGTGAAGAACTAGCAATGACTAGATCTGGCGTTTTTGATGCTTTAAAAAAAGGGAAAAAGAAGCTTTTAGATATTGAAAATAAAATAAACAAAAATGAAAAATAAACTTTGTTTATCTAACTTTTTCTTAAAAAAGCAGGCTTTTAAACCTAAAAAGTTATAAAATAAAAGCACTATAGATTAGGAAAAAGGAGAAAAATGAAATATAAAAGAGTACTAATCAAACTTTCGGGTGAAGGGTTAGCCAACAAAGTAAAAAGTCTAGCAATAGATTATGAACTTGTTGAAAAATTTGCTCTTCAACTGCAAAAGATAGTTAAGGCTGGGATTGAAGTTGCAATCGTTGTTGGGGGCGGAAACTTTTGAAGAGGAACATCTGCCGCTAAAAATGGTATTCCAAGAGTTAGAGCTGACTATATCGGAATGCTAGCAACCACAATGAATGCCTTAGCTCTACAATCTGGTTTTGAAGCTAAAAAATTAAAATGTCGTGTGCTTTCATCATTAACAATGGATCCAAAAGTTTGTGAAGTTTATGTTAATGAAAAAGCAAGCAAATATATGTCAGATGGTGAAATTGTTATTTTTGCCGGAGGGACAGGAAGAGCTTATTTTACAACTGATACTGCTGCAACTTTATTTGCAAGTGAAGTTGATTGTCAAGCAATTTTAATGGGTAAAAACAATACTAATGGTGTTTATGATGATGACCCTAAAACTAATAGAAATGCTAAAAAATATGACACAATTACTTATGATGAAATTCTAAAAAAGAATTTAAAAATCATGGATCAAACCGCAGTTTCAATGGCTCGCGACAATGGACTTGATGTTATTGTTTTTGATATCAATGAAGAAAATGCTCTATTTCGTGCAATAAATGGTGACATTCCATGTACAATAATTAAGAAATAGGAGATTTATGGATTTAGATTTATATATTTTAGAGCTTAATGAAGCTACTAACAAAACCCTAGAAAACTATGAAAATCAATTAACTAAAGTTGTGGTTGGAAGAGCAAATCCAAACTTAGTTAATAAAATTAAAATTGAATATTATGACTCATTTGTTAACTTAGAAGAAATTGCATCCATTCAAATTGCATCAGCGTTGCAACTAATTGTTAAACCTTATGATGTTGCAGTTATTAAGGACATCGAAAAAGCGATCATGAATTACAAATTGAACGTAACAATTGCCAATGAAGGACATCAATTAAGATTAACCTATCCAATGATGACTACTGAAAAAAGAAAAGAAATGGTTAAACAATTAAGCGTTATCACTGAACAAGCTAAAGTTGGAATTAGACAAGCAAGACAAGACGTTAATAAAAAGATTAAGAGTGATGAAAATTTATCAGAAGATTTACAAAAACAATATTTAGACATTATTCAAAAACATATTGATGAAACAATAGAAAAAATTCTTAAAATTCAAGAAGTTAAAGAAAAAGATTTAATGACCATCTAAAAAAAGATCAAAATGTGCCTACTAAGGCATATTTTTATTTTTTAGTCTTCAAAAAATAAATTTTTAATAAATAAAACAAAATAAAAAGCAGAGTCTATAATACTAATAGTATGTTAAATAATACAGTTAAAAGAGCCAAAGCGGCAATGATTTTTTTTACCTTAGTAATTCCAATTGTCTTGCTTAATTATTTTGTTAAATATAATGAAATTAGACTCTTTAGTCTTCTTTTTTATAGTTTATTTTGTGTATATGCAACATATGAAATTTTGCAACATAATAAGCTTCATTTTTATGCTAATTGTATCTTATCAGCAACCGCTCTTTTACCATTATTTTTAACTTTGCCGGTTTGAGATTCTAAAACTTCAAGCACAATTTTTGAAGGAATTAGACCAACCTTAAATATAAGCGATGCCTTAAATTTAAATAGAAACTGAATGATTAATTTAAATCTTTGATGAATTAGTTTTTTAATCGGCCCTGTTGTTTCGTCACTATTTTTCTTGACTAATATTTATTATTTTAAAAGTAAAAAAGAATTTTTTGCTAACTTATTTGTGACTTTTTTTGTGACTACTTTTATGCCTCTTTTTAGCAAGCTTCTTTGATTTTTTAACACTTTTAACATCTATGCTTTTGCCGTAACTTTCTTTATTCCAGTTGTTGTTGATGTTTCTGGTTATTTTGGTGGGAAGGCTTTTGGAAGAAAATTAATTAAAAGAAGATTTTCAAAAATAAGTCCTAACAAAACTTGAGAAGGAGCAATTATTTCTTATGTTTTGGGAACAATTGCTACTGTTGCTTTAATAGTTATTCCAAGCATTGTAAATGCACCAAATTATTTCAGTTTTTATTCAAATTTGTGAAAAAAGATAATAACGCCAATTATTTTACCAATCATTTCTATAATTGGTGATTTAACATTTTCTATGTTTAAAAGATTTATGCGAGTCAAAGACTTTTCTAATTTAATTCCAGGTCATGGTGGACTCATGGACAGGTTTGATGCGATGTCATTTGTAATGAGTTCAACATACATTATTTTGATAATTTAAGGAGCAGCAATGAAAAAACTAGATGAACGAATAAGAAAGATATGCGAACATATAAAACTAGAACCGAGTGAATTTTTATATGATGCCGAGGTTTTAGAATTTGGAATCCAAAAATCCAATGATAGACTTTTAATTTCATTAAGATTTGAAAAACATCCTCCAATCAATGACTTTAAAAAATTCTATTTAACTTGTGTTAATATCCTTAAAAAAGTTGACCTTAAATTTCAAATTAATTATGTAATTAATGATATTAAAGTGATCAGTGACTACTTAAGTTTTATAATTGCCCACAAATATGCTAATTTATCTGCACTTTTACCTTTTATAAGCCCTCAAACTATCAAAATTGATGAAGAACAAATAACAATTTATGTTTCAAGTGAAGAAATCTATAGACAATTTAGTGAAAAAACTAGACAAATCAAGACTGCTTTAAAAGAAGCTGGTTTTAGTTTTCCTAATGTTTTAATTGCTGGTTCAAATCTCGGAATAGACATAATCAAGAGAGAAAAACAACAAAAGATACAAGAAAAGATGAAGCAGTTTGATTCATTAGCTAAACAATATGAAGAAGAAAGAAAAATAATCGAAGAAGAACAACAAAACTTTTCTAAATATAAAAGAAAAACTAGTTCGGTGAGACTTACAATTTCAGAAGCAGTTAATTATCAAACAAGTGCTGATGGCGAAAGAGTTCAAGTAACTGGTGAAGTTTATAAAATTGAATCTAGAAGAATTAACGGAAATAGATCAATATTTTTTATTAGTATTAGTGATTATCAAGAAGCAATTCAATGCAAGTTATTTCTAGATTCTAATGGTGAAGATTTCAAAATGGTTGAAGTAGGTAAAACCTACACCTTTCAAGGTAAACTAACACATGACAATTTTTATAACGCAAATTCAATTTCATTATATAAAACGGGAATTTCAAAAGCTGAATCTATTAGCAAGTTATCTTCAGATAAAGCATCTAGAAAAAGAGTAGAACTTGCTGCAAGAACCAATATGTCTGCTCAAGATGGAATTAGCAGCGTTACTGATTATTTAAATGTTGTTAAACAATATGGGCACGAAGCAATTGCAATTTGTGACCGTGATTCTGTGCAAAGTTTTCCAACTTTTTATAATACTGTAAAACAAATGAAAGGAATTAAGCCAATTTATGGTGCAACTTTCTCATCTGTTGATAGCAGACCAAATTTCTTCTATAACTTTAAAGAATTTGATATCAAAAGTACTGAGTATGTTGTCTTTGACTTGGAAGCAACAGGCCTTTCTGCAAGGTTCAGTGAAATTATTGAATTTGGTGCAAAAGTTTTAAAAGATGGTGTGGAAGTTGAAGAAATTCAATTCTTTATTAAACCGACTAAACTTCTCCCTTCTCATGTTGTTAAACAAAGCAACATTAAAGATGAAATGTTAAAAGATGCAATAAGTCAAGAAGAAGGAATTAAGAAGATTTATGAAATTCTAAAAGATAGAATCGCTGTAGCTCACAACGCCAATTATGACATTAATGTTGTAAAGCAAAAGTGTGTTCAGTATGGGTTAGATGAAAGCAGAATTTATGGTGTTGATACATTAGCAATGGCAAACTTTTTATTCCCTGAAAAAGGTAGAATAAATCTTGGTGCTGTTGCTAAAAAAGTTGGTGTCGAATATGATGTAACCAGTGCTCACCGTGCTGATTATGATGCTCGCGTTTTAACTAATATTTGAAAGAAAATGATTGTTAAACTAGATAAAGAACATGGCATTAAAAAAGCAAGCGATTTATTCAATGTAAATACCAAACATATGCAAGCTAAAAAAATACCAAGTGAAGTAAGAATTTTAGCTAAAAATCAAGCAGGATTAAAGAAATTATTTCAACTCATCTCAACCTCATTAACTACTCAATATAAAAGGAATCCTCAATTATATAGAGACAAGTGAGAAAAAGACCCAGACTTATTCTTTGCATCTGCTGCTCACAAGTCATATTTGTGGGAAGAAGTTATTAATGGGAGTGATGAAAATATTGAAAAAGCAATTCAACTTTTTGATTACATTGAGCTTCCTCCGATTTCAAGTTTTAACTATCTAGTAAAAGGTGAATTTTTAGATCAAGAACAACTTGAATTTGCATATAAAGATTTAATTAAAAAAGCTAAAAAATTTAAGATTCCATGCGTTGCTGTTTCTGATTGTAGATATATTCATGAGTTCCAACAATTAATATACGATATCTATATTGAAATGCCCGGTCTAGCTGGTGAAAGACATTGAGCAAATGAATATCATAAACACGCGAAGATAAATCTAAAATTCCTCACTACAGAAGAGATGATTCAAGAATTTGCCTTTCTTAAAAATGATAAATTAATTCAAGAAATTGTTATTGATAACAGCATTAATATTGCTCAACAAATTGACAATAATATTAAAGTTTTAAAACAAGGATTGCACTGCCCAATTTTTGATAATTCAGATGAAAATTTAAGAAAATTAGTTTATGAAAAAGCTAGTGAAAGATATGGTGAAAATATTGATCAAAGAATCAAAGAAAGAATAGATAGAGAACTTGAACCAATTATTAAATATGGTTACTCAGTAACATATTGAATTAGTCATAAATTAGTTAAAAAATCTAATGAAGATGGTTATGTTGTTGGAAGCCGTGGTTCAGTAGGAAGTAGTATTGTTGCAAACCTTGCCGGAATAACAGAAGTTAACCCGCTTGAACCTCACTATTTATGTAAGAAATGTAAGTACTTTGAATGAGCTTCAAAAGAATATTTTGATGGGTGAGATTTACCTGATAAAAAATGTCCAAAATGTAATGAAAAAATGAGCAACGATGGACATAATATTCCATTTGAAACTTTCCTTGGTTTTAATGCTGATAAATTCCCAGATATTGACTTAAATTTTAGTGGTGAATATCAACCCGTAATTCACAATCATGTTAAAAAACTTTTTGGTGATACTCACACTTTAAGAGCGGGGACAATTTCTACTGTTGCTAATAAAACCGCATATGGTTTTTGTAGAAAATATGCTGAATTAAATAATATAGTTTGATCATCTCAATTTCTTGATTTTTTAGCAAGTAAAACTGAAGGTGTTAAAAGAACTACTGGGCAACACCCAGGAGGAATAATAATCATTCCAAAAGAGTTTGATGTTGAAGATTTTACTCCAGTTAACTACCCAGCAAATGATGTTGGAAGTAGTTGAAAAACTACTCACTTTGATTTCAATGCAATTCATGACAATGTTCTTAAACTTGACTTACTAGGTCATGATGATCCTACGGTTTTAAGAATGCTTGAAGATTTGACTAACATTAGAATTAAAGATATACCTAAATTTGACAGCAAGTTAATGAGTTTATTTACAAGTGTTTCAGCATTAGGAATTAAGCCAGATGATATTAATGGTGAAATAACAGGAGCTTATGGAATTCCTGAATTTGGTACAAGATTTGTTCGTGGAATGTTAAAAACAGCCAAACCTAAAACATTTAACGATTTAATTTTACTTTCTGGTCTTTCTCATGGAACTGATGTTTGAGCAGGAAACGCTGAAGAACTTATTAAAAAAGGTAAGAAACTAAATGATTGTGTTTGTTGCCGTGATGATATCATGCGTGAGCTGATTAACTATAAAGTTGATAAACTTGAAGCATTTAATATTATGGAAAAGGTACGTAAAGGTAAAGGGTTAACTTCCGAGTGAGAAATAATGCTTAAAAATAAAAAAGTGCCTCAATGATATATTGATTCACTAAAGAAAATTAAATATATGTTTCCTAAAGCTCATGCAACCGCCTATGTAATTTCAGCTTGAAGAATTGCTTGATTTAAACTTTATTATCCTTTAGAATTCTATTCAGCATTCTATTCTTCAACTAAATCTGATTCAATTAATATCAAAATAATGAGTTCTGGAAGAAAAATTGTGGGTGAAGAACTAAGAGCTCTTAAGAAAATTTATAGTTCTAACAACGGCTCTCAACTAACAACTAAACAAGAAAACTTAATTCCAATTCTTGAAATTACAGAAGAACTTTATGCTAGAGGATTTTCAATTCAAAATGTAAATCTTAAAAAATCTGATGCTAAAAAATGATTAATTGATTATGAAAATAAATCATTAATTCCACCTTTTGTTGCAGTTGAAGGACTTGGTGAAACTGTTGCCCAAACAATTGTTAAAGCAAGAGAAGAACATGAAATTTTATCAATTGAAGATTTAATTGATAGAACTAAATTAAATAAAGGAATTATAGCTGAACTTCAAAAATTAGAAATTCTTGAAGACTTAGATGAAACAAATCAAATCCCATTATTTTAAATTAAAAGTAAGCCTTAGTTGCTTACTTTTTTAATATCTAAAAGAATGTATAAAATTACTCTTTTAATTCTACTTTTTGTATATCTTTTTGAAGTGCATAAATCTACAAATTCATCATAAGATTTAGCATCTATATTCTTCTTAAAAAGATTTTCCATCCCTTCAGTAACTAAGTGAATTTTTGCAATTTCTTCGCTTGATTTTGTACAAATAATTTCTTGAAATTTAGGATATAAATCTCTTATATCTTTAAAAGGCCCTTTGTAAGAAATTGGACAGAAATTTGATACATCTTTTCCTTCTTTTAAAAGAGAGCGAATTAATGTTGCTGAAGCATAAATTTCATTTGCTTTTTCGCTATTATGTTCAACGGTTCTTTTGAAAGAAAAGGCTTTGATTGACAGATTGTTTTGAACAATATATTTAACATATTCAAGGCCTAGAATATCTTTTGGAACGTTTTCTTCACCGATTAATTTAGCAAGGGAAAGATAAGAGGCTAAAACGAAAGATTTGCCTTCTTTCAAGGTCTTTTTTAGATTTTCATTATATGTTGAAAGATTGTTTTTTATTGCATTTGCTGCGTTGTAATAAGGTTCAACAGTTTCAGTATCGCTTACTCCAAAACATAAAATATCAATTCCTTTTTTAAGAAGTAAATCAATTGCTCCTTTGGCAAAAATATGTGCTGCTTGAGTCGAAGTAAAAAAGTCAAGTTCATAAACTTCATCAATACCAAATTTTAAGGCAATTTCTTTCCTTTTTTCAAAGGGTAAAATTGCTATTTCACCGCGTTGAACATAGTCAGATGAAAGAGCACAAATAATTTTTGATTTAGGAAACTTTTCTTTAATTTTTTGAATTAAATATTTATGTCCATTATGAAATGGATTGAATTCAGCGATTAAACCTATTTTCATGTTTTTATTTTACTTTAAATTTGCGGAAAAAGAGAAATAAAAAACCACTCAACTTTGAGTTAAATAAAGTCAAATGGCTTTTTATTATTAATTAATTTCTTCAGCGGTTCTTTGTCTTGCGTCAACTGCTGATTTTAAGTTAACTTCAAATAGACCGGTTCATTTATCAATCTTACGTGATCTTTGTCTTACTGGAGTAAGTCTGTGTTTTCCAGGCAATACTGTGATTGTAATAATCATTTCTTCGCCAATTTCACTATAGAATTTCTTGTTTCCGTCAATGAAGAAATCACCTTTGTAAAGTGTTTTTCCTGCTGTTACGAAAGTTCTATTGTGAAGTGATTGTTTATGTGGAAGATTGAAGTTTGCGTTCATCTTGAATTCAACTTTTACGCCGTACATATCAAGAATGAATACGTCTTTTTCTTTAGTAATAAATTCAACTACAGCATCGTTAGGCATAATTAGTTTTCCAGAGCTTGAGTAAATATCGATTGAGTTTTCTCTGATTGCTCTAATTTCACCTAGAAGTGGACTTAGAATTACGAAGTCTTTAATTTTCTTACTAAATGAATAAGATTTAGGTTTTGCCGCTGGAGTTAAAGTAACATCTTTAAATTGAAGTGGTGTAGGTTGTTCAACTTCAATTTCAGTTGTTGTTTCATATTGAAGAGGTTTTCTATTTAAAGTAACAGTTTTTTCTTGAAAATCAAATTCTTCAGGTTCGTTTTCAATTTCAAATAATTCTTGTTCTTTTGTATTTTTGATTTCAGTCATGAAATCATCAAAGTCTTGTTTGTTTTGATTTATTACAAAGCTTCCTCTGCCTTCAGGCGAAGGAGCAACGGTTGGGGTTGAGAAACTTGGCCTAATTGTTTGAGTTTCTTCTTGTAAGTTTTTTGATTCAGTTAGAAACTCATTCATTTGTTGTTTGCTTGGATCAAATGTATAAGTTCTTGAAGAATCATCAGCATATTGTGCTTGAGGTTGTGAAAATTGAACTTGAGTAGTTGTAGTTGCTTCTCCTGGCTTAGGAACGGTGTAATAAATTTGAGTTGGAGTAGCCTGAATTACAGTTTGTTCAGGTGTAGGTGCTGTAACATAAATTGTTTTTGAACCTTGAACTGGTTGTTCACCCGCTTGCATTGGGGCAAGAGTTACTCTTTCAATAGGTGCTCTAACTTCTTGAATTGTAGGTTGAGAAGGTTGAATTAAACGTGGTGCTTCTCCGGTTACCATATGGTAAGTTTGGTATTTTGGAGGAACAGGAACAAATCCTGTAGTTTGCATTGGCATTTGTTGTTCAAAAGTATGAGTTGGAGCAAGTTGTTGTGGGCCTGCTGTTTCGATAGTGTGGAAATGTCTTCCTTGAGATAATATTCTTGTATTATCTAATCCGCTATCTTCATATCTTGATTTTTGAATTTCAATTGTTTTTGTAACTTCGTCAATGTATTCAACTCTGTTATCTTCATCAGGATAAATATTTAAGTGTTTGTTTCTGATGTGAACAAGTTTTTCTTCTCTATACTTACCGCTTAAGAAGTAGTTGATTTGTTTGTCAGTATTTTCAATTCTTCAAACTTTGTGAGTAGCAAAGCCTTTTCCTCAGTGTGTTCTTTTTCCAAGTTTAACAGTTAGAATGTAAGCTAGGAATGTGAAGAAGAATACTACTGCTCCGGCAACGTAAATGCTTCATCCGTTTTTAACTGGAGCCGCTGCTCATTTAGTTGGGATTAAATCTTTAAGTTGGTAAGAAACATCTACTAAGTTAGATTTAACATCAGCTAGTCCAATATTTTGTAAAGTAATAATTAGAATTGTAAGAACTGGTGTTACAAATCCCATTGCTAAGAAAAGGGCAGGAGAGAAGATGAAAACAATTAGAAGTGCTGCTTGACTTTGTCCAAGACCTAGAGAGCTTAAGAAAGCAAAGAAGTAAACTGGAAGAATAAATCCAAATGATTTTCTAGGTGTTGAGAACATAAATACGATTAATACTGCAGGTAGAACGAATACATTTAGCATAAGTGCGTATGGTTCGCTATTTACAGTAGTAATTCCATAAGATTGATACATGCTTTGTGCTACATCGCTGTAAGCAAATAATCAAGCAAATGGTTGGAATAAAACTCCAAAAATTGAAGCTTCACCCTTGCCGGTAGGAATTTTTGATAGCCCAAAACCTAATAGTTGGGTTAGAAGTGAATTAGCAATTCCAAGTCCTACGCTAAGGATGGCGATTATTAAAAAGGTGTAAAGAATTTCATTAGCCTTGTTAATTTGTTTTAAGGCAAAAATATTTGAAATCTTTGCAATTAATACTCCTAAAATAAATCCCATAAAGATTGATGGTTTAATAACTGAGAATTCAGATAACTCTCTTGTTAATGGCATGAACTTTGTTGGAATTTGTCATTTGTCGTTAAAAATGAAAAGTAATGTGTGTTGATCTGCTCAGTTAAACATTATAGAGCTTGATAAGAAGATTATCGGAAAGCCTAATAAAACTGATGCGGCTGCAATGAGCCTGTTTTTGCTGTAGGTAATTGCAATTGATAAAGCAACAACAGCAGGTGAAAGTAGGCTAAGAGCTGAAATAACTTTTAATGATGTTAGATAGTATCCTGAAGTTGCAACTTGTGGGATTCTGCTTAAATGATTAAGAACGCCTTGAAAAATTCCAACAATTAATATGTAAATTATTGGTACAAGAAAAGCTCTTAAATAGCCCGCAACACGTCTGTTGATTTTATCTGTTCAAGAAACCTTTTTCTTTTGGTCCAATGCAAGATTATCATCAGCAAGTGTGACTTTTTGAGTGTCCATTGATTTCCTTTCGTAAATATTATAAAGTTCATTTATTATAATAAATATTTAAGAAAATAAATCAATTGTGGGGCAAAAAATTACAATTTGTCAATTTTATAAAACTGCTTTTAGGAAAGTATTTTTTAAAAATAAAAAGTTTTGGATTTTAATAAATTACTTTATTTTGTATTTTGCATAGTGATTTTTTTGCATTTTTGAGTACTTTTTACTTTGGCTAATTTTTAAAATTATCATATTATGAACGGGTTTTTTGAAAAACTTATAAGGTAAAATAAAGGAAAATTCTGAAGGTAATTTTATTAATCCTTCACAACAATATCAAGCAATTGCCATATTAATGTAATAGTTATCTTTTTCGATTTTCTTAATTCAAATTAAGTGTTCTAATCTAAAGGTATTTTCGTTTAAGAAAAAAGTCATCAACATAATAATTGCAAAGCGAACAACATAAGTGTTTTTACTTTGAATTCATGATTTGATTAACTTTAAAAAGCAAGGTTCATCTTGCATTAAAAGTTTAGGTTTGAACCCATCTGATACCATTCAATTTGAAAGAGTTTGAACATATTTTTTAACTCTTTCTTTAAGTAAATTTATATCCTTTTCTTGTTCAAGTAAAAATCCATGAAGTAGATTTTCTTCTACAAAATAATGAGGCAATGAAGTAAGAAAATTATTAACTTCTTGCTTGTTTTCTTTTCATAATAACTTTGCCAAAGCTCTTAGTTTTGGAATAGGAACACCAAGAAAAAATTGGCTTTTTACTGTTGGACAAAGTGAAGATGAAAAAGCCTTATTTTTATCATTTGCTAGATTTTTTAACTTGCTCAAGATAAAAGAATCAATCATATATTTAATTATAAAATAGATTGAATTATAATAATTTAATAAGCCTTTGTTGGCTTCAAAAGTAACAGAAAAATATGAAAAAATACGTGTTTAAAGAAAATGAAAAACTTGATTCATTAGTTGATTATTTACTTTCTAAACCTAATTTAGAAGCCATTTTACTTAATGGTGAACTTGGTGCAGGCAAGACAGCTTTAACTAGTGAAATAGCAAAAAAACTTGGTGAAAAAAAGCAAGTCATTTCACCTACTTTTAATACTATTTTAGTTTATGATAAATTAGTTCATATTGATGCTTATAAATTAAAAGGTGATCTTTTTGCTTTTGAAGATTATTTTGAAGACAAGCTTGTCGTTATCGAATGAGCAAAAAATATTAAACATAATTTCAAAAGATATATAGAAATTGAAGTTTATTTTGATAAACATCAAAATCATGTTTTTGAAATTAAGAAAGAGGTTATGTAATGAAAATGTTTTTAGAAACTAGTTTAGAAGACTTATACATTGCCTTAATTAGTGGTGATTTTAAATTAATTAAATCAATCAGAAAAGAAAAACTTATTAAAAAAACAGATGCTCTTTTTGATGTTATTAATGCATTGTTTGAAAATTTAGAATACTCAATAAATGATGTAAAAGAATTTTATATAACAACTGGGCCTGGGTCTTTTACTGGAGCAAGAGTTGCCTTATTATTTGCAAGAACTATTGCTCAAGTTAAAAATGTTAAGTTATTTACTAACTCAACTTATGAGCTATTTAAAAAAGATCTTGAATTGCAAGATAGGTTTGATAATAAAGTTTTGATAAAAGCTAATAGTCATAATGTTTATTTAATCGAATGAAAGGGTGAGAAAATCACCTCAAAATTAATTGAAAATGAAGGTAATTATAATCAATTTGATTATAAAAATTTTGAGTTAAATCTTAAGGAATTTTTAACAACCTTTAAAGAAGAAAAAGACCTTTTAAATATTGACCTTTTATATTTGCATGATACACAGATTGGAAAGGTAAAGTAATGTTAATTTTTGCTATAGAGTCTTCTCATGATGATACTTCATTTGCACTTTTAGAGAATAACAAGCCAATTTGAATGAAGACCATGAGTCAAATTGAGATACATAAAAAATATGGTGGAACAATTCCTGAAATCGCTTCTCGTTATCATGTTAAAAATATTGGGATATTACTTGAAGAGTTAAAGAAACAAGTTGATCTTTCTAAAATAGATATTATTGCTTATTCACAGTTTCCTGGCTTAATTGGTTCATTACAAGTTGGTTATATTGTTGCAAATACATTAGGGTTAATTTTAAATAAACCAGTTATGGGATTAAGTCATCTTGAAGGTCATTTTTTCTCAGCTTTTATTGAAAAAGAGACAGTTTTCCCGACACTTGGACTTTTAGTTTCAGGTGGGCACAGCCAGTTAATGCTTTATAAAAGCAAAGATGAAATTGAAATTTTAGGTGAAACACTTGATGATGCTGTCGGCGAAGTGTATGATAAAATCGCAAGAAAACTTGAACTTGGATTTCCTGGCGGGCCTATAATTGATGAACTTTGAAGCGAGAATAAAGATAAATATCAAGATCATTTAACAATACCCAAAACAAAAAATGAGTTTGATTTTTCTTTTAGTGGAATTAAAACTCAAATTATTAACTTGATTAATAATCAAGTGAATAGGAAAGAAAAGATTAATAAAATAAAGTATGCTTGTGAGCTTCAAAATACGATTGTGAAATATCTAGAAAAGCAAATGAAAGCCGCGATTTTGAAATACAAACCTAAAGCGATTTGTTTAGTCGGCGGGGTTAGTGCTAATAAAGCAATAAGAGAAATGTTTTTAGGATTGCATGAAAATGTTTATTTGCCTAAGTTAGAATATACAACTGATAATGCGATGATGATTGCAAGACTTGCGAGCGAAAAGAATAAATAAAAAGTGCCGTGGGGCACTTTTTTTTGTTTTGTTTTGAGTGTAAAACTAACGTTTGGATTTATCGTAGTTCACACCGGAAGCAGCAGGGCCGGGAGCCATTTTACTAAAGGCCATCAGTGAGACCAGTGTAATTAAGTAAGGGAAGGTTCTAATTAGTGTTCCGTAGTCACCTAAATCTTTCTTAAATCATTTTTGAGTTAATTCTGAGAATCCAACTCCATCAGCAAGAACTCCAAGATAGAAGAAGATTGAGAAGAAGATTGAACAAATAAAGATAATTTCAACTCTTCAGTGACCCATAATCATAACAGCAAGTGCTAGGAAACCTAGACCTTGAATAGAACCTTTAAATGAGTTTCTGAATTCTTGAGAATAAATTGATCCAGCAACTCCGGCTATAAGTCCAGCAATGATAATTCCTTGTCATTTATATGAATTAACATTAATACCTGCAACGTCAGCAGCTTGTGGGTTTTCACCAATAGATCTGAAACGTAGACCTCATTTGGTTTTATTTAAAGCAATTCATGCTGCGATTATGATTGCGATAAATAAGAAGAATTTGAGACTAATAAATTCTTGTCATCATTTAGAACCAAGAACCATTTCGTTGACGTTAAATCTTAGAAATCCTTGAGGTTCAGCGATGCTTTTATTTTTAAGAATTAAAGTACAGATTCCGACTGCAAGAAGGTTAAGGGCAACACCTGATATAGTGTGGTCTGATTTAAGTTTGATAGTTGCCATGCCGTGAAGACATGAGAAACCAAGGGCAAAAATCATACCAAATAATAAAAGGATTAATTGGAAGCCAGAACCTGAAAGTGTTTTATCAATTTTGTAAATTAATGCACCACCAAGTGCATATCCTAGAGAACCCATTGAGATCATACCTTCAATACCAATGTTGATGATTCCGACACGTTCACAGAATACACCACAAAGGGCACCTAAACATAAGATGATAGCATAGAATTGAATTTGTCCTATCGCAAAATCCATATTATAGTTCCTCCTTTTTTGGCATTAAGGCTATTTTAGCATTCATATATTCCAAGAAAGCGGTTTGATTTTCATCTTTCATTAAACTTTCTTTTAAAGCTTTTCTTTTTTCTTTTCAAGTTGATTTAATTTTTTCAATTTCATCATTTGCTTGATTTATTAATTTAGATTTTTCTTCTTTGAAAACATTTCTTTGAGATTCTTTCAATGCTTTAATTTCAAGGTTACGTTGCTTGATAATTTCTGATCTTTGTTTTCTGAATTTCTTTCAATTTTCATCATTTGCTTGATTTATTAATTTAGATTTTTCTTCTTTGAAAACATTTCTTTGAGATTCTTTCAATGCTTTAATTTCAAGGTTACGTTGCTTGATAATTTCTGATCTTTGTTTTCTGAATTTCTTTCAATTTTCATAAGAATCTTTTAATCAGAAGTTAAAGTATTCAATGTGTTGTTTTTCAAGTTCTTTAACTTTGTTTTTGTATTGGAATTTTTCAGCTAAATACCAGTTTTTAAGATCCTTAATTGCAAAGTAACCTAATTCATTAAGTTTATTTTCAAGAGCATATTTTTCATTAGCAAGATTGATGAAAATATCTTCAACTTCTTTTGATGATAATGCATTATCTCCTTTTGCTCGAACTTTCAATAGAACTTCATCTTGAAGATCACGAATTTGTTTTTTAATTAGTTTGAATTCAGGAGCGTTCTTTTTGTATTCTTCCTTTAATAAAGCCATTTTTTCAAGATAAATTTTTCTCTTTTCAGGTAGATCGTTGAGTTCTTTCCTCTTGAGTTTAAAGGCTTTTTGCGTGTAGAGTTTAATAATTTTCCAGAAGAATCCAGCGGGCTGAAAGACTGATAAGGCATTTGAAAGTGCTGCGACATAAATTATGATTCCGATAATAACGTCGATTCCACCATCTTTAATTAAATCGTTTGAGAAGTAAAGGAGTTTTAGTCCAGCTTTTGAGTTATCTAAGATTGAATAGAAGGTTGATGAGAAGATTATTCCGATAGGCGAGTTTACACCGAGCAGGGCAATTGCAACGGTGTCGAAGCCCTTTGTGAGTGGTGCCTCTTGGACCTCGTACCTACCTTCAAAAATAACAAAGTAAATAAATCCAGCCAAACCTGCAAGAGCACCTGAAAATCCTAATGAAAGAATAGTGGTTGCATGTTTGTTAACACCGGCGTAGTTACTTGAATCTGGGTTAAGTCCGTTTACTTTTATTTTGTATCCTAAGGTTGTGAATTTTAAAACTAAGAATAAGGCTAGAGAGATAAAAATTAGACATGCAAGCCCCATTCAAATAAATGTAGTTCTATTTCAGAACCCATCAATTACAAGGTGAGCTGAACCATCGTAAATGTTGGGAGTTGGCAATTCTTTATATTTTTTAAAGAAGAATTTACCAATATAAACAACGATTCAGTTTAGTAAAATAGTTGAAACAACTTCATGAATTTTTAAATATGTTTTTAAAATTCCGGCAATAGATGCTAAACAAAATCCTGTTAAGATTCCGACAATCATTGCAACGAAAACTAGTCCAGAGTTTGTTACGTCTACTATAGAAGGGTCATGTGGTGATGTTTTATGAGTAAAGTTTAGAATTAATATTCCAAAGATACCACTAAGCATCATCTGACCGGCGACACCCATGTTGAAGAGTCCAGTTTTGAAACCAAAGCCGACACCGATTGAAGCAATTCCGTAAATTACTATTAAGTATAGAAGTCTTTGTCTATCTCCAGTGATCCCTTTTTTGAAAATATTAACAATAATTCCAAAAGGATTTTCTCCTGAGAATGAAAGGAAGAGAGCACCGATTAGTAAACTAAATACGATTGCTCAAAGTGAGTTGTAAACTTTTCTTCTTGAAGAGACGTTTGCATCAAGGAAAAACATTCTCTTAATTTTGCCAATAAAATTAAGTTTTTCTGGTTTGTTTTCTTCTTGATTATTTTTAGTTACTGTCTGAGACATCTGATGTTTCCTCCTTTCTTCTTTTCTTTCTGTTTGCGAATCATTCTTTTATTCTTACTAAAAGTTTTTTCTTTTTATGGCTTTCTTCTGATTGCTTATCAACAGAAGCAGCCATTAGAAGTCCAATTTCAGGTCTATTGTAGTTGCTTGCTTGTTTAATGCTTAATACTTTACCACCATTTAGAACGGCAATAGTATCTGCTAAAGCAAGAACTTCATCAAGTTCGTATGAAATTAGAATGATTGCTTTTCCTGCTTTCTTTTCCTCAATAATTTTTGAGTGGATTAATTGAATAGCACCAACATCAAGTCCCCGTGTAGGTTGAACTATGACTAGAATGTCATGTTCAGTACTCATTTCACGACCAACGATGGCTTTTTGTTGATTACCACCTGATAGTGAGCGGGCAAATGATGATCCATCTTTTGTTCCACGAACATCAAAATTATTTTTAATATCAAGGAAAAGTCTACGTTTTTCTTTATTATTTATGATCCCAAAAGGAGCATATTGTTTGTAATTTAAAAGTCTTATTATTGAGTTATCTTGAATATTGAAGTCAAGAATTAATCCATGTTTGTGACGGTCTCCTGGAACGACATTGATTTTTGCCTTTTTGTTTTTATCAGCAACACTTCAACCTGTAATATCAGTTTTACTTCCGTCTTCATTATTATGAAGTCAGATATGACCTTTAACAGGTTTAAGAAGCCCTCAAAGTACATATTCAAGTGTTTCTTGACCGTTACCTTCAACACCAGCAAAAGCTAGAACTTCGCCTTTGTGCAAATTAAAGCTTACATCGTGTAAAGGTTTTGCTAGTTTTGTGCTTGTTGAAACATTTTCAAATGATAAAACAACATCATTTTTAGAAACATCACTTACTAAGTTAGTAGGCAAAACAACTTTTTGTCCAACCATTGCTTCGGCAAGAAATTCAATGCTTGTGTTGGCAACATCGTAGGTTCCAATTACTTTACCTTTTCTAAGAACAGTTGCCTCATCAGCAACATCTTTAACTTCGTGTAGTTTGTGAGAAATAAAAATAATAGTTTTACCATTTTCTTTAAAGATTTTCATAGTTTTTAAAAGACCTTGAATTTCTTGGTCAGTTAAAACTGCAGTAGGTTCATCGAAAATTAGAATCTGTGCATCACGATATAACATTTTCATGATCTCAACTTTTTGTTGAGTAGCAACAGAAGCTTTTCCAGAAAGTTCATTTAAATCAAAGTGCAAATTGTATAGATCTTGGATAGCTTTAACTTTTAATCTAGCAGTTTTTAAGTCAATCATCATGTTTTTTTCAAATTCAGCGCCAAGAACAATATTTTCTAAGTTAGTATAAACATTAACTAATTTAAAGTGTTGGTGGACCATACCAATACCTAACGTATTGGCTTGATTTGGATCTTTAACAATGATTTCTTGTTCATTAATCTTAATTGTTCCTTTTGTTGGTTGATATAAACCGAACAAAATAGATGTCAAGGTAGATTTACCGGCACCATTTTCTCCAATTAAGGCATGAATAGAACCTTTTTTGACAGCAAAACTAATATCATCATTAGCTCTAAGCGTTCCAAAATCCTTTGTTACATTTAAAAATTCAACTGCGTTTTTATCCATATTTTTTGTCTTTCTTCCTGGTTAAATGTAAAAACGCAAAAGTTTGTTTTTGCGTTATTAATTATTTAATGATAGGTGATAAAAATTCTTAATTTATTTAATATTTTTAGACTAATACTATAAACCAGTGTTTAGTAGTTTTGATAGTTCGTTGACTAAAGTTTTGTAGAAGTCAGGACCAGCTGCGGCACCAGTAAGTTTTTTGTCTTCTTCATTACTTAAGATTTTGTCAACTGCTGATGAATTTTCTTTGTAGTATTTAACTGCAGCGTCAATGTGTTTTTGTGCAATTGTATTATCTGCTTCATTTGCAAGAGCAGCATTTGCGATTCCAACGAAAGCTTTGGTACTATCATTTGGGTCGTAACCAAATGATAATGCAGTAGCATTGGTTTTACCTGCTTCAAAGCCTGGGTAGAATGTTAAGTTCTTTTCTTGTTTGGTGTATAGTTCTGCTATTGTTGTATAAATAGCTTGTCCAACTTTTTTAAGAACTGATGAGAAGAATACTTTGTCTTCGAAAGCTTTAGATTGGTCAGCATCAACACCAATAACTACTTGTCCTTCTCTTCCATCTTTTCTTAATCTTTCAACAGCATCAATTGTGATTGATCCAGCAACTGGGAATAGAACTTGTGCTTTTGCAATACCGTTAACTGCAGCAGTTGCTTCAGCTGAACCTTGAACGAATCCTGTTTCAAGTTCTGTTTTTGCTGAAATAGAATAAACTTTGTCATCTGTACCTAAAGATTTATTTGCTTCAATAATCCCTCTATAAAAACCAACGATAAAGTCAGAAACAGCAGGTCAAACGATACCACCGAATGCACCAACAGTTCTTTTGTTTTTGTTGTCTTTGCCAGGGTATTTTTCAGCTAGATAGTTAGCTGTTGCTTGCCCAGCCATAAATTCAGCAGTTCTTGTGTTGAAAATAACTGGTAGAATTTGCCCAGGGATTGCTTTTTGAAGATCTGTCCCAGGAAAGTAAACACAAATGAAAATAATTTTATTATCAACAATTTTCTTTTTGTAAACTGCGTCTGTTAGTAATTTAGTTAAACTTGCTTCGTGTGTAAATCCACAAAGAACGATGTATCTAAATCCTTCATCTATAGCTTGTTTGTATGAAGTTTCAAGTTTTCCTTTTTCAACTTCAATGTATTTGTTAATTAATTCATCTTTTTTAGCTGTGTTAATTCCTAATTCAAAAGAAACTTTGTTTACAGCTTCTCAACCTGATTGGTTGAATGATTTGTCATTAATTGTTCCTTCATCAGTAATGAAGATTGCTCTTGGAGCGTTTTCTTTTGTCATTCCTTCAGGTAATTTCAATCCTTTGATTGAGTGAATTTCTGCTAATGTTTCTAGTGTTTTAACTCCATCAACTTCAATAACTTTGTAGTCATTTTTGTCTTTGCCACAGCTCATAGCAACTAAAGGTGTTGCCACAGCAAGAGGAGCACTAACGGCTAGAAGAATTTTAAAAAATTTGCTTTTCATATTAAACCTTTCATTTTGTAATTTCTTTATTTCACCATCGCATAAGAAATAAATAAATTTATGTAGTATTTTCAACCACAATGGGAGTTGTCTATTTGCCCAAAACTGATAAAATAAAGTAATTTTATTATAAGTTAAAAAAACTAGCAATTTCTTAAATTAATAAAAATATACTAATTAGTAAAACAATAAATCCTATATTTTTATCTTAATTCCTATATTTTTAAATCTAATTTTGATATTTTTATAAATTAAAAATAAGTAAAAAAATCAGGCATTTTAATGCCTAATTTTTCATCTATCTATTATTTAATAGTAATAAATTTCTTTTCTTCTGGAAGTTTTGAAAGTTCTTCAATAAGTTTCTTTTTTAAATCTGCATTTTTAACAGTAACTTCAACTTTTTTGCTTCTATCAAGATTACTTATAAAAAATATTGAACAATCAAAAACTGATTGAGGTAAAGTAATAGCTAAGATTTTTGTTGAATCAAATGCGTTAGGTTTAATAACCAAAAGGCCTTCGGGTAAAGTTACATTTTCAAGTTCAGTTTCTAAAAATGCACCTTCATCAATTTGTTTTAAATTCTTTAAAGTTTCCAAATTTATAGATTTTAATGGAAGTTTTTGAAATGCACCTTTTCCGATATATTCGATTGTGTCAGGAAGTTTGATGTGTTCAATTTTTGAGCGAGCAACATCTCATTTTGATTCAGCAACAATTTTGCTTAAAGTTTGAAATGAAAATGATGCATTTGGGATATGAGTCATTGTAGTTTGACCAATTAAATTTAATGTTTTTGTGTTTACATCAAAAGCATGTGGATTAGAAGGATTAATAAAATTGTAAGCTGTTGAGTTAGCTTTTTCCTTTTTGCATCCACATGAAATTGTTAGCCCAGTTATGGCAGCAGGTATACCTAATCCAATGGCTAAAAGTAAAAATTTATTCTTCTTAATTTTCATAAGTTTAATTTTAACACAATAGTAAGATTTGCTTTTTCAATTAGTCTAGTAGTTATTAAATTATTAGGTTAGATTTTGAATAAAAAAAGGTGCAAGCCCAAGATCATTAAAAATTTTACCTTGGTTTTGCACAAATTTATTATAACGTTAATTAATTCAAATTCAAAATTCACATCTTAAAACAAAATGATAACATAAGAAAAAAATAGTATTTTTAACTAAAATTTAGATATGAATAAATTTATTTTGCATAGTAAGTTTCAGCCAGCAGGAGATCAACCAGAAGCTATTAAATCTTTAGTTGAAGGCATTAATGATGGAAAGCAACATCAAGTACTTTTAGGAGTAACTGGTTCAGGTAAAACTTTCACAATTGCTAATGTTATTGAAAAATTAAATCGCCCAACTTTGATAATTTCACATAATAAAACTTTAGCTTCTCAACTTTACTCAGAACTTAAAGAATTTTTTCCTGAAAACAGAGTTGAATATTTTATTTCTTATTTTGATTTTTATAAACCAGAAGCGTATATTCCGACTGCTGATTTATATATTGAAAAAACAGCAAAAAATAATAAAGAACTTGAAGCAATGAGAATGAGTGCAATTAATGCTTTGACAATTAGAAAAGACACTATTGTTGTAGCAAGTGTTGCTGCAATTTATGGTGAGTTTAATCCTTATGAATATCGTGCTAATTTTTTTGATATAGAAGTTGGTATGAAAGTTGATAGAAGATTTATTTTAAATAAACTAAATATGATTGGTTATTCAAGAAATGATGTGGAATTAAATATAGGAGAACTTAGCGTAAAAGGAGATACTATTTACATTGCTCCAGGATATACAACTGATTTTTGAATACGTATTGAAATGTTTGATGATGAGATTGAAGCAATTTCCAAAATAAACCCTACCACAAGGGATATTTTAGAAAAAGGCAAGGTCAATAATATTACTGTTTTTCCAGCAACAACTTATACAGTAAACATGAATAGAAAAAGAGAAATGATTAGTGAAATCAAGGAAGAACTTGAAGAAAGAATTGCTTACTTTAAGAGCGAAAATAAATTAATAGAAGCTCAAAGAATTAAAGAAAGAGTTTTAAATGATTTAGACTCAATTCAAGAGTTTGGTTACACTTCTGGAATGGAAAATTATGCCAGATATTTAGATGGAAGAAAACCTGGAGAAAGGCCTTATACTATCTTTGATTATTTACCTCATGATGCCATGATTTTTATTGATGAAAGTCATATGATGATACCGCAACTTAATGGTATGTTTAATGGCGATAGATCAAGAAAAGAAACTTTAGTAGAATATGGATTTAGATTGCCTTCTGCACTTGATAATAGACCCTTGAGATTTCACGAATTTGAAGAGTTTCATTTTCCAAAAATTTATCTTTCAGCAACTCCAGGAGAGTATGAACTTAATAAGACAGAAGGAGAAGTTGTTACTCAATATATACGCCCAACAGGCTTGTTAGATCCTATCATCGAAGTAAATCAAACCGAGTATGTTGTGTTTGATATTTTTGAAAAAATTCAACAACAAATTAAGAAAAAAGAACGTACTTTAATTTTAACCACAACTAAAAAAAGAGCAGAAGAGCTTTCAACGTATTTCAAAGAAAGAAAAATAAAATCAGCTTATATTCATGACCAGTTCAAAATCTTTGAAAGAAATGAAATTTTAAGAGGGTTAAGATCAGGAAAGTTTGATGTTGTAATTGGAATTAACTTACTTCGTGAAGGAATAGATTTGCCCGAAGTAAGTTTAGTTTGCATTTTAGATGCAGATAGTCATGGTTTTATGAGAAACACTAGAAGTTTAATTCAAATCGTTGGTCGTGCCGCCAGAAATGATCATGGAAAAGTTATATTTTATGCTCAAAATTTCACAGAAGCAATGGTTGAAACTATTCAAGATAATGAAAACAAAAGAAAAATCCAACAAGAATATAATGAAAAACACGGGATTGTTCCTAAAACAATTATCAAAGATATACCAAAACCAATTAGTGGAATCAAGTTTGAAGACGTACTAGATGATGCTGAAGGCAAAGTTTATAACAGAAAATATATCAAGAGACTTGTTAGAGAAATGAACCAAGCAAGCAAAGAAAGAAACTTTGAAAAAGCAATTGAAATTCGCGACCATTTGTTTGAAATTGGTATTGATTTAGAAGAATTTAAGTCGGATAAACATAATAGTGATAACAAAAAGTCTTAGAACTTTTTATAATTTTAATATGAAGAAAATTAATTGTTTGGCAAAATTAGTTACATTTAGTGCGGTAAGTTTTTTACCCGTAGTTTTAATTTCATGTAAAAATGGAAGAGATGAAGCGGAAAAAAGACTAAAGAGAATCATCCAAGAAATGGAAGTTGAATTTGATGGTGATAAAAGTCAAGTTGAAGCTAAAAGCGTAACTAAAAAGCAAATTAAAATTACTAAAACTAATACATGAATTCATATTGTTAATTTAAATTTGAGCGTGAAAAGTGATAATACAACTTTACAAGTTAAAGTTGAATTAATTTATCACAATATACCTCAAATTAAAGTTACAAGAATCTTTGAAATTGCTGGTTTTAAATCAACTGGTACTGTTACTCCACCTCCTGTTCCAACGCCACCACCATCTGGAAAAAGTTCAATTGTTTGAGGCCATTGAAATGTTTTAAATTTGAGTGATGGAGGTGAAGAATATAAACATCGTGCAATTGCCCAAATTATTAATGGTGAAAAGTTTGATTTAATAGGATTAACTGAAATAAGAAGTACCGAAGGTGCCGAAAGGGTTTTAGATCTTTTAAAAGAAATAAATAGTTCTAATTTCAACATAATTCACTCAGAGCTTTTAAAAGGATCTTACGCAAGTCCTGGCCAAGCAGAATATGTTTCAATAATTTATAATTCTGATAAATTAAAAACATTGCCTTTTGAAAATGGGAAAACAGGCTTCTCATATACTGAAACTTTTGATCCTGAAGAGCCACTAAATGAATCTAATGGTGGAAAAGGGGAATATGTTCGCCCACCTTTTGGTGTTAAGTTTGCAGCATTAGATCATAATAAAAATCAAGTTGAAGATTTTACATTTATATTTGATCACTTTGATAGTCCAGGCGGAAAGGGCGGAGAAGGATCAAAAAATGGAACTGGACTTCAAGAACTTGCTGAAGCAAGACAACTTAAAAACGTATTTAAAAAGTATGATGAAATTGATGGCACAAATTCCGATTTATTCTTTGGTGGAGATACAAATATAAAATTCAAAAAGCAAGATTTTGCCTTCAATATGACAAATGAATTTAAGTTTTTATTCGAAGAAATAGAAGAAAATAAAACTTCACTTGGAATGAAACCTGAAGTTTATTCTAACACTTATGATAAATTAATTGCAAAGACTAATTTAAAAACCGAGTCAGGAATGATTCATAAACTTTGAAGTATAAACAATGAACAAATTAATACATGAAAAGCATTGTTCAAAAAATGAAAAATTTCTTTCCCAACTGAAGAAACCTGACCAAGAACAGTTAGTGATCACTGTGCAGTAAGTTCTAAAATAATTTATTAGCAATAGTTTTGATAATTAAAAAACTAAAGTTATAAATAGCAAATTTATAAAATTTGCTTTTTTTTGTTATTTAGCCTTAAACAAGGAGTGGAAAAACTTTGTTTTTGCTCATTTTTAATGTGAAAAGCAATAAAAAAGGCCAAAAATATTGTAAAAATGTATGATTTTCATTTGATTTTTAGTTTTTAATAATATAAAAGTTTAAAAATAATATTCTGTAGTTAAAAAAACTTAATAACAAGAGGAATAAAAAAATGTTAAAAAAACCATTCAAGATTGCTTTAATTGCACTTGGAGTTGCTGCTGGAGTTGCCACGGTAGCGACAATTGCAGTTGTAGCAAAACAAAAAAAAGATCTTCGTAATTATAGAGCCTATATTGAATCAGTTTCAAGTGTAGATAAATTACTTCCTACTGATGTTGAACAATTTGATGGTGATATTAAACCTAATGATTTGCCAAAGGACAAAAAAGGTATTTCTAAAATCAAGATTAAGGATTATGAAGAAGCTTTAAATAAAGCCAAAAAAGTAACTAGATCAAAAGACATTAATGCTGCTAAAAAAGAACTAGAAAAAGCAGTAGAAATACTTAAAAATTCTGTAGTAATTGGTACCTCAACTGCAGAACTTGCAAAATTAAAATACTACATTGCTCAAGTAGAAATTGAGAAATTATTGAAGGATGTAGAACAATCAAATGTCAAGCCTTTACCTGAAAACACGCCTAAAGGTAAAAAGGTGATTTGGAAAGATAAAGTTTTAGAGTATCAAAAAGCTCTTGATGTTGCCAAAGCAGTAACTGAAGAAACAAAAGCAGCACAAGCTAAAAAAGACCTTGAAAAGGCTGTCGAAAACTTAATTAGTGAAATAGTGACTGGAACATCAGAGAAAAATCTTGATGCTTTAAAATTTGTTATTAATCAAATTGAAAACGACATAATAACACTTCTATCAGACGTACAAATAATTGATGGAACACCTAAAGCAGAAGATATTGCACAAGGTACTAAAGCAATTGCAAAATCTGAAAAAGAAGCAATGGAAAATGCAATTAAAACTGCTAAAGAAGTAACTGACGAAACCAAAGCTGAACAAGCTAAAAAAGACCTTGAAGCAGCATTTGATAAATTTAAAAATTCAATAGTTGTAGGAATTTCGACCGCAGAGCTTCAATTATTACAAGCATTGATTTCTCAAGTTAAAACTGAGAATATTCTTAAGGATGTTTTAAGAGTAGATGGTGAAATAAAACCTGATGAAATTTCAGAAGATTTAAAAGCAATTAGTAAACAAACAGCGGAAGCATTAGAACAAGCACTAGCAGATGCAGAAAAAGTTACTGTTGAAACTGAAGCAGAAGCTGCCAGAACTAAATTACAAAATGCTTTTGATAAAGCTAAGGGCGAAATTGTTCAAGGTAAGAGTACTAAAAATATTGATGAGCTTAAAGCATTTCTTGAAACCTTCAAACCTGAACAAATTAAAAAGGATTTAAATTTATTAATTATTGATAAAGATCCATTGCTAGCAAAAGACATACCTCAAGGAAGAAAAGGAATTAGTAAAAAATATTGAGATAAATTTGTTGCTGCGTGAAATAAAGCATCAGAAGTGACAAAAGATAGTTTGGCAAAAGCAGCAAAAGATGAATTTTCACCAGTTGTTGCTGAAACACATAGTCATGTTCTTACTGGAACGTATGCACCTAATGTGGATAAGTTAAAAGGAGAACTTATTAAGTATAGTCCCGATAAGATATTAAAAGGTGTTACCGAAATGGTCCATTCTACCCACGAACCAATGGAAATTCTAGAAGGAAAAAAAGAAATTTTGCAAGCACATGCAGATGAGTATCGTGCCGAATGACAAAGACTTATGAAAATTGATTTAGAGAGTGAAGCTATTCAAGGATTGAAAGATTTGAATAAAGCCAAATTACTTGTACATAGCCGGATTGTTCACGGTAAAGCAAGTGCAAAATATCTTGAAATTAAAAAGCTTTTAATGGATAATACTACGGATAAAATAAAAGCAAGTTATTCAAACCTTGAAATCTACTTAACTAATAATATTGATGCTGGTGAAGTTGCTCCCGGAACTCATGGTGTTACTCAAAGATGAATAGATTTTTATACACATAAATGAAATCAATTTTTTAATCAACTTAAAACTAATGAAGATGCAACCGATAAGTTAAAAAATGAAATTCAACACCAAATTAATGAATTTAAAACCCGCATTGTTAAAGGAACAGGAACCACTCTTCAACCTAGTTTAAATATATTACAACAATATACAGAGGTTAAAAGTGACGGTACCTTACAAATGAAAGATACTAGTCAAATGTTATCTCAAATATTAAATGGATCCCCAAGAATGGATACATTTGTTGTTCCTAAAAAACTTAATGGAATAACTATTAAAAAAATTGGTGGTAAATTATTCTCAGATACAGATTTTATAAGAAGAGTCAAAATTTTAGCTGAAATTACGGATGTTGAATATGAAGCTTTTGTAGGTCATACAAAGGCTCCTGAAAAAGCAATTAAATATGTTGATTTTCCAAATTGCAATATTACTTTTGATAATCGTGTGTTTGCAGATGCTCGTTTGGAAAATATTATTCTTCCAAATTTTGCAGTTTTATCATCTGCTATGTTTTATGGTGCAACCATTGAACGTGATTTAGTATTACCTGATTTATATCTAAAAACAATACCAACTTATTGTTTTCAAAATATTCTAGTTAAAGGTGACATAATTTTCCCTAATAACTTAGATATAGTATTGGAAGCTGATTCATTCTTAGATGCAACAGTTAACGGATCAGTGTTCTTGCCAGATAACTCAGTTTATACTAATAATAAAGCAGAGTTTGATAAAGCATCTACTCAATTAGATTTCCAACCAAAACAAATGTAAATAAAAGAACTAAATAATAAATTTTAGAAAGAGCGAACAATTAAGTTTGCTTTTTTATATTTTTAAAGTTTGTGCTTAAATTTTTGTAAATTAAAAAATAATGCATTTTCTTGATTTAAAAAACAAAAACATGCTCTCTAAAAAAAAAAAAAAAACAAAAAGGTTAATTTTATTTGTATTTTTATGTTCAAGTTTTTTATTTTGGACTTATTGCCTTAAAAAGTATATTAATTAATAATTGATTGAAGAAATTTTCAGTTTCTCAATTATTTTTTTAATAATCTATATTACTCTGAAAGGAAAAAAATCAAAGAATGAAATTAAAAAAACTATACGCAGTTTTGGCACTTCTTATTCCTACGGCAACACTTGCTACAACAATAAGCTGTAAAAAGAAAACACCAAATCTTGATGCACTTAAAGCGTACCTTCCAACAGTAACTTTAGAAAAGCTACTTGTTGACGTTGAAATTATTGAAGGTGAAGTTAAAGTCGAAAATATTCCAAACGGAAAAAAAGCAATCTCTAAAACTGCCGTTACTGAGTATGAGCAAGCATTAACAACTGCCAAATTAGTAACTGAAGAAGGCAAGGCCCAACAAGCTAAAACAGACCTTGAAGCAGCAGTTAAAAAATTAACTGACGCAATCGTAACTGGTACTTCAACCAAGAAGATTGATGAACTAAAATACTACATTGCTAGTGTTGAAATTGACAAAATCTTAAAAGATGTTCAAGTAACAACTGGCGACCCAGTAGCTGCAGATATTCCAAAAGGAACAAAAGCAGTTTCACAAGCAAAAGTTGATGAATACAAACTTGCACTAGACGCTGCAAAAGCAGTAGTTGATGAAGATAAAGCTGAACAAGCTAAAACAGACCTTCAAGCAGCAGTTAAAAAATTAACTGATGCATTTATAGAAGGAACATCAGCAAAGTTTCTTGAACACCTAAAAACTTATATTCAACAAGTAAAAGATGAAAAAATTCTAGAAAATGTTGAGGAAGTAGATACAGTAGATAAACCTGAAAATATCTCAAATGATAAAAAGGTTGTATTAAAATCAGCCGCTGCTGCATTTAAAAAAGCACTTGCTGATGCTGAAGCAGTTGAAAAAGAAAATGAGGCTGAACAAGCAAAGAAAACTCTTGAACAAGCAGTTAAAGATATTAAAGCTGCTATTGTTAAAGGGATTTCAGACAAAAATGTTCAAGCTCTTAAAGATGCTTTACCATCATTATCACTTACAACATACGTACTTGACAACAAAATCACTATAGTGCCTGATTCTACACCGATTTCAGATGTTCCTGGCGGTGAAAAGTTCATTTATAAATCTGTTTATGATGCTTATAACCAAAAATGAAACGATGCAAAATCAATTACCAAAGATAGTGTTGCTAAAGCTAAGTTAGCAGAACTACAACAAGAATTTGAAAATATTAAAACCACAAAAATCCAAGTTGGAACTTCAACTAAAAATCTTGAAGCATACCGTGCTTACTTAGAATCAATTGCACCAGCAAAAGTAATAGTAGGTGTAGAAGTTCGCGATACACCTCAAGCTCCAATGGAATTTTTACAAGGCAAAAAACAAATTAAAAAGACAATCTATGAAGCCTATGCTGCATACTGAAATGCTGAAAAAGCAAAACTTGATAACAATGAAATTCTAGATAAAGCTGCTAAAGCAAAACAAAATGAAGTTAAAGAAGAATTCAAAAAGAAATTTACAGATAATGTTGTAGTAGGGCAAGCAACTCAAAATTATCTGGATATGAAACAACTATTAAAAGAAAATGATCCAACAAAGATGACTGATTTAATTGTATATGCACATTTAAAGATAGAAGCTGATGAAATTGAATCTGGACAAAAAGGTATTGATAAGTTAAACTACGATAGATACAAAAATGATTGAGTAGAAACAAATAATAATTTGACCAGCAATGACTATGCAACAACTGATAATCTAAATGTGTTAAAAACTAAAATTAGTATGTTTAAAAGCAAGATAGTTACTGGAGATGGTACTACTATTGGCGAAAGTATTAAGTTCTTAAAACAATATACAAAAGTTGATAATAAAGGAAGCCTAGAAGTAAAAACTGGTGCTCTAGAAGACTTAAATGGAAGACCAAGAATTGCGAAGTTACTAATTCCTAAAACTCTTGATGGAAAAGAAATTAAAAAGATTGGTTACCAACTTTTCTTAAATGTTAACTATATTCAAGAAGTTAAAATTTTAGCTGATATTGTCGAAGTTTATGGTTATGCATTCCAAGGGCACAC
The DNA here is from genome assembly GCF_033546815.1 of Metamycoplasma subdolum. Lineage (NCBI taxonomy): Bacteria > Bacillati > Mycoplasmatota > Mycoplasmoidales > Metamycoplasmataceae > Metamycoplasma > Metamycoplasma subdolum. The sequence goes on from NZ_CP137846.1 coordinate 611,601, forward strand.
AGATAATCAAGATTTATCAATTAAACTTATTAAATTCCCAAGAATTCCGATTAAGTTTGGTCCTGGAGTATTCAAATACACAACTTTAAATAAAATTGAAATCCCTGAATCATCAACTTTATTTTCTAATAATAAAGAACTATTTGCATCTTCAACTATAAATGGTGATTTAAAACTACCTAAGGGCTGAAAGACTCTACCTGAAAGTTGTTTCCATACTACTAAAATAAAAGGTAACTTATATCTTCCAGATCAAATTTCAACAACTAGCGGGGCAATTGAAATTAATGCATTTGAGAGCTTTGAAATAACTGGGAATATTTACTTAGTTAACAAAGATACATACACCAATAATAAAGCTGAATTTGATAAAGCGATAACAGATCTTTCAACTAAAATAAAAATAAAATAACAATTTATTTTGTAAAAAAAAGCAAGGCTATGCCTTGTTTTTTCTATTCTAAAATTACTTTTCCTTCACCATCAATTTGCCCGGGGTGGTAGTAAGGAGAGTCAGCAGTTCATTTTAAAACAACTTGTTTGGTTGAATCGTCAAATTCAAACTTCAGATTAAGTCTATGCCCTTCACTAATTGCATTGATATCAATATAATCTAAGATAATATATTGTTTCAAATTATTCTTAAAAGATTGCCTTAACATTACTTCATTGGAACCATATTTTGCCTTTGCTTGTTTTAAGCAATCCTTGATAAAATCATAAAGTTCTTTATCAGTTTTTTTCTTGCCTTCATCAGTCTTTTCTAATACAAAAGAAGCTTGAATTTTTTGAAGTTGAGTGGTAGATAATCATTGATTGTTTTTTTGTGGTACATTAACACAAGAGGCTGACACTAAAGGCAAACTAATTGATGCTAAACCAAAGAAAGAAAATAGTATTTTTTTTGTTTTCATATTACTCCTTAATTAGAATATCTTGTAGATAGTTTAATCCATCAAAACTGAATGGTTTTATGATGTATTTTTGATATAAAACTTTTGAAAAATTTGCAAGCAAAATTTTGTTTTCAAAATTAATTGTGTAAGCATGCAAGTTATTTATTTCATTAATCAAGTTTACCACTTTTGAAAGTTCTAATGTTGCGAAATATTTATTTAAAATTTGAGTAATTTCAAAAGTGAAATTTTCTTCCTTAATTTCATTTATTTTCATATTGCATAACATTTCTAGTTGATCAAATGTTTTCTTGTGATTTGATTTTAAATATTCAAAAAAGTCGAAAATCGCAAAGTAAGTTATTTCATCATTTTTAACTTGCTTATATACGTTGAATGCTTTAGCCAAAATTTCAAATTTATTCTTTAAAACAAGTGTTTTTAGGAAATCAGTTGTTGTTGATTGATTCAATCTAAAAGTTGAATATGAATAAATAGAACTACCAAATTTGAAGTATTGATTAAACTTATCAAAATCATCAACTAAAACTATTTTTGCCTTAATTCTTTCATCAATTGTTGAAAATTCTTTCTCAATTAAAGGCAATAAGTTTAATTGTTTTTTACTCAAATTAAAAGCTTTAATTGGAAGAGTGAATTCAAGGTATTGTTCTTCAGTTTTTGCTAAAACCTTATCAATATACTTAGTAATATTTTTCTTGATTATTTCTTTATCAACGGAAGAAATTTGTTTATTTAAATCAGTTAAATTTTTAAGTTTTGTAGCATTTAATTTATTGTCAAATTGAACTGTTTTATTTATTTTTTCAAGCCTTCCTTTGTCAATATCTAAAATGATTTGTTTGTGGATATTTGCATGAGCATCACGTAATGTTAAATAATTTGTTCCACTTGTATTTATTGATGAAATATTTATATCATAAGGCGCTTGTGATAGAAACATATCTTGGGCTGAAGTTGAAGCAATTGTGTATGCATTAATTATATTTAAAAACATACTTTGAAATGCTAAACTTTCTTTTGAAAAAATTGAATTATAACTATAATTTTGTTCCTCAATTTCTTTCAAACTTAAACCATAAAAAGCATTAGCAAATGAATCATTAAAATATAAGTTTTTGCCTTTTGGGGTTAGGTTTAAAGCAATATCTGTTGAAGGTAAATATTTAAGCGTGTTTCTTTCATATGATAAATTGTATTTTGAGAAATCGCTTAAGATTTGTTCTTTTAAATCAAGTGTTAATCCATCAATGTTTAAGCTAGAAATTATGTTTTGTTTAAAGGCATTATAACTTTGAGTGTTGAAAGTACTTTGTCCAATCGGAAGTGTGTTGTATTTGAATTTGATTTCATTTAAATGCTTTTGATTTTGTCATTTTGAATTATCACGGGCATATTTAGTGTTTCTATATAAAACAGTTTCGTTCATTGTATTTTTATTAACAAAATAATAAGAACCATAAAGTGTATTTTTGTAAGTTTTGCCATATTCATAAAATCAACTAAAACTTTCATCTGAAAAAGGATAAGGTCCGTATTTTTTAATAATATATTCATAAGGAATTGCGTCTAAAAGATTTGAATAAATAAGTAAATATTTAAAGGCTTCAGTTAGATCAGTGTCTTTTCCATCTTTTGTTCTAATTTCTAGATAATCTGATTCGATGAAGCCTTTTCATTGATTTTTATCTTCTAAAAAAGATGAAGAAAGACCAAAACTATCAAAAACATTCACAATATTTTGACCATCAAAATAAGGAGAGTTTTCTTTGAAATTAAGTTTTTCAAGTTTCTGATTTTCACTCATTAAGTTTTCTTTTAAAAATTTATCTCTTAGTTTTTTATTTTGAAGGGCTTTAACGATTAAGCCGAATTTGAAATCCTGCAAAGTTACTTCAAATTTTTTGCCATCAATATTATCCTTGCCTTCAAAATTAACTCAATAATTAGCAGTTTGCTTTCCATCATTTTTAATAATAAATTTATTTGAATTTTTAAGCTTTTCAAAGAAACTTTTGTGATTAATTGAATTAAAAATTGATGAATCAACAAAAAGATAAGGATTTGAAAATCCATTTCCTTTATCAAAAGTTGGATATAAAACTGATGGTTTTTTTTCACTATCAGGTACTGAGTTTGAATAATCAACTCTTTTAATATTATCAACACTAAAAATTGATTCATTAAGTCCTGAATCTTTTAAACTTATTGAACTTGCTTGTTCAAATTGATATCAAAGTTCTGTTGGTTTTAATACAATTGAATCACGAAAATCTATTTCAGGTTGATTTTGACTTGCTATTCTTATAAGTTTTGGTTGTGTTAAATTATTTATATCTTGCAAGTTTTTATCTATTCCATTTGGATAAGCGTAAGAAAACTCGCCAGATTGATTTGAAGAATTACTTCAAACTATGTAATTGTCATGTAATTTGTTATAGTCATTTGTACAAGAAATTAAAGAAAAACAAGCAACTGATACAGTTGCTGGTATAAGACTAAAAAGTAATTTTAAATTCTTAGATTGCATGTTTTTCATAAGTTTAGTTTCCTATTAATAAATTTAACTTCTTCTTTTGCTTTTTCAATAGTAATTGTTATACCTGTTGGTTGTGTGTGACTGTGGAAGCTTAAAATAATTGCTGTAAAAATTATAGAAATTGCCAACATAATTAATGTTCCATAAATTATTCTTATCGATTCATTTCTATAATGAATAAATTCTGGAACAAGTTCAACAATTGACATAAATACAATAACAGCACCACCTAAAATTTCTAGTGAAGGTATTAATCATCCAACCTTATTCATAAATGGACCAACAAATGCTCCAAAGAACATAATTGGAATTAATACTAAAAGAGTTATAAAGTTAAATAATATTGCCCTTTTTTTAGTTTCGCCATATTGAAGTTGACGATAATAAACAATAACTAGTTCTAATAATAAGTGAAGGTTGAATGTAACCATCAAAGCTACATTAGGATTTCTTCCTACTCCAGAGAATTGAGCAACCCCATAACCTAAAACAAGACCATCAATTATTCTATGACTTAGAATCATTAATATTGCGGTTCAAGCTGCTTTGGGGTTGTCAACATCTCGAAATGAAATAAGGTGATCTGAGTGTTGATGTTCTTCGTGGCTTGAATGAGGATCAGTTTTGGATGCTTTGATAAATAAGTAACGACCTAAAATTACAATAGTTAAACCAATTAAAGTTGAAAGCCCAATTATTAATGCTGTGTAAGTTCTTTCTAGTCCTACATTACCATTAGTGTATTTAAGACCGCCAAGTTCTCCTGGAGTGTGAAATCAAGTTTCAATCTGAATTGTTCCTTCTTTCATAAATCCCATTGAACCTATCATCAAAAACATACCAGTTGAGAAAGCATAGATATAAATTGTTTTCTTATTAGTTATCTTAACTTTGATAAAAGAAAGGATTGTTAGAAATAACATAGGAACTGATAGTAAAATAGCAATGTAAATCAATAAATTTACAAAGATAACAAGGTATAGGTTCCCACCAAAGTCAGTACCTTTAAAAAACAAGATTATGCCTCCATTGATTATTTATAACAATAAATTATACGAAATATTTTACAATAAAAGTATAATTTTATTATAATAAAAAATGTAAAAAATTAAAAAAAGTTATGAAAAAAATTAAAACATTATCTTATATTTTAATTGCGGGTTTGCCAACCTTTTCGCTTACTGCAATATCTTGTGCAAAAGATCGCCCATATTTAAATTTAGCTAAAATTAGTAGAGTTTATTTAAACAAATTAAACTTAAATCAAATATCAAATTTAGAGAACGGAGCAAAGATTTTCTACTATTATAAAGGCAAAAATCAAAAAACCTATAAAACAAGTTTTGTTGAAAATAACAAGCTAATTTTAGTTAGAGAGAATGGTGAACGGGATGTTTATACTCCTGATTTTAGTCATGAAATTTATTGAAAAGAAACTAGCTCTTCATTTAATACAACTAGTGTAATTGATACTCTTGATAAAACTGATTTAAATAAGTTTATGACAACATATGATTTTGATTCCATTGATTCAGCTAATGGTTATGGCGATCAATGGTATGAGGTTTTAACTGAAAAAACTGGTCAAGATTTTATAAGAACTGGTGATCCATATTTTGCAGATCTTCAATCAATTATTTTCAGAATAATTTACGATTATGATATTGATTACAATTATATGAACTCTAAATTGTTTATTAATAAAAATAAAGAGACAAAGTTATTAGATGGATTTTTTCATACCAAGTATATACAAGCAGAAACCTGACTTTCAAAAGAATATGAAAATCAAAGAAAAAAGTTTGAGACTTTTATGCTTCTATATTTAAACAAATTCAATGTTAATGCTCATAAAATTGACATTGATTGATCAAAGGCAACTGTTAAACATTCGCTTGCTGAATCTACATCTTATGTTCAATTTCAAGTTAAAGATATTCTTGATAAAGACAATAAAAGCTTATTGAATGATTCAAATAAAAACAAAACTTTTTATATCAATGGATTTAGAAATTATGCAACTAGCCAAAAGTTTGGTGTTGGATTTTCTGGTTTAAAAGAAAGCCTTCCACTATTCAATGAATATGTTGAAAATCCATTGCTTCTTATTAATTCGAAGTACATTTCTGTAATTGATAATATCAATGAATTTGCTAAAGGTGGTGTTACTTTTGACTTTTGGAACATCAAAGGATTGATGTATTATTTCAATTATTTTAAGGATGAAATTTTGTTTTTGGAAGTTCCTTCATACCGTGCACATGAAGATTTATTTTATAAGATAATTGATGTAAAATTCGTTGATTATTTAGATACTAACCAATTATTCAAAGTTACTGTTAGAGTTTATAAAAAGGATAAAACTTTTAAAGATTATGTTTGAATTTCATCAAATTTTGACGACCACGGACATAGACTTAAAGGTATGATTTTAGAAAATAAAATGGATAAATTAACCAGTGATGATATTTATTCTTATGATGTCGGAATGAAACCCTTACCTGATGGAATTAAACTTAGTGATTTTTTAAAAACTGACATTGCTAATCCAACAGTGTTTCAAAAACTTTTAAAAATGGCGGGTGAACAACTTGAAAACATTTTTAGATTTTGAAACAATGATTCAAGATCAGAATTTGAAACAGATTTTTTAAAATCTGATTCAAAACAAATTTATATTTTAGGCTCCTATATTAATAATTATTTATTATCTTATTCTCTTGCAACTCAAGCTGGAAAAATAAGGAGCGGAGTAAAAAGAATTGATTTAGAAGTTTTAGAAGCAGCTCAAGAAATTGGAAGAGTTAAATTGAAACTTTTATTCAAAGGATGAGCAAGCGAAAATGATTTTGATTTTATTTCAAAAGGCGAAAAAGAACTTGCAAGCGTTACTTTATATTGAAATGGTTTTAAAGGCTTTAATAAAAATAAATATGGTGATGAACTTTTCACAATTGAAAAAATAGAGATAGGAGGAATTTAAAATGAATAAGAAAATGTCATTATTTTTCTCTTTGTTATCTTTAAGTTTCGTTCCAGCACTTACTATTTCATGCAAAAAACCTGAAGATTGAGAAGATTTGAATAAGTTAAAACCTTCAGATGAAATTAAGGTTAAAAAAACCTTCACTTTTACAAGTGAAGAAGCAAAAAAGATTGAATCAATTTATTTTGGTGTCATGAAAGATTTACTAACTCGAGTAAAAAATAATTGAAGAGATTATAAAAAAGATTGAAATGAACTTAAAAGAAATGTAGTTTTATTTAGAAATAAAATAGATAGATTAATAATACAACAATCAAATCTTGATGATCAAAAAGCATTACAAACTTTTTTTGATACTTGAATTAGTACTAAAAGTAAAGGCATGAAACTAACTTATGACGGGCAAGAACATGTTAATTATTTTGCACTATTCTTACTTAAATACACCTTAATTTATGATGATGTTGCTGCCGTTTTAAATGATGTAAATTTAGCATTTGATGCACAAGGATTTTTAGAAGATCTAAAAATAGTTGATGATAGATTAGAAGGGAAAGACATTAATTTAGCAAGTTTACAAAAATCACTTCAAAACCTTTGAAAGTTTGTAAATCAACATCTTTATAATCCAAATAAAATTACTAAAAAAGAAGACCTTGAGCATATGGAAATTGGTGCTGATAAAAATTCACATACTCACTCTCATGCAGGTGTAAACTTAACATACGAGTTAGGCCTTTGACATGAAAAGTTGTTTGAAACGAAGAAAATAAAAGATAGCACTAATAAAACTTTATTTGATTACTTTTTGGATGATTGAAAAAACGTTAAAAAGCATATTGTAATCAATATTGATTCTTTAAATTATGAAGTTGATTTTAATAGAATAGTTAAAAATTTAACCACTATAAAGAGTTTAGAGTCTGTAACAAAAATAGGTGATATAAAGTTAAGAGAAAATGGACAAAAAATTCTTGATACAATAAAAGTTCATATCTTAAATATTGCTAAAAAGTACAACATTCAAGATAAGTTAGAACTTAAATAGTAAAAAAATGCAACGGTAAAATGTTGCATTTTATTTTAAAACAGGATTATAAGCATGAGCTAAAGCATTCGAAAATAGTTTTAATGAAACCGAGAAAGAAACAACTAAGATTGTTAAAACTAATATGTAAAGAAAGTTTGTTTTGATTGAACTTAAAGCTTCTTTAAAAATTGTTCCTATGTTTAAATTATTACTTTCCGTAATGAAATCTAAGAATGCTAAAGATGAAACAATTAAGATGTTAATTGCAAGTCTTTCAGTTACTAAGATTAGAAGTGAAGGAAAGATTTTTCTAAATAATTGAAAGTAAATAATTTGACCTTGATTTAATCCAACCGCCATCGCTGAATAAACAAATTCTTTTCTTCTTAAAGCTAGTGTTTCGTTTTTACTTATTTCATAAAAAGAAGACCATGAAATTAATGAAAATGCTATTAAAATTGCATATCAATTTGTGCCCATAAAAGCACATAATAAAAAGATTCATAAAAGTTCTGGAATAGCATTAATCATATTAGCAAATGATTCAATAATTCTAGAGTATCATTTTTCTTTTTTAAGTGCTACTAAAGCACCCAAAGAAAAGCCTACAAAAATATTGAAAAAGATGGCAAGTAAAATGATTCCAAGAGTGACAGCAATTGAAGATAAAAGTCTTGAATAAATATCGATTCCATCATTATTCGTGCCAAGAATTGGCTTGAAATTTTGGCTATTAATTTCAGCGTTTGGAATAGATGAAATATTTAAATTTATTGCTTTTATTAAATCATAAGGATTGTAATATAAAGTAACGATATCAGTTGATATAGTTTGACTTCCGCCTGAATCAAAAGCTGAGTCAAAAAGTATTTTGAAAACAGGAGTTTCACCATTAGAAAATGCTCTATTTTTTTCAAGTTCTGCTACTTGCCTTATGAAGTCAAGTTCAGCGCCTCTTTCAAAGTTTCTTTTAACAATTTGAGAGTAATAACTTGGCAAATTATTTACAAAGATTGAACCATTTTGAAGTGATTTAGTTGGTGAGTACTTTATAAAGCAAAGTGCAACTAATAAAGTAAGTAAAATTGCCATGAAAAATACAAGTGCAAAAATGTTGGATTTCTTCATAAAAAAACGGGTTCAAAACATTTTTGTTGATGTTTTTGGAAGGGCTAAATCTATTGACTTAGGTTTTTTAGTTTTGAACTTAAATAAAGAAGGATTTTGAAAATTAAGCATACTTCCTCCTCAATGAATTTACCTTTGGTTTATTGAAGAATAAAATGCCACTTTGTTTTCTTTGTTCGGGGTTCAAATATTCAACAATAAAATCAATAATAAATTTATAAATTAAAAGTAAAAGCAGACTAACAAAAAAGAAGTACATTATCATATTTATTTCTGCTTTTTGAAAGGCAAAAGAGATGAAAACTGATTGGCCTGGAATTGAGAAAATTCTTTCAATAACTATTGATGAAGTTATTAATAAAATATAAAAAGGAATTAATGTTTGAAGTTGATTAATTATTAATTTTTTAAGTAAAACTTTTTTAAATAATTCTACTCTTGACATCCCTATAGTTTTAGCAAATAAATAATAGTTAGAAGATAAAACTTCTTTAGTGGTTTTTCTTGCTTTTGCCATAAAAAGTGAGATAGTTCCAAAAGATGTAATTAGTATAGGAACAAGTAAAGATTGTAAGGCAAAAGGATAGTCACTAATAAACTGAGAAGGATAAGCAAAAATGTGTGAGAATGATAGTGCTAAAATAGCAATTAAAATAAGAGGAATTGTTGCAAAAATAGAGATTAAAAAGTTAACTAAAACATCGGAAGTTTTGCCATATTTATATCCAATTCAAACTCCTAAAATATTACCAATTATTAAGGCAAAAATAAAGGTTATTAAAGTGAATAAAATAGTTCATTTAAATTGTGAAAAATACAGTGTTGGGATTGATATATTTTCCCCTCCACCAAGGTTAGAATAAACCTTGCCAAATGAGCCTGAAAATAGATCCCTCATATATCTTCCAAATCTTGCAAAAATATTAGTTTCAAGTTGATTAAAAACAGCAATATTTGTTTTAATTTGTTTGGTTAAAAGTAAATTAATTGCAAGAAAAATAACGCAAAGCGAAACAAAAAATATTGCGACATAAATTAGCAATCTATAGAAAAAATCTAATGCTTTATTGCGTTTCATTTTTCTCCTTTATATAATTAATCTAAGTATTTTTTAAAGTTCAAAAAGTAACTCTTTGTTTTATCCTTGTTAATAACTTCAACAATTTTTACTTCTCTATTTTTTTGCACATAATCAAAATATTTTGAAGATGTTTTATTTCAAATCATAGGAACTCTAACATTTGAAATTGTTCTTTTTACTTCGTCTTGTCTACCATAAGATTCTTTATTAATAATTTCTTTAATCTCATCAGCTTCAAGTTTGTTGTTGGCGTTAGCATCTACTCAAAGTTTTACTTTAAAATTATCATTTATTAAAAAATCATTGTTGCTTAAAAATTCATAAGGAATACTTTCAGAAGTATATGCAAACATATCGCTTTCTAGCCCAACAAAGTTAGGTGCTCTAAAGTCCCCTAGACCTGAATTTCATTTCTTTTTAACAAGAGCTCTTGGTTTAAAAACATTAATTTTGTAAGGTTTGTATGATTCATTTTTTGGATCATTTGTTGAAAATATTAAGTAACTATTTTTAAAACTAGTTTCACTTTCAGCAAAGAAATCCTTACTTAAAAATCCACCTAAAACAAATCCTTTTGAAGGTTCTTTACTAGTTGTTGGCACATAAATATTTTCATTATGATTAGCAAATGAAAGGTAAGAAATTGGTTGTCCATATCCCATAACATCGAGATAAGCTTTGTAAAGTCCTTTTAGAAATTTATTTTGATTTTTTTCTAGCATTTCCTTGAAAGGAAAATCGCCAAATTCATTTTTAAAAGTAATAAGTTCTTCATCAAAAACTCAATTGTTTGCAAAAATTCTGGTTTTGATTTCAGGCAAGATTATACTTTTATCTAAATAAATTTGAAGCATTTTTACAATATCATCTCCAACTGCTGTTGCTTGAGTATATTGCTTTCCTTTATAGTAACTTACAAAAGCAAAGTAATTTCTATAGTCATAATCCAATTTGTCTACAATCTTGGTATTAACTTGAAATCCCATTTTTAAAAATTCACGAGGAATTAATTCTTCAAATGAGTAAAGATAATTTAATTTTGTTGCATCAATGTTATTGTCAGCAAATGAAATTATTCTTTCTCTTTCTTTTCTATTATTAAAGGTGTAGTTATTTTGATTTAAGTCATTTAATCTTTGAGCAAGATTGGCTGAAATGTTTCCATTTGCCATTTCAAAAAGTTCGCTTGCTGAAAATTTTGAGAAAACTGGAGTAGCTTCATGATTATTAAAAAATGATTCATGTGCTTTATTCAAATCATAGGTTTTACCATCTGTGTGTTTGTAATAGTTGGTATTTAAATTTAAGTTTTCGCGGAATTCTTTTAAGAATTTTTTGTTATTAACATAAGTGTCTTTAACAATTCCATCACTTGAAACACTTAATTTATATTCAAGTGATGAGTCAGCATTTGGATCATCAGCTTTGTAAGATTGGTTGTAAATGTTTGCTCAATGGTGCATGTATTCGTGAACTAAAACAGAAAGTAAACGCTCAACTCTAAAAATCAAAGTTTCATTATCTTTATTAACTCCATTTGAAATTAAATGTTCAACAAAAAGAGCAATTTCACGTGATTCAGGACGATAAAATCCGTTTAAATTTTCACTATCAACGCTGCTGTATTTTTTATTGATATTGACCACTTTTAACTCATCAATTTCAGGCCCAAAAAACGCTCTTTCATTAAAAGTTTTGCTCAAAAGTTTAAGCCCATCTTCACCCAAATAGTAAAGAAGTTCGCCTGTTTCTTTATCTTTTCCATATGGATATTCTCTTAAAGAAAGTTTGCCGTGATTAAATTCAATTGGTTTACCTTCTTCATCAACTTTAAGATTAAGTTTCACAACATTTTTTTCATCTTCACTAACAATAACGTTGAAGTTATCTTGGCTATTTTGAATTTTTTTAGTAATTGCTCAAATGCCAAAACCTGCAACCGCAAAGATTGGCAAAGTTGCAAATGCAATTAAAATTTTTGATCATGTTGGTAACTTTGATTTAGTCATTTTTATCTCACTTTGTTTAATAAGTTAAATTATAGAATAAATTTAAAGACAACTTTGCAACAATAAAATATAAACTAATACTTAGAAAAAATAGATAACATTCTTTTCGTAAATAGTAGCAAAGTTTAGTTTTTGCTCAAATTGTAAATTACTTTTATTTTTCAACAATTTTAATTTTTTTCTCTTTTATTGTCATACAATCTTTTACATTAAGGAGAAAATATGACAGAGAGCAAAGGTAGATATGTCGGAATATTAGTAACTACTATCTTATTTATTTTAATGGTAGCAGGTGCAATAGTGTTCCAAAATCTTGACCCAGAAAATGAAATGTATCAAAATATTTCAATTGGTTTTGCAGCAGCTAGTTTAGTTGTTGAAATAGCAATGTTAATTTTAGGATGAAATGCAAAAGGACTTGGATTAATTACTAAAATCTTTACAGCATTAGGTGCAGCATTTCTAATTTCATTTACCGTAACATTAGTTCTTTCAAAGACACTTGAAGAAGGAAATGAACATTTATTAAGAAGCAAAGAAGCATTGAAATGAATTTACATTAGTTATGGAATTAGCCACTTAGTACTAGTGGTTTGATACTTCTTTGGCTCAATTACAGCAATCAGACTTGCTAAAACTGATTCAAGATCTAAAGAAATTAATCAATCAAATTAATATATTGAATGAATCTCTATTTTGAGGTTCATTTTTTTAATAAATTCCTTTTATTAAGAGTAAATTTAATTTTACGACCCCCATATTAATGTAAAATTAATATTACACAAAGAAAGGAATAAAATGAGTCAAACTCGTACTTTAGAAAGTGAAAAGAGTGAATGTATTAGAGTTTTAGTAATGACAATTGTTTTTACTGTCTTATTAATAGCTTCAATGATTTTCACTAATGTTAAAAAAGAAGGAAACGAAACACATGAAATTGTTTGATCAGTACTTCTTGTTGCGACATTAATTTTAGAAATTGCACTGCTAATTACTGGTAAGAAAATTGAAAAACTTTCTCGAATTAGTAAATGATTTATATTTTTCTGAGCGGTGTTTTTATCATATGTTGCTTTTTTCTTTATAGAGAAAAAGCTTGGAAGTAAAGTAGCACCAGAAAAATTTTTAAAGGTAGGATTTTATACTATACTAGGAATTCATGTAGTTCTTATTGGTTGATACATTGCTTTCTCAGCTAGAGAGATAGTTAAGATAAATAAAATCAGCAAACAAGAACAACTAATTAGAGAAGAACATGAGATGAATCAACTTCCTAACATAAAAAAATCTATATATAATTTTGATGACGAACTTGATGAAACTAATAATGACAATCAATATGGCAATCGTCGCAATAAAGATAAATTTAAAGGTTGAAAAGATTTCTAAAATTTGTTAATTAATGAAAATGAAGCTCTGATTAAAGAGCCTCATTTTTTTCTTTGAAAAACTCTTTATTAGTGTACGTGAAGTACTAGTTTTTCTCCTTTTACTGTTCCTGGTTCACTAAATTTATCTATGTCAACAATATATGTTGTTTTAAAAATTAAGTGGTTAGTGTCATCTAAAATTTCAATATCTTCAGTTTCAGTTCCAAACTTAAATCCCTTAACTGGTTTTGAAATTTTAGGTGTAATTTTTACATATTTTCCTAAAGCGGCTAGAAGTTCATTGAATCCTTTTGCTTGAGCTTCTAAAATTTCAGCTTTTATAGTTGTAAGCGGAGTTTTCTTCATTTCTTCTTTTACATGAGTATGAATTTCATAATCTCCTAAAACAACTTCATGGTGAAAATGTTCTTTTTCAAATCCACCAATTTCAAAACGTTTTGTTCCAGCAACTACACTATCAACAATAATGTCGATGTCTAGGTGAATAATTCCTTCATCATCATGTGAGTGAGTTGAAGGCTTTACTGCAAAAGTAGCATTGCCTGGTTTTTCGTCGTCATTAAAAGTAATTCCGTATTTTTCAAATACTTTTTTAACTTCATCTCAGTTTTTAGTTGCTTTAAATTCTGCAGTTGGTACTGATGGTAAAACTTTGTTTTCTTTTGTAGCAACACGGCCAATTTTTAAACCTTTTCAGTTTTCTGTTCCGTGTTCTTCTGGTTTTTCAGGTTCTGGTTTTTTGCCATCTTTACAAGATGCAGATATTGTTGGAACTGCAACTAGTGAAGAAATAGCGGTTAAGCTTAAAATAAATTTATTAATTTTTTTCATATTTTTTTCCTTATTATAAAAGTCTTTAAAAATAACTTTTTCATTAATTAACATTTTATATTTTACATAAAGTTTATAAAAAGTGTAAAAAAAAGTGAGAATTTCATTATTTTTTATTAACCAAAAATTAATTATTAATTGGAATTTTGATCTTATTTGAAAAACTTACGGTTTAAATAACTATAAATATATAAAGTAATTAAAGTTAATTTTATAATTTATATATATGAAAAAATATAGTCTTTTGATATTATCATCTTTTATATTATCAACACCAATTGCATTGATTTCTTGTCAAAATCCAAGTCGTACTTATTGAACAAATTTAAAGTTTGATGAGATTTTCACTAATGCAACTTATGATGAAGAAGGAACTGGCGAAGAACTAGAGGTTGGAGGCAAGAAGGCAAAAGGCTCATTTAATAATAATTACGGAGCAAGTAAGGAAGAAATTCTTGAGATGTTTAAAGATTTTAAATTTGAACTTACGGCAGAAGGAAAAAAAATGACAGCATTGGAAATGTATGAACATTTAAGAGATGCTGTTAGTGAGTATGTTTTACCACAAGGAAAATATTATGGAATGGGAGATAGGAAAACTTTTGAGCAAGTTTTTGGCACGAACCCAATTATTACTAATCTTTTAATTTGTAGTTTTCCAAATTTTAATAAAAGCAAATTTCCGGAAAATAAATTTGAATTTCGTTATTCAATTTATAAACCAAAAGATAAAGAAAACTTGCTTGTAATTTCATCTCAATTTTTTTATTCAGATAAAAATCATATTGATAGTCAAATAGTTGATGTAACAATGAAACATGACACTGGTGTTGGAATTGGACCAATATTTTTCTACACAATTTCTGGATTTAAGGAAGTATAAAATGTTAAGAATTATTGCCGGAAAATATCGAAGTAGAAAACTGATTGAACCTTCAAAAGACACTACAAGGCCAACAACTGATAGGGCAAGAGAAGCTCTTTTTTCTTCTCTTCAATTTGAAATAGAAAATAAAACCTTTTTAGATCTTTTTGCAGGTTCTGGAGCGTTCTGTTTTGAGGCATTAAGTAGGGGTGCAAAAAGTGCAATTTCAGTTGAAAAAAATAGAGAAGTTTTTGAAATAATTAAGTTAAATAAAGAGATGCTTCAAGAAGATAATTTGCAAGTTTTTCACTCAGATGCCTTAAGTTTTTTAAAGAATAATTTGGACAAAAAGTTTGATTTTATTTACCTTGACCCGCCTTATGCTATCGTTGACGTTTTATGTGAATGTTTAAACTGAATTACAAAGTTTGAAATGGTTAATGAGGGCAAAATTATTGTTGAAACTAATCTAGAAAAGTTAGATTGTAGACTAAATAATTATGAAGTTTTTAAAATTAGAAGATATGGAAAAATATATTTTCACTTCATTGCTAAAAAATAATTTTCTGCATAAATAAAGCGGTTTTTTAGAAAATCATAAATCACTTTTATTTTTTGCTTTTTTCATTTTTTATATAATTTTATAAACCTATAATTACATTTTTAAAATGTGATAAAATTTAATACACTATATGACCTGATTATTTCACTTAAATACTTAACGAAAGGAAAATAAAATGGGAAAACGTAAATTAATCATTTTTACTGGACCAAGCGGTGTTGGAAAAGGAACACTCGAAAAATACTTGTTTGCTAACAGCAGGCTTAAACTAAAACTTTCTGTTTCAGCAACAACAAGAAAACCAAGAGAAGGTGAAGTCGATGGAGTGCATTATTACTTCATTTCAAGAGATACATTTGATGCTTGTTTAGCAGATGGAAAATTCATCGAATACTCACTTCATTTTGATAATTATTATGGTACTCTTCACTCAGAAATTGAGCACATTTCAAAGCAAGGAAAAATACCATTTTTAGAAATTGAAACTAATGGTGCAATGCAAATAGTTGACTTTTACAAAAAGCATAATAAACTTGATGAAATAGTTTCTATTTTCCTAATGCCTCCTTCATTGAAAGAGCTTGAAAAACGTATCATTACTAGAAACACTGAATCACCTGAAACTATTAGTAAACGTATGGAAAAAGCAAAAGAAGAAATTGGCTATGCAAGTATGTTTGATTATGTTGTAACTAACAATAGTATTAAGGTTGCGGCTGACGAAGTTAAAGCAATAATTAAAAAAGAATTTAAAGATTTTTTTGAACAAAATAAACATAAAACGCAAGAAATCGGAAGAACATCTTAAAATTATTTAAAGGGGAAAACATGAATTATAGCTATCGAAGTGATGTCGGATTAATTAGACCTGAGAACCAAGACAGAGTTGGAGTTAGCCATAAAGAAGGCTGAACGCTTGCTGTTTTATGTGATGGAATGGGTGGACATTATGGTGGAGCTAAATGTGCTGAAATATCACTCAGCTCTTTTCAAGATAGCTTTTTAAATTTCTTTCCTTTTAATACTTCTTATCAAAATAAAGAAGTTATTACTGCCTGATTTGTAAATGCAATTGGTGAT
Organism: Metamycoplasma subdolum; assembly: GCF_033546815.1. Taxonomy (NCBI): domain Bacteria; kingdom Bacillati; phylum Mycoplasmatota; order Mycoplasmoidales; family Metamycoplasmataceae; genus Metamycoplasma; species Metamycoplasma subdolum. The sequence goes on from NZ_CP137846.1 coordinate 628,020, forward strand.
GCAAAAAGAAAATTAATTAATTTTGCTAAACAAAATCCACAATATAGTGACATGGGAACAACTTTAACTTGTGCCCTAATTTTTGGTGCTAAAAAACATGTTTATGTTTTTAACATTGGCGATTCTAGAACATATATTTATAATGGACTTTTATATCAAGTGACAGAAGATCAAAATATTTTTAACAAAAGACTTAGAGAAGGATGAAGTTCTTATGAAGCTTATGCAGATCCTAATAAGAAAAAGTTAACAAGTTGCTTAGGCCCAAATAAAATAAACTCTTATAATGGTAATGTTTTTAATGAAACAAGCAATGCTCAAGTTGTTATTTTAACAAGTGACGGACTTCATGATTTTATAGATAAACCTATTTTTGAACAAGTGGTTTCAAGAAATGATTTGAACCTTGAAGAAAAAGCTGAAAACTTAGTTCTATATGCAAAGAAAAATGCATCGAATGACAATATTTCGATAGTAATGGTGGAGCTATAACATGGAAGAAAAAGTTCTAAAAGAGTTGACTAAATATCCAAATCTTTCAAAAAACTTTACTGATTTTAAATTAATTGGAAGAGGTGGATTTGGCGAGGTTTATAAAGGAAGATTCAAAAAAAATGGTCAAATTTATGCCATTAAAATTTGAACATACGGCGAAGACCTTGTTAAAAGAGAAACTACTTTTGAAAGATTTAAAAACGAAGTTAGATGTTTAAAAGATGTAAATGACAGCAATGTTGTTGCAATTTTTGGCTCTTATATTTCTAAAACCGAAAGTTACATTGCTATGGAACTTGTCCAAGGGACAAACCTTAAAGATGTTCTAGCAAAAAGAAAAAAATTAAGTGTTGATGATGCACTTTTTTATAGTCGTCAAATTTTAAAAGGTTTAAAAGCAATTCATGAAAAAAAGATAGTTCATCGTGATTTAAAACCTTCAAACATTTTAATTGATCACAATTTAAATGTTAAATTAATTGACTTTGGAATCTCACTTGGCGAAGATTCATTAAGATTAACTGCTGATAATAAAATAATTGGTTCAGTTCAATATATTGCACCCGAACAAGTTGATGGTTCAAGAAGTCCAAGCCCTCAATCAGATATTTATTCTTTTGGCATTTTACTTTATGAAATGCTTCAAGGTCGCGTTCCTTTTAATGCTGAAAACGCAGCCGATGTTGCCTTAAAGCATGTTAATACTCCATTTCCACCACTTGATAATGTAAACGTTACAATTCCTCAATCTTTAGAAAATATTATTATTAAATGTACTGCTAAAAACCCTGCGGATAGATATGAAAATTGTCAAGCAATTTTAGATGATTTAAATACATGCATGCTGCCTAAAAGAGCACATGAGCCTAAACTTTTATTAGATAAAAAGAAAAAGAAAGTATCACAAAAGAACAAAAAAACAATAAATATTGTTCTCTTTACTCTTATTGGTGTTGTAATTTTCATAGTTATTGTTTTAGTAGTCTTACTTGCTACGGGGGTAATTAAATAGTGGAAAAAGGAAAAATAGTTAAGTCTGTTGCTGGATTTTTTGATGTCAAAAGTTTCAAAGATGGAGAAATTTATCGTGTTAGAGGGTCTGGCAAATTAAGACTTTTAGACATGAAACCAATTGTCGGCGATCATGTTGAATTTCAAAAAGGAGAATTAATTCATAGAATTTTAGGACGTAAAAACTTTTTTATACGACCAAAAATTGCTAATGTTGATCAAGCAATTGTAGTTATGAGCCTTGTTGAACCTGAATTTAGTTCACTTTTAGTTGATAAATTTTTAATCATTGTTGAATCAAAAGATGTAAAACCCGTAATAGTTTTAACTAAAAAAGACTTAACTAGTCTGTCAAAAATTAATTATTACAAAGATCAAGGTTATAAAGTTTATGAAATTAATTATGAAACTGGTGAAGGATTTGACGATCTTTCAAATATCTTTAAAGATAAAACTAGTTTCTTTGTTGGCCAAACCGGTGTTGGTAAAACCACTTTAATTAACTACTTAGCTAAAACAAACTTTGAAACTCAAGAAATTTCTAAAGCTTTAAATCGTGGAAAACATACAACCCGTGAAGTTTCATTGATTGAATTTAATGGTGGCGAAATAATTGATACACCAGGATTTTCAAGCATTGAATTTGACTTGACAGTTAAGGAAATGCCTTCAGCATTTTACATTTTTAGAGAACTTGGAAAAGAATGCAAATACAAAAGTTGTTATCACTATAATGAACCTCTTGAAGATTGTGCAATTAAACAAGCAGTTCAAAGCGGAAAAATTAAGGAAGAAAGATACAATAATTACCGTAGTTTTATGGCTAGATTAATTGAAAAATAAGGAGAAAAATGAGAAAGATCAGCCCTTCTGTTTTAAATGTAGATAAAGAAAAGTTAGTTCCTTATATTAACAAACTAATTGAATGAAATGTGACTAATGTTCACTATGACGTAATGGACAACATTTTTGTTCCAAATGTTGCACTTCAATATAAAGAAATTGAAATGATAAAAAAAGAATGTTTAAAACATACAATGGATATACATTTAATGGTAAAAGATGTTTTTGGATATTATAAAATGTATAAAGATATTGGCGATATTTTAACATTCCATTTTGAAGCAATGAGTCAAGAAGATTTACAACATTTGATTGCAAAAGCAAGGCATGACAATGTTAAATTAGGACTTGCAATTAGCCCCGAGACTAATGTTGAAGTTATTAGACCTTACCTTAAATATTTATCTTTAGTTTTAATAATGTCAGTTAAACCAGGCTTTGGTGGACAAAAATTTATTGATGCAAGTTATGATAAAGTTTTTGCTCTAAAAAGAATGATTCAAGAAGAAAAAAAAGAAATCATAATTCAAATTGATGGTGGGGTAAAATTAGACAATATTAAGTATTGTTTTGATGCTGGAGTTGACCTTGCTGTTGTTGGTAGCTTTTTAGTTGAAAATTTCAGTGAAGAAATTATCAAAAAACTTTTAAAATAAAGAAGAAATTTGAAAATTTAAGTGCCTTTAAATAGGGCATTTTTTTAAATAAAAAATCAATGCATTTTTGCATTGAAATTTTAGTTATTATTATTTGTTTCCCATGTCTTTTAATTGAGGGAAAAGCAATACTTCACGAATAGAATCATTTTTTGTTAAAAGCATAACTAATCTATCAATTCCAATTCCACATCCACCAGCAGGAGGCATACCATATTCAAGAGCATTTACGAAATCTCAATCAATTTCATTTGCTTCTTCATTTCCACTTTCTCTCTCTGCAAGTTGTGATTCAAATCTTTCAAGTTGATCTATTGGATCGTTAAGTTCGGTGAACATATTTGCAAATTCTTTTTTACAAATAAATAGTTCTGCTCTTTGAGTGAAACGTGGATCTTTTTCATCTTTATAAGCTAAAGGACTTATTTCAATTGGATGACCGTAAACAAAGGTTGGTTGGATTAAAGTTTCTTCAACATATTTTTCAAAAAGTTCATTAATTACGTGACCTAATTTAAAGTATTTTTCAGTTTTAATTCCATGTTTTTTAGCAAGTTCAATTGCTTGTTTGTCGTTTAATTTTCTAACATCAACTCCGACTTTTTCGCTTACTGCATCAACTAGATTTATTCTTGCAAAAGGGAATTTGAATTGGATCTTGTGTCCGTTGAATTCGACTTCTTTGATGTTTAGTTTTTTTACTATATATTTAAGTAGTTCTTCAACCCTTTCCATCATTCCAAAATTGTCTGAATAAGCTTCATAAAATTCTATTGAAGTAAACTCAGGGTTGTGGGTTGTGTCAACTCCTTCATTTCTAAAAATCCGACCAATTTCATATACTCTTTCAAAACCACCAACTAAAAGTTTTTTAAGTGGAAGTTCAGTTGCAATTCTTAAATAAAAATCAGCACCAAGAGCGTTATAAAAAGTTTTAAAAGGTCTTGCAGCAGCGCCACCTAAAATTGGGTGAAGAACAGGAGTGTCAACTTCAAGATAACCAAGATTGTCAAAGAATTCACGAATTGTTTTGATGATTTTAGTTCTTAAAATAAAAGTTTCTTTTGCTCTTTCATTAATAATTAAATCAACATAACGATGTCTATAACGTTCTTCGATATCAACAAGGCCGTGATATTTTTCAGGTAAAGGCTTTAAGGCTTTAGTTAATAATTTAATTTTTTCAACTTTAATCATTAAAGCATTTGTGTGAGTTTTAGAGATTTGACCTTTTGCTGAAATAATATCGCCAAGATCTAGTGAATCTAAAATGATTTTTGTTTTTGAATCATATTCTTTTTTGTTATCTACATAAAGTTGGATGTTGCTGTCACGATCTTGAAGAACAATGAAAGGGCCACGTCTTGTCATAACACGACCATTAAAAATAACATTTAAATTTAATGCTTCAATTTCTTCACGAGTTTTATCTTCGTATTTGTCATGAATTTCTTTAGCAGAAATTGTTGGTTTGATTGTTGCACTGAAAGCAGAAATTTTATTTTTTTGTAAAGATTTAATTTTATCTCTTCTGATTTGCTCTTGCTCAGTAAATTTTCTTTCCATTATTAATTCCTTTTGAGTTTTAATTAATTAACTTAATTTTACTAAAAACTTGATTTTAATTTCTCAATTAAAAAACACGCCATTAGCGTGCTTAGATTAAATTATTTTTTCATTTGTTCAGCAACTTCAGTTGCAAAGTCTACAGACTTTTTCTCAATACCTTCACCAACTTCAAAACGCACGTAGTCTAAAAGTTTCATGTTAGCATTTTCTAAAACAACTTTAACAATTTTGCTGTCATCAATAACAAATGGTTGATATAGAAGAACTCCAAGTTCGTTGTATTCTTTTCTAAATAATCCAGCTTTCATTGAAGCTTGAATTTTTTCAGGTTTTCCTACTAAAGCTTTATTTGATGAAACTGTTTTGTCAACTTTTTGTGCTACATCTTTAGGTAAACATTCTTCACATAAATATGAAGGATTTAGTGCTGAAACATGCATTGCAATTTGTCTTGCAAGTTCTTCGTTTTTGCCTTCAGCTTTTACAATAACAGCGATTCTGTCACCAAAGTGAGTGTATCCCGCTAAGATTTCATTTGCTTTTGCAACATATTTTTCTGCTCTTCTTAAAGCAATTTTTTCACCAATTTTAGCAGTTAGTTCGTTGGTACCTTCTTCAATAGTTTTACCATCAATTTTTAGTTTTTTAGCATCTTCAATTGTGCTTCATTTTTCTTTTGCTAAAGTAACTTGCACTTTGTTTGCAAATTCTTGAAATAGTTTGTTTTTAGCAACAAAGTCAGTTTCTGAATTAAGTTCAAAGATAACTGCAACTTTACCATCAACATAAGCTTTTGTTACACCTTCAGCAGCAATTCTTCCTGCTTTCTTAGCAGCTTTAATGATTCCTTTTTCTTGCAATCATTTGATTGCCGCTTCAACATCGTTTTTGGTTGCTTCAAGAGCATTTTTACAATCTAGAAATCCTGAATTTGTTCTTTCTCTAAGTTCTTTTACTTTATTTAAATCAACAGCCATATTTAACCTCCAAGTGTTTTATTTTCCTTCTTTTACTTCTTCTTTTTTAACTTCTTTAGTATGAGTATCTACTGTTCTTTCTTCATATCTGTTGTTATTATATCTTTTCTTTGGAACATATTCTTTTTTAGGTTCTTCAGGAAGAATAATATCTTCATTTTTTCTATAAGCGAACAGTTGTTCTTGACCTTTTGCACTACAGATAGCATCAGCTAAAACAGTTAAAATTAATGTTACTGATTTTACTGAATCATCGTTTGCTGGAATGATAACATCAACTAAATCTGGGTCAGTGTTTGTATCTTGAATAGCAATAATTTTTAAACCTTTTTTCTTAGCTTCAAGAATAGCAATTTTATCATCTAAAGGTGAAGCGGAAATCATAACTTGAGGTGTTTGTTTACCTGCTAATTTTCTAATTCCGCCTAAGTTCTTTTGAAGTTTAGCGATCTTTTTGTCAAATAAAAGACCTTCTTTTTTAGTATAACCTTCATAGTTAGTTGCTTGTAAATTTTCAAGTCTTTCAAGCTCTCTAACACTTCTAAAAATGGTTTGTGAGTTAGTTAATGTTCCGCCCAATCATCTTTCTGAAACATATGCTGAACTTGTTCTTGCTGCAGCTTGTTCAATTGCTTTTTTTGCTTGTTTTTTAGTTCCAACTCAAATAAATGAAATAGGTTTTGAAGCCATTTTTTGTAATAGTTTGTAAGCAAGTTCTAATGCTTTTTGAGTTTTGGCAACGTCTAGAATGTGAATTCCCATTCTTTTTCCTCAAATGTATTGTTTCATTTTTGGATTTCACATTGCAACTTTGTGTCCAAAGTAAGTACCAGCTTCAAGTAATTTTTCACGTGAAATAATTTCAGGTACTGCTTGAATTTTTTCTTGTTTTTTAACTTCAGGTTTTTCTTCAACCTTGTGCTTTGAAGTTTTTTTAACTTCAACTTCTTTTTTAGTTTTTTCCATGTTTTTCCTTTTGTTAACTTCCTATTGTTTCTAACAGTAAGCATTACTTTTGTAACACACGCCACTGGATTCGCAATAGTGTTTAATTAATTAATTTTTTTGTTTTATAACATTAGTTAAATAATATTATGAGTAAATTTTAACATAAAATACAAAAAGTTTTAGACATTAATTTGCTTAAAATTGAGCAAAATTTTTAAATTAAAAAATAGTTAAAAAAAATCTGTTTTTATTTAAAACTAACTTACAATCCACACTATTAAAAGTGAGTTAGGGAGTATAATATTTAGACTGCCTTCTTTTAATAAGCAGTATAAAAACTAAACAAGGAAAATAAATGAAAAAGGGAAAATTTTTATTATTAGGCGGGTTATCCGCAGCAGTTTTACCAATGGTTCCTTTAACAATTAGTTGTGGAAATGGTGAACAAAAGAAACCTGAGAAATCTTTTGAAGATTTAACAGCAGCAGAAAAACTAACATTTGTTACAGAAAAATTCAATAAATTAGATGAAGCTGATAAAAAGAAATTTTTAAGTAACTCAAAAGCTTTAAAAGAATTACTTAACCAAGATGAAGTACACACCTTAATTGATGAATTAAATAAAGATGCAGCTCAATTCGGCTCAATCGTTTGATACATCAAATCAGCTGAATCTTTAATTGGAAAAGAACAAGCATTTGCAACCGCTAAAAAAGCATTTGATGCTTTAAAAGCAAATGTAAAAGCTCAAGCAGTGTTTGATTTTAATCAAGATTTCAACACTGCACAAAAAGTTGATAATCCTACAAAAACAATTCCTGTAATTTTTATGGACATCGATGAAACCGTTCTACAAAATGACTACACTGAAGCATTTGGCATGTTAAATGGTGGATACAGTGGTGAAATGAAAGAAAAGAACGATTTAAAAGGAAAAAGATTTGCAGTTCCTGGTGCCGTTGAATTCATTAACCACGTTCAATCAAATGGTGGATTAGTAATTTATCAATCAGATATGAACCAATCAACCGCTGTTGTTCAAGCAGTAAAAGAAAACCTTAAAAAAGTTGGTGTTAAATTCGTCGCTGACTTCCAATTCTGAATGCGTGGTTCAATGCCTTACGTAGCTGAAAATGAAATGGATATCACTGATGAAAAAACCAAAGATATGACAGATGATCAACTAAAAGAACTTGCTAAGAACACTAAATTCACAACAGACTTTAGTCCAAAACCTTGAAGAACTTGAACTAACTCAAGTGCTGCATATCGTTTAGGTAAATTAGTTTACAAAACTGATCGTATGCAAGGTGCTGATGCAAACACAAAAGGTTGAAACTTTAATCAAGTTGATGGTAAATCAGGGGATGCAGTTAAGTTATTAACTTTAATGAAAATTGGAGACAACTTTAATGACTTCTTTGACCGTTTATCAAAAGATAAAAGTTTAAAAAATAATGATGAACGTACAAAAATTTACACTGAAAATGAAAAATTGAGAGCATTATTTACTAAATTTGATGCTAACTATTTGGAAGCTAAAAAAGTAGGCAATAAATATGAATTAAGCGAAGTTGCGGATCGTCCAAACGCTTATATATTAATTCCTGGAAACAGTGAATATGGTGGTTGATTAGACTATTATGGTTACAAAACAACCTTTAAAAATTTATATGAAGAACTAAAAGCAATTTTAGCTGATCCAAAATATGAAAAAGGACCAGAAAGATAATTAGCTTTTCAAAAACTTGCCTAAAAAACGGGCAAGTTTTTCTTTTTTGTTTCAATAAAAAACTTCTTTTAATCTAACCATTTTCTTATCTTTTTAAAAGATATAATTTAATTATTAGCAATAAAAGTAAAGGAGATTTTGTGAGAAAAGTTTATTTAATTTTAGGTCATCCTAATAAAGATTCATTTAATGGAAAGTTAGTCGATGCTTATGAAAAAAGATTGAAAGAATTAAAGATTGAAGTTAGAAGAGTTAACTTGATTGATTTAGATTTTGATCTTATTTTAAGAAAGGACAAACAAGAACATCAAAGCACTATTGAAAAAGAACAAGCGAACATTATGTGAGCTGATGAACTTATATTCTTTTATCCGCTTTGGTGAGGCAATGTTCCTGCTTTATTAAAAGGTTACATTGACAATGTTTTTACTCATGGTTTTGCTTATAAACATCATGAAGATGACCCTTTGTGAGACAAGTTATTAGAAGGTAAAAAAGCAAGGATTTTTTCTACCTGCGATGCATCTAGCGAGTTTGTAAAAACTGACTATAAAGATTGTGATTTTATTTTTCTTAAAAAAGCAGTATTTTGATTTACAGGAATTAAAACTATTGAGACATATAGAATAGGGGAACTATATATAATGAACGATGAAGAAAGAGAAAAGGAAATCAATAAAATAATTAGTACAATAAAAAAATAAGCGATTTTCCAAAAACGCTTATTTTAATGTGTCTTTTTCGGAATTTAATGTTTCGAATTTTATGATGAAATTAGAACTTTTCTCATGGACTTTTTTTGTCAGTTATTGCATCAATAATATCGCTTGGAATGTCTTCATAATCTTTTAATCCTTGGCTTGTTTCTTTGCTTACTCTGCTTTTGATAATTAAGTAAATTCCAGTGATTATTGGGACAAAGAAAATACCTAGTATTTGGAAGTTTGCAAGCTTTTTAAGCCAGCCTGCAACTTGGACATTTTTAAGCATCTTTTGTGTAATGCTTGTGATTACAATAAGAGCAATAATAACAACTGCTGTTGGGATTCATAAAAAGTGTCCTTCACTTGCCCCAGTTTTGACATAATATGCTGCAATTACTGCTACAAAAATATCTAAAACAATTGTTAGAATTATTTGAATAAGTCCAAATATTAATGCTTTCGTTTTGAAAGATTTATCTTCATTTTGCATTAGTTCCCCCCTTAATGCTTATAGACAATTTTAGAAAAAAACTTGCAAAATTATTAGTTTGCAAGTTATTTATTCATAAATAAATAAGTTTTAATTCTTATTTTCATCATTTTTTTTGTTTAAATCTTCTGGATTGATATTATTTTTTTTCATAAAATCCATTGCTGATTGAATTTGTTGGTCAAATTCATTAAGAGCTTTTTCAAGTTCTTCATATTTCTTTTCTTCAAGAAGCTTCTTGATGTTTTCTTGAATTTTCTTGATTTCACCAAGTTTATCTTCACCAGCTTTTTTGGCTTCATCGCTATTAATAGTTTTATCTAAAGTATTAAGTGTTTGCTCGGCTCTAACTGTAACTTCAATTTCGTGACGTTTTTTCTTATCTTCTTCACGATTTTCTTCAGCTTCTTTTACCATCTTTTCAACTTCTTCATCAGATAGTTTTGATGTATTTGAAATAGTGATTGTTTGTTCTTTGTTTGTCTTTTTATCTTTAGCAGTTACTTTGGTAATTCCGTTAACATCAATTGAGAAACTTACTTCAATTTGAGGAACTCCACGAGGCGCTGGGTCAATACCTTCAAGGTTAAATTGACCTAAAATTTTATTATCTCTTGCAAGTTGTCTTTCACCTTGAGTTATTACTATTGTAACGGCTGATTGGTTATCAGCAGCGGTTGAGAAGATTTGACTTTTTGTGACTGGAATAGTTGTATTTCTTGGGATTAGAGGAGCCACAATTTCTCCTTCAACAACGATTCCTAAAGTTAAAGGTGTAACATCAAGTAATAGAACATCTTTAATATCTCCAGCTAAAACTGCACCTTGGATAGCAGCACCAACTGAAACAACTTCATCAGGGTTGATTGAATTGTTTGGTTTTTTGCCAGTTACTTCTTCTACAAGTTTTTGTACAGCTGGCATACGAGTAGATCCACCAACTAAAAGTACTTCATGAAGGTCGGTAAATTTCAAATTTGCATCTTTTAAAGCATCAAGTAAAGGTTTCTTTGTTCTCATTAAAAGATCTTCGGTCATTTTTTCAAATTCACTTCTTTTTAATTCTAGTTCAACGTTAATTGGACCATTTGCACTCATAGCTAAGAATGGAAGAGAAATGTTTGTAACTAAGCTTTCTGATAAAGTAATTTTTGCTCTTTCAGCTTCTTCTTTCAAACGAGCAAGTGCCATTTTATCGCCTGATACATCATAACTATATTTAGCTTTGATTTGATCTTTCATTCAATCAACAATTTTATGGTCTCAGTCATCCCCACCTAAGTGGTTATCACCTGAAGTTGAAAGAACTTCAAAAGTTCCATTTTCCATTTCAAGAATTGAAACGTCAAAGGTTCCACCACCAAGGTCAAAAACAAGAATTTTGTGGTTTTTGTTTTTGTCTTTGTCCATTCCAAATGAAAGTGCTGCAGCAGTTGGTTCGTTAATAATTCTAACAACATCAAGCCCTGCAATTAAACCTGCATTTTTAGTTGCTTCTCTTTGTGCGTTGTCAAAGTAAGCCGGAACAGTAATAACTGCTTTTTTAACACTTTGTCCAATTTTCTTTTCAGCATATTCTTTCATATATGAAAGTATCATTGCTGAAATTTCTTCAGGTTTATAATCTTTACCATTTGCATGAACAGTTTGACTTGTTCCCATAAGTCTCTTGATTGATGCGATAGAATCAGGGTTAGTTTCTAGTTGCCTTTTTGCAACTTCTCCAACAACTCTTTCTCCATTTTTAAATGCAACAACAGAAGGTGTAGTTCTTTTTCCGTTAGGATTTTCTAAAACTTTTGCCTTACCATTTTCCATAATTGATACTACTGAGTTTGTAGTTCCAAGGTCAATACCTAAAATAATTTCTTTAGCCATTTTATTCTCCTAAAAGTTATTTTTATTTATGTTTAACGATAACATACTCTTATATTTTAGCACTCTTTTTTATTGAGTGCCAAAAATAATTGATTTTTTTTGAGAGAGTGCTAACGTCTTAAAAGTAAAAAAAATATTGCCTGTTAAAGCAACACTTTTTAAAATATAACTAATATTACATAATGTATCAATAATTTGTTTACTTTTAGACTTAAAATATTAATATTTAAACAGTCATCTATAATTTTTGTAAAGCATCTACAACATTACTTTCATATTATTTCTAAATTTCTTCTTAAATTTAAATGTTTTTTATAAATTACTTGTTCTTAAAACAAGCCTTTAAAAATTCATCAAAAAGTGGATTAGATTTTAAAACACTTGTTGAGAATTCGGGGTGATATTGAACCCCAATATAGAATGGATGGCTTTTAACTTCACAGATTTCTGCGTTTCAATTTTTAGGGTTATAACCACTAAAAATAAACTCTTCATCTTGCAGTGTTTCAATATAATGTTTGCTGATTTCAAAACGATGTCTATGACGTGCAAAGAAGTTTTGATTGCCATAAATTTTTTCAGCAAGTGAGTTCTTTTCAACTTCAATTTCATCATTTCCAAGTCTTAAAGAACCACCAAGTTTATCTTTATCTCCATTGTCATAAAATGGAACTAAAACAAAAGTTTGTTTCTTATTTTTTTCTGCAAATTCTTGACTTGTTGCATCTTTGAATCCTAGTTTTCGTGCTTGACTTACAGACATTGCTTGGAAGCCTAAACAAATACCTAAGGTTGGAATTTTGTTTTCTCTTGTATAAGTTGCAACATTTACTTTTGATTCAAAACCACGAGCTCCAAAGCCTGGCAAAATCATAACTCCGTCATAATCTTTTACTGTTTCTTCAATGTTTTCCTCATTAATTTCATCAGCATTAATTAATTTGTATTCAAGTTCAAAATTTTGATGTGAAGCAGCAATCTTTAGTGATGAAATTATTGAAAGATAAGCATCTTCAAGACCCATATATTTCCCAACAAGTAAGACTTTAACTTTTTTGTCTTTTTTAGATAAAACTTTTTTAACAAAAGTTTCTCAAGGCTTATTTGCTTCTTTATCTATTGGCTGTTTAATTTTGAAATGTTCATAAATAATTTCTAGGATTTTTTGTTTTTCAAAATAAAGTGGAATTTGATAAATATTAGCAATATCTGGAACGTTTATAACGTGACTTGGATGAACGAAACTAGTTTCAGCAATTTTATTAATAATATTTAAATCAATTTCACCTTGAGATCTTAAAAGTAAGATCTGTGGGTTGATGCCATATGAACGCAAGGTTGAAATTGAAACTTGTGAAGGTTTTGATTTATATTCCTTTGAACTTGTTAAAAAAGGAACATAAGAAAGGTGAGCAAACATTACCTTTTTTGGATTAAGGTTAGCAAACTTACTTAATGCATAAATAAAAGGCATTGATTCAATGTCACCAACAGTACCTCCAATTTCAATAAGCACAAAATCAGGTTTATGTTTCTTTTCAATCTTCTCAATTCTTTCAATTATTTCATTAATGACATGAGGTACAACTTGAACAGTTTTTCCATTATAAAATCCATTTCTTTCTTTTTCAAAAATGTTGGTATAAATTCTTCCGCTCGTTAAATTGCTTTCACGGGTTAATTTGACATCCATAAATCTTTCATAATGTCCAAGGTCAAGATCTGTTTCTCCGCCATCAGCTGTTACATAAACTTCACCATGTTCATTTGGGCTCATTACCCCTGGATCTATGTTAAGATATGGATCTAATTTTAAAGCGAAGATTTTAAAACCTTGTGCTTTAAGCAAATTTCCAATACTTGCTACAGAGACTCCTTTTCCAAGCCCAGAAAGTACACCGCCTGTTACTACAATAAATTTAGTCATATTTTTCCTTTACTTAATTATTAATATAAATATTTTAAAATAAAAAGTGCCTATTATAATAAAGACACCTTTAGATTACAAGTTATCATAATCTTTTAAGTTTAAAACTTCTTTTTCTAAATCTTCAATAACCTGAGGAATTAGCTTTTCATCTTTAATTTGGGCTCCACTTGCTCTATGATGGCCGCCACCGTTTCATTTTATGGCAACATTTCTAACACAAGCTCCGTTTGATCTAAATTCGCAACGAATTGCATCTTCTTTTTCTTGAGTAAAGAAAACTCAAGCCTTTGCATCGTCAATGTTTGCTAAAGCAAAAGGTCTGTTCGCTTGAAGTGGATCATTAATTCCAAGTTTCTTTTGATCTTTTAATGAAAAGTAGAATGAAACAACTTGTTTATTTATTTTCATATTTTGATTGATGAAAGATTGAATTTTTAAATCATGTGAAGTTTTTTTAGCCATTTCTTCGTGAATTAAGTCTTTTTTGGCGCCATTTTCTCAAAGGTAAGCAACTAAATTTAAAGTTTTAGCATTAGTTGTTCCGGTTGTTAATCTGACTGAATCAGTATAGATTCCTAAATAAAGTGCTGTTGCTGCTTCAGGACTCATTTTTCAATTTAAGAAATAAGCAAGTTCTGTTACTTGTTGAGCAGCAGCGGGAGCTTCTGGTTCAACTCAACGAATTGAAGCATAAAGATCATCTTCGTTTGGATGATGGTCAATTCTTAAACAATCATCAAAAACAAAGTTATCTAAATATTCACGACATTCAAGTCTTTCTTTAAAGTTAGCATCAACAATTATTGCAAGTGAAGATTTAATTTTTCCTTCAGGAAGTTTATCCATTTTTAAATCTAAATAAGGGAATAAATTTTTAGAATCACCGATTGCGTAAACTTTTTTATCAGGAAAGTTTGCTTCAATAAGTTTTTTAAGTCCTCTTTGACTTCCAAGGCAATCTCCATCTGGTCTGATGTGGTGATAAATAATAATGTTTTTATAAGATTTTATTTGATTTTCAATTTTCTTAAAAAGTGCAAGTTTTTCTTTAGTAATTTTAAGCATGTTTTTCAACCTCTTCTTTTAAGTCTTGAATTAAGTTTTTCATATCTTTTTTGTTCTTGCAAGTTGCACCTGCTGCAACTTCATGTCCTCCGCCAGGAGCATATTTTTCACAAATATGATTAATTCAAATTCCGTTTGATCTAACTCTTGCTCTAATGTTTCCATTAGGTTCATCTATAAAAAGTACTCATACTTTTGAATCGCCAATGTTTCCTAAAACACTTACATCAACAGCTTCAAGATGATTTAATTTAAATTTATCCATAAGCTTTTTAGTTACGTGGAAGTAAATAACTTTGCCTTCTTTTTTGTAGTTTAACATCATATAAGCGTTAAAACGAACTTTTCTTTCATCACGATAAGAAAGCGGTAAATTTATTGATCAAACTTTAAATCCTTCAGCATTATGAAGATATGAAGTGACATCAAAAGTTCTTTTTTGAACGTATTCAAAGTTAAATCTACCAGAGTCTGTGTTAATTCCTAAATAAGTATATTTAGCGGCATTAAGTGAAACTTTTCATTTTGCCATCATTGCAATATAAGCAATTTGTTCAGCCGCAGCAGCAAATGTTTCATCTTCTCAAGTATAGTCATATTTAATATCTGGATCAACTGGGTGATGGTCAATTCTTAACATTTTAGTAAATGATTTTTTCAAGATATATTCAGAAAATTGAATTCTTCCTGAAGAGTTAGCATCAACAACAACACCAAGTGAGTTTTCAAAGTATTTTTTATCAACTTCTTCAAACTTGTCAAAATCTCAAGTTAAGAATGGGAAGTTGCCAACTGCATCACCAAATACAAAAACATTTTTATGAGGATAATTTGTTCTTAAAAATTCACGAAGTCCGAATTGACTTCCAAGGCAATCACCATCAGGTCTGATGTGGTGAAAAATAAAAATGTTGTCATATTTTTCAAGTGCATCAAGTGCAGTTTTTCAATTATTTTTTGCCATAAAATTTTTCTCCTTAATTTAGCTAATTTAACTAAATTATATAATTATAACTATTTTTAACAATTAGCGGGACTTTTGGCTTATAAACTTGAGTTAAATTAAAAAGAAAAAATATATTGAAAAATATTAGACTAAAAATTTCAAATTTCTTCTTTAATAAGAATGTTTTTTAAATTTTTGAATGTTCAAAATTGTTCAATCTTTTTCAATATAATTCTTGACATTTTGATAAAAAAATAATTATGTTACTTTTTATTTATTTTAAATAAGTTAAAATGTTATTAAAAGGAAAAAAACATGGGAAATAAATTGGATTATTTAAATAAGTTTCAAAAATTGATTGATTTTGGAAACTCACCAGCAGCATTGGCTGTTATGATTGTTATCTTTATTGTAACAATTGGGTTAGGTTTTTTAATTGGTTTTATTAAAGGCACAAGATCAGCAATTTATGTAACTTGTTTTACATTAGTTGGGCTTGGTGCCGGAGTTGGTATTGCTATTCCAACATCAAAATTAGCAATGAAAAATATCATTGAACCATTAATAGTAAAAACCACTAATACAAATACAATTGACCTTGGGCAAATGGATAAAGTCATTGCTTCACTTATTGTTTATATTGTGTTGATTGGATTTCTTGCAATTGGTGGTTTTATCGCAATCTTTATTAGAGGTTGATTAAGAGAACCACTTGAATTAAGAAAAGTTGAAGGTAGATCAACAATTGGATATCGTGCAATTGGAGGCGTTCTTCAAGCGGCAGCCGCAATTCCAGCAGGTATTCTTTCTGCAAACGTTGCTGCATTAAGTGGAGGTTACAAACAAAACTATTATGGTTGAGTTGACAAAAGTGTAAAAATCTTAACTTTTGGTCAAACAAGAGGACTAAATAACATTGGTAACTTAATTGGAGCAGGTACTGAATTTTATAGAAATAAACAAAATTTACAAGAAACAGTTCAAGGTTTCAAAAATAAGGCTATGAACGAAAATAACTGAGAGTTTTATTTAAATGGTAAAGTTATACCACCAGATGCCTTATTTATTCAAGAACAAGAAATAGCTGAATTTAAAGAAATTTTGACTAAAGTTCAAAAGGGCGAAGGTTTAACTGAAAAAGAAACTGCAAAACTAGCATTGTATGATGAAAAATACAAGGCAATTAAAGAAGATTTAATTAATGAAATAATAGCAATGCTTGGAAAAGAAGACAAAAACGAGAAAATAAAAGATAAAGTTCTTGCAAACAAAACTACATTGCTTGCAGAAAAAGAAGTTAAACAAGTAATTGTTGCAAAATTTTTCCCTTGGTTTTTAGAAAAAACCAACAAGCAAAACCCAAATCCTGCAACTGAAGAAGATCAAAAAATTAATAAATTAATCTCAGATCAAATTAATTTATTGAGTGAAATTGTAAGAATTGCTACTTTAACAGACATTTCAACTCACATTTTCTGACAAATTGTTAATCTAATGTTAGATCAAACAATGATTGAAGTTATTGACAGAGTTTTACAAATTGTTGATGTTAAAATAGGCAAAATCAAAGTTGAGCTTGCAACTTTAGGTGTAAATCTAAGCGAAACAAAATTATTTGTAAGAATTGCAAAAAATGATGATCAATACTATAAAGATTTAAATTTAAAAACAGATGATCTAAATGAACTTAATCTAGCAGTTATTGTAAAAAGTTCACGTGCTAAATGATTCATTAATAAATTTATGGATTTAGCAACTAAGCAAGCAAATTACAAACCAATTCATGAAGAAACTTTAAAAATTTATTCACAAGTTGTAAATCAAATGTTTGGAACAATAATTAAATAGAACAAAAAAAGGTGCTTTGAAAGGGCACCTTTTTATTTTTAGTTTCTATTATTTATCTTGAATTGCTTCAATTCCAGGTAATTCTTTTCCTTGAACAAATTCAATTGAAGCTCCACCACCAGTTGAGATAAATGAGAATTTGTCTTGATATCCTAATTTATTAATAGCAGCAGCTGAATCACCACCACCTACAACTGAGTAAGCAGATTTGTTTTTACTAATTTCAATAGCAATTTTACGTGTTCCCATTTCAAAATTTGAAAATTCAGTAACACCTAAAGGACCATTTCAGAAAATAGTTTTTGCTTTTGCAATTTCTTGAGCAAAAATCTTGACTGTTTTAGGACCAACATCAAGCCCTTCAAATCCATCAGGAATATTTGGGTTTTTAGGATTAGTGTAAATTACTTTATTATTAGCAAATTCTTTAGAAATACCGAAGTCAACAGGTAGAACAATTTTGTCATTGTATTCTTCTAAAAACTTCTTAGCAAGTTCAACTTTGTCATCTTCACAAAGTGAATTTCCAATATTGTGTCCTTGTGCTTTCTTGAAGGTGTAAGCCATTCCACCACCAATTAAAACTTTGTCAGCAACGGTGAAAAGCCTTTCTAAAACTTTAATTTTATCTGAAACTTTTGCACCACCAATTACTGCTACAAAAGGACGTTCAAAACCATCTAATAGTTTTGATAAGTGTTTAACTTCTTCTTCCATTAAGAAGCCAAGTGCACTTTCTTTTGCAAATTGTGCTACTCCAACAGTTGATGCGTGAGCACGATGTGCAGTTGCAAAAGCGTCATTAATAAATACATCACCTAAACTTGCTCATTCTTTTGCAAGTGCTTCATTATTTGTAGATTCAGCTTTGTCATTTAGATCTTCAAAACGAGTGTTTTCTAAAAATAATATTTGTCCAGGTTTTAAATTTTTAGCAGCATCTCTTACTTCTTGTCCACGAGTTTCTTGAATAAAGAATACTTCTCTTTTAATTAAATTGCAGAATTCTTTTACAACAGGTAAAAGTGTTTTTTGTTCTTTTTCAACTTCTGATTTAACTCTTCCTAAATGGCTTAAAAGAATTAATGAAGCACCTTCACCTAAAATGTATTTTATAGTTGGTAAAGTTGAAACGATTCTTTTGTTATCAACAACTTTTCCATTTTCAACTGGAACGTTAAAGTCAACTCTTAGGATAACTTTTTTTCCGCCCAATTTCAAATCTTTAATAGTTTTTTTCATTTTTTAAGTTAGCTCCGTCTTCTATACTTATGTCAATCTGTGATTGCATTATAAATTATAAAAAAGTTTATAATTATTAAATAAAAATAACAAAATTTTAAAGGTAAACTTATGGCACAGAAGCAAAAAGACACAAGAAGTTTAATTTATGACCCTGATGAAGATACCACTTCAAAACTTATTAAAGACTTTCAAATTTATAAAAAGAACGCAGTTTTCATCAAAGATTATTCTGAGATGGAAATTTTTGAGAATTTCAAAGAAATTCGTTGAATGAAAATCATTGATGAAAAACTTGAAGAATATGTTGATGAAACTAAAAAACGTCAAAACAAAATTAGGATTAAATATAATGCTTATACTGAGTTTGAAAATTGATCAGAGTCGCCTTTAGCGCAAACAACTCGTCCACTTTCTAAAGGAGTTAGACTTGCAATAATTGGAATTTGTACCTTAATTTTTATCGCAATGGTGTTAATTATTTATACACTTACCAAATGATTATTATAGAAGGAGATAGAATGACTGAGAAAATTCTTTTATATACAATTTTAGGTATGGTTTGCTTTTTATTTTTAGTTTCATTTGCACGTTATCTTTTTCTTTTTGTATCACATGTTAAGAAACTAAAAACAAAAAGAGAGGCATTAGGACAATCAACAAAAATTCGTTTGATTCACCAACTTAGAGAAGCTTTAGAATATCTTTCAAGAAACAGAACTGGAGCAATTATTACTATTGAAAACCATGATAATTTAGATCTTTTAAGAACAGACGGAATTATCATTGATGCTAATATTTCAAGTTCATTAATTATTGCAATTTTTAACAAAAAAAGTCCTTTACATGATGGAGCAATAATTATTCGTGGCAATAAAATTTACTATGCTTCAACCTATTACAAAATTACTAAAAAATCAATTGATAATAAGTATGGTGCAAGACATAGAGCAGGAATGGGGATTAGTGAAATTTGTGATGCGACAACCTTAATTGTTTCTGAGGAAACTGGTGGAATTTCGCTAGCACAACAAGGAACATTGAGACAAATTTTGCCTGAACAATTACAAGAAGTTCTATCTGATATTTTTCAAGAAACTGTGTAATATCAAAAATCAAAAAGCAACTTGGATTAAGTTGCTTTTTAAAATTTCTTATTTTCTAAATATCGCCACTTTCACGCAACATTTTTTCAATACCTGCTGTTAGATTTTTTGAAAAAACTCCATTTTTATTTTTGAACTGATCATATAAAAAATCAAGTTCATCATATAAACGATAAATTAGTTCTAAAGGATAGTTATAAGCTTCGATTGAAGTCTTGAAATCCATTCAATCAATAACGTTAAACTCTTTATCAATATAACTTTTAATATCAATGTCAAGGTCAATATATTTAATGACTTGTTTATCTATGAAAAACGGACTTGCCAAATTAACATAAATGTAGTTCGGTTTGTTCTTATTTAAAGTTACTGATGCATTATAAAAATGATTCTTTGCAAAGAAAAATAAGATTGGATCTGAAACAACTCAGTTAATATCTTTTTCTTGGACTTTTGATTTCATAAGTAAGACCACAACAAAGTCATTAAGGTTCGCAATTATTTTAGCCCCTTCATATTGACGGTATAAAGTTCCGTCATATTTATAAGCTTTGATGGTTGTAATTTGCCCCATATTAAAAAGGTGGCGTGGCCGATTTTTTACTTGAAAGTCATAGCAAGGTGCTGACATTAAATCGTCAAAGCATTGTATATCATTCGCTTTATTTATTTCTTGTTTTTTCATGTTTTTTCCTATATATTCTAAAGTTCTGATAATTATGATTTTTTAATTAAATTGAAGCTGATTAATTTAAAACAGCTGCTCTAATTATAGATAAAATGAGCAAGAAAAATGAATAAAATGTAATTCTTAAATTAATAACAAAAAATAAGTTATATTAAGAAATAAAAAATGAAAACTTACAAAGTATAATTAATTTGTATAAAATCAGGAGGATACAAAATAAAAATGAAACTACTAGTACTACTACACCCAAAATTCAATGATATTGAATTAATAGTAACTTTGGGAGCTCTTAAAAAAGCATCTATTTTCAGCGAAATTGAATTCTACAACCATAAATACACATCAGCGAGAGGACAATACGGACTTTGTGAATATTACGTTAACAACAAAACGGATATTGATAAATATGATGCAATCTTCATTCCTGGTGGAAAAAGTGCACAAGAACTAAGAGAAGATAGAAAGTCTTTAGATGTTATTGAATACTTTGTAAAAATGGAGAGATATGTTTTTGCAATTTGCGACACACCTAATGCATTGTACGAAAAAGGAATTTTTAAAGATGATGTTAAATATTCATCTTACCCAATTCAAAATATTCGTCAAACTGCAAGCAAAAACAGAAACGAAAACTTGTCTACAGTTTATAACGGAAGAATTGTTACTGGTAGATCAGCAGGAGCAGCAGTTGAATTTGCTCTTTCAATTATTGAAACATTAAAAGGCAAAGAATTTGCTAAGGCTGCTAAAGAACAAATTTTTGGTCTTTAAGATTAGTAAACAAAAAGAATGGTGAAATAAAAGTCGCTTTCAAGCGGCTTTTTTAATTCTATTTAATACAATTACACAAATTCTTTTTTAACGTCTTGGTAAAAAATTTCATCAATAATTGCTGCACCGATAACTTCATTATCGTGGTAGATTACAACTTCTTGGCCTGGAGTAACTGCTTCAGTATCAGGATAGTTAACTTCGATTTTATTATTTTCAATCAACTTTATTTTGCAAGGAATATCTTCTTGACGATATCTAAATTTTGCTGTTAAGTTGTTTTCAGGAATTTTTGATGCAATTTGGTTGAAATCAGTTGCAATCATTTTGTCAGAAAGAAGATAACTCTTATTATCTTCGTTTGCAACATAGATTTCACATTTATTTATATTATGTCCAACTACAAAATAAGGTTTTTCAAAACCGCCTAGGTTAAGTCCTTTTCTTTGACCGATTGTATAATACATAGCACCTTTATGTTTTCCTACAATTTTACCACTTGCAATATCAATTATATTTCCAGGCTTTGCGGGAATATAGTTTTGTAAAAAATCAGCGAAACGTCTTTCTCCGATAAAACAAATTCCAGTACTATCTTTTTTTAATGCAGTAGCTAAATTCAATTTTTGAGCAATTTCTCTTACTTCTGATTTTGAAATTTCAGCTAAAGGAAATATTACTTTTTTAAGTTGTTCGTTTGAAAGTTGAGCTAGAAAATATGATTGGTCCTTGCTTTTGTCTTTTCCGCGGTATAAAAAACCATCTTTGGTTTGAGCGTAATGTCCCATCGCGATAAAGTCAGCTTTTAATTCGTTGAAAGCATAATCAGCAAATGATTTGAATTTAATAAATTTATTACAAAAAATATCAGGATTAGGAGTTCTTCCTTTTTTGTATTCATTTATTAAATAGCTGAAAACATGTTCTCAATATTCTTTTATAAAGTCGACTCTTTTAATTTCAATATTAAGTTGCTTTGCAACTTTTTTTGCATCTTCAAAATCTTGTTCTTGTGGGCAAATGTCTTGAGAGATGTTAAGATTTCCTAAAAAATCGTTGTTTAAAAAAGAGTCTCAATTACGCATAAAAAGACCAATAACTTCATAACCTTCTTTTTGTAATAGATAAGCACAAACGGAAGAATCGACTCCTCCGCTCATACCTAAAACAACTCTTTTTTTCATCTTTCTCCTTAACTAAACGGTTTGATTAATACTACTTGAACCAATTTTGTCTCTTACAACATCATTTACAAATGTGATAAGTTCTTTGATATTGATAAAGTAAGCTTTATAACGTAAAAGTTCACGCTTTGTAACAAGTCTTCTCATTGAAGCTCTAGTTAGTTCTATTCCTAAAAATGGATCAAAACATTCATGAGTTTCACTAATTCTGTGCATCATTTTTTCAATTGCAATTTTTATTCTTATATCATCAAGTTTAAGGTTTGGTAACTTGAATGATTTTCTTTCAAAATCTTGTAAAAATGCAAAGTAAATGTTTCTTGAAAGTTTATCTTGTTCATCTTCTAGCTTGTATTTTTCACTTTCTTCTTTTCATTCATCAGGAACTATTCTATCTTTAAATAGTAAGTCGCAATCAATGGCATTTTTGCGATATTTTCTTTCTCTTAAAAGTACCATAATAAATGCAACTGTTACTAGAATAAATACTAATAAAAATAATGTTCCAAAGAAATAACAAGTGATCATAACGGCTTTACTTACTGGCATGAAAATACTTGCTCCAGTAATAAATAGAAGAATTCCAATTGCTAAAAGTAGAAATTGGACTACAAAACCTAATACTTCATAAAGTATTGCTTTTCCTTTTTGCTTTTGTTCTTTTTCTGCTTCGTTGTTCATATTCATCTCCTTATTTAAATTCTACTAGTTTTGGGTTTTTTAAATAACCACGTCCTGCTTTTGCAATAAGTTTTCCATTAACTTTGGTTGCATCTGCTGAAAAATTGACGTGAAGTTTTAATAAACTTGCACCAACCCCGTATGAATCAACTGGTGTTTCTTCATCTTCAAAAGTTTGAATTCTATTTGCATCAAAACCACTTGAAACAACAATTTTTACATGCTTTCCGCCATTATTATCTAATGCTTCACGAAGTCTTTTTACTTGGGTTGGAGTAACTCCAAATTCAGCTTCACCTTCAACAAACATTTTGTCAATCAATGCTTTTGAGGTGTCAATTCTTACACCTTTTAAAGTTTTGCCAAATTCTTTTAAACAATCTAAAGAATCTTTAATTACGTCGTTGTGAAAATCTACTAAAGCATAAAGTTCATCATTAGGAAAAGTTTCGTGATATGCTTTGCAAGCCTCAACAACATCGCCTTCAAACATTTGAATTAAAGCATGAGGCATTGATCCGTAAGTTCTTTTTTCATCATAGTTTGAAGAAAGTAATGTTGAGTGATTTTTAATACCACCAACATTGATTGCATAAGCGTCTCTTTCTTGATTGATGTAGTGGTCTGCACGATCAGCCATACTAATAACGGTTTTTTTACCTGCGGCTTTTACTATTCTATAAGCATTTGTTGCAATAGAACTTTGTCTTGCTAAAATGCCATCAATGATTCCTTCTCAAATTCCAAATTCAGCATATGGGCCTTCAAGTTCAAGAACAACTTCGCGGTTATGAATTATGCTTCCTTCGGGTATATAGCGAATTGAATATTTGCTTATGTCAGTGTTGTTTTTTAAAATTTCTAATGCTTCATTAATACCACAAAGTTTTACATCATTATGACGTTGAAAAAATTGTAGGGTTACTATTTTTTTGTTTGCTTTTTGTTTAGCAATTTCTTGAGTTTTGTAGAAATAGATTGAGATTTTATCTTTTAAATTATTCATGTAAATACACTTCCTTTTTAGTTATTTAAATTTTAAGTTATTTTAAACGATTTTTTCTTTTTGAGTTTTTAAAATAAAAAGTTACGATCAACTTTTTCGTAACTTTTAGTTTTTAAATAATTTAGGCTCAATTTTTGTTTTAAATCATTTAGTTCTTTGAATGTAATGAACTGCGATATGTTGGATGATTGTAAAGACACCACCAATTATTCAGTAAATTTGAAGACCGGCTGAGAAAAGAATACCAATGAAGATAATAATTAAAGAAACTATATTTCCTTTTTTACCTTGTTTTTTCATCGCGGCTTGCGTGTAAGCATCAGCACGAAACTGCTTCTTTTTCCGCTGTAAAAGTTTAGGTGTATATTGAGCAAGTGCTTGAATTCCAATTGAGAATATTAGAATTGGAAGGTAGAGCCACTCACCTGCCAGAAGTCTTTTTACTGAAGTTGCAGATAAGCTAATTCCGTATCATGTTGCTTGCTTAATTTCAGGTGCTGCAGAAATAATCCTAAACACAACAATCAAAATAGGTAGTGTTACAAATGAAGAAGCAATTTGTCCAAAAGGACTAATTTTTTCTTTTTTGTAAAGTTCAGCTATTTCAAGTTGTTTCTTTTGTTGCATTTGTTTATTATTTTTAAACTCAGCATATTTTGCTTCAATCTTTGCTTTCTTTTGATTGAATTCTTCCATTTTTGATTGACTAAATAAAGACTTAAATGAAACAGCGAAAGTAATTAAACGAACGATTATTAGAGTAACAATTAAAGCTAAAATAACACTTCAACCAGTAACTCCTGTTCCATAAATTATGGCATCCATAAATCTTTGAACTGGGAAAACAAATAGTCCAAAGAAAGGTCCGTGAGATCAATAATCTTTAAGTTTAATTAATTGATTTCTTGGTACAAGTGTTCCATCAGCGGCAATTGCTTGAAAAGCTTCAGATTTTTTGTAGTTACCACTTGCTGACACAAAGTCTATTGTATAAACTTTGAATTTTCCTTCATCACGATTAGAAGGTCCATATCTTGACATATTAATATAACTATCAATTGCGGAGTTAAGTAAACTAGTTGTATCACGAAGTTTAATTCCAACTTCTTTTGAACTAATATTTACTTTTAATGGAAGCTGTTGGAAGAAATCTCCCATAACAGTTTCATAATTTTCTTTAGTTATATCTTTGCTTGTAACTTCTTTTATTGCCTCTTTGAATCCATAGACGTTTTTATCAATATATTGTTTGATTGATTCGTTGTAAAGAATTTGTAAAGCGTCTCTTAAAAAGATTTCTTCAATTCCTGCACCAGCTGAAATTGTATCTTTAATAACTTTGCCTCGAACCTCTTTGATTTTTGTGTAATCAGCAACTTCGTCGCCATTAGCATCAACTGTTTTTTCAAATTCAATGTAAGGGACATAAATATTTGTGAATTTAGTTGTTGGGGTGTAATTTTGCGTTGCAAATTTACCATTTTTATTGCCTAAATTGATGTAAGCGAAGTTACCATTTTGGCCATAAACATAGTATTTTCCGTCTTGCTCTTCAACAACATTTTTATATTCAGTTTTCTTTTTACCATTAACTACTTTAGTTTCGGGTTTTTCTAAAGCGATAGCTAAAGTTCTAATCCCATAAGCATCATATGTTCCGCCAGTTTTTTTATCTTGCTCAGTTAGTTTTTCAACTGCTTCTGGTGATTTCAATGAAAGTAAAGCGTTAACTTGTAAATTATCAGTTTTAACATCTTTTAATTCAAATGAGTTTGAAGTTTCATTGTATCTTAAAGTTTGAACATTAGGTGAAAGTCTTTTTGCAGTAGCGTAGTATTCACTTCCTTGTCCTACTTTATTATTTGTTTTAATTGTAAATGATTGAACACAGCCTACAAGCCCAATAGCAATGAAGAGAACAACAATGATTATTTTTATTCATTTTCAAGCTTTTGCTCACTTGCTTTTTGCATTTTTATTAGGTTCTTCAGATTTATTAACCCTAAAAATGTCATAGTGTTTATTTGCTTTCCCCATTGACTATCCTTTCATATATTTTTCTTATTTCTTTTTCTTTATTTTCAAAAGAAAGAGATAAAAATGTTTTTCTTGCTATTATGACTGATTCAAAATTTATATTGTCTATATTCATCTGTCTTAAAATTGTTCTAATCTGATTTTTGTAATGATTTCTCAAAACTGCATTGGCAAATTGCTTCGGTATGCTTATTCCAACCTTAAAAAAATCGCTTGGTAAAAAGTAAATAATTAAGTTTTTAGTTACGATCTGACTATTACTATTAATTATTCTTTGAAAGTCATGATTCTTTTTTAAGATATTTTTTTCTGTCATACTTTTCTAATTATTTTTCATCTGAAACAGTTAGTATTTTTCTGCCTTTTGCACGTCTAGCTGCTAAAACTCTTCTTCCATCTTTAGTTTGCATTCTAGCCATGAAACCATGAACTTTGATGTGTTTACGTTTTTTAGGTTGATAAGTTCTTTTCATGTTCGCTCCTTATTAGATATTTTTTAAATAAAACTCTATTTATTTTATCATATATTAAATAAATCCAAGTTTAAAAATTTTAACCTCTTTTAACTTTAAGTTTTTTAATTTACTTGATAAAAAAGTGAAAGATAAGACAAAAAAGCAACAAAAACCTTAAAAAATCAAAGTTTTTGATTGTAAAAAATAGTGGTTATTAACAGAAAAATAATTTACAAGCAAAATTGTTAATAACATTTTTTATTTTGAAAATTTTGCTTAAATAAAGTTGAATTTTTAAAATTGCAAAGTAAGTAAAATTGTA